>CAZLWE010000006.1:0-91724 GCA_964562985.1 uncultured Acidimicrobiales bacterium
CGAACGACAGATAGAACAGCCTCCCGCCCGATGAGCTCGTCAGGAATCCACGCCGCAGAAGACGGCTCACTCGCACGTTCCACCGGCGGTGCCGCCGCACGTGGAGCGATGCTGATCGCGCTGGCGTTGGTAATCGGACTGCTGCTGGTGATGTTCGCCCTCGATGATCCCCAGACCGAGCTTGCCGCTGGCGATAGCGATAGCGATGTAGCTGCGGAAACGACTGATGCTGTCGATGGAACCGAGGGAACCGAAGACGCTGGCGGTGCAGACGATGCTGCAGCTCCGTCGGTCGGAGAACCCGAGGCTGGAACAGCCGAGACCATCCCGCAGATCGATGAGGAAAGTTCGGTGGTCACCGACCCGCCGGTCGAGCCGGGAGTACTGCTGCCGCCCAACGAGGTGACCGTGCTCATCTCGAACGGTCGCGGGCAGGCCGGTGTCGCAGGCGGACTTCGAGATCTAGTGGTCGCAGACGGCTACACCGCCGAAGTGTCGAACGCTCCAGCGACGGCGTCTGGCGTGATCTACTATCGCCCCGGCTTCGACGCAAACGCCATTGCGATCGGTCAGGCGTTGGGCGCAGCTCCCGATGCCGTCCTTCCGGCGCCCGAATCGATCCCCGTGTCTTCTGACGCGGTATCCGACGGCCGTCTCGATAACGCCAACATCGTGGTCATCATCGGGGCTGACGAATCGGTGCCACCAGCCTGACAACCACGAGGGAAGCCTGGTTTCGTGGCCCTTGACGCCGTCCGCTCAGAGATCCTTCGAGATCCAACGACGGTGGCACTGTTCTTCGACTTCGACGGAACCCTCTCGCCAATCCAAGATGATCCCGAATCGGTCGTTCCATTGCCAGGGGTCGTCGAGAGCATCGAAACACTTGCCGATCACATCGCCGTCGTCGCGATCGTGTCCGGGCGTCCCGTGTCGTTCTTGGAACCGTTCTTCGCTGACGAACGAGTGCAGCTGTCGGGGCTCTACGGCATCGAACATCGAGTCGGCGGCACCGTAGAGGTTGACCCCGCCGCACAGCGCTGGCTGCCCACCGTTGCCGGTGCGATCACCGATGCGGGGAAGGAGTTCGGAGTCGACGTCGTCGAGGACAAGACCTACTCGCTAACGGTGCACTACCGCGGAAAGGACACCGAGTTCTCTAAGCGGGTTACCGGATGGGCCGAGGCGGTGTCTCTCGCGACAGGCCTGGAATCACGAGATGCCAAGCAGTCGGTGGAGTTGCATCCCCCCAACCTCGGAACAAAAGGCGACGCCATCGATCGAATGCTCGGATCGATACGGGCGGCTGCCTACTTTGGCGACGACGTCGGTGATCTTCCGGCGTTTGAACGCCTCGCGAAACGAGCCGCCGATGGGTCGCTGACCGAAGCTGCAACCGTGCTCGTCGCTGGCGCCGAGACGCCCGACTCGATTCGTGCGATCGCGACCGACATCGTCGACGGGCCAGAGTTCGTGCGTGATCAACTGGTCGATCTCGCCTCGGCCCTAACGTCGGAATAGTTGTGGGCGGGCTAGACGTTGTCTGCCTGATCGTCCTCTGGGATGGCTCCGAGTTGTTCGTCGAGCCAGATTCGCGGCGATCTGCTTTGGGCGATCTCTCGTAAGTCCTCGGCGATTTCTGCTCGAACATCGTCGTCCATATCGAGCGCATCTGACATTGCTTGAGCGGTCTGGGTGATGTCGTATGGGTGCACCTCTGTAGCGATACCCGCGAGCTCGTCGAACGCCCCGGCCTCGCGGCTTAGTAGGAGCATGCCATTTCGTTCGTTGACGAGCGGGCCCTCTTTGGCTACCAGGTTGAGGCCGTCGCGGATCGGGTTGACCAACAAGACGTCATAGCGCCGAAGTAACGCTATCGCTCGGGGGTAGTTCGATTCGGCCCGGTAGAGGACCGGTGTCCACGTGTCCGTTCCCCAGCGGGCGTTGATCTCTTCGATCGTTGTCTCCAGCTCGGATCGGTAGTCGATGTAATCGCGCACTGCGGTTCGGCTCGGTGACAGGTTCGCAACGAACACGACGCGATCGTGGAGGTCTGGTCGTGCGGCGAGCAACTCGTCGTATGCCCAGAAGCCCCGAAGGAGGTTCTTGGATAGTTCCAAACGTTCCGGTCGCCCTATAACCAGCCGGTCGCCAACCTCTTCGACCACCGAGGCGTATTCGGCCTCGCACGCTGGCGATGTGGCGAAGCCCGAGATCTCTTCAGCATCAGGTCCGAGTGGTGAGATGAAGGTCTTGGTGGGTCTCACACCCAACGTCTCGCGGCAACACGCGACGAAATTGTCGCTCCAGCGCGATGAATGAAATCCGAGCGCGTCATGGCCGAGGTAGCCGAGTAGTAGCTCGGTCCTGGCTAGTTCGGGAAGGACTCGAAGTTCATCGGGATTGGCGAAGGGGGTGTGAGTGAAGTGGACGGTGGAAACGTCGGGCCGGCCATCACGAACCCGCGGCCCGACAAGGGCGAGGTGATGGTCTTGCACGAGCACGATCGCGTTCTCGGGAGCGTCCTCGATTATCGCCTCCGCAAAGATCTCGTTGTAGTGCCGATACGCCGTCCACGCCTCGTACCACTCCGTATCGATTACCGGTGACCGAGCGTGGGCATACAGGCCATGATTTGCGTACCACAGCGTCTCGTTCGCAATGATGTTGTAGGCCTTGTCGAGAACGGCTTTGTCGATGGCGAGCGTGCGAACTCGGAATCCGGCTGCGGTGATGGTTCCTGATTCGCCCGCCCTGCGGTCGCCGTCGGAAAGTGCCGCCGCAATCCAGGTGGTATCGGTGTCTTTCACCAGTGGTCCGAGACCGCTGACAAGGCCTCCGGCGCCACGCGACCCGACCAGTTCGTCGTTGCGAATTTCAAAGGATACGGGACCGCGATTCGAGACGATCACGACAGGTCGTTTCACGCACGCACCTTAGCGTTGCACGCCCTATCGTGAGTCCATGCACGTCGTCGCTGCCCCAGACAAATTCAAGGGAACCGCCACTGCCGCTGAGATTTGCACTGCGATTGCCAAAGCAGCGACTGAACGCGGTCACACCTGTGGTCAAGTTCCGCTCGCCGATGGTGGCGATGGAACGCTCGAAGCGTTGGGCGGTCCGAACCAGACCTCGACGGTCACCGGTCCACTTGGAGAACCCGTTGATGCGCAATGGCGCTTCGATGCCGGAGTCGCGGTGATCGAGATGGCGCGAACTTCTGGGCTGGTGCTCGCGGGAGGACCTGAGGGCAACGATCCACTTGGAGCCACGACCACGGGTGTGGGTGAGCTCATTAGTGAGGCAATCGATCTTGGCGCGAAGAAGATTGTCGTTGGTGTGGGCGGGTCGGCCACGACCGATGGTGGGTTAGGTGCAGTCGAAGTGCTCGGATCGCCGCAAAGGCTTGCCGGTATCGAGGTGATCATCGCCTGCGACGTGCGAACACGTTTCGTCGACGCTGCCAGTGTCTTTGGTCCGCAGAAGGGAGCAACGGCCGCGCAGGTAGCAATGTTGACAAATCGGCTGACGGCGTTGGTCGGCACGTATCGGGAACGATTCGGTGTCGATATCTCCGATTTCGAGAGCGCCGGCGCGGCAGGAGGATTGGCCGGTGGGCTCGCCGCGCTGGGAGCGTACCTCGCCGATGGATTCGCCATAGTGGCCGAACAGGTCGGGCTCACGAGGGAACTGCAGGGTGCTGATCTGGTCGTTACCGGTGAGGGTTCTCTAGACAACGAATCGTTCGAGGGCAAGGTCGTTGGAGGAGTCGCAACGTTGGCCGCTTCGTTTGGAGTTCCGGTCCTGGCGGTTGCTGGTCAGGTGGTCGACGGACTAGGGGATCGGATAGACGCCATCTCGCTATCCGAAGAGTTTGGTCTCGAGCGGGCCACGAGTACGCCAGGGTCATGCGTTCATGAGGCGCTACTGCGTCGCTGGTGACTCCGGGCACTTGTTTGGATCACAAATGTCGCAGTTTCGTTTTGACAAACGTGAGCATCATCTGGAAATCTACATCGTGTCCGGTGTCACACCGTGTGATATCCCGACAGTTGACAACATGAGATTTCGAAACGGTGATGGGCAGATCCCCTCACGTTCTCTCGCAACCAGGCAGACAGTGGCTCCATGAGAGCCGGTTGAGCCATCGGGAACGCAGCGAGGTAGCACAGCACTGGATTTGAATGACAAATGCCACCGCAGAAGTGCGGTGGCATTTGTTTTTTTCAACAGTCGACTGCGATTTTGCGCCCTTACCGGTTCGGTCGCGGGCTGGACACCACCGAACCGGTAAGGGGGGCTCGAACCCTTGAAGTCCTCCCGCCCGCAACGACGTTCGGTTACAAAGAACTCGAGAGGGCGTGACTTGTGCCCTGAAGCTATAGTGCGCAGCACGAGCCGGAATTCCCAGGTCAAGAACGGACTAGCTGTAGTCAAACTCGGCCAATATCGTCGATTCGGCGAATTTTGAGTGTTCATTGATGGATTCTCACTCACAATGGAGCTATGTCGCCTCGACTCTCGATCAGGACCGGCCCAGAGCCAACCTCTGTGCTGTATCGGAGTCGCGCCAGCGCACCCTTTGGTGCTGACGACCTCTATGACCTGTCGGTACGGGCAGCGAAGACGAACACGCAGAACAACATCACCGGCTATCTGAGCTTCCGGGAGAACTTCTTCACGCAGTACTTCGAGGGTACGGGTGATGCGGTCAACGATCTGTACGAGCGGATTGTGGCCGATAGGCGACACGTCATTGATGTGGCGGTTGTCCTCGATGTCGACCATCGCCGATTCCCCGATTGGTCCATGCGCCTGATCGATCCGCTTTGGCACCCCACCGCCAACGCGATTGACGCAATCGACGATCTCCTTCATACATCTCAAGATTCCGCCACCGATAGGGAAATTGTTGGAGCTCTAAAGGTTTTGGTGGACCAAGTGAACAAAAATGGGTGATACTAGAGACATGACTAGCGTTCAGGTGGGAGATGCCGATGACCTTGCCGACATCTTTTTGCGCGCTGGTGTTCGTCTCGCAGCGATCGCATGTATGCCGCTGGGTGACATTCGCCGATCGAGGTCAGCTATAGTCGGGCGGCCAATCCGCTCCTCGCGTCACACGGTAATCGTCCCCACGAGCGGCGTCGGCGGTCATATCGTCGATTCCTCCGACTTCCAGCTACAGCCAGGGCGCGCCGCACACATTTTGCCCGGCCAGGTGCAACGCTTCGTTCCTGACCAAGAACTCGAAGGTTGGGTCCTTTCGATCGAACCCCTGGTATGCCCACCGGGACTCTTCGATATCGCACGACCATCACCCGTCGTCTGCCTTGGCCCTTCGGTTGATGTAGCCCATGCGTTGGTCTCATCTCTGATTTCTCCCGACATTTTGCCAGCAACCGCTCAAGAGCGCCTGCGGATCAGCATCGCCTCGGTTCTCTTGGAGCTCATTGCCGGCGCCAACGACGGTCCAGAGATCCCCAACGAGTTGGCGCGTGAGTACGAACTTGTGGCTGACTTCCGCCGCGAGCTGGAGTTCCACTATCTCGACACCCGATCGGTCTCCGACTACGCCTCGATGATCGGCTGCTCGGCAAAGACGCTAACCCGAGCGACGAAGCGACTCCTCGGCCAGACCCCGAAGCAGATCATCGACGCCCGCGTAACCTACGCAGCGATCCGCCTTCTGGCGAACACCGATATCTCCGTCAATTGGATCTCCACCAAGCTCGGATTCTCCCAGCAGAGCAACTTCGCCAAGTTCTTCTGTCGTCAGGTCGACATGACCCCGGCTGCGTATCGAGAGGCATGCCTCTCCAGCGGGACGATGTTCCCGGTCAATAGCGGTTCTAGCTTCACGTAAGGCGACTTCCCAGGTCTTCGAGCCGCTCTACCCCAAGCTGGTGCATGGTGGTCACGAGGCCGTCTCGCAGGATGTGTAGCGCGTGTTGAGCGCCGTGCTCACCTAGTGCGCCGAGACCAAACAGGAACGGGCGCCCGGCGAAACAGAAATCAGCACCGAGCGCCAGCGCCCGCGCGATGTCTAGGCCATCGCGAATACCCGAATCGAATAGCACCGGAACATCGCCCGCCACACGTTCAGCGATGCGCGGCAGCGCCTTGATTGAAGCAACCGCACCGTCGAGCTGGCGGCCGCCGTGATTTGAGACCCAGACCGCATCGGCGCCGCAATCAACGCATTGCGCAGCGTCCTCTGGGTCGAGGATCCCCTTCACCACCAGTGGCCCATCCCACAGCTCACGTAGGTCTCGGAGGTATTGCCAGGAGAGCGTTCCACCGAGAGAAGCGCCGACGAATCCCGCCGTTCGTTTCATCGTGGCGGAATCGACGTACTGCTCGAGACCGACGAAGCGAGGCATGCCATGGCGCAGGAGTTCCCGCGTCCAGGCAGGTCGCAGGGCCGCCTGGGCTAGGAGTGCCGGGCCGATCTTGGGAGGCACCGTGATCCCAGCCTTGCGTTGGCGTTCCCGTCGGCTCGGGCTCGGGACGTCAGCCGTAACGACTAACGCGGTTAGCCCACTAGAGGCAGCCCGCTCGACAAGATCGCGCCTCACATAGTCGTCGCGGGGAGGATAGAGCTGGAACCAACCCATCCCAGAAGCAAGCGCACCAGCGCTCTCCGGTGAGGTGGTCGCGACAGTGCTCAGGACATAGGGGATGCGAGCCTGCGCAGCGGTTGTCGCAAGGGCAGCGTCGGCGCCAGGCCAGATCAACCCGGTGAGTCCGACCGGCGCGATTCCAATCGGAGCGTCGTAGGTGACGTCGAAGAGTGCCGTGGAGATCTCTGGATCGAGAGGTCCCTTCAGAAACTGCGGTTGGAACTGCACTTCGCGCATCGCTGCGATGTTGTTGTCTCGGGCGACGTCATCACCGGTCCCTGACTCGAGGTAGGTCCAGGCGAACGATGGGATGCGTCGTCGGGCCCTGCGTTCGAGATCGCCAATGGCGGGGAAGCGGTCCATCGTTCCGGTCACGCTCGTAGTTTCTCACGTCTCCCGATCCGACACTTCGTTTGTGTCCGCCAGATACGGTTGCTCGTGTGGGCGATTCACCCGACATCACGAGCAAGCCTGAGGGGACCTTTCGCCTTGCGCTCTGGAGTGTGGGTTCGGTCCTCGAGCGGCGATATCGGTCGCTCGTCGGTCTAGAAGCCGACGTTGTGGTGATGCCTCGGAGCGCGAATGAGGTTCGGCTGCTGAAGGCGGGTCTCGACGAACACAATTCGATGGCGTGGGTCGGCCGACACGTGCAGCGCGGCCTCGGAGTGGCTGGTTTCGACCTGGCGACAGTCAAGCTTGACGGTGGACGATGGGACCAGCGCTTGGAGTGGATTGTGCCGGTCACCATCTCCGGGGAAGTGGGGTTCCAGATGCTGGCCGTCTGGGCGCTAAACGAGCGAGCCCAAGTCAAGTTCAAATCGAAGCCACCAGCCTCGCAGCCCATCCAAATGATGCGCCTCTACCAGAAGATGCTCCGCGAGCCGTGTGTGGTCGCGGGCGACTTCGATAACAATCCGTTATTTCATCGCAACGATCCCAATTGGGACATGTTGGAGTTGGTTGCGTTGCTTCGCACCGCTGGTTACGTGAGTGCGTATCACACCTTTGCCGACCTGGAACACGGCGATCCACGAGAGGTCGCGACCAGACTTCGGCCGGGTCCGAGCGGTGATATCGAACGTCACCATGTCGACTACTGCTTCATTCCCCGCGGATGGCTACCCGCACTCCGCAATGTGCAGATCGGTAACCCGGAACTATGGGCTCCGTCGGTCCAAGCCGAAGAGCATGTCCCGGTCGTGTGTGATTTTGACTCGCACATGTTGGCTGAAGTGATTGCGAGTCAACGAAAGACTCGCTAGTTGGATTTCTCGCTCTCGGCGAGAGTCTTCTGTGCGCAGGCCAGTCCGGAGTTGAAGGCTCCTTCGACTTTGGGGCCGCCAAAGGCGTCACCACCGAGCACGATGAGCCCGGGTGAGTTGAACGCGGCGATGCACCTCTCGGGGTGGGGCTGGCGGGGGCCCGCAAAACGCCATCTCTTGAGCTCCACCTCAAGGACCAACGCATCACCGAGCCACGGCTTCGCAACCTCGAGGAAGTCCTGGATCACAACGTCTTCGGGATCATCCCAGCGCTGCGAAGAGACGGCACCGTTCGCGTGGAACGTCACCGCAGGCGACGTGCTCACCCCCTTTGCGACGTTGTCGGCAATGAAGGTGAAGTGGTCGTCTTCTGTTGCCTGGACCGCTCCGGGTGATTGGAGCGCTGATGGCGAGTCCAGAGTGACGAGCAGGCCGAGGACCGGCTTGTATTGAATCTGCTGGAGTTCCTCCAGTATCTGCGCATCGGGTGCCATCTCGCTCGCGGCAAACAGGTCGAGCGTTTGGGGGACCGGCGCCGTGATGATCACCGCCGGTGCGCTGGCGACGGTTTGGGTGTCGTCGGCGAGCGTCCACTGGCTTCCGTCGTGGCCGATGTGTTCGATCCGCGTCGACAGTTTAAGGTCGCCAGATTCCGCGAGGTCCGCGGCCATCCATTTGGCCAAACCGGTCATTCCGCCAGCGCAGGCGAATCGCGGGTACCCATCGTCACCGGAGAAACCGTGGCACCAGACGTGCACCACCTCGGCGGCGATCGCTTCATCGACCATGGAGCGAAAGTCGTCGCCTCGCACGGTGAAGAACTGTGCACCATGGTCGAGGCGAGCGTCGCCGATCCGCCTGGTCGCTAATCGACCGCCGACCCCTCGGCCCTTGTCGACAACGATCACGTTGAGACCGGCGGCCCGAAGTGTTCGAGCAGCCGACAGGCCCGCCATACCGGCACCGATTATGGCTACGTCATAGGTCACCGTTCTCACCGTAGTCTTGGTGCCGATGAGACCGACATGGTGTGACATCTCCTCAGCAGCCATTACGCACAATGTCGAGACCCTACGCGCCCTCGTGGACCCCACACCTCTGTGTGCTGTGGTCAAGGCGAACTGTTACGGTCACGGCGCTATTGAGGTGGCCAAAGCGGCCTTGTCCGCAGGAGCTTCGTGGTTGGCGGTGGCGATCGTCGAAGAAGGGGTGGAACTGCGTGAGGCCGGCATCGACGCGCCGATCCTGGTGCTTTCCGAGCAGGACCTATCTTCGCTTGGTGATCTCGTGAAGTACGGGTTAACCGCGACCGTGTACACCGATGAAGGCGTTGCGGCCCTCGACAAAGCCGCCACGGGCCGTGGACCGCTCAACGTGCATGTCGACCTCGATACGGGCATGCGTCGCGTCGGGGTCACACCTGACCAGCTTCCAGACTTTCTCGATGTCGTGAAGGCGTCGGACAACTTGGAGGTGGAAGCGGCGTGGACACATTGCCCGGTCGCCGATGAACCCGACAATGATTTCACCGACGGGCAATTGGAACGTTTCGACACCGCCGTTGCGTCGGCAGGTCTCCCGGCCCACGTCGCGAACTCGGCTGTCGCGTTCACTCGGCCCGACCGCGACGACTTCATGGTTCGCTGCGGTATCTCCCTCTACGGGATCGACCCGGATCCAGCGTTGGCTGACATGGTCGACCTGCAACCTGCGCTGACGCTTCGTTCACAGGTGACTTTCGCTAAACGGATCGATGCTGGCGAGGCGGTCGGGTACGGGCATCGCTGGACTGCGAAGCAACCTACTGGGATTGTCACTGTGCCGATCGGCTACGCCGATGGCCTGCGTCGAGACCTGGGGTTACGCGGCGGCCAGGTGTTGATCGGTGGGGTTCGCTACCCGATCGTCGGTGTCGTCACCATGGACCAGATCATGATCGACGTCGGCGACGACGATGTCGCGCTTGGCGAAGAAGTGATCCTCATTGGCTCGCAAGGCGACGACGAAATTACGGCATGGGAGATGGCCACCACGCTCGACACCATCGCCTATGAGCTCATCTGCGCGATCGGCCAACGCGTGCCTCGCCGCTATATCTGAGTTGCCGCGACGCCAGCCCGTTCTGACGAGTTGGGCTTCAGTTAATAAAATTGATGAGAACACCGACAAAACACCCATGAGTGGTGCAGAAAATAGTGCTGGCCAAATTCGGATTCTTCTTGCCGATGACGATGAAGACGATCGGATGATGGCGCGCGACGCGCTCGAGACGAGTCTGCTGACAAACCCCCTCGACGAGGTTGTGGATGGGATTGAACTTCTGGAGCATCTCGATCGACTCCTCGAAACTGGTGATCCGCTTCCTGGCCTGATCTTGCTCGACCTCAACATGCCCCGAATGGATGGACGCGAGGCGCTCGCCGAGATCAAGGGCAACCCTGCGCTACGACACATACCTGTCGTGGTCCTGACAACATCGAAGGCCGAGGAAGACGTGTACCGCACGTACGACCTGGGCGTGAACAGCTTCATCTCCAAGCCCATTAGCTTCGAAGGACTCGTAGAGGTCATTTCTCAACTCGGCCGGTACTGGCTCGAAATGGTCGAGTTGCCCAAGGCCGCCTGATATGGCGAGTTCAGCGGGCACAACTGACTTCGAGACGTCTGCGCTGGTTTCTCAGCTCATACGTGAGCAGACGTCACCGCTATTCGCCTACCAACCCGATGGCACGGTCGTCTACGCCAATTCGTCCTTCGACAATCTCACCAGAAAACGCTTTCCCGACGGGACGGTTGGTGCGAACGTCTTCGACGTTGTCGACTCCGGAGACGAACGGTCGATTGAAACGACGGTCGAGGCGTCGCTGAAGACACGTCCGGGCGATGACCCCATAGTTGAGGAGATCCCCACCACGCTCGAAAATGGTGAGGTGGTGTGGTTTGAATGGCGCTCCAGCGCGGCCTTTGACGACGCTGGAAACGTGACGATGGTGCTTGTCGTCGGCCGTGACATAACCGAGCAACGGAATTCGCACTTCAAGGCTATGCATGCAATGGAACGACTCGTCGAAAGCAACCGCGACCTGCTGGAGTTCGCACAGGTGGCCAGCCACGACCTGCAAGAGCCGCTCCGAAAGGTCGTCGCGTTTGGTAGCAGGCTTGAGACGCACCTCGGTGACGAACTCGACGACAAGGGTGTTGACTACTTGGCCCGAATGAACGGCGCCGCGACCCGCATGCAAGCCCTCATCAACGACCTGCTCACCTTTGCCCGCGTGACGACCCGCGGTACGCCTATGAAGGTCACGTCGCTCGGCGGAATCATCGACTCGGTGGTGGACGACTTGGAGATCGCGATCGCGGAATCCGGAGCCATCGTCGACGTCGACCATATGCCACAGCTCCCCGTCGACGCGTCACAGATCGGACAGCTCTTCCAGAACCTGATCAGCAACTCGATCAAGTTTCGCCAAGATGGGCTGGCACCATACATTTCAATCGACGCCGAACATGTCCTCCCCGAGACTTTTGGTGGAAACGAACCCCCGATGGGGTGGTTCGACATCACCGTCAGCGACAACGGCATTGGCTTCGAGGAGAAGTTCGCGACCAAGATTTTCGCCCCGTTCCAGCGCCTACACGGCCGCTCGGAATACGCGGGAACTGGCGTTGGGCTATCGGTCTGCCGTCGAATCGTGGAACGACACAACGGCACCATACGTGCATTTGGTCGTCCTGGGGTCGGAACAAGTTTCATGATTCGCCTTCCAACCGCACACTTCAACGAAACGCCAATCGGTGAGATAGAGCCTTCGGCGGTCCCATCAGAGCCAGAATCTACGATCGACCAGCAAGCCGCATAGCCGACGTACTAACTCGGGTGGCGTTGCTCCGAGGGCCAGATCGTCCGGATCACCCCGATCGCGATGACGGTGGCGATCAGTTGCGCAACGATGAACACCGGTACTGATCCTGGTTCGATTCCAGCGAACGTGTTCGAGAACATCCGAGAGATTGTCACGGCCGGGTTCGCGAAACTCGTGGACGAGGTGAACCAGTAGGCACCACCGATGTACGCGCCCACGGCGTAGGAAACCATCGCCGGGCTGCCTTTACGCACAACACCAAAGATCACGATTAGCAGCCCGAACGTGGCGATCCCTTCGGAGAACCACAGTGCAGCCGATGATCGTTCGCGCTCCGAGATGTTGATCGGGTCGAGCTCGAACATGACGTTCGCGGCGACCACGCCGAGGATGCCACCGGCGATCTGGACGGTGACGTAGGTGATGAACTTGTTGAGATCGAACCCGCCGAGGGCCATCTCGGTGATCGTGACGGCGGGGTTGAAATGCGCGCCGGAGGTATCGGCGAAGGCGAGGATCAAGGCAATGAGGATGGCGACGGTGGCGGTGGAGTTGGCGAGCAGCTGCACCCCAACATCGTCGGTCAGTTGCTGGGCCATGATGCCGGACCCGACCACACCAAGCAGCAGAAAGAACGTGCCCACGAACTCCGCCAGCGCAGCACGGCCCAAGTTGAAGCCAGGTGTCGTTGCTTCGCTCACCCCGAGGACGATAGAGCCTCAGCTCTCCGATGGGCGAACCGTCTCAGTCTTCGGCGTTCCAGTTGTCTTCCGACATTTAGTCGCGCGACGGTTCGCTGCGAACGGCCGATACTTTTCACGGCCTCCGTTGCGAGAGACCTCAGCACTCACCGTGCAACGGTGACGACCAACCTCCTGCGCAATTGTCGTGAGCGTCTTGCCCTGGACTATCCCGTAATAGATCTGTTCGCGCTCGCGAAGAGATAATGGACAAGCTGGCATGATGGAACCTCCATCGGTCGGTGGCTGTGTGTAGACATCAGGCAGTCTTGCCTGACATCACGCTCCGACCGGTGGAACCTCAACTGCAACCAATGCAGCCGTCACCACTTGAACTCGCCCCTCGTTGGACCGAGACCCAAGAAAATCCTGGGGCCAGTTCACGCCCTCTAGCCGAGCTCGTGCGGGTAGGTCGAGAACCAATCTCTAGACTCAATCCCGTGATCTCGGCTTCCACCACGTCTCCTGAAGAGACGGCACAACTCGCTTCCGGGCTGGCCGATATGGCGATGGCCGGCGACCTACTCGTGCTCGTCGGCGATCTTGGCGCCGGGAAGACCGCGTTCTCGAAGGCCTACGGTGCAGCACTCGGTGTCGAGGAGACGATGACCAGTCCGACGTTCACGATCGCTCGTGAATACGAGGGACGGCTGACCCTGCACCACCTCGACGTGTACCGCCTAGAGCAGATGGCCGAAGTGCTCGATCTCGATCTGCCCGGGCTGCTCGAATCCGGTGGCGTGGTGCTCATTGAGTGGGGCGACGCGATCATCCCGATGTTGCCAGCGGACTACCTAGAAATTCGCTTCACCTTCGGCGAAGGGGACGACGACCGAGAGATCGCACTCAACCTCGTCGGCGATAGATGGGAATCACGCACCGACGTTGTTGCGGAGCTAGCTGCCGGGATCGGGGCCTGACGTGTTGGTCTTAGGAATCGAATCCGCCTCGGCAGAGGTCGGCGTGGCCCTTGGCGGTGAGGACGGCGTGCTCGCGTCTGCCCAGTCGTCGCGGGATCGTCGGCACGCGGAGAACCTCAGCCCGCAGATCCAGTTTGTATGCCAGCAGGCTGAGATCGAGTTGTCCGAAGTCGGCTGCATCGCCGTCGATATCGGGCCAGGGTTATTCACGGGGCTGCGTGTCGGTTTGGCATCAGCGATGGCGTTGGCCCACGGGCTTGACGTTCCGATGATCGGTGTGTCGAGTCTCGAGCTAGGAGCCTTCGCCGCAAAGCATGCGAGTGGAACAATCCTGCCTTGCTACGACGCTCGCCGAGGAGAGGTCTTCAGCGCGCGCTTCAGGGGCTCTGGCGATGGAGTCGAGCAGCTAAGTGATGCTCGAGTGTCCACGCCCGAAGAACTGGCCGACGATCTCAAAACGTCGGGTGAAGAGGTGCTCATGGTGGGCGACGGCGGAAAGCGGTATCACGAGATCTTCTCGCCGATGGCCAACGTCGCGTTCGCCGGAGCTGGCCTGTGGTACCCGAGCGCCCGGTCGTTAGTTGAGCTCGCCTACCCGCGAGCGATCGAAGGCGACACCGTCACCGCGGTCGAGATCGAGCCGATGTATCTGCGGCTGCCCGACGCCGAGATCAATTGGAAGACCCGCGATGGCCGCTGAGCGCGACGTCGAGACGGTTATTCGTCCTGCCCAGCTACGCGACGTGTATTCGATTCAATCGATCGACCGGTCGGTCTTCCCGAAGTCGTGGACCCAGCAATTCACGGTCGAGCAAATCACGCGACGCAAGGGCGCCCACATCGTCGCCGAGCGAGCGCGCCGAGTTGTGGGCCATGGGGGAGTGGCGTTCTTGGCCGATGACGCCCACGTCACCTCTATCGCCGTCGACCCCCAGCACCATCGCCTGGGGATCGGCACGACCCTGATGCAGGAACTGATCCAGTTGTCTGCATCGCTGGTCTCGGGTTCAATCACGTTGGAAGTGCGCGTCAGTAACGAGTCTGCGATTGCGCTCTACGAACGGCTTGGCTTTGAGTCCGCTGGAGTGCGCCCGAACTACTACGCCGACACGAAGGAAGACGCCGTGATCATGTGGCGCAGCTTGGACGACAATCGAGGAACGGGAGAGCGAGCATCATGAGTGAACGCGAGTTGATCTTGGGGATCGAGACGTCGTGTGACGAGACAGCCGCGGCCGTCGTCGCAAACGGAAGCGAAGTGCTGTCGAACATCGTCTCCAGTCAGATCGATATCCATGCCAAGTACGGCGGTGTCGTGCCGGAGGTAGCGAGCCGAGCCCACGTCACCATGATGACGCCCGTCGTGGCCGAAGCGATGAGCGAAGCCGGTGTGTCACCAGACGAACTCACCGCGATCGCTGCGACCGTTGGCCCCGGGCTGATCGGTTCGTTGCTGATCGGTGTGAGCGCCGCAAAGTCGTTGTCGTTGGCCTGGAATAAGCCGTTCGTTGCGGTCAACCACCTCGAAGCCCACCTGTATTCGTCGTTCCTCGAGGACCCTGACCTCGAACTGCCCGTCGTCGTGCTGCTCGTATCGGGCGGGCACACGATGTTGATCTTGATGGAAGCCCACGGCCAGTACCGTTTGCTCGGCCAGACACTCGACGACGCCGCAGGCGAGGCCTACGACAAGGTGGCCCGATACCTCGGGCTCGGATATCCGGGTGGTCCGATCATCGACAAGATGGCCGCCGATGGCGACCCCGAGCATGTGCGCTTCCCGCGGGCAATGGCCAAGGACGGCTACGACTTCTCGTTCTCGGGGCTGAAGACGAGCGTGGTGAACTACGTGCGCAAGAACCCCGACGTCGCCGACGTCGACATTGCCGCTTCGTTCCAAGAGGCGGTCGTCGACGTGTTGTTGACCAAGGCCCGCCGTGCGGTTGAAGAGCACGGCGCCAAGGGGTTGTGCCTGGCTGGCGGGGTAGCGGCGAATTCGGCGCTACGAGCACGGGTGGTCGAAGTGGCTGAAGCCGATGGCATCAACGCATTCGTGCCGAGCCGGTCGATGTGCACCGACAACGCGGCCATGATCGCCTCCGCGGGTTGGTGGCGCTACCACTCCGACGGCCCAGCGCCCCTCGACCAAGGCGCACAATCCAGCCTGCGTTTTCCCTCGTACAACTAGATGGTGTGACAACGAACGCACCCCTCTTTCGCTGATCTTTCGGCGGGGTACGCGATCGTCGTCTTCGTGCCACTTACCTTTCCCGCCCATCAGGCGGTAGTTCTGCCACTCAAAATCTGGAAGCCGCGCTGGTTCGACGGTGTTGCCCTCGTCGTCGGTGCAGGTAGCCCGGACTTGTTCAACCCGCTTTCATCGGTCGACACGTTCCAGTCGCATCACCTCGACGGCGTTATCGTGGCCGTGGTGTTCACCATCGTGTACTCGATCCTGCTTCGCCGGTTCGCCGTTGACGGGTTGTTCGGGGCGCTTCCGAACTTCGGGCCACTCAAGGCCAAGAACTACCGGGTGCTCAAGAACGGTCGGCCACGTCTCCTCGTGACCGCACTCTCGGCTTTCATCGGGGTGGCCAGCCACGTGCTCGTCGACAGCTTCACCCACGCCCACCGTTTTGGCGCGAACCTGCTCGGTCTCAACGACATTCTCTTCGAGTTGCCGGTCCTCGGCGGCATGAGTGGCGCCCGAACGCTGCAATACCTAGGACACACCGTCGGGTCGCTCATCGGCGTGTTGTTGTTCGTGCTGGTCGTGTCGCGCCGTCACCTCGGCGAATGGTACGGCGAAGACCAGATCCAGGCGGCACGTAACGCGCCGGTTCGTCCAGGATCACGGCGTCGGCTCTACTTCATCGTGGGGCTCGGGCTCGCCGCAGGCATGGCCTGGGGAGCTCCGGATCGGATCATCCCGGTCTTCCACATGGGACTAACGCTGGTGATCGCGCTACTCATCGCCGGGATCGTTAACCGGCCCACTACTGTTGAGCCGTGTCCCGATACTTCCACCCACCACACCACGATGTCATCGACGTTGTCCGCCGAGCCCTCACCGAAGATCTCACACCGCTCGGCGACCTGAGCGCGTCGCTCGTCCCATCTGGAACGACCGCCACCGCAACCTTCAACGTTCGCCCCGGCGGCGCAATCGCGGGCTCGGCGTGCGTCGCCGAAACCATGCGTCAGGTCGACCCCGACCTCGAGCTCGATTGGGCTGTGGAGGACGGCGACATCTTGGAAGCCGGTCAAGCGCTCGGCACCGTCAGCGGCTCCCTCGAATCGATCCTCATCGCTGAACGCCCGTCGTTGAACTTCTTGATGTACCTCTCGGGCATTGCGACCAACACCCGGGCCTACGTCGACGCTGCCGACGGGTCGGCACAAGTGTGGGACACTCGCAAGACAACTCCGGGCCTTCGCTCGCTGGAGAAGGCTGCCGTACGAGCTGGGGGAGCGCGCAACCATCGAGGCAACCTGAGCGATTGGATCATGCTCAAGGACAACCACTTGATGGGCACGTCCATCGCTGACGGCGTCGCACTTGCGAACCGCCGCTGGCCCGCCCGTACCGTGCATGTCGAAGTCGACCGCATCGACCAAATCCCCGAAGCGGTCGAAGCAAAGGCCGATGCGATCCTGCTCGACAACATGGGCCCGGACACGCTTCGAGAAGCGGTCGCGCTCGTCGACGAACTGGTGGCTGCAGGTGCTCGCCGTCCGCTTCTCGAAGCCAGTGGCGGAATCGACCTCACGACCATCGGCCCGGTGAGCCACACCGGTGTCGACATGATCTCGACCTCCAAGCTGAGCTTCGGTGCGCCGACCCTCGACATCGGGCTCGATATCACCACCGACGCGACGTCAGGGTCCTAACGGTGTCGGAAAACCTTCTCACGGTCGACGTGGGCAACACACAAACCGTTGTCGGCCTCTATGACCTCGCCTCGGCAGGCGTCGAGGCAGCGGACGGTTTGATCAACCACTGGCGGATCTCGACCGACCACGACCGGACCGCTGACGAACTGGCTGCGACCCTCGCCGGCTTTCTCCGGTTCTCCGGCACGAGCCTCTCCGAGCTGAGCGGTGTGTCCTTGTGCTCGGGCGTTCCTCGAATTCAAGCCATCGTACGGACCCTCGCCGACCGCTACCTCGATGACGAACCGGTCATCATCGGCCCGGGCATCAAGACCGGCATGCCCATCCGCTACGACAATCCTCGTGAGGTCGGAGCAGATCGGATCGCCAATGCCGTCGCGACGTACGAGCTGTACGGAGGCCCGGCGATCATCGTCGACTTTGGAACCGGCAATAATTTCGACATCGTGTCCGAGTCTGGCGAGTTCGTGGGCGGCGCGATCGCCCCGGGCATCGAGGTGTCGATGGACGCCCTCGTCGGTCGGGCATCGGCGCTCAGATCCATCGAACTCGAAGAGCCCCGGAGTGTTATTGGCAAGTCGACCGTCGAGTCGCTCCAGTCAGGAGCGGTCTATGGATTCGCCGCATCTGTCGATGGCATGGTGGCTCGCTTCCAAGCCGAACTCGGTGGCAACGCCGTAGTAGTTGCCACAGGAGGACTTGCACCGGTGATCGCGCCGGTAGCGTCAACGATCGAACACGTTGAGCCGTTCCTCACCCTGCACGGCCTCCGCATCGTCTACGAACGAAACACTGGACAGTCATGACCGAGATTCCCTACCGATACGACGTCACCGCAACGACGGTTGCGCTTCACGAAGCGCACGGTGAACTCGAAGACGGATCCGAGACCGGACAAGTGGTCTCGGTCGCTGGTCGACTCATGCTCAAGCGCGACCAGGGCAAGATCGTTTTCGGCGTCGTCCAGGATGGAACCGGCCGCATCCAGATCTTCGCGCCCGGGAAGACCACTCCCGAGTTCGATGCCTTCAAGGACCTGAACCTCGGCGACTGGATCGGGGTGAAGGGTGAGGTCATCAAGACCCGCCGCGGCGAACTTTCGATTCGTCCGGAGTCCTGGACGGTGCTCGCATCGACGAAGCGCCCCTTCCCCGACAAGTGGCATGGACTAACCGACCCCGATACTCGCTACCGCCAGCGCTACGTCGACCTATGGGTGTCCGAAGAATCCAGCGCGACCCTCCGGGCTCGCAGCCGCATCATGTCACTGACACGGCGTTGGCTTGAAGACCGCGACTTCATGGAGGTGGAGACACCGGTCTTCCACAACGTCGCGAGCGGAGCGATGGCTCGCCCATTCACCACGCATCACAACGCGCTCGATATCGACCTCTTTCTGCGTATCGCTCCTGAGCTGTACCTGAAGCGTTTGACCGTGGGCGGCTTCGAGAAGGTCTTCGAAATCGCCCGAGTGTTCCGAAACGAAGGGTTGAGCACTCGGCACAATCCCGAGTTCTCCATGCTGGAGCTTTACTGGGCCTACGCCGACTACCACGACGTGATGGAGCTCGTCGAACAGTTGGTCAGCTACCTCGCGGTGGAGATCACCGGGTCGACCACCATCGAATATGACGGCCAAGAGCTGAACCTCGCAGCGCCCTGGCAGCGGGCCACGATGACCGACCTCATCGCCGAACACACCGGCCTCGAGCTTTCGGTCGATATGGATCGCGACGAGCTCGCATCGATCGCCACCGAGCAGGGCGTCGAGGTAAAGGACCATTACGGTCCCGGCAAGCTCATCCTCGAGATCTACGAAAAGACCACCGAGTCAAAGATCTGGGGCCCGGTCTTCGTGATGGACTATCCCAAGGAAGTCTCCCCGCTCGCCCGCGACCATCGAGATACGCCTGGCCTGACCGAACGGTTCGAAGCGATTGTGGCCGGGCGGGAGCTGTGCAACGCATTCAGTGAGTTGATCGACGCTGACGAACAGCGTGCCCGCTTCGAGGAGCAAGAAGCTGAACGCGCCGCTGGTGAGGCCGAGGTCATGGGCATGGACCTCGATTATGTGCGAGCGCTTGAATATGGGCTTCCGCCGACCGGAGGACTGGGCATTGGTATGGATCGTCTTGTGATGTTGTTGACCGGATCGACCACGATCCGCGACGTGCTGCTTTTCCCGACGCTGCGTCCCGAACAGAACTTCGATGCCGAACAATTAGTGGCGACGGCAGATGAGTCAAATGGGTCCGACTCGACCGACACCGACGACTGATCGCGCCGTGGCGTGGCACGGATAATCACGCCTGGCGCACAACGTTGCGCAGAAGGCAGTTTCCATCTCATCGGCCACTAAGGGTGATGGAAGTCACGACATAAATCCCATATGTGCAATCCAATGGCCTAAGATTCAATCAGCGGAGGCGAAGAGCGCCAGTTTGGTGCATATTCGTGGGGTCAGCTGCGTTCTAATCGCGCGGAGACCACAGATGACAGAATTCTCGACCAGTACCCCAGCCACGACACCCAACGACTTCGACGCGCACGCGAGCGGTTCGGGGCGGGTACGTCGAAGCCGTACCGGTTTGGCTCGCCTCGATCTGGCATCGATCGTGGTCGTTTTGTTGTTCATCACTGTGGTGACGCAAGGATGGGCAGCCCTGCGTGAGCCCTCCCCGTTGCTCGTTGGTTTGGTCGGCGCAATCATCGTGATCGCGACTCTGTGGTGGCGCAACGCGTACGTCATGACTCGTTCGGTCGCCTGGGACGGCAACCTTCGGCTGGCTTGGGATTCGGTCGCAAGCGCAGCGGTCGCAATGATCGGGCTCTCATGGTTCTTTGAGATAAGCGGCGTTCGACTGTGGTTGCTTCTCGTTGTGGCCGGTTGGGCCGTCGCCCTCACGGTGTCGCGGCTTCTGCTCCGGCGCTCACCCAGGGAAGTCACCGAACCGGTTCGAGTAATCGTCGCAGGAAACACGGGCGACGCCCTCGCAACACGGCTCGCGCTACGCGCCGATCCGCGGACGCGTTACGAGGTTGAGGGCTTCGTGATGGATCGCCTCGACGAGAGTGTGCCAGAGATCGTGTCGCAGATGGCGCTCGGGTCGATCGACCACCTTCCCCACGTCGTCCAGAAGACCGACGCTGATCTCGTGGTGGTCTGCCTCGGCGCTCTCGACGCGGAGCGGTTCGCACCGATGGTCCGCGAGCTCAATGTGATCGGCGTCGATGTCGCACTCAGTACGGGGCTCTCCAATGTTGCCTTGCGGCGTGTGAGCCTGGGACACATCTCGGGGCGGCCTCTGGTACAAGTCACGCCAGCGCCGCTCGGTGGTTGGCACCTCGCGTTGAAGCGTGCAATCGATATTGTCGCCGCAACCCTGATGTCCGTACTCACGTTGCCGCTGATGGCCGTTGTTGCGATCGCCATACGCATTGAAGACGGTGGCTCACCGATCTTCTCGCAGAAGCGTGTTGGCAAGGGAGGCAAGCACTTCACGATCTTCAAGTTCCGAACCATGATGCACGATGCGGAGAAGATGCTGATCGACCTGACCAACGACCATGAGGGTCCCGTGTTCAAGATGACCGACGATCCCCGTATTACACGGGTGGGTCGGTTTTTGCGGAAGACCTCAGTGGATGAATTGCCACAGCTCTTCAACATCTTGCGTGGAGAGATGAGCCTGGTGGGGCCTCGGCCGCTTCCAGTTCATGAGGTCGAAGCAGCGCCCGTGAGCTTCTTAGATCGACACATGGTCAAGCCAGGGCTCACCGGCCGATGGCAGGTTTCCGGGCGTTCGAACACCGGGTTCAAAGAGCTTGACGAGCTCGACCGGTGGTACGTGGATAACTGGTCGTTGGGCCAGGACTTCGAAATTTTGGCGAGAACTGTTCCGGCGGTACTTATGGCGCGCGGCGCCAGGTAGGAGAACGGCGATACATGAGTGTTTTGATCGAATCGAATCGTAGAGGCGCGTGGCTACACATCGGACTCGACCTCGCGCTTCTCTTTGGCGTCATGATCGCGGTGACATTGTGGCTATGGGGAATCGGCGAGTTCTTCGCGTCAGGTTCGGTCATGCTCGGGGTCGTCGTAGCTCTGGGGATCGTCGTCTATTTGATCTGGGAAGGTATGTACGAGGCCTCCCATTCACGTCGCTGGCCGACTGCGGTGGCTTTGGTGTTTCGTGGGGTGCTTGTGGGTGCGGCAGCCTTTGCTTTGATCGCTTTCGTGGTCGGGATCGGCGACGGCGCTCGCCGGTGGGTCGGGGTGGTTTCGCTCCTGTGGTTCACCTTGCTTGCGCTACACCACGGAGTTCGTGCCACGCTGCCACGCAACCTCAGCCGGGTGATTGTCGCTGGTAACCCGCAACAGGCGATCGCTATGCGAGATCTTCTGTTGACCGATCGCCGCCGACGCCATCACGTGTTGGGATTTGTGGTCGACGACCCAGCGAATTGCAAGTGGTCAACATCGGCGACATCTCGCGCACGAAGCATGAACGGACAACGGGGCTCTGAGCTCGGTGTCATCGACGACCTGCCCCGTTTAGTCGAGGTGTATGACGCTGACCAAGTGATCTTCTGCATGGGTGGGCTCACCGGTGGCCGCTTTGCCCAGGTGGCGCGCTATTTGAGCCGCATGGGAGTCGACGTGGCTATGGCTGGGATCGGTGAGGTCGCCCCAAGACGTGTCGGGATTAGTCATATTGAGGGCCGCCCGATCGTGTCGATCGCTCCATCGACCGTGTCCCCATGGCAGCTGGGCGTGAAGCGAATCGTCGACATCGTCGTTTCGGGAGGACTCCTCCTTGTCCTGGCACCGCTAGGCGCCGTGGTGTCGTTGCTCATCCGCTTTGTTGATGGCAACTCGCCAATCTTCTCGCAGCGGCGTGTCGGTAAGGGTGGTCAAGTCTTCATGATCTACAAATTCCAGACCATGGTCGCCGATGCGGAGAGGATGAAACTCGACCTCACCAACGAGTACGACGGGCCGATCTTCAAAATGGAGGCGGATCCTCGGGTCACTCGAATAGGTGCCTTCTTGCGCAAGACGTCGATCGATGAGCTACCGCAACTCGTCAATGTGTTGCGAGGCGACATGAGCCTCGTCGGGCCTCGACCCTTCGTCGAGAGTGAGGTGTACGCCGCTCCAGACCGATTCCGTCAACGCGAATCGGTCACCCCAGGTATGACCGGGGCGTGGCAGGTCTCGGGTCGCTCTGACACCGACTTTGATGAACTTGTCGAGTTGGATAGCTGGTACGTCGAGAACTGGTCGCTCGGTGAGGATCTTGGAATTCTGGCCAAGACCGTTCCGGCGGTGCTTCGCCAAAAAGGCGCTCGCTAACCGTCGGCGCTCGATTCCTCGCTGGCGGGTTCGAAGTCCTCCGGTTTGGGCGGATCGAATCGAACGTCGAGTGCCATCCAGAGCGTGTGGCTAAGCGGGACGAAGAATGGGAGTGCGACCAGCCCGGCGATCAACGGGATCCCCAGCGCGACCAGCACGCTTGCTCCCAGCGAGGCGAGTATGAGCATGGCGGTCAACGCAATGCCGCCGATGAGTGCGTAGGTCACGATCAGTGCGCCGAGGAAGTAGCCGTGCTCGCGGTTGAAGCGGTACCGGCAGTGATCGCAGACCTCTTGTTGGGTAAAGCCGTCGTACACTCGGCCGATCCCGCAGTTGGGACAGGTCCGCCGTAGCGCTCTGTGCAGCAGCGTTGCGGTCCCAGGGGTGCTCACCCGATCCACCATAGGACCAAGACGCAGCGGAGTTCTGGCGCTCCTTCCCTCAAGGCCGGCTCAGGTTGAGCGATGATTGAGGTATGCATGAGCGCGCCGGTCAACCCGCACAACCCGAAGATCTCATCGATGTCGACGAGGTCATCTCCGCCTACTACGACAAAAAGCCGGATCCCTCCGACATCTCCCAGCGGGTGGAGTTCGGAACGTCAGGTCACCGCGGCACCTCCCTCAACACCTCGTTCAATGAGGCGCACATCGCAGCGACGACCCAGGCGATTGTGGAGTATCGGGCAGCGCAGGGAACGACCGGGCCGCTGTTCTTGGGTAAGGACACGCATTGTTTGAGCGACCCGGCTACCGCGACCGCTCTTGAAGTTCTGGCGGGCAATGGCGTGTCGACCATGGTCGACAGCGCGGACCGGTTCACCCCGACACCCGCGGTCAGCCACGCGATCCTCGGATACAACCGAGCGAGTGGGCGCGGACAGGCCGACGGCATTGTGGTGACCCCTTCGCACAACCCGCCCCGCGATGGTGGGTTCAAGTACAACCCACCGCACGGCGGTCCCGCCGATAGCGATGCGACCTCGTGGATTGCCGATCGGGCGAACCAGCTGCTCGAAGCAGATCTCGTCGGTGTGACGCGGGTATCGATCGACGAGGCCCGCTCCGCCGAGACGACACAGGCCTATGAGTTCATGGCGAACTACGTGTCGGACCTCGCTTCCGTGCTCAACCTCGACGCGATCCGAGACGCTGGGGTTCGTATCGGTGCCGACCCGATGGGAGGCGCAGCGGTTGACTATTGGGGTGCGATTGGCGAGGAGCACAATCTCGATCTCACTGTGGTGAATCCCGAGGTCGATCCAGCCTGGCGATTCATGACGTTGGATTGGGACGGAAAGATTCGGATGGATTGCTCGTCGCCGAATGCCATGGCGTCGCTCGTGGCGGCCAAGGACAGCTACGACATCTCGACCGGCAACGACGCCGATGCCGACCGTCATGGCATCGTGACTTCCGATGGTGGCTTGATGAACCCGAACCACTTCTTGGCCGTGGCAATTGACTATCTCTTCGCCAACCGTCCTGGTTGGGGAGTGGACACGGCTATCGGCAAGACCTTGGTTTCGTCGTCGATGATCGACCGTGTGGCAGAGGCGCTCGGTCGCACTCTGATCGAGGTCCCCGTCGGGTTCAAGTGGTTCGTCCCAGGCCTGATCGCCGGTTCGGTCGGCTTTGGTGGTGAGGAGTCTGCCGGTGCATCGTTCCTTCGTCATGACGGGTCCGTCTGGAGCACGGATAAGGACGGTCTGATCCTGTGCCTGCTCGCTTCAGAGATTCAGGCGATCACCGGCAAGAGTCCAAGCGAGCGCTATGCGGAGCTCACCGCCGAGTACGGCGCGCCCGCCTATGCCCGGATCGACGCACCGGCCACCCGCGAGCAGAAGGCCACCCTCAAGGGCCTCACGCCGAGCGACGTCACCGCAACCGAAGTCGCCGGCGAGGCGATCACCGGGACCTTCACCGAGGCACCCGGCAACGGCGCAGCCATCGGCGGTCTCAAGGTTCAGACCGAGAACGCCTGGTTCGCTGCTCGACCATCGGGTACCGAAGACGTCTACAAGATCTACGCCGAGAGCTTCAAGGGCGCTGAACATCTCGCCCAGGTGCAAAAAGAAGCCAAAGCCCTCGTTGACGCTGTGCTGTAGAACGGCATGGGTTAGTCGACCCGGTTTAGGTAACGGAAATGTGAACCGATAGTAGAAACGCGGAGCCCATGGCGTAATTCGTAGCCGGGCTACATCGATTCGGGACCGAGATGCAGTGGATCTTTGACTTTAGCCAAACGGTACTGGAGCAGATCACCGCGGTATTGCGGGACCCGGTAGATCCACAAAGCCGAGTCTTTTGGCTGTACTTGCTGTCGTCGCTTGTCGCTGCCTTTCTCGTGTACCTGGCGGCGAGGTCGAACGAAAGCCATTCGATGCACCAGGACGCCGAGGGCAGCTTTCTGCGCTTCCTCTTTCCCCAGCGGGTGTGGAGCCAAAAATCAGCGTGGCTCGACTTGCGGTATGTCTTTGTTCAGAAAGTTCTCTTTCTGTCGGTCTTTCTGACAGCCACCCTGGCCGGGATCCTTCTCGGCTTTCAGTGGGTTTCCGGCGGGCGATCGATTGAGAACGTGGTCTCCCAAGAGGAGCTGACATCGGTCGAAGATTGGGGAACCGGGATCGTATTCATGTTGATCCTCCTGATCTCGGGGGACTTCATCGCCTGGCTTATCCACTATCTGCAACACAAAGTTCCGGTGCTGTGGCAGTTTCACAAAGTGCACCACTCTGCCGAGGTCATGCACCCGATATCGAACTTCCGGGAGCACCCGGTCGACAACCTGTTCTACAACTTCTTCATCGGAATGGGAGGTGGGGCGGCCACCGCTCTCGCGGTTCGCATGTTCGGCATTGTTCCAAAGGTGCCATCGATTCTGGGCATTTCCGCCCTGATGTTCTTCTTCAACTTTGTGGCGTACAACCTGCGCCACAGCCATGTCTGGCTGCGTTGGCCCGGTGTGTGGTCGGCGGTGTTTGGTTCGCCGGCGCACCATCACGTGCATCACTCCCGCCACCCAGATCACATCGACAAGAACTTTGCGTTCATCTTCCCGCTGTGGGACGTCATCTTTAGGACCTACCTCATGCCCGAAGACAATCGAGATGTCGAGTTCGGGGTCACCGAAGGCGATGACGAGGGCCTCGACAGCATCCTCGGCTTGTTCCTGATCCCATTCCGTGACGCATACCGAGTACTCACCGGCAAACGCGGGATCACCCCGACGAATACCGAGCCCGAGAGGGCTCTCGAGCCAGTCGACTAATTCGGGCCGTCTCAACGGTCTCCGTTGGACGGTTTAGACGACCAGGTTCTCGACTCGGTCTACGAGGTGATCAGCTGCAGCCTTGAGGGCCGCGCCGCCTGCAGTGTCGGAGAATGAGCTGAGCGCGTTGGTTGCTGCTTCGGCGTGTCGCTTGGCATCGGCGTGGGCGCTCTTGAGGGCGCCGCTCGCTCGAACGATTTCGCGTGCCTCGTCGCGCGCGGTGGTATCGATGGGGCGACCGAGGAGCTGTTGCAGGTCTTTGCCGACCTCGCCATGGGCCATCGCTCGGATGACCGGCAGGGTGTAGACGCCTTCGATCATGTCGTTGCCGGCAGGCTTGCCGAGCTCTTCGTCGGTGGCGGTGAGGTCCAAGATGTCGTCGACCACCTGGAACGCCAAGCCGTAGGACCGTCCGAAGATTGTGAGCTGCTCGGTCGTTTCTTCGGGCAGCTCGTTGACGATGCCGCCGATGCGACACGCCGCAGCCAAGAGCGATGCGGTCTTGCCGTCGATCGACTTGAGATAGGACTCTTCGGTGCGGTCGACGCGGTAGAGGTATTCGAGTTCGCGGACCTGACCGTCGCAGAGTTGGCTGATGGTCTTTGCCAACAGTCCAGCGACTTCAACGCCCAACGATGCGGAGATCTCCGATGCCCGGCCGAGGAGAAAGTCGCCGGCCAGGATCGCTTGGTGGTTGCCCCACTTGGAGTTGACCGATTCGACCGTGCGTCGAGTTGTGGCCGAATCCATGACGTCATCGTGGTAGAGCGAGCCCTGGTGAACGAGTTCAACGGCTACCGCTCCCAGGATGACTTCGTGGCTGGCCGGAGCGAAATTCGCTTGCGCTGCAGCTGCAGCGGTAATACAAAAACCGGGCCGAACCCGCTTGCCGCCCGCACTGATGAGGTGGGACGCGACCTCCTGGAGAAGCCCGTTATCGGTCTCTACGGATCGATACAGCTCTTCTTCTACCCGGTCCAGGTCGCTGACCAGAGCCGGGACCTCTTCGAGGGGACTCGTTGTAGCCACACTTCTATGTTAGGAAGTTCCCACTCTGAGTGCCCTATTCATTGGAGAGCAATTTCGTCTCTTGGGAATGAATTCGTCGCTCAGGGCGCTCACCACTGAAGAGATCCTGCCGACAAGAAATGTAACCAGCTGATCAACTCTCTTCTCTTTCCGAAGGTGAGCGGGGGTGGCCGGTGGCTAGACTTGGCAGTCACAGTTCGCTTAAGGAGAAAAACCTTGTTCGAGAGATTCACCGATCGGGCTCGTCGAGTCGTGGTGTTGGCGCAAGAAGAAGCGCGCCTTTTGAACCATAACTACATCGGTACTGAGCACATCTTGCTCGGGCTGATCCACGAGGGTGAAGGCGTCGCTGCAAAGGCGTTGGAATCCCTTGGTATCTCCCTGGAGGCTGTTCGCAGCCAGGTTGAGGAGATCATCGGTCAGGGTGGGTCGTCCCCATCGGGCCACATCCCCTTCACCCCTCGTGCCAAGAAAGTCCTCGAGCTGTCGCTTCGTGAAGCGCTACAACTCGGCCACAACTACATCGGCACCGAGCACATCCTGCTCGGTCTGATTCGCGAGGGCGAAGGGGTTGCTGCACAGGTGCTCGTGAAGCTCGGCGCAGACCTCTCCCGCGTTCGCCAACAAGTCATCCAACTTCTTAGCGGCTACTCCGGCCCTGGCGGCGGCTCGGCTGCAACCGGTGGTACCGGAGACAAAGCTGGCGCAACCGCAGGTGGAGCCGGCGGCACCGACAATCAGTCGGGTTCGCTCGTTCTCGATCAATTCGGTCGCAACCTCACCCAGGTTGCTCGCGACAAGGGCCTCGACCCGGTCGTTGGTCGTGCGAAGGAAACCGAGCGCGTCATGCAGGTGCTCTCGCGCCGCTCCAAGAACAACCCCGTACTCATCGGCGAGCCCGGCGTCGGCAAGACCGCCATCGTCGAGGGGCTCGCACAGGCGATTGCTTCGGACAACGTTCCAGACACGATCCGCAACAAGCAGCTCTACACCCTCGACCTCGGCGCACTGGTCGCCGGATCTCGCTACCGCGGTGATTTCGAGGAACGCCTCAAGAAGGTCCTCAAAGAGATCAAGACCCGCGGCGACATCATCTTGTTCATCGACGAGATCCACACCCTCGTGGGTGCCGGTGCCGCAGAAGGCGCGATCGACGCTGCGTCGATCCTCAAGCCAATGCTCGCACGTGGCGAACTCCAGACCATCGGAGCCACCACGCTCGACGAGTACCGCAAGCACCTCGAAAAGGACGCCGCTCTTGAGCGCCGCTTCCAGCCGGTCAAGGTCGAAGAGCCGTCGGTTGCCCACACCATCGAGATCCTCAAGGGCCTCCGGGAGCGCTACGAAGAGCATCACCGAGTCACCATCACCGATCAGGCGCTTGTCGCAGCGGCCAACATGGCCGACCGCTACATCTCCGATCGCTTCCTCCCAGACAAGGCCATCGACTTGATCGACGAGGCTGGCTCTCGCCTGCGCATCAAGCGCATGGATACTCCGCCGGAGTACAAAGAGATCGAAGCCGAGATCGCCGAAGTTGTCCGCAACAAGAAGATCGCTGTCGAAGAGCAGCGCTTTGAAGATGCTGGCGAACTGCGCGACCGCGAAAAGGAACTCCTGGAAAAGCGCGTCGAAGTCGAAGCCGAAATCAAGGCCTCCGGTACCGACCTCTTCGACGAGGTTGACGAAGAAGCCATCGCCGAGGTGCTTTCGCTGTGGACCGGCATCCCGGTCTACAAGCTCACCGAAGAAGAGACCGAGAAGCTCCTCAACATGGAAGCCGAGCTGCATAAGCGTGTGATCGGCCAGGAGCAGGCAATCGAAGCGCTTTCACGTGCGATCCGTCGTACTCGCGCTGGCCTGAAGGACCCGAAACGACCATCGGGCTCGTTCATCTTCCTCGGCCCATCGGGTGTCGGTAAGACCGAGCTCGCCAAGACCCTCGCCGAGTTCCTCTTTGGCGAAGAAGAAGCACTCATCACCCTCGACATGTCCGAGTACATGGAGAAGCACACGGTTAGCCGTCTCGTCGGCTCGCCTCCCGGTTACGTCGGCTACGACGAGGGTGGCCAGCTCACCGAAGCGGTACGCCGTAAGCCATTCTCCGTTGTTCTCTTCGACGAGATCGAAAAGGGCCATACCGATGTCTTCAACACCTTGTTGCAGATCCTTGAAGAGGGTCGCCTCACCGACAGCCAAGGCCGTTCGGTTGACTTCCGCAACACCGTGCTCATCATGACCTCGAACCTCGGTACCCGAGACCTCCGCAAGGCAAACCTCGGCTTCTCCAAGGCTGACCAGGCCATTAGCTATGAGCGGATGAAGGAAAAGGCGCACGACGCCCTCAAAGAGCACTTCCGCCCAGAGTTCCTGAACCGTGTCGACGACACGATCGTGTTCCACGAGCTCGCCCAGCATGAGGTACGCCAGATCGTTGATCTCATGATCAAGCGTGTGGCCACTCAGATGGCGAACCAAGGCATGGGCCTCGAGCTCACGGACGCCGCCAAAGACTTCGTATCGATCAAGGGCTACGACCCGACCCTCGGTGCCCGTCCGCTTCGCCGTGCGCTCCAGCGCCTCGTTGAAGATCCGCTCTCGGAGAAGCTCCTATATAAGGAGTTCCGTGCAGGCGAAATCATCATCGTCGACGTCGAAGACGACCTGGAGCATCCAGGCGAACAGCAGATCGTGTTCCGGGCCATCGAAGGCTTCGAACCTCCTCCCGTGGAAGAACTCGAAGACTCCGACAAGGCACAGGTCTAAGCGAACTCTTCGAGTTCGTACAAGTGTCGGCTGCGCCGAACTTGGCAACCCGTCGGCCCTGTGGGGTTGCTTCGAGTTTTGGCTGCGCCAAAACTCGGCGACAGTCGAAGTGTGACGTGTTTGTCCCTTTGTTACTGTTCGACTGCGACTTGACGACAAAGTTCTACTCCCGGTGAGAAACCGCCTAGCGTAAGTCGCCGTGAAGGCTAAGGCTCGTTTGCTGCTCCTAGCGATCGCCCTGCTCGTCCTCAGTGCTTGCCAGGTCGATGCAGCTGTCGACGTTGAAGTGAATGACGACGGCTCGGGCACCGTGACGCTCACCGCCGCCTTCGACGACAACGTCATCGCCGCCGCACCCGAGCTCGTCGATCGGTTACAGGTAGAGGATCTGGCGAATGCCGGGTGGACGGTGGATGGTCCCCGCGAGGCGGAAACTGGCGGCGCCGTGGTCGTCGAGGCGAGCAAGGACTTCGCCTCCTCTGGCGATCTATCCGGCGTGCTCGACGAGATCGCCGGCCCAGGCACGCTGTTCTCGGACTTTGAGGTTGTTCGTAGCCGAACGTTCGCCCGCACGACCTACGAGGTCACGGGGCGAATCGATCCTCAGGTTCCACTGACCACGTTCGGCGACAGCGCCATCGCAGGCCTTGTCGGCAACCCTCTTGGATTATCGGTAGCTGAGCTCGAAGCGGTCGCTGGCCGGCCACTCGAAGACACCGTCACGCTCGAGTTCGAAGTGATCCTCCCGGATACGGTCCTTGCAAACACCCTCGACATCGACGGGCGCAATGCCGTTTGGCGATTGACGCCTCGCGACCCGCTCGCCACCGATATCGAAGTTAGTACCAGCATCGAGGATCAAGCTCCTCGCCTCTGGGCCGGTGTTGCACTCGTAGCACTGGCTTTGCTGGCCACATTGCTGGTCTTCCGCATTCTGGCCCGTTTCGGAAGCCGACGTACTGACGAACGAGGCGAAGAGGTCGTGCAACTCCGCCGACCCGACCGCTCCGGGAGCCAAGTGGCAGCGACAACGGCGCCTCGGGCCCGACCGCCACGCCTGGAACTCGTCGTACTCGATGCACGCGGTGTGCTCTATGACGAAGCCAACGACGTCGGTTCACGCCTGCTCCCATTCCTTCGCGAGCGGGGCTCGAAGGCTTCGCTCGAAGAGATCAACAACACCTTTCGTGCGGCGACTCTCGGACGTTTGTCGACGGGAGAGCTGTGGACCATGCTCGGGCTCACCGAGGACCACAAGGAGCTCGACCTCGCACATACCGCGGCGTTCGAACTGAGAGACGGAGTCGTGGATTTCGTCGACCGTCTCCACGAACGCGGACTTCGGGTGGCCGTGATAACGAACAACTCCATCACCTGGTCGAAAATTCTCCGGCGACGATTCGATCTCGAGTCCCGAATCGACACCTGGGTAGTCAGCGGAGAGATTGGTTCGCGAAAGCCTGATGCAGCGTTCTTTGAGGCGATCCGTCGGATGACCGGGGTCGAGTTCTCCGATGCGCTACTCATCGACGACCAGATTGACGACCTCGATATCGCCCGATCCTTGGGTATGTCCACCGCGATGTTTGTACCGCGGGGATCGCAGCTCCCTTCGTCATCCCCGCATCCGATCGTCCACGGATTCGACTCCTTTTTTGGTCGGTCGCCAACCGGCGCGTAGCGGTTGCCAGGTCTGCGCTAAAGGTCCACGCCTAACAGGCGGCGAAGCGCCAAGATGTAGACGATGGGTTCTCCGCGCTACGTCGAGACAATTGAAGCTGTGGATGCGCTCGCGCAGCGCTGTCAGCAGCATCGCCTGACCCCAGACCAGTTCACCAGCGAGATCACCGATGTCTTCTACGAGTACCTCATCGATGAGGACCCTCGCGACGACATCTCAAGCTTGGTTGACTACTGCGTTCAGGTAGCCACGGAGGTATGTGAGCTAACGCTGTTCGGTGATCGGGTGCTTCCACAACGGCTCGACCATCAGCTGCGGTGGATTCTCGAGCAACAGGGTGAGGCGATCAGCCTCACCCACCTCGTCCGACGACTTCGCGCTCGACTCGTCGAAGGCGACGACCTCGCGAAGGTTGAGCTTGTCGAACTGTGCCAGCACGGATACGAAACACACCAAGACCTCTTCTCGGCTGTGGACTCCGAACAGGAACTGCTCGCGCTGGCATATGAGTACAAAGTCGTTCCAGCACTCGATGCGGCCATCCGGCCGACGTCACCTGGCCGACTGGCGTCGGAAGACAAAAGCCGCGGCCTCGCGCTTCCTCGCACCTTAGATTTGCTCGCGCACCTCGCGAACGACCCGCAACACCCAAGCGGCACGCTCGCTCGCGACTCGCTGACCGATCTTTGCGGATACCCCGAGACTGCCGGGGCTGCAACGCTGCGCCTACCCGTGCATCTGCTGTCGGTCGATCAACGCACTCGACTCTTGTCGATCTATGAAGCCCAAGAGGCGAACCTCGGGCCAGAAGTCGTTCGCATCTTCATTCCAGAGCAGCAGCTGCGAGATCGAGAGATCCTACGAAGCGCGCTGTGGCAGGCCAATGATGCGACGCGCATGGCGATGCCTGAGCCGTATTCCGATCCCGCCTAGGCGCAGCAATGCTCCAACCCTGGATGATCTTGGCGCTGCTAATCGGCGCAGGGTTTGTGACCCTTTTGGTCGCGCCGACGATCCACCGCCGGATCAACGCATCCTCTCGACGCCAGGTCGCTCGATCGCGGGCGGATCGCGCTCGGCAACGACAAGACGCCGGAGCTGCGAGCCGCACGTTCACCGACGCCTCCGCGTGCGTTCGAGTACGTGACCGCCTGCTGCTGCACGGGGTTCGCGCGGAAACGCTGAGCGACTCGGGAGAGTGGCTACTGCTCTTTGACGAGGCAGATGCAGATGTTGTCGATGCTGCTATCGACGAGCTTGATATGGAGTAAGGACCTTACGAATCGTCGCGACGGCATCGGTAAACACCGGTCCGGCCTCCGTCTCGTCAATGCGCAACGGCGGAAACTGCGAGTTGGCGGGAGGTCGAAGTGTCGGAACCGGCCGACGCCGGCCGGGTTCTCCAAAGAAGTCTTCGGCGTGTTGGCTCGGTCGTTCTTGGACAGCGGCTTCTCGGGGAACGTCGGTCCAGCGATCGAGGAGTCGGGCGTTGACCTCGAAGGCCTCTGCTAACCCCAGCAATCCGGCGAGCACATGGTGACATGGCGCATCGCCTTCCTCGTCGCAATCACACGCCGTCCTGAGCTGGTCGGAGGTGGGGACCATCCCCGCAGCGACAGCGCCTTCAAGGGCGAGCTCGACGACGAAGACCCCTTCTCCGTCGGAGACCGATACCGAGGCCAACCTCCCTTCGATCTCCACACTGGAGGAGCCACCCAATCGGTGGATCCGGCGGGCCTTGGCCATACGGCCGGGGTCGCCGACTTCAATAGCGAGGTTCGCGATCGATCGCGCGATTTCGGAACGGAGTGGTCGTGGCACTAGCCGTCCTCCTCGCGTCGGGCGACGGCTGTGGAGCCGAGCCGCAGTGTTTCGCGTAGTTCCTCGGTGGTGAGTTCGGTGATCCAGCCCTCGTCGCCGCCGACGACCGCATCTGCGAGCGCTCGCTTGTCACGAAGGAGGGCGTCGATGCGCTCTTCGAGGGTTCCTTGACAGACCAGCTTGTGCACAAAAACGGTCCGATCTTGCCCGATACGCCACGAGCGGTCGGTGGCTTGATCTTCAACGGCCGGATTCCACCAACGGTCGTAGTGGATCACCCGACTCGCCGCGGTGAGATTCAGGCCGGTACCGCCGGCGCGGAGACTGATGAGCTGGATGGGTGGACCCTCTGGTGTTTGAAAGGTATCGACCATGGCGGTGCGCTGCTTGCGAGTGGTGCCGCCATGGAGGAACGGAACGTCGTGCCCTAATCGTGACGCAAGGTGGTTGGTGAGAAGATGACCCATCTGTCGGTATTGGGTAAAGACAATCGCTCGTTCTCCGGCCTCGAGAAGGTCGTCGACCAGTTCATCGAAGCGTTCAAGTTTCCCGGAACGGCCACTATCGCCAACGCCCTCTTCCCGCAGGAACAGGGCGGGATGGTTACAGATCTGTTTGAGTCGGGTCAGCGTTGCGAGCACGATGCCGCGCCGCTCGATTCCCGAGAGTGCATCAGCTTTCTCGAAGAAGTCGTCGAGGACCGCTTGGTACAGCCCAGCCTGCTCCGGGGCGAGCGTGGCCCAGGCGATCTGCTCAACCTTGTCTGGCAGGTCAGGGACCAGTGAGCGGTCGGCCTTGGTGCGTCGAAGTACGAAAGGTCCCGTGATTCGACGCAGTGCGGCCAGCGCCTCGCCATCGCCTTCTTCGACCGGTGTCGCGAAGGTGCGTTTGAACCAGGTGATCCCACCCAACATCCCCGTGTTCATCGCATCCAAAATCGACCACAGTTCGGTTAGCCGGTTCTCGACCGGCGTTCCAGTGAGTCCCACGCGTTGAACCGATTGCAGAGCCCGAACCGCGACGGCAGCGTTGGTGCGATGATTCTTGATGGCTTGAGCCTCATCGCAGACCACAACGTCAAACTCGATCGGCGCTAGTTCTTCGATGATGCGGCTCACCGTGCCATAGGTGGTGATCAACACATCGTGCGAAGCGGCGGCGTCTAGGAGGGCGGCGCCGCGGGGGCGGTCGGATCCGTGGACGATCTGTACCTGCAGCTCGGGTGTGAAACGGTTGGCTTCGGCCTCCCAGTTACTGACTACCGACAATGGACAAATAACCAGATGCGGGCGATGGGGGACATCGGCGGCGACGCGCATCAGTGTTCGTTCGAGCAGATGCGCAAGTGCGGTAGGGGTCTTGCCGAGGCCCATATCGTCGGCCAAACAACCGCCCAGGCCGAGACGTCCCAAGAATTGCAGCCAACCGAGCGCTCGGCGTTGGTAGGGGCGCAGTTCGCCGACGAAACCAGCTGGTTCAGTGGCTTCGGTGAGTTCATCATCTGGAAGGCCGGCGATGAGCTCACCGATCCACCCCTGGGCGGTGAGATCGTCATCGTTGGTTGGACTGAGATGACCAATGGACTCTCGTAGAAGTTCCGATGGCGACAGCAGAGCTGCTTCACTGCGCTGGCGTTCGAGCGCCCGCAAGCTCGCTCGCATGTGATCGCGATCGACCTGAACCCAGTTTCCTCGAAGCGAGATGACGTCCGCACTGGAGCGAGTCAGTTCCTCGATTTCCTCGGGGGTCAAGGTCATGTCACCGAGAGCAAGGCCCCAGTCGACCTCGACCAATGCACCGCGAAGGCTCCATCCCTCGTCGCCGCTCCGAGCGTTTGCGGTGGCAGTGAGTCGAGGGTTAACGCTGGTTAGGCCCTCGGGAGAAATGACCGTGAGTCCTGCCGTGCGACAGATGGTGGCCCCATCGCGCAGCAATTCGGTGAGCTCTCCGGAGTCGAGCTCCAGGCGCGAAGGGGTCGGTTCATCGGTGAGTGCCGTAAAGATCGCAAGCTGGGCGCCGAGCCGGTCGAACAGGTCTCGAATTCTCGTCTGCAGCGCCGTGAGGCCGGTGGCGCCGCCAAGATCGGATGATTCCGCGCTGCCGTCCCAAATCTCGCTGAAGCCGATCGTGGAGTCGTCATCGGCAACCGCGACGAACTCGACCGTCCACGTGGTGGATTGTGCGTTCGAGGGCGGTGAAAGGTAGCCGCGCAGGCGAACATCGGGTGCTCCGGCTGTGACGCTGCGATAGTCGCTCAGTTGGGTTGCCCATTCGGCGAAGGCTGCTTCATGGGCCGACGAGTCGCCGACAAAGACGGAGTCTTGCCGGGAGAGCGCACCGGTAATGCGTCGCAGCGCGACCACTGAGCTTGCGCGGGTCCGAGGGAGAGGTGGACGCCAGTCGGCTTCATCAAGGGCGAACCGGCAAAGGCCATCGACCATCGATTCGATGAGTCGCATTGCTTGGGTGGACCACGGCTTGTCCGTGGCGCTAAAGACCACGGCTGGTGCATCGTGGATGAGCTCTTCGATGGCGGACTCGATCGAGGTGTCGTTCAGTGGGTCCCATTCGGCGCGCCAGCGTAGCCCTGCGGTATGGATCGTCGGGATAAACCTCCCGCTCGTGATGACCTCAACTGCGGTGAGCGTTGCGTCGTGTAGCCAGCTGAGCGAGCCTGACCAGTTCGCCGTTGGGCGAGCGCGCACGAGAACTGCGCAAAGTACTCGGGGTTCGACGGCGATCATCGATGCGGTGTCGATTCCGGCTGAACGAGCGGTCTCTTGCAGTGGGTGCTCTTCGAACCGTTCGGTGGCGCCAGCGCGAATGTCGGGGCCGAAGATTCCGATTGCGAGCTGGCGGACGTCGCGGGGTTCCGCGTGCGGGTCATCAACCCAAAAGCCGAATCGGTCCCCGAGCCACGTCACATGAAGGGCCTCGGTGGGGTAGAGGGAGCGGACCACCTAACCACGCTAGCGGTGTGCATGCTCCGAACGACCCGCGTTGGGGTCTGGCCGTCAAATGGCCGAAATGTTGTGGTCGTGTTGGACTCGTAGCGGTCGGACTGTCCCGGTGGGTGGCGGTTTGGGTGTGTTGAAGTCGTGTCGGCCATAGCTGATGTGGGTGTGGCTCGCTGGTGACAGCCGGGCAATGTTGCGGTCTTGGATTGTTGTGCCGGTTTGGGTAATGTGATCGATTGCGTTGGCGGTGTAGCTGGTGTTCCAGGCTATGACCGCGTTGGTGATGAGGGTGAGGCACTCGGCGAGTACGTCTTGGTCTTCGTTCTTGGGTCGGCGGATCTCGCCTTGGTTGGCGTGTCTTTGCGTAGGGCGTGAATTGATTCACCTTTGTTGAGTTGTGTGTGGATTCGGCGCCGGTGGTTCTGGTCGTGGAGGTAACGAACGATTGACACGGTTTTGGCGAGCTGGAGTTGACCCGCTTTGGTGGACACCCGATCCTGGTATGAGGCCAGGGGAAGGGAGGCCCGGATGGGTCGTCCATCGAAGTATCCGCTCGAGTTCCGTCGTGAGGCGGTCGAGCTGTATCTGAGCTCTGATCGCCCTCGCTGCCGTGTGGCTGAATCGTTAGGTGTTTCTGATGGTTCGCTCGCTGCGTGGGTCAGACCCCTGCATAACAACCTGGACCAGGATCAGGGGCTCAGCTCAACCTGGACCAATCAACGGGGCCCTCTCATTCTGGCTGAAGGTCCATGACGTGAATTGGCCGAACTCAAGTGGTCCATGATCGGTGTGGATCAGGGCGCCTTGCCCGCGCTGTTCGACGGCCATACTGAGCGCCCCGTCGAACACCCGACGAACCTCTGGCAGCAACCGTTCATCTTCACGCTGCCTTTTCGATGGCGGCCGCGTTCGAGATCCCGAAATCCTTCGCAATCTGGACCAGCGTCACCCCCGATGGGCGATTCTGGGCGACCCGGAAAACATCGTCGCGGAACTCTCTCGGATAACGCTTAGACATGACAGACATCCTTCCAGCCCAGAGCACAAAACCCTGAACATCAGATGTCACCTATTCATGCAGCAGACCCGAACGTAGCCACCAAACATGCAGCTAGTGCCGAGATAAAAAGCGCTTAAAACCGCTCATCGTCATTCCCCCAAGGTTTCCGCTCGAACACCCCGTGGTATCCGCCTGCTCACGCCTCAACGTGCGCAGATCTACAGTCGACGATGGCCTAAGGAAACCTAGATTCTCGAAACACCCCGCAAACAAATGAGCTAAACGGCCCACATGAAAGCCGCTTGGCACTGATCGCGGCTCAAACCTCGGGCGCTTCAGGTTCTGGTCGACTACGGCCGAGGCGCTTATTGCGTCTCGGCCGTCGATGCTGCACGCCGCAGCGCACGCTGCAACAGTCGTTGGTCACCGAGCCGTGATCGAAGCGCCCGTTCGAGTCCGGCGATCGGGTACAGGTTCTGGGGTGCCCGCTGTTCCTTATGGGGCTCGCTCGCAAACCGGGGCAAGGCTGATGAAACCCGATCGGCCAGGGCAGTCGCGACGTCGGTAACTGGGATCTCGCAGCGAAGGATTCCCGCCCACCCGTGAGTTCGCGGTCCAGGGAGGCGCAGGTACCAGCTCTGTCGAGCCCAGCGACCCGAACCGATCTGGAACAAGGGAGTCCGTTGACCAGCATCTAGCTCGGCTACTACCTGCAGCGGGCGCTCGTCGAGGTATTGCACATGTTGGGTCTTGATGATCCCAACCGAGCCGTCGGTATCTCGGCCGCGAAGTGGCCCGTCGAAGACCACCAGGTCGCCAGCATCTCTGTCCGGGATCGTTGCTGTTTCGAGGCGGGTCATCTCCTCGTGAATCCCGAGATACAGATCCTCGGGTGTGCCGGTGTTGATCTCGACGTGCTCGTAGTTGCCGAACTCGGTGATGATCGGGGCCGCCGTCGGGGTCGGAGGGGTGAGCACCACGCGTCGAAGGGCGACGTCGTGGAGTGTCGCGGACGCCGGAGTGCAGACGACGGAGCCGGCAGCAACGGTGGCGCAGGAACCCGGCAACACCCGCCCGTCGTGGTCGGTAACCCAGATGCGGGCGTCGATGCGGCGCACGCCGTCAACGAAGTAGATCGTGTTGGGGTGCTCTGACGTGGGATCGATCGGATGCCACGAGCCCGGGTCGACTTCGATGGACGGATCGACCACATCTGTCGATGCATCGAGCCCGTCGCTATCGCCACCAGTTCCATAGTCGGGATCCCATGCTTCGACAGCGAATTGCATCGGCTCTAGCCTGCCACGTCGATACGGACGGCTTGGGATCCCGAAGGCGTGCGTTGGACTTCGAAGCGGCTCGGGATTCGTTCAGCCAATTCGCCGACGTGGGTGATAACCCCGATCATCTGCCCTTGCGCGCCGAGTTCTTCGATCGCCGAGGCGACAACGTCGAGGGTCTCGGGGTCGAGTGTGCCGAAGCCCTCGTCGAGGAACATCGACTCAATCCGCGGTGCGCCATCCGTCGCGAGGTCGGCGACGTTCTCGCTTAGCGACAGGGCCAACGCCAACGATGCCAAGAAGGTTTCGCCTCCTGACAACGTGCGAGCGCTTCGGACCTCATCAGCATTTCGGTGATCACGGATCGCAAAGCCAGCGCCATCGGTAACCAACGAGTAGGCGCCGCCAGACAACTCGAGAAGTCGGTCGGTTGCGCGCTCGGCCAGCGTATGCATGACGTCGGTCATCAACCAGCGTTCGAAACCTGAGGCCCCGAGCAAGCGGCCAAGCTCGCCAGCCACGCTCGCATCGCGATCGAACTCGGTGATTCGTGCCTCTGCGCCCGCTCGGGCCTCGCGTTCCGATTTGAGCGATGCCAGGCTCGCCGTTGCAGCGCCACGAGCCTCGGCGAGCCACGTGAGTGGTTCCGCGTTCGCTGCGGCGAGGTCGTTGCCGTCGAGCGACTGCCTCAGAAGGGCCTTGATCGCCTTCTCCGTCTCACCGTGGTGCCGCTTCGCCTCCTTGAGTTCGGCTTTGGAGTCCGTGGCTTGGCTGGACAGCGTTTTGGCCTTCTCCCGCGCCCATGAAGTAACCGCCTCCCAGTCGTCGACTATCGAAACCTCACTCGGTGCCGGAGGGTCGAGGCCGATGAGCGCGTCGCGTTGGCTGGTAAACGTGCGCCGGAGCTCGCTCATCTGCTCGTCGAGTTCTGCGAGTGACTTCTCGATGCCCCGCAGCTTCTCAAGGGCCGCAGTTCCCGTGGATTCGGCCTTCGCCAATGCTTTGCCCCGCGCGATCGCCTCCTTGAGTTGTGCCTTCGTGTCCGTGGCCTCGGGAGTCCCATCGAGTTCGCGTTCGAGCTCGTCGGCTCGTTCACTGAGGTGTGTTCGCTCAAGCTCAGCCCGATCGTGATCACGTTCGGCCTCGCGCTGCTCGTCACGAGCTGAGCCAACAGCTACTTCGGCTTCAACAACAGCTGCTTCTGCGTTGCCCAGGGCGTCGCCATGTTCATGGGCAGGAATGCTGTCGACCGTGGCAGTGCACAGCGGACAGGGTTCGCCGGGAACGAGCACATCGACAAATCCCGCTGCACCGACACGTCGGCGCTGCGTGTCCAGCGTGAGCCGGGCAGCATCGAGCGTGGCCACGGCTGCTTTTGCTAGTGCGGCGGTGGCGTCATGAGCTTTGGCAGTCGCGGCTTCGGTCTTGACCGCCGCTTTGAGTTCGCGAGCGACTTGCCTCTGCTCGTCGTGGAGGTCCCGGCGCCGTTCGAGTTCGCTGATCGTATCGAGTTCGTCGGCCGCATCCCGAGCCTCCTGCAAGGACTGCGCAGCCGTTTCGGCTGCCTCGCGCGCCGAGAGCCTGTCGGCCTCAAGCTTCGCGATTCGCTTTCCGGTCTTCGCCATCGCTGACGGTGCCCTGACCGATTTGAGCAGCGACACGTTCTCGGAAGCCTCATCGATCGTGGTCGCTATGGCTTCGACGGCCTCCGCCGCGGTCGTTCGCAAGTCCACAGCTGCTCGAAGGTCGACGTCGAGTACGTCGAGCTGGGCGAGGAACGCCTGAGCGTTGTCGAGGTGTTCGTCGGTTACGGGTTCGCGCGTCCCGAGCTGCTCCATCAGGGCGGCGCTCTTCGAGGCAGCGTCCCGGGAACGCTCACGGGCATTGGTGGCCATGGTGCGAAACCGTTCCATCCCGAGCAATCGGCGCAGCAGCGCTTGGCGAGCCTCGGCATTCTCGGTGAGGAAGCGTGCAAACTCGCCCTGGGGGAGAACCACGGTCTTTGTGAACTGGTCGAAGTTCAGGCCGAGCAGGCTCTCGACTGCGGCATCGAGTTCGCGGGCGTTGCCGGCCACGACCTCGTCGTTTCGTTCGAGGCGGGCTTCCTTCGTGGATGCCCCCTTCGCCGTTTTGCGAACCACTCGAGTCGCCGTGTAGTGCTCGGTTCCGATCGTGAAGTCGAGACGAATACGAGCCTCGTTCGCAAGTTGGTGGATGACCGGCGCAACCAGGTTTGTCGACTTGTAGCGCGCGACCGATCCGTAGAGGGCAAAGGCGATGCCGTCCACGATCGTGGACTTTCCTGCTCCGGTCGGTCCCACGAGCGCGAAGAGATCGAGACCGTCAAAGTCGATGACGGTCTGTTCACGAAACGCGCCGAAGCCACGCAACTCGAGCTGTGTCGGACGCACTAACCCGACACCTCGGTGTCTTCGAGTAGCCCGATGAACATGTCGGTCAACCGATCGTCGTCGATGCCGAGCTCGTCAAGGTACGCACCGAAGGCATCGACGGGATCTCGACCGAGGCGGCGCTCTCGCTGCACGGGCGTCGAATCCTCCTCGTGGATGACCTCAATGTCAACGACACCGTCTCCGAGGAGGGCCCGAACATCGTCGGCTAGGTCCGGCCGACGCGGCTCATCGATCCGAGCGCGAAGCCAGAGACCGTCGATTTCGTCTTTGCTTTCGCGTAGTTGTGTGAGGGTTCCGGAGATGGTCAAGAGCCCACGACCCGAGCTCAGCGCCACGTTTGTCACCTTGGCCGGCTTGCCGGGTTCAACGTCGACCACATTGACCTGTTTGGTTTGGCGTTGCTCACCAAAATCTAATTGCAGAGGTGAACCGCAATAGTGAATCGGTGCGCCGCCAGCGATCTTTTGAGGTCGATGTAGGTGCCCGAGCGCCACATAGGAGGCGGAGGCCGGAAAGGCCTGGGAGGTGACCGCGTATTCCTCAACGAGGTGAGCGCCTCGTTCGCCGCCACCTGCTGTGGCTCCGTGGACGAAGCCGTGGGCCACGATCACGTTTACCGAGTCGCCATTGAAGCCCGCGCTCAGGTGCTCGATGAGTACTCGCATCCGGTCGGCGTACACGTTGGCGTGTTCGAACGCTGCCCCTTCCATGAGGTCGGCGGCTCGGATGATTCCTCGCTGCGACACGAAGGGGAGTAGTGCCAGGTTGAGGGTCTCGTCTCCGATGGTCAGGCGCTCGAATCCACCCGTGTCTGGTGAGCGTGCTTCGGTGACGACACGAACATTGCCCAAGGCGAGTAGGGGAGCGACGGCTTTTAGCCGGCGTGGGTTGTCATGGTTCCCGGCGATAACGACCACGTGCCCGGCGTGTTCGGCCAGTCCCAGGAGCGTCTCATAGACCAACGCTTCGCTCTCGGGCGTCGGTGCCGCGCTTTCGAACAGATCGCCTGCAACGAGTACGACATCGACTTCATCATCCCTTGCGATCTCGGTGATCTCGCCGAGCACAGCCTCATGCTCGTCGTGGCGCGAACGCCCACGAATCGTCTTGCCGACGTGCCAATCGGAGGTATGCAGCAGGCGCATACCCTGACGCTATCGACTATTGCGTCAACGATGAAGGCCCTTGGGGTCTGGGCCGTATTGATTTGATCCTCGCTCACCGTCGATCGCCAGCAGGATGAACAAGATCAAGCCCCCGATGTACGGGACGAACGTGATGAAGTACCACTTGCCCGACTTGCCGGTGTCGTGAAGACGCCGACAGGTGACTGCCAGATTTGGGATCAAGAGTCCCAGAACCGCAATTGCGAGCAAGATTATGGGCAGGACCACGAGCGAAGACTCGCCATCGGTTGCTCCTGAGATTGCAAAGATCACTGCAACAGGGACGATTAGCAGGGCCGTGTAGATAAGGGTGAACCACCAAAATTCAGCCCGAGACGCGCGGCCATCGAAGGCGGCGTACTTCTCTTTCACCACGTACACGAACCATTCGAGGGGATTCCGATCCACGGGTTCTACCGGGTCCCATTGATGGCCGACCGGTTGGGGCGGTGGTCCCGGGAACCCGGTCGTTGCTACCGGAGATGGTGGTATCGCCACGATGGGTTGTGGTCCGCTAGCCCAAGCTGCCCCATCCCAGTATCGGTGGGTGTTTGGAGGGTCGCCTTGTGCTGGATACCAACCCGGGGTTGCTGCTGATCCATCCGGATGCATATCTCTCGCCTTTGTTTGCTGCTGACTATATTTCGGCGCCCGGCCAAGTCGAGTTAAGTGCGACTTGTAGCGATAGCGCCCATTCGCATCTGGTCAACATCGATGTCGGCGCCCACGAGTTCCGCAGGTAGGCGAGCTTGCGCTGGTCAGTCGGGATCCGTAGGGCCAGCGACCAACCCTGATTCTGCGCGTCTCTGACCGCTCTGTGGGGGTCGTTGCCACGCTAGGCTCCCCCCATCCGAATCGAGGAGTGTCGATGGGTGAATGGAACGTACTGGCTGGTGCTCGTCAGGACTTTGCGGACATGCTCGACGAATTGTCCGAGGAGCAGCTTCAAGCGCCCGAGGTACACGGCACCGGGGAGGCCTTGCTAATGGCGCTCCACAACCGCGATGTCAGCGCGGAACTCGATGGCGAAGGCGTCACGCTGCTGGGCTAGGCCTAGAGGCCTTCGAAGGGATCTCCGTCGGCCGATGTGCTCGGCCGCCCTGCTTCGGCTGAGCGGGTAGCCCATGCAGGGAACGGGAACTCGACCAGCAAAGGGATTGGTAGACGTGGCTGGCTGAGGTACATGGTGCCCGGCTTGAGGATCGTCGCCCGTTGGCGTTGCACGCCGGGCAAGAACCCGTACTGGTCGCGTCCTGCTTCGGCGGTGTCGAGTCGGCCGACCACTCGAATCGCGGAGTTTGCGACGACCCGTCGCTCGACTTCGCTTGCGGTCTGTTGGGCTCCGATCAAAATGATTCCGAGCGACCGGCCGCGTTCGGCGACATCAAGCAGGATCTCCTTGATGGGGCTGGATGAATCCCGAGGTGCGTACTTGTTGAGTTCGTCGAGCACGATGAACTGCAACGGTTTGGCGACGCCCGCCGCCTCCTTTGCGTCGAACGCCTGGCGAAGTACCACGCCGACGACAAAGCGCTTCGCCCGGTCGTGAAGCTGGTGGATGTCGATGACGGTGAGCTGGTTTCGATCGAGGTCGAGCGCGAACTTCGGGGCATCGGCGATGTCGGCGCGGATGAGATGCTCCAGGTGGTGCACGGAGGAGTTGAGGCGACGCACGAAGGCGTTGATGCTGCCGCCACTCACGGCTCGACCCGTCCATCGCTGGTCGGCAGCGTCGTTTGGGTCATCGGGTAGAAGCTTCGACTCGATCACCTCTACAAGCTCTCGGAAGGTACGTACCGTCGTGCCGTCGATTCGAACGGCTCCGTCCGGTGACGGTTCACCGCGGGTGGCCGCCAGCAACTGCGCGGTGACCGCCTGAACCACAATCGTGTATTGCTGGCGCTCATCTTCGGCATCGGCGAACAGGAAGGGCAGGAGTGCGGATCGACAGAAGGTGTCGAGAGTCCAAAAGAATGGGGAGACACCGACGGTGCGTGCTCCGGTGGCCGGTGTGGCGTTCGGGTCGTTACGGCGTGGCGGAGCGACGATTCCGACGCTGCTGAACGGGGAGGGCTCCAAACCGAGGTGTGCGTACCGGTCCCGTTGGCCGGGGGTGAGATGCGAGTTTGGTGAGTCGAGGAAGAGGAGGTCCTCGCCCTTCACGTTGAAGATGACGCCCTTGGTATTTACCGCCTCCGGGCCAAGTACACCCGAATTAAAAAGTGAGTAGAGCAAGAACGTGGCATAACTCGTCTTCGTGGCAACTCCGGAGATACCGCTGATGTTGATGTGGGCGCCCTTGGTGCCATCGACGAAGTCGAGGTCGAGGAAGATCGGTTCGTTCTCTCGACTGAGTCCGGCGGGAAGTCGCCGCTCGACGTTGTCAAAGTCGAGCGCCGCGTCGCGCTCCTCGTCGGTCGCAACCCGTACCGCGGTGCCAGGAACCGGAGGGACAAACACCTCGGGGACCACTCGCGTGACCTGAACGAGCGCGGCCTCGGCAACCTCCGCGGGGAGCAGGCCATCTGCGATCAAGAACACGTCGCTATCGAAGGTCGCCCCTTCATGACGGGCACGGACCTGATTGACGATGCCGTAGATCGAGATCTTCTCGCCTGTCGGCAACACCCGATCCATCGCCACGACGTCGTCGAGTTGCAGCACCGAACCCTCGGCAACCGCCACCCAGAACTCGAGCGGCGTCGCGTCGTCGGTTCCCAGTACTCTCCCGATCACGAGACCGAGGCTATCGGAGGCTAGCGACCAGCCAGGATTTGGGCCGTTCGGGCGTCGACGCTCTCGGTAAGCGATTAGTGCGCTCTTTCATCTCCGGGTGCCTCGTCCGAAAGGTTCGGGAAACTACAGTTTCCCAGGTGAGCTATGGCACGCTGCCCGACGAGATTGATCTCGATGCGCCCCGACATCGCAAGCCGGTCTACCCACCGGTGGCCGCCAAGATGGGTGTAGTTGTCGAACATCGTGCGTCTGGTCGCGTCGGCGCGATCCTGTCTTTTAAACCCCAGCAGGTTGTGATCCGGGATCGGCATGGTCGGGACCACACGCTGACCCCTCGTCCCGGCGCCTTCATGATCGATGGCAAGCCAGTAACCCTGCGACAACCGACAGTCCATGAGGTGCCCGATAAAGCGAGCCTTACCGCGTCGGGCTCGGTCGACCTCGGCGCCACGCCGGCCCGGATGGCCCGGGCGAGCCGTATCTGGGTCGAAGGCATCCACGATGCCGAACTGATCGAAAAGGTATGGGGCGACGACCTGCGTGTGGAAGGGGTCGTTGTCGAACAACTCGAAGGTGCCGACGACTTGGCCGACCTAGTCGCTCGCTTTCAAGCTCGCCCAGGTCGCCGACTCGCGATTCTGCTCGACCACCTGGTCGATGGCAGCAAGGAGACTCGGATCGCCGCCACGATCTCGCATCCCGATGTACTGATAGTGGGGCACCCCTACGTCGACGTGTGGCAGACGATCCGGCCCGAGGTCGCAGGCATCGAGGCGTGGCCGGAAATTCCGAAGGGACAGGATTGGAAGCTCGGGGTGATGAAACACTTTGGGGCCACCGGCGAACCGGGGCTGTTCTGGAAGCGCCTCTTGGGCCGAGTGTCGGGCTTTAAGGATCTCGAGGTTCCTATGGTCGGCGCCGTGGAGCAGATGATCGACTTCGTCACCATCGACTCCTGAGATGCACGGGGGCTAACGTGCGCCCATGACCATGAGCGCAACCGAAGCCATCACCAGCCGTCGATCGATTCGTGCGTTCACCGATGACCCGGTCGACGACGAGACGATCCGAACCATCCTGGCCGATGGGTCTCGTGCGGCGTCGGGGACCAACATCCAGCCCTGGCATGTGATCGTGCTGCAGGGTCAGGCGCTCACCGATGTGGTCGACGCGGTGCAGGCGTCGTTCGACGCGGGCGAGAGCCAAGCCGACGAGAGGTACTACCCGAGCGAATTTGTGGAGCCGTATTTGGCTCGCCGCCGCAAGATCGGGTGGGACATGTACGGATTACTCGGGATCGAGCGCGGTCAGTACGAGAAGATGTCCGCACAGCATCGCAAGAACTACGAGTTCTTTGGCGCACCGGTCGGCATGTTCTTCACCATGCACGAGACGATGAACTACGGCGGCTGGCTCGATATGGGCTTGTTCATGGGAAACATCATGACGCTCGCCCGAGAGCATGGTTTGCACACGTGTCCCCAGGCTGCATGGCGAGAGTACGAATCGGTGGTCCACGACGCACTCGCACTACCCGAAGATCAACGGCTGATCTGCGGGCTTGCCCTCGGCTATGAAGACACCACCGACATCGTCAACGAATTGCGCACCGAACGTGCGCCCCTCGCTGACTTCGTTGAATTTCGGTAGCTGCCGAGCGCGAGGCGAAACGCAGCGTAAGAACTCTCAGAGAAAGGTCGACCCGCGCCTACGTTTTCGCTCTAAGTGGCAGAATGTAACCCGTGACTGTGCCCCGCTTTGTCCTCTCACGCCCCCGTGGCCGTTCCTGGCTTGTGGCGGGTGCTCTGGCTGTCGGACTTGCAGCCTGTGGTGGGGGTGGAGACGTCGCTTCTAACGGAACAGCTACCGCTGAGGCCCCAGCAGATGTGAGCGAGGCCGAGGCTGCGGCGGCGGAAAACCTTCCGCTACTTCGGCCAGCCGACCAAGTGGTCGACTTTGAAGTACTTCAGGTTGCCGACGGCTCGATTTCGACGCTGCGTCAAGAAGTTGCCGGGGACCGACCGGTCCTGCTTTGGTTCTTCTCTCCGCATTGACCGACCTGTCGTGCGGAAGCCGACGAAGTTGCGCAGTTTGCGCAAGAACATGACGAGGTAGTCCAGGTGATCGGACTCGGAACTCAGGACGATTTCCCGTTCGCTCGAGAATTCCGCGAAAGCGGTGGACTCGAACACGTCACCCTTCTTTGGGATCCATCGTTCGCGACATGGCAGGCACTCGGGGTGCAGGCCAATTCGCAGATGATGGTGGTGACTCCAGATCTTTCACAGGGTTCGAGCTTGATCTTCGGCTTCACCGAGGATCAGCAACAGACCGTGCTCGACTTCGTCGCTGACCTCTAATAGGAACCCTAAGGAACCTTCTGCTACTGCAGTTGGGTGAATCGGCCACCATCGATCGGAAGCGAAACGCCCGTGATGTAGTTGGCCTGCTCGGAGCACAAGAACGCCACGGCCTGGCCGAAGTCCGTAGGGTCACCGAGGCGACCCGTGGGTTGTGACGAGGCGAGTTCGTCCACGCCATCGCCATACAACTCGGCGAGTCGAGGTGTGAGATGCAGCCCAGGTTGTGCGGTGTTGATGGTGACGCCATCGCTAACTACCTCGAGCGCCGTCGTCTTGAGAAATGCCGTCAACCCTGATCGGGCGGTGTTCGACAAGATGAGATTTGGGATCGGGGTATGCACCGACGTTGATGTGATCGCAACAACTCGGCCCCACGATTGCGCCTGCATCTCCGGGACGACCTTCTTCACCATGGTCGCCATGGCGATCAGGTTCATCTCGAGAGCCATATCGTACGTGTCGATATCGGTCTCCTTGAAGTCCCCAGGTGGCGGACCTCCACCGTTGGTGATGAGGATGTCGACCCCACCTCCGAGCGACTCTGTTGCTGCGTCGATGAACTCTGCGGCACCCTGACGGGTGGAGATATCGGCGGCGATCGGGATCGCGTTCGGCACCTTTTCGGCTGCCGCAGCGAGCCGTTCTTTGCTGCGGCCGTTGATGACGACCGAACACCCCGCATCAGCGAGGGCTATCGCTGACGCGAGGCCGAGTCCAGATGTTGAAGCGGCGACTACCGCACGTTTTCCACTGATTCCGAGATCCATTGGCCAAAGCTAGTCGGACTACTACACGCGACGTGAAGAACTTCTACGGATCCACCGATACTTCGGGCAGCGACGGGCGCGGGACGCCCTGGCGGCGGTGTACGGAAATTTGTGGGAACTCGTTCTCGACTTCATCCGTACAACCAACAGGTGGCGCCCCGAGGAGGCCGAAAATGGCAGACGCCGAAGCAACACAAGTAGATCCGAACGAGAAGCAGGCGCATCCCAATAGCGGCAGTTGGCTCGAGGTCGCAATGACGGCATTGGCGACGATTGGTTTGCTCACCATCGTGATCGGCGGAGCTGTGCTGATCAGTGCCGGGCTCGCCGACGACGATGACGAACCACGAATCATTCGCGTGGTGGAACGTCCGCAGGATGAACCGGAACAGATTTGCTACGAGGAAGTGGTGCCACGAGGTGGAGGCGGCCTGTTCGGGAACATCGATGACGATGACTTTGACGCGGAATCACAATTTGCCGACTCACGCGACATTCGCGTCGTGATCGTCTGCGAAGACTGGTAATCGCGAGCGAAGAGGATTACTCCTCGATGCTTAAGGCCAGCGCGATGCATGGCCAGATCAGTTCCATCATGTAGCCATACCCCGTCGAATTAGGGTGCCAGTTATCGACCGCTAGGCCATCCCGGGATGGCCAATCCCACGGCCAGAACAGGTGGAAGTCTTTTTCTACAGCGGCGCTTTCGATCCGCTCGTTGAAGCGTCGTGCCATTCTCGCGTTGACCGGGTTCGAAACACTCACTCGTGCGACGACTGAACGGCTTTCGGGGAGACTGTCGAGGATTCGATCGAGGTGACCAACGGACTGCGGCCAACTATTCGGAGCCAGCAGGTTGTTCGCACCGGCGATCAGCGACATGAGCTCAGGCTGTTGCCCGGCTTGGCGTAGCCTCCGGACACGCGGGAGTTGCGCGTTGGTGATGTCGTTGTACTGCGCCCCCGTAACAGCGAGGTTGATAACGCGCCACGGGTCGCGAGTGCGGTTTCGAAGTCGCTCGACCATTCGCGGGACCCAGCTATCCATCGGGTCGAGAGCACCGACCCCCTGCGAACTCGAATCTCCGAGCGCGATCCACAACGGTCCCTCTGAATTTGCGGCCTCGATGTTCCATTCATCCCAAAAGCGGGCATGTGGTTCGCGATGAGCTTCGATGCCCGCAACATCGTCGGAGAAGCGAGAGAGAATTGACGAGAGGAACCCCTGTCGTCGTCGTGGCATGGGAGCGAAATCCATTCACTGCATCTTGGCCCGAGTAGCCGATCGACTGGCGTATTCGATGAGGAATTGCTCCTGAAGGGGAGAGAAATTTGAGCCTTCCGGCCCGGCTCGGTCCGACCGGTTGTGCCGATGAGAGTAGAAGATGTTTCTTGTCAACCAGCGATCGACAGCGTCTAGTGTGCGAGCTCACACTCCCGGAGATAGGACGCGCCATCATGCGTGACCTCTCGATCGTCGTCCCGGCCTACAACGAAGCTGAGCGGATCGGTGAAACGCTCGAAGCGATCGCCGCGTTTCTCAACGGGCGAGATCAAAATGATGAGGTCATCGTCGTGGACGATGGTTCCGAGGACCAGACCGCAGAGGTAGTTGACGGCTATCAACACCTGTTCCGCAACTTGCGCGTCGTTCGATCGCCTCGCAACGTTGGCAAGGGGCATGCGGTGCGTCAAGGAATGCTCGTGGCGACAGGTCGCTACCGGCTCTTCACCGATGCGGACAATTCGACCGACATCGGTGAGTTCGACCGCCTCATGGCCGCAGCTGACCAGGAACCGATCATGCCCGCGGTGATCATCGGTTCTGTCGCGCTGCACGAGTCAAACGTCACCGTCCGCCAGCCCGGGATTCGTTCGCAGCTGGGTGTCTTGGCGAACCGGATCATCCAGTGGCTGATCCTCCCGGGTATCCAAGACACTCAACGAGGGTTCAAAATATTTACTGGAGAAGCGAGTGACGCGGTCTTTCGTCGCTGCACCAGTGACGGATGGGCCTTTGACGTCGAGGCACTCGCGATCGCGCAGGCGCTGGGCTACCACATTCTTGAGGTTCCCATCACGTGGGAGCACCGGGAAGACTCGCGAGTGCAACCGAGCGCCTACGTGAGTTCGATGATCGATGTGTTCAGGATCAAGCGGCGTATCGACCGCGATGAGGAGATGGCGCTACCCTCCGAGCATGGCTGAGGGACCGCGCGTTTCACTTTCCGATATCACCGCGGCAGCCGGTCGCCTCGAAGGCTTCATCACCCGAACTCCGCTGAACAAATCGTTGACGTTGTCGGAGATCTGTGGGGCAGAAGTCTTTCTGAAGTTCGAGAATCTGCAGTACACAGGCTCCTTCAAAGGTCGTGGTGCCCGAAACCGACTCCTCGAGGTGTCCGGTGGTCGGGGAGTCATTGCGATGTCGGCCGGGAATCACGCACAAGGGGTTGCCCACCACGGAGCCTTGCTCGGTATCGAGACGACCATCGTGATGCCCGAGAACACACCGTTCGTCAAAGTGGCCCGTACTCGAGACCTCGGAGCAACAGTGGAGCTCGCTGGTGCTGACGTGATCGAGTCGGCAAAGCGCGCTCGGGAGCTTGCGGCGGAGCGCGGTCTGGAGTTCATTCACCCATTCGACGATGCTGCAGTGATCGCGGGCCAGGGGACTATCGCTTTGGAAATGCTCGATCAACAACCGGATCTCGACATCATCCTCGCCGCTGTGGGCGGGGGAGGCCTTGCATCTGGTTTGGCGATCGCCGCTGCATCACACGATCAGACGGTCGAGGTCATCGGGGTGCAGTCCGAGCGATTCCCGTCCATGGCTGACCATCTTGAGTCCCGTCCGTCCACGGCGCTAGACGGATCGACTATCGCCGATGGCATCGCCGTCTCCGAACCTGGCGAACTCACCTCGGCGATACTCGGCGAGCACGACGTAGAAATCCTTGTGGTCACCGAGGCCGCGATCGAGCAGGCGATCGCTATGTTGCTCGAAATCGAAAAGACCGTGGTCGAGGGTGCTGGTGCTACCGGCCTCGCAGCGATGATGGAGTACCCCGACGTCTTCGCTGGCAAGCGGGTGGGCATCGTACTGTGCGGCGGAAACATTGATCCTCGGACGCTGGCGCAGGTGAGTCTGCGGGGTCTCGCGATTCAGGGACGGCTCAACCGGATACGGGTTGAGCTCGATGACACGCCCGGTCGGCTCTCGCTGGTGTCCGAGCTGATCGCGGCGAGTAAGGCCAACGTGGTCCAGGTCGATCACGACGGCTTGGGTTCGACCGGAGCGCGCAGCACCATCCTCGAACTGCGCATCGACACCATCGATTCCGAACACGGACAAGTTGTTCTACAACGTCTCCTCGACAACGGCCTCCGCGCCGAGTTGCTGCCCTGGTAGGTGCCCCGTGTTAAGGCAGGCGGCCGACGTGGGCTAGTGCGAGGCGGACGAGTTTTTCGTGGCCGGCGCTTAGTTCGGCGGCGACGGTTGGTGATGTCACTTCGTCCGGTCGTAGCCAGACCAAGTCGAGTGAGTCTTGCGAAGGTTCGCAATCGCCGCTGACCGGGACAACGTAGGCGAGCGATACCGCGTGTTGTCGCGGATCATGGAAGCCGGTGATGTCGGGATTGGGGAAGTACTCGGCGATCGTGAAGGGCTGCGGGGAGGGTGGAACTCTCGGTAGCGCGAGTGGTCCGAGGTCCTTTTCGAGATGGCGGAGCAGCGCGTCGCGGACTCGCTCGCCGTAAAGGATTCGGCCCGCGACGATCTCGCGATTGACCTCGCCATCGGCGCCAAGACGCAAGAGCAAGCCAACGTGGGTAACGATGCCGAGGTCGTCGGTGAGGACCGGAATCGCGTTGATATAGATCACCGGCATTTTGCCGCGCAAGGTTGACAGATCGTCGTCAGACAACCAGTTCCCTTGTGTTTCGGTGATGTCACTCATGGGCTCTCCCGACGGTGAGATCGAATGATCTCTACGACAAGAATGTAGACCTCGCAACGGGGAGCGATGCGACTTTCGCCCGGTGAGCGTGTTAGCGCGACTTCTCGAAGAGGACTTTTCGAATGATGTCGCTTGCGGTGAACCTGCCGATCGGACCCGTCGAGTAGAGCGACTGGACGATCTCACCATCGGGGTTAAGTAGCCAACCGGTGCCGTGGAGGAACTCCCTGTCACCAGCCTGGTAGGGAGCGCCGGTGTCTGCCGAGACTGTCGGAGCGTCGAGCTCTCCCCACATGGGGAACCCGACGTGCAGCCCCTCCCGGAGTTTGGCGACCGATTCGACGGAGTCGACGGAGCCTCCTGCGACTTTGATCCCGATGTCCATCAGTGGCAAAGCGTGCGTTGCGAAGTCAACCAACTGTTGACGACAGTATGGTCACCAATCGCCTCGGTAGAGCAGGACCGCTGCCCAATGTCCGGCGACGGAGGCGACCATGTCGTCCGCTTCGCCATCATGACGTACGCCAACGATTGACGGCAGTTTCGAACCGTTCTCCAAAATGTGCATGGAGCGAAGGTAGCAAGCAGTCCCGAAGTACGCCACGTGGCAACGGCAGTTGGAGAAGTCGCCGATCACTCGGCCGCGCTCAGCCATACACTTGCGCCATGGATCACGACCCTTCGGTGAGCATTGATGTTGAGGAAACGGTCGACGGCGATTCTGCCGGTGGATCTTCTCGACTAGCGGTCATCGGAGGAGTGGCGGTGTTGATCATCGCCGTCGTGGTTGCGTTCTTCGCTCTCCGGCCAAGCGATGGAGAAACCGCTGCGGGGACAGCCCGCGAAGAGGGCGAAGAAACCGCTGACGTGACGGACTCCGATCCGGCTGCAGACGAGACCGCGACCACCGCGCCAGCGGGTCCTCCGCAGTTTGAGTCTCTTCCCATTGTCGAAGCGGTCCGAGCCGGTTCGGGCTTCTTGGGACTCATCACTTCATCGGGCAATCCGGTGCTCTTCGTTACTGAAGATGGCGTTTCCTGGAGCGAGCTCGAGACCTCGGTCGTCGATCCACAGGGGATCGGAAGTTGGTCAAACCTGATCGCCTTCGACGGGGGGTTTGCGATGCTGCGCACCAGCGGCGATCTCTCCACATCAGCGGGACTCACCGAGAGGTTCATCTCGGTCGACGGCGTCGAATGGGAGCTCGATTCGAACTTCCAACCCCTAGACAATCCCGGCGACTCCTTCTTCCCGGAGTTCCATTTGCCCGATGTGTTCGGGTTCGTTGCGTTCTCCACCGAGATACCGGCTGCCCCCCTCGGCCCACTCTTCGAGCAGGTGCTCGCCGAGGGTGCCCCGATCGACCCGTCGACGATCTGCTTCTTCGAAGAGTTCAATGCCGACCAATTTGAGGTCTTCCCCTGCGATACCGACGGCGAGACGTCAACCGGAGTCGCGACGGTGATCGCCACCGAGGACTTGGTTGACCCGGAGTCATTCGGTGCTGTCCAACAATGTGCAGCGTTCATCCGATCGCTGGGATCGACTCGAAGTGCGGCGATGGTCCTCCAGCGCTCGGGTGAGAGCGAAACGGTCGAAATCGACGGGTCATTCTCGACGTTCCAGAAATCGCTGCCGTCGGGCGTCATCGCCTCGGTCTTCGTCGGCGACCGCCTGTTTGCCGGATCGGCGGCCTGCGATGACTTCGCGGGTTCGGTCCCCGAGTTCCAGGCTGCAGAGATCGAACTCGTCGACCTCGACGGTACGGTTCGCCGCATCCCACTGCCGCCAGAGGTGCCACAGCCTCCAGCAACTCCTGCGGCTCCGTTCGCAACCGACACTGAACTCTTCGTCGTGCTCGAACAGTCGATCTGGCGACTCGACCTCGCAACCGAAGAGTGGACGATGGTCGTCGAACTGCCACCCGAGGCACTACGGCCCGGACGGTTCGGGTTTGCCGACGGCACTCGAGCGGTCAGCTTGGGCAGTGACGTCTTGTTCAGTGTCGACCTGGGGAGTGGGGAAGTCACGGAGACCCCAATCGAGATCGGCCGGTTCCCACAGATCCTCGAAGTCGACAGCGAGTTCATACTTGCACGGGACGAGGTCGAGGACGGCAGGCTCGACGTCGTTCCGCTTCGGTAGCCGCAGCGCCGCCATCGACGAATCCACGAGCGCCCCTACTATGGCGCCATGGAGAAGGTGAGCGCGGTTCGAGTGGAGGTCGACGGCCATGTCGACGCACCGACACTCGCCGAACCCGTAGCGCCGCAGCCGTCCGGGTCTCGTCGCTGGATGTTCGTCCTCGGTGGCATCGCCATCGTTGTGCTCGTCGTTGCGTTGGTTGCGTTGCAACCAACCGAGGGAGAGACGGCCGCGGGGACCGAACGCGGCACGACAACAACCGTTGCCCCTACGACCACCACCGCAACCACGGTCACCACTCCGATCGTTCCAACGGTTCGCCGAGCAGTCGACCGGTCGGCGTCGAACGTCGGCGTTTTCTCCATGGTCCGCGACGACAGCGGATTCTTCGCGCTCGGGCTGTCGGAAGGATTGACGCTCTTCCGGTCCTTGCGCGGTCTTGAGTGGCAGGAGGTCGCGATCGAAGTTTCCGAAGCGGCGGGTCCCGAGGAGGGTACGTGGACGGATTACCTACAGCTGATCGCGGTCGAGGATGGATTCGCCGTTCTGCGCGTTCGAGAGGACTTCACCCAGATCCCTCGGACGGTGGAGGTCGACCGGTTGTTTTCGGCCGATGGAGTGGTCTGGGACGTTGACACCTCGTTCGAGTCGATAGCCGCAGAACGAGGCGACGGCTGGGGGTTTGTGCACTTCGCCGATGCAGTCGGAGTCACCCAGGTCGACCGCGCCGTAGATCTTGAGGCGCTGCTCACGGGTGTGTTTACCGAGAGCGCTGGTGTTGATCCGGCAAACGTTTGCTGGATAGAACCTGTTGGGCTCAACCAGATCCGGACACTCCCGTGCGAGGACGCGACTGTCAGCTTCGGCACGGACATCACCGCAACGGACCTTCGAGAACCGGAACGCTTCGACGCTCTCATCGAGTGCGCTGTAGCCATAAATATCGCGGACCCGCTCGTCAGCTCAACGGTGATTCGAGGTCGCGCCGGCACGCGTGTGCTCATGTCTGAGGATGGCCCTTTCGACCACATCGAGATAGGCGATGGCGCGATCGCGGCGCTTTCGTTGGGGAACATCTACACAACAGACCAAGTCGACAGCACCGCGTGTGATTCCTTCGACGGCGGCTTTCCGGATTTGGTGACTCCAGCGGTTGAGCTCACGCTCGCCAATGGTGAGCAACGACGAGTGCCGCTACCCGATGACGCGTTGCCACAAGACAGAGATGCCGACCCCGAGTTGGATCGATGGGCTTCACCACGACTTCATGGCTCGGGTGACCGGCTCTTTCTCCTCGCTGGCACAGGAGTATGGAGCCTCGATCAGGCAACCGATTCCTGGATCGAGCTGGTAGATCTCCCCGTACCGCTCACCGGGTTTGTCGATTATGAGTTCTCCAGTGCCGAACAAGTCGTCGGGTTGAGCAATGACAGCATCGTCGTGGCTGACCTGGTCGAAGGAACCGTCGACAGGTTTGAGCATGGTGAAGACCTTGATGGTTGGGCGCGCTTGGTTTACGCCGACGATGACCTCTTCTTGATGGAGGTTGAGGACGGCGCGACAACCACCGTCGTGGCTGTCGATCTGCCGCAATAGGTCGATCCGTCACCTTGTGAGCTGGTGAACCTTTCGGGGCTGAACCCTGGTGGATAGATCACGAGCTCTAAAATCTCCGCCCATGGCTCCCGGCAGCTCAGTTCGCGTGGAATTTGAGGATTCGACGCTCAACGCGGGCACGGAGCCGGAGGTTGGCGCCCCAAATCCGAGCCCACCCAACCGGCGCCGGGCAGTCGCAGGAGCGGTCGTCGCTGCTCTAGTGCTCGTGGTCGGGCTTCTGTCTTTCCGCCCGTCCGAGGGGGAGACCGCAGCGGGAACCGAGCGGGCGGCGCCAACGACCACCATTGAGCCGTCGACAACGACTTCGGTAACCCCATCAACCACGACAACCACGCGGGTGGAGGCTGCGCCCGTGGCGCCGGTGAACGCGTTTTTCGAAAGTGATGTCGTTCGTGGCGAGGTTGGCTTCCTTGCCCTGCTCGACTCGACGAGCGACAACGATTTCGCACCATCGCTCTACCACTCGAATGACGGGTTGGAGTGGGAGCTAGTCGATACCGAACTCGCTCCGTTCGTCGCGAAAGGCGATGACATCACGATCGAGTACTCCCACCTGATCGCGTCGGGGGAAGGGTTCGGGTTATTGCGAACCCGGACCGTGGTGGATCGGTTGAATCCGACGTTTCCTGCTGCGAGCGTGACGGAGCGTCTGGTGTCGATCGACGGCCAACGTTGGGCATTAGACGAAGGCTTCACTTCTCTGTTGCACAACGAGCTTGCACGACCTGCGTTTCACGTAGCGGACTCCTTTGGCTTCATCACCGACGAAGTGATCGCGCGGGCAAGTGCTGGCGACTGTGAGGGGCAAGCCGAAGAAGCCGCCGATCGCTTTGGCGAACGATCATTACTCATTCACCGGCTCGGGCAGAGCGAACCCGAAGAGATTCAAGTGTCGCTGTCGGCTGGGCACACCCGACTATCCAACGCCTCCGTTGCGTCCTTTGTGCCGAACGGTCTGGAATTCGAGGCTCCGTTCGTGTGCCAACGCTTTCCGGGGATCAATCCTGAATTCCCGGCTCCCACCGTGCAACTGATCGCCGCCGACAACGCTGTGCGCCAGATCGGGCTACCCGCAGAGGTAACGGAGGGCGGCTTGGCGAATTCACCGGATGTCTCGCTTGTAGAAACCGAAGCTGGCCTCGTTTTGGTGCTCGATCGATCGATTTGGCTTCTCGATACGGAAAGCGAGGAGTGGACAAGGCTGCTCGAAATACCTGTCGGCCCACTGAACATCCTCGACTATCAGGTCACAGATTCCGGCGACGTTGTCGCGTTGCTTAGCGCCGATGCGGCGGTGATCATCGATCCCGCGACAGCAGAATCACGATCGGTCAACCTGGCAGGCACAACTGGTTTGCCGATAATCCTCTACGCCGACGATGAGTTGGTGGTGACGCCAGGAGCGCTTCGTGAGGACGTAACCCGGACGGTTCCGCTGACCAATCCGCAACCAATCCGAGGCACGTTCCCAGGCGAAGCGGCAGAGTAGTCCATGGCTTCCGGACGCTCGGTGCGCGTGGAGATTGGAGAAGGTGGTTCCGACTCGTCGGACGCGCCTGAACCCGTTGCACTCGAGTCCAGGCGAGACAAGCGGGCGGTTCTGATTGGGGCGGTGCTGACACTTGGGCTCGTTGCAGCGGCGCTCTTGGTCTTTCGCCCCTCCGAAGGCGAAACCGCCGCCGGTACCCAACGACAGACGACAACGTCTACAACGGTCTCTCCCGCCACGTCCTTGGCATCAACGCCCACGGAGACGGTGGCCCCTGCCATCCCAGCCGCCTTCGCCGGTAGCGATGTCGTTTGGGGCCCATCAGGCTTTTTGGCGCTGCTACCCACCGGAAGCATTGGTTCGCTTCCCGCTCTCTACCGGTCCGACGATGGCATCGACTGGGAACACGTAGAGCTAGAGATTCCACCGATCGATGAAACCGGAATCGACTTTGTCGATTACTCAAATCTGATTGCTGCAGGGGGAGAGAATTTCGCGATTTTGCGGACCGGGTTTAGCAACGAAGGTCAAGGGCCTCGTCGGGCTCCTCGTATAACCGAGCGCCTGGTTTCGGCAGACGGGCAGCGTTGGGTCCTCGATGGCGCAGTCACCACGGTGCAACATCAGACCCTTGCGTCGCCCTCGTTCCATGTTTCCAACGCGTTCGGTTTCTCGATCGGCGCCGTCGTCTTGCAAGGGACCTCCGGCGTGGGCTGCGAGGCATTGCTAGGTAGCGAAGTGAACCCGTTCGCGAACCCGCAACTTATTCACCGCTTTGGACGTCTGGAGCCGACCGAAGTGCGTGCATCGTCTGGCGTCGCGCACACCCAGCTCAGTGGAGCACGAATCGCGTCATTCACGTCGAATGAGATACGTGTGGAGACATTGGCAGCGTGTGGTGTCTCTCCGGGCGATCTCGATTCAGTTCGTCTTGCGTCCATAGAAATCATCACGCCTGACGATGCTGTCAGACAAATTCCACTTCCCGAGACGGTCATCGATGCCGGAGACTTGGGAGATTGGCCCCAGCCTTCGCTATTTGGAATCGACGATGGACTGCTCGCAGTCCTCGGACGCTCGGTGTGGCGCCTCGAGGTGGATTCCGAGGAGTGGACCTGGCTACTGGATCTGCCTGCGGAGGCCGACTCGATTCGCGACTATCAGATCGTCGATGGGCGCTATGTGGTCGGGTTGGCCGAGGCGGTCGTCCTTCGCGCCGACCTCGAACTGGGTGAGGTAGCAACCAACACCATCTCCACGGGCCTCAACCCTGGATCCGAGATCTTGTACGCCGATAGCGAGATCATCATCACCGAAAGCCTCGACCAAAACGAAGCCACAACCCGCCTGCCTTTACCGACCCCGTTCTTCCCAGAAGACGAGGAGTAGGTCCCCTACCCCTACCCCTGCCCAGCGAGGCGGCGGTTTTTGATCTTGGCTTGGACGTAGTCGCGGTTCATGAACGCGATGAAGTCCAGGCTGATTTCCTTCGGGCACGCTTCTTGGCATTCGCCGTGGTTTGTGCAGGTGCCGAAGAAGTCTTCCATGGTGTCGACCATGGCTTCGGTGCGCTTCCAGCGCTCGGATTGGCCTTGTGGCAACAGGTTGAGGTGCTGAATCTTGGCTGCGGTGAACAACTGCGCGGCGGAGTTCGGGCATGCGGCGACGCACGCTCCACAACCGATGCAGGCCGCTGCGTCCATTGCAACGTCTGCGGCTTCCTTGGGAACCGGGATGAGGTTCGCGTCGGGAGCCGAACCAGTCGACACGGTGATGTAACCGCCGGCGTGTTGGATGTTGTCCATGGCCGCACGGCTAACCGCAAGATCCTTGATTACCGGGAAGCTGCGAGCGCGGAATGGTTCGATCGTGATGTGATCGCCGTTCTTGAACGAGCGCATGTGCAGCTGACAGGTTGCCTGGCCCTTGTTCGGGCCGTGTGCCTGACCGTCGATCATCAACGAACAGGTGCCGCAGATACCTTCGCGGCAGTCGCTTTCGAAGGTGATCGGTTCCTTGTCGTCGTTTACCAGCCGCTCGTTCACGATGTCGAGCATCTCGAGGAAGCTCGAGTCGGTGCTTATCTCACGAGCCTCGTAGGTCTCGAAGCGGCCCTTGTCGGCCGGACCGTTCTGACGCCATACATCGAGGGTGATGTTGATTAGTTCTTCGCTCACTGCTTGTTCTTTCTCAATCTCGAGTTACTTGTAGCTGCGCTGGCTGAGCTGAACGTATTCAAACTCAAGCTGTTCTTCGTGCTTATTCTGCATGGTCGCTTCATCGACCCATTCCCATGCGGCGACGTGGCTGAAGTTCTCGTCGTCGCGAAGTGCCTCACCCTCTTCGGTCTGGCTCTCCTCACGGAAGTGGCCGCCACAGGACTCCTCGCGCACGAGTGCGTCGTGGGCCTTGATCTTGGCGAGTTCGAAGAAGTCCGAGATTCGCTGAACCTTCTCGAGTTCGATGTTCATCGAGGTGGCGTCGCCCTTCACACGGACATCCGCGCGGAAATCTTCTTCGAGTGCGGAGATTTCGCCTTGGGCTTTTTCGAGACCGTTCTTGTCTCGGGCCATACCGATGCGCTCCCACACGATCTTGCCGAGCTCACGGTGGAAGTACTCAGGGGAGCGGGTTCCGTTGACGGACAACCACTTGGCGGTTTGATCCTTGACTTCGTTCTCGGCCTCGACGAAGACGGGGTCGGTGGTCGGGACGACCGAGTCGCCCAACTTGTCGGCCAGGTAATCGCCAATGGTGTACGGCAAGACGAAGTATCCGTCTGCCAGGCCTTGCATGAGTGCCGAAGCGCCGAGGCGGTTCGCGCCGTGGTCCGAGAAGTTCGCTTCGCCGATGGCGTAGGTGCCGGGCACCGTGGTCATCAGGTGGTAGTCGACCCACAGGCCGCCCATCGTGTAGTGGGTTGCGGGGTAGATGCGCATCGGCCTCGAGTACGGATCTTCGCCGGTGATGTTGGCGTAGATGTCGAACAGGTTGCCGTACTTGGCTTCGATCGTTTCCTTGCCGTCGCGAGCGATGGCATCGGCAAAGTCAAGGAACACACCGTTCTTGAGCGGACCGACGCCGCGGCCTTCGTCGACCACGGTCTTTGCGTTACGTGACGCAACGTCGCGAGGTACGAGGTTGCCGAAGGCTGGGTACTTGCGCTCGAGGTAGTAGTCGCGGGCGTCTTCTGGGATATCGCCTGCGGCTCGGTTGTCGTCGAACTCTCTTGGGACCCAAATACGGCCGTCGTTACGTAATGACTCCGACATCAGGGTGAGCTTCGACTGGTGATCTGCCGACGCCGGGATGCAGGTCGGGTGGATCTGCGTGTAACACGGGTTGGCAAAGAACGCTCCACGGCGATGGGCACGCCACGCTGCGGTGGCGTTCGACATCATCGCGTTTGTCGAGAGGTAGTACACGTTGCCGTAGCCGCCGGTTGCGAGCACAACGGCGTGAGCAGAGTGCGACTCGACCTCACCGGTCAGTAGGTCGCGGGTGATGATGCCTGCGGTCTGGCCGTCCTTGACGACGAGATCGAGCATCTCTTTGCGGTTGTGCATCTCGACGGTGCCAGCCTCGATCTGACGGTTCAGCGCGGAGTACGCGCCGAGCAGAAGCTGCTGGCCGGTCTGGCCTCGGGCGTAGAACGTGCGCGATACCTGGGCACCACCGAACGAACGGTTGTCGAGGAGACCGCCGTAGTCACGTGCGAAGGGCACGCCCTGCGCGGTGGCCTGGTCGATGATGTTGACCGAGACCTCGGCGAGACGATGCACGTTGGCTTCGCGAGAGCGGTAGTCGCCGCCCTTCACCGTGTCGTAGAACAAGCGGTAGACCGAGTCGCCGTCGTTCTGGTAGTTCTTTGCGGCGTTGATGCCGCCTTGGGCGGCGATCGAGTGCGCCCGGCGGGGGCTGTCGTGGAAGGTGAAGGCCTTTACCTTGTAGCCAAGCTCGGCCATGGTTGCCGCGGCGGATGCTCCGGCGAGGCCGGTACCGACAACGATTACGGTGAACTTGCGCTTGTTGTTCGGGTTCACCAGCTTCATCGAGAACTTGTGGTTCTCCCACATGGTGGTGATGTCGCCTTCAGGGACCTTCGAATCGAGGGCTGGGCTTGTGGCCTTCGGCTGAATGGTTGCGGTCATTGGTTACTCGCCTGCCTCTTCTAGTTCTGCTTCGAACTCTTCTAGTGTTCCTGCTTCTTCTGCTTCGAGGTACTCCTCGAAGCAGGCCACGGCGCCTTCTTCGGTTGTCTCCAAAGCGCATGGGTTGTCGTCGTTGTCGATGACGCCGGCCTGAACCAGGATCGGGAAGCTCAGGTTGCCTATAAGAATGACAGCCGCCAGGCCAGCAGCCAGGCCTCTACGGGCTTGGTTGTACTTCGGGTTGTTGATACCAAGGCTCTGAAACATCGACCAGGCACCGTGGAAGATGTGCAGCGCGAGAGCCACGTTGGCGATGATGTAGATGATCGCGACTGGCAAGTTGCCCAATGAGTTTGCGACGTTGCCGAAGGGGTCGCCACGCACGTAGTCGGTGCTTGGGATAAAGCCCCAGGTGAGATCAGCGAGGTGGAAGATCAGGTAGAACAAGATGATCGGACCCGTCCAGCGCATGGTGCGGCTGGCGTAGTTGGCAGCGATGTAGTCGCGGCCGCCCGGGTAGCTCTTCGCGCCGTCGATGAAGCCGGCGTTCTCGCTCGCCTTACGGCTGACTTCCTTTGTGGTGTAGGCCGCAGCGATGTGCAGGCCGAACATGGCGATCAGGCCGAAGCGCAGCACCCACAGGAGCCAGGTACGCGGGATGATGTCGCCGCCCAGTTCACGGAGTGCCTCGGCGTACTCGTGGAGCTCGGCCGGGCCCTCGTATAGGTGCAGGTTGCCGATCATGTGGGCGAGCACGAATCCGAGCAGGCCCGCACCGGTAATTGCCATAACCCACTTGCGTCCGATCGCGGACTGCCAGATGTTGAGCGGGAACGGTAGAGGCTTCGGCCGCGTACGAATCGGTTGCGGATTTCGCAGGTCTACGGTGGACTGCGCCATCGAGTTCTCCCTAGTTGTCGAGCATTGGCGGGCGTTCACGTCACGAGACGCGTTAGGGCACACCGTGCATATCGGGTCAATTCTGCCTCACGGAGCGACCGATGCGCGCAAATTGATCAATCTGTCACACAGATGTTTCCCAACCAGAGGCCTGGGTCGCTTGTATGTGGCCGTATATGAGGCTCCGAGTGATCCTTTTGGCGTCACCTGCGAGTCGATTTAGGACGCAGTGAATTCGTACTTGTTCGATGACGGAGCCCCGCCGTCGACCGAGACTGCAATATCCACTGTCGCCTCGGCCCCGATTCGACCGCCCCGGATCGGCAGATCCGCGATGAACTGGGTCTCATCCGCGCTCAAGTTCCCCTGCCAGGACCTGGTCTTGGAACCTCGATGATCAGCGACGGTCGCAGTGATACGCGCGTCGTGGTAGTCCGTGGTTGAGTCATTGCAGACAAAGAGTGCCAACGACGTTGAACTCCGTGCCGGGATGTGCGGCGTCGTCGGGTACAGGACGGGGAGCACCGACCTTTGGGCGCTCTTCACGGTTTCGAGTGCGAGTCGGGGCGTGCCGTCAGCATTGACGAGCGCGCGGCTTAGGCCGGTCTGCGCCGTGCGCCAGATGCCAGCGCAGTAGCCGCCGACGGGTCGATACTTGAGCACTCGCAGGGTCTCGATCATGGCTTTGAGTACATCGGCTTGATGCTGTTGTGACGCTGCGGCCCAGGTGCCGAGGTCTTCGTAGGTTGCGGGTGGGATCACCCGTCGTAGAACTTCGGCTTCGGCGCCGGTGATGTCGAGGAGTGCGTCGAGGTCCGTGTGGTCGAGCGGCAAAGCTTGCGATCCCATATCGGAAACAAAGCGGACGAGCCGGGGGAGTGTGGCGGCGTACTCGGCGATGCCTTCGGCGAGGCTGTCGAACCAGCCGAAGTACAAGCTGAGATCGCTGCCCGATAGCTGCGGAACGTGTGGCCCGACGTCGGAGTGGGCCACGATTGGCCGACTCGGGTCGGTTCGCTCGAAGGCTCGACGGATTGCTCGATCGAGGATCGTGCGATTCCAACTCGGGAGCTGCTGTCGGCGTAGGTCGGGGGCTGCGGTCGTGCGAGCTTCGGCGGTGTGGGGCCTCGAGTGCCCTCCCCAGATCACGATCGACGGGTGGTGTCCGAGGAGGTCGACGAGGTCTCGAGTCTGTAGTTCGGCAGCGTCGGTCACGCTGCGGTCGTAGGGGCCCACCAGTGGGAGGTCTTGCCAGACCAGCACGCCGAGCTCATCGGCAGCATCGATGAATTCGCGTCGGGTGACGTGGCCGCGCACTCGGATGAGATTGAATCCAGCGTCGCGTATGGCAGCCACCTCGGCGTAGATCTCGTCGATTGGCATCGTCGCCAAGTCGTGGCGCATCACCGGCAGGTTGATTCCACGAAGGAAGGTCCTGCGATTGTTGACCCGCAAGATGAAGTCGTGCAGGTCGGCGGTTCGGAAACCGATGCGACGGTGCTTGCGGTCGGTGACGTTGCCGCCGCTATCGCGGGCGGTCACGTTGACGTCGAAGAGCGGCTGCTCACCCTGCCCGGTCGGCCACCACAGTTCCGGATTTGGAACGTCGATTGTCCACTCGACCTGATTCTCACCGGCGGCGACGGCGTGAGAATCGGTGTGGGTGATGCCCGCAACCTCCGTGGTTAGCTTCGTGTGGCCTGGTTCGCTTGCGAGGAGCACGGCTCGCAACGTGATCTGCGCGCTGGCCGTGTCTGCATTGGTGCACACGACTCGGAAGTGGCGGACCGCGACCGGTCCGGTGTCGACGATGTTCACGGGCCGCCAGATGCCTGCCGGATTCCAGTGCGGGGCGAGGCCAGGCCCGTTCGTCAGCCAGCCGGTGAGGTCGCGTTTGTCTTCGCCTCCAGCGGTGGACGGGGCTCGTACCTCGATGGCCAGCACGGAGCTGCCGGACTTCGACACGAGGTCAGTGACCTCGAACCGGTGATGGGTGAAGTAGCCCTCGGTCTGCCCGATGTAGGCGCCATCGATGAAGATGTCGCCGGCGTAGCAGATGCCGTTGAACCGCAGCCAGCGACGTTGCCCGGTTCGCAGTTCTGGCACGGTGAGATCGGCCCGATAGAGGAGGGTGCCGTCGAAGTCGGCGAACTCCGGATGGGTTTGCCAGTGACTCGGCACATCGATCGGATGCCATGCCGAGTCGTCGTAGTCCGGATCGGAAAAGTCTCGGAGCAGCCGTTCGGTTGCTGGCATGGCTCGCCAGTTGGTTATGCCAGAACCGCCTGCTTCGCGCCCGGACCCATCGTTCACCCGTCCAAGACTAAACCCTCTTCGTCGTCGGGCTTGCCACGGAACCATCTCGGACTTAGGGGCCTGACCCCTAATTCGCATTAGGGGTCAGGGCAGGGCAAAGTTCTGTTGATTTTGCAACGAACGTGCTGTCGATAGGGGTCAGGCCCCTTTCGGCTAGATAAACGGAAGCTCTTGCATCGTTGCCGTTGCGGTACCGTCCGGCGTCTGCACCTCAACGGTGGCTGCTGCCTCAAACAGCGCGCGGTCGACCTGGCCCAACCCGATCGTGCGGTCGAGGCGATGGCTGTGCACCACCGCAGACAGGATGCCGACCTGTTTGCCATCGTGGGTCACGGGCGTGCGTTCGATGAGTGGCCACGCTTCTTTGAGATCGATATTGATGTTGTAGCCAACGAACAAACGCTCCGGTCCACCTGCCGCAACCATCGCCTGCAGCGCGGCCTTGCCGATGTAGTCGACATCGGTGTCGACATCGACGTAGCGGGCCATGCCAACCTCGAGCGGGTTCGACTTCGGCGTGTGATCGCCGCCCCACGACAGCAGCCCGCTCTCCACACGCTCCACATGGTTCGGTGCGCCTGGGCCGATGTCGTACTTCTCTCCAGCGGCCATCACCTTGTCCCACAGTTCGTCGCCGCGGGAGCCGTCGGTCAACCACAGTTCGAAGCCGCCCTGCTTCGACCATCCCGCTCGCACCAAGTGCAAAGGGATGCCGTCGAGGTCGGTCTCGACCGACCAGAAGTACTTCATTCCTCGAACGTGCTCACCGAACAGATCGGCGATCAGGTCTTCGGCCTTGGGTCCCTGCACGGCCAGCGGTGATACGTCGGGCTCGCTGAGCTCAACATCCCAGCCCTTCTCGGCGGCGATGCCCTTGCACCACAGCAACATGTCGTGATCGGCGAGCGAGAACCAGAACCGGTCCTCAGCGACCTTCAACAGCACCGGGTCGTTCAAGATGTGGCCGTCGTGGTCGCACATCGCCACGTACTTGCCCTGCCCGACGGCTTGCTTGGAGATATCTCGACTCGTGAAGTACTGCGCGCACACCCCTGCGTCGGGTCCGTAGATCTCTAGTTGACGCTGCACGGCCACATCCCAAATGGCGACCCCGTTGATCAAGCGGTCGTACTCGGCTTTGAGGTCTCCGTACGACGTCGGCATCGCCATCTTGTTGTAGACGCTGATGTCGGTCAGGCCCGCTGCCACCGTTGACTCGTAGTACGCCGAATGTCGAATACGTGGAGAGAGAGTAAGGCGATGCATGGCCGTCAGTATTCACGCTAAATGAAACCACCGTCCAGCCAGAACCGTGTTCATGCCCCAACCCGTCAACCGCGATTATTAAGCCTGTGATAAGCACAAGGCCATGACCAAACCGAGCACCCTGGGTGAACTGCGAGCGTCCGGCTGGGAATCGATCCCGGTCGCCGAGGAATTGCGGAAGAACGCGATCGAGCGGATCCGAAACGGTGAGCCACTCGTCGAACAAGTACTCGGCTACGAAGACACCGTCCTGCCCCAACTAGAAAACGCGCTGGTCGCCGGCCACGACGTGATCTTCCTCGGTGAGCGCGGCCAGGCGAAGACGCGCATGATCCGCTCGCTCACCATGTTGCTCGACGAATGGATGCCAATCATCGCTGGTTCCGAGATCAACGATGATCCGTACAACCCGGTCTCAGCACACGCGAAGGAACTCGTCGACGAATGCGGCGACCAGACGCCGATCGACTGGGTTCACCGCGACGCCCGCTACGGGGAGAAGCTTGCCACTCCCGACACCTCCATCGCCGACCTGATCGGCGAGGTCGATCCCATCAAGGTCGCAGAAGGCCGCTACCTCAGCGACGAACTCACCCTTCACTACGGACTCGTACCGCGTACCAACCGCGGCATCTTCGCGATGAACGAGCTTCCCGACCTCTCCGAGCGGATCCAGGTGGGCCTGCTCAACGTGCTCGAAGAGCGAGACGTCCAGATCCGCGGGTACAAGGTGCGCCTGCCACTCGACGTTGTCCTCTTCGCATCGGCAAATCCGGAGGACTACACCAACCGCGGGCGCATCATCACCCCGCTCAAAGACCGCTTTGGTTCCCAGATCCGCACCCACTATCCACTCGACGTCGAAACCGAGATGACGATCGTCAGCCAGGAAGCCGTGCTGCCCCCAGCCAGCATCGTCGACCTCCGTATCCCCGAGTTTGTGCTCGAAATCATCGCCGAGTTCTCCCAGCAAGCGCGCCAGTCGAACCAGATCAGCCAGCGCTCTGGAGTGTCGGTCCGCCTCAGCGTGTCGAACTACGAAGCGGTTGCCGCCAACGCCGTGCGCCGCTCGCTCGCGGCAGGCGAGGACATCGCCGTCCCCCGCGTCAGCGACCTCACCGCGATGGCCGCCACCACGTCGGGCAAGATCGAGGTCGAGGCCTTCGAAGACGGCAGTGAGGGCCGGATCATCGATGCGCTCGTCCGGTCATCGGTCCATACGGTGTTCGTCGACTCGATCGACCCGGCACTGCACGGCCCGATCGTGGATGCCTTCGAGGAAGGCGTCTCGGTCGAGGTGGGCCCTGGAGTCGCGCCGAGCGCCTACGTCGAACTCCTCGACGAAGTGAAATCCCTGCGCCCCGCTGTCGACGCACTGCTGGACGGTGACGATATTGACGCCTCTGAACCAGCGGTGGTTGCCTCAGCTGTAGAACTCATCCTCGAAGGACTGCACCTGGGTCGGCGCCTGAACAAGAACGAGCTCGGCGGTTCCGCGCAGTATCGGGGCCGTACCTAACTACGGTCCGTCATCGGATCGTCACCGCTTCTTTACGGGATCTTTTACCCCCACTTCGTTACGTTTCGTAGTGGGGTGCCAAGACGAGTGCCCGCGAGGGGGAGGGCCCCATGACGATCGACAGTCCAGAGAACCCGGCGTTTGAGACGCCGCCATCTCCTCCACCACCGACGGCACCACCACCGCCGACACCGAACATCCAGGTTCGCCCGGACTCTCCGCTGGCGACGGGGATCGAGCTCATTGCCATCGCGATAGTCGGCTTGCTTGCGAACTTCGCGCTTCGTGCTTTGGCAGTCGACTCGGTCCTCGCGATCGGCGTGTTCGGAATCCTGATGGTGCTGATGCTGCGCCGGTCACCACATCGCGGCAGTCACCTCGCCCTGTTCGGAGCCGCTGCGCTCCTACTCCCGTGGTACGTCCTTCGAAGCGACCCCGCATTGCTGTTCGTGAACACGGTGATGGTGTTCGTGCTGCTCGCGGTCGGCGCCGGCTACTCACTCAAGGACAACGCCTTCGACACGTCCGTGCGTCGCAACATCGCCCACACCTTCGCTATGGGTCTCGAATGGGCCTTCGGGTTGAACATGGGATTCGGCTGGCTCAAGAAGGTGGGCGAATCCAAAACCGCTGGGCCGGTTGTTCGCGGCGCCCTCATCGCCGCACCGATTCTGATCGTGTTCGCCGTGCTCCTGGCCTCGGCCGACGAGGTCTTTGCCGGCCTCCTGTTGTTCACCGACATCGGCTCTGGGATCTCCCATCTCCTCTTGTCGGGGTTCCTCGCCGTCCTGGCCTTCGGATACGTCAGTCGCGCTGCACACGAGACCGCCGCGCCCAACAGTACCTTCAACCTCCGAATGCTCGGCCCAATCGAGGTGGCCATCATCCTCGGGAGTCTGATGGTCCTTTTTGCCGCCTTCAGCATCACCCAGTTCGTTGTCGCACTCGGAGGAGCTACCACCGTTCTCGAGACGGAAGGCCTGACCCAAGCCGAGCACGCCCGCCAGGGGTTCTTCGAATTGTTGTTCGCATCGGCGTTAGCCGGCCTTGTGGTCGGCGCAGTCCGGGCGTTTCGCACCACCGGAGATGAGCCCGAGGAGGGTGCCGAGCAGGAGACCGTGCCCACGAAGCGCGACGCGTTCGTCCCGCTCGCCGTAGCTACCTTGGGCTTGACTATCGCGCTTGCCGCGTTCAGTCTCCAACGATTCGTCCTGTACATCGGGTCATTCGGGCTCACCCTGGATCGAGTGTGGGCGATCGCGACGGTCATCACGATCATCGGCCTCCTGGCGCTGTACATCGCCGACATCGTCGGTTTCGGACCGGGCACGAGCTGGTACCCGACAACATCACTACTCGGCGTCGCGGCACTCGTAATCGTGTTGAACGTCATCAACCCGGGTGCCCGGGTGGCCGACTACAACATCGATCGGGCGGACACCATCGACTTCGATGCCTGGACCGTCGCGCAGTTGCCCGACGATGCCATGTCCGAAGTCGTTTCGAGCCTTGATCAGCTAGGGGCGGCCGATCGATCTACCCTCGTCAACCACCTCTGTGGCCGATCCGACCGAACCACCACCTACGGCGCCATCGAATACAACCGTGCGTCGGTCCAAGCCGACAATGTGCTCGACGAACTCTGCGGCACTCGCCGTCAGGTCCGAACATCGAACTTCTCCGACTAGATCGATGACCGAGATTCTCACCCCAGAAGCGGACGCTGCGGCACCCCAAGGGGGCTCCGATGCGCGCACCCAGGCGACGCGTTTGGGCCTGCTCGTGGCTGCGTCTTCCGCCGTGGCAGGAACCTTCCTTCCAGGCCTTGGTCTTGCGATCGGGCTCCTCGCGCTAATCGCCGCAGCTGTGTGCATCGTCGGGGCGCGGACTCGGGCCGGCCTTTGGTGTGCGCTGTGGATGGTCTCGCTTCCGTTGCTCCTCATCCGAGACAACCGTTGGCTCGCCATCTGTGTCGTGGCGACGACGCTAGCTATTGCCATCTTCGCGTTCATGGCCCGAGCAAGTGGTCAGCCGATCAGCGACTTCGCCATCGCTCGAGTCTTCCGTCGGTCGCCAATTCCGACACACCTACGTGAGCCGCGGCCTATGCCGGAGCTCTCCATCGCTGGAGAGGTTTGGGCTGTACTGCGCGGGCTTCTGCTCGCCGTCCCGATCCTTTGGGTGTTCGGATCACTCCTCAGTTCGGCCGATTCGGTCTTCGCTTCCTTGTTCTCGTTCGACATTGGCTCGTCGGTGTCGTTCTCCTCAGAGATTCTCATCCGTCCCGCGTGGTTTATCGGCCTCGCAGCGCTCGCTGTGCCCGTGTTCCGCTTCGGCGCCGATCGACGTACGAGCACTCCGCTGGCGATCGAACAACGCGTTGGCGTCACCGAGTTGTCGATCGTGTTCGGCTCGGTATGCGCATTGTTCGCCCTGTTCATTGGCTCGCGGGTGTCGTCGTTTGGGCGCGAGTTCAGCGATGAACTTCTTCGCGACGAGGTGCGCGGCGGCTTCTTCCAGTTGCTCTGGGTAGCGGCGCTCACCGTTGCGCTTGTCCTCGCAGCGCGCGTCATTGGCAAGGGCGCGCTGGATTCTCGACGAGTTCGGGCCCTCGCTCTCCTGACCATCGCGCTCGCCGCAGTCATCGATGGTCTCGCCCTGGTTCGCATCGCTGGATACGTCCGTGGAAGCTTCTCCACGCCGCTTCGGGTGTGGTCGTTCGGATTTGGGTTGTGGCTCCTCATCGTGCTTGCCATCGCCGCCGTTCGAGTCCTCGGACTGCGAGGGAAGACTCAGTGGTTCACCGTGGCGCTCCTCACCAGTTGGATGGGGTTCGTCCTCGCGATGGGGCTCTTCAACCCAGACGCGTGGATCGCCACCTACAACTTCGAAAACGCGCCCACCGAACCGGATCAGTTCATTGCGGTGAATCCCTTGATCTGGCTCTCCGACGACGGCACTGAGGTCATCGTCGAGAACATCGAGGTGCTCCGCCCTATGCCCAACGACCGATTCGTTCGAGTTGTCGAGCATCTATGCGCAACGCCGTCCGACGATTCGTGGCGAGACTTCAACCTGTCTCGCGTAGACGCACGAGACCATATCGAAGAGCTATGTAGGCGCGAACAACGGCGCTAAGGCCGGAAGGACGGATATCGCTGGACCGGAATCGCATCATCGACACCGGCTACTAGTCGACAGCGAGTCAACCTTTCGCCGCTAGCCTCAGGTGCCATGACACGGGTATTTAGCGGCATTCAACCATCGGGCGACCTGCATCTCGGCAACCTTCTCGGGGCGTTGGTGAATTGGTCGAAGATGCAAGACGACTTCGACGCTGTGTACTGCGTGGTCGATCTTCACGCACTAACTCTGCGCCACGAGCCCGAGGTACTTCGTGCCAAATCCATCGAGCTGGTCCAGCTACTGATGGCTGTCGGCCTTGATCCCGAGCGTTCGACGCTGTTTGTGCAGAGCCAGGTCCCTCAGCACCCGCAGCTCGCGTGGCTTATGGAGTGCACGGTGAGTTACGGCGAACTCAGTCGGATGACGGCCTTCAAGGACAAATCCAATCGCGACTCCACGAAGTTCATCTCCGCCGGCCTATTTACGTACCCTGCGCTGCAAGCAGCCGACATCTTGCTCTACGACACCGATGTCGTGCCCGTGGGCGACGATCAGCGACAACACATCGAGATCACACGCGACATCGCCGAGCGTTTCAACTCCCGCTACGGAGAAACCTTCGTTGTGCCCGAGCACCGCATTCCTCCCGCCGGAGCCCGCGTCATGGACCTCCAGCACCCCGATCGGAAGATGTCGAAGTCCGAAGGGGAAAGCCCGGGAACCATTTGGGTGCTTGAAGACTTCAAGAAGGTCGAGAAGAAGTTCAAGCGGGCCGTGACCGATAGCGACAGCGAAGTTCGCTACGACGTCGAAGCCAAGCCCGGTGTGTCAAACCTCCTCGATATTCTTTCCTCCTGCACAGGCACCGCACCCGATGAGCTCGCGGCTAGCTACACCCAATACGGACCGCTCAAGGGCGACACTGCCGAAGCGGTGATTGAACTCTTGAAACCGATCCAAGAACGCTTCGCTGAGTTGCAAGCCGATCCTGGCGAAACCGAGCGTCTGCTGCGGATCGGTGCCGATAAGGCGGAGGCCGTCGCCGCGGAGGTTCTTGCACGGGCGAAGGAAAATATCGGCCTTATGTCGTAGTTGGCGGTGCCAGCCGGTGGAAGGCGATCGCCGCAGCGTTCGCGACGTTCAGCGAGTCCACGCCATTCGCCATGGAGATCCGTACGCGATGGGTCGCCGCGTCGATCGTGTCATCGGGCAGACCAGGCCCCTCGGCGCCAAGCAAGACCGCGGTGCGCGCCGGAGTATCGAACACTGCGATCTCGGTATCACCCCGCGGTGTGAGCGCGACCGTCTCGAATCCGTGCTCATGCAGCAGGTCGAGAGCTTCAGGCATGGCCCCGATGCGGGTGTGTGGTATCGCAAACACCTGACCCATCGAGGCTCGGATCGCCCTGCGGTACAGCGGGTCACCGCAGGTTGGGTCGAGCAGTACGGCGTCGACTCCGAGTCCCGCGGCGTTGCGCATGATCACACCGAGATTGTTCGGGTTGTTCAGTCCTACGAGCACCGCCACCCGATCAGCGTCGCGGATGATGCTGTCGAGACTCGGCAACTCCGGTCGGGCGAAACAGGCCAAGGGATCACGAAGTCCTGGCCGACCGGTGATCTCGGTTAGCACGGGATCCGACGCGGCGAAGACTTCCACATGTTCGGGCAGGGACGGCAGGGGCTTCGTGCGCTTGGCGTCAACGAGCAGCGAGCGAAGTTCGAAGCCCCGCTGTAGGCCTCGCTCGATGACCAGATCGCCTTCGGCGATGAAGATGTCGTCGAAGGGTTCACCGGCACGCTCGAGTTCTTGACGTCGTTTGTGGTCGCGAAGTCCGAGGAACACACGAATTCGGGGGTCGGTGACCTCGGTGACGCTGATGGAAGTACCCACAGCCGCACGATACCGAGCCTTCGAAGAGTGCCTCGGCAAAAGCCAACCAAAACACGCCACGGAACGTAGAGATTTTGCGCCGAGAATCTGCGGAACGGTGGCAAGGCGCAGGCAGAGTCGTTCCACCTAGACGTGATCCAGTCGCTAAGGCTAGGCAGTTTCCTAACTTCTCTCGCGACAAATTGGCGTCAACATGCGTCAAGAACGAGAATCACCTGTCTGTCAAACCTTAAGTGGGCGAAAAAACACATGGACGAAAAAGATAAGATCGGCGAGGGCCTAGACAAAGCTAAGGGCCTCAAAGACAAAGCCGCCGAAGCAAAAGAGGCTCTCTTGGGTAAGGCCGATGAGGCCTCTGACGACTCTGGGGGCATGGCAGACAAGGCCAAGGATCTTCTTGGTGGCGCAAAGGACAAGCTGCCCGGTGGTGACGACGCTGCTGTGGCTGGTGGTGCTGCGGCTGCTGCTGGTGGTTTGGCTGGTAAGGCCAAGGGCATGGTGAGCGGCGCGGCTGATAAGGCCAAGGATGCGGCTGGTTCTGCCAAGGACGCCGCCTCTGGTGCTGCCGACAAGGTGAAGGGTGCCGCGCCGGATATGCCGGACGCTCCTGATATGCCAGACGCCCCGGATATGCCAGACGCCCCGGATATGCCAGACGCTGGCGGCATCACTGGTAAGGGTGCTGCTGTGGCTGGTGGTGCTGCGGCTGCTGCTGGTGGTTTGGCTGGTAAGGCCAAGGGCATGGTGAGCGGCGCGGCTGATAAGGCCAAGGATGCGGCTGGTTCTGCCAAGGACGCTGCCTCTGGTGCTGCTGACAAAGCCAAGGACGCCGCCTCTGGTGCGACAGACAAGGCCAAGGGCGCCTCGAAGAAAGCCACGGGTGCATCATCTGACGCCGCCGACAAGGTGAAAGGTGCCGCTGCTGCTGGCGCTGGAGCCACGGTGAGCTCAACCAGCTCCTCCTCCACGAGTTCGACCGTCGTTCGCGATGGTGGCTCCGGGGGTAGCTCTGGTGGCTCTGGTGGCGGAGACGACGATGACGACGACAAGCTGTTCGGCTGGCTTCCGATTTCGGGCGAATGGCAGATCATCGGCGCGGGCCTTATCGCCTTCATCGCCCTATTCTTCGGCTCGCAGATCCTCGGATTCTTCGGCGCTGACGATCCGACTGGCGCGGTCGAAGCGGTGGCCCTCGACGAGGTAACCGATGCACGATGCGCTGCCGCAATCGAGAATCTTGAAGATTCCGATATCGACCCAGACGTAATCGCCAACGTCACTTGCGGTATTGATGTCAATGGCGAGATCGATCTCGCTGGCGAAATCCCTGATGAGTCAGACCGAGCCGCGATCGCCATCGCTGCTGCGGGTGTTGGTGCGGCGTCGCTCGATATCGATGGATCAGGTCTGTTCACCGTCGAAGAAGAGGTAGAGGAGGTCGCGGCTGAAGTCACGACCACCACGGCCGCTCCGACCACGACCACCGCAGCTCCGACCACGACCACCGAAGCTCCGACCACGACTACCGAGGCACCTACGACGACGACGGAGGCTCCTGCGCCTGAACCGTTCACGATGTGGGATGCGCTCACGGGTGAGAGCGAAGCAAGCCAGTTCGCCGCTATCGGCGGCGCTCTTGGTCTCCAAGCAGACCTCGAAGCTCTCGAAGACGAGGACGGAAACCCGGTCAATCGCACGCTCTTCGCACCGTCGAACGCAGCACTCGAGGCCTTTGGCCCCGAGAGGCTCGGAGCGCTGACCACCGATCTGGAAGCCGCCAACGCTCTCGTCGGCTATCACTTCCTCGATGAACCGATGACTGCTGCTGAGCTTCTTGAGCTCGACGGGCAGACCGTGACGACCCGTACCGGGTTGCCGCTGGGGATCAGCGTCGACGACGGGGGTGTCATCTTGAACAACACCTCGTTGGTCACCGTGACCGACCTGGAAGCTGACAACGGCATCGTCCACGTCATCGACGTGATCCTCGAGCCGCCTTCGATCAACCAGGTGCTCGACCTTGAGAACATCGAGTTCGAAGTATCTTCGGCAACGATCACGGCTGCTGGCCAGGAAACGCTGCAAGCCGCAGTCACCTTCTTTACCGAGATGCCTAACGTGAACGCAGTTGTTGAAGGTCACACCGACACCGATGGCACCGACGAAGTGAACCAAGAGCTTTCACAAGCTCGAGCACAGTCCGTCGTGAACTTCCTGGTTGCGAACGGCCTGGACGAGTCCCGCTTCACTCCACGAGGCTTCGGCGAGACCATGCCGATCATCGTCGACGGAGTCGAGGACAAAGAGGCGAGCCGCCGAATCGAGTTCGTCGTCCGCTAATTCCCGCACGACGCAGCTTTGGGCTGCTTTGCTGACAGCAACTCCCGCAATCGCAGCTTCGCTTCGCTCGGGCTGCTCTGCTGGCAGCAACTCCCGCCATCGCAGCTTGGCTTCGCTCGGGCTGCTCTGCTGACAGAAGAAAGCTTTGAAGACGACCCCGGCCGACTTGGCCGGGGTCGCTTCGCTACGCTGCGGTTTATGATCTTCCGTAGGCGTCGCCGCAGCCGCCAACAGCGCTTCACGTACTCCGCTTGGGACGGAACCCAGGCCGACTATGCGATGACCGCGGAAGACCTGTTCTCACAGATGACCGACGATCTGGCGTACCACGGCGATCCGAATGCGGCGCTCCGCAAGCTTCTCCAAGACGGCTACGACCTCGACGGTGAGCGGATGCAAGGCCTACGCGACATGCTCCAACGCCTTCAGGAACGTCGAGAAGAGATGCTGGCTCAGGGAGACCTCGGCGATATGTTCGGCGACATCACCGAGCGGCTGAACGACATCATCACGTCAGAACGGGAGAATCTCGCCGCACAAGCCGAGTACTCCGCCGGTGGTGATGACCCGAACAAAGCCGCCCAAGACGCGCAAAGCGCGGCAGAGCGCAATATGCGACTCGATATGTTGCCGCCTGATCTGCCAGGCCAAATACAAGCGTTGGACAACTATGACTTCACTTCGAAGAAGGCCCAGGAGGACTATGACGAGCTAGTCGGCGACTTGCGAAATCAGCTCATGCAACAAGCCGTTGATGGCATGTCCGATGCAATGTCGAACATGTCCCCCGAGGATCTCGCTGCCATGAAGGACATGATGGCGGACCTCAACGAGATGCTCGATCAGCGTGCGAACGGCATCGAACCTGATTTCGATGCCTTCATGGACAAGCATGGCGACTTCTTTCCCGAGAATCCCGAGAACCTCGACGAGTTACTCGAGGCCATGGCCGCTCGGATGGCCGCCGCGCAGGCGATGTTCAATTCGATGAGCCCTGAACAACGTGCCCAGTTGCAGGAGCTCTCGAACCAACTGCTCGGCGATGTCGACCTGCAGTTCCAGATGAGTCAGCTATCGAGCAATCTGCAAGGGCTCTTCCCCGACATGAATTGGGGAGATAGCTATCAGACCCAGGGTGTTGATCCCCTCGGTTTCGGCCAAGCCATCGATCTGATGTCCGACCTCGGCGATCTCGACCAGATCGAACAGCTCCTGCGAAACACCTCTAACCCGGGGGCCCTAGCTGAGCTGGATTTCGATCGAGCTGCAGAGCTCCTCGGGGAAGACACCGCGAACTCGATGGAACAGCTCGCTGAGTTCGCGAAAATGCTCGAAGAAGCTGGCTTGATCAACACCAAAGAAGGGGCAATGGAGCTCACGCCTCGGGGGCTGCGACAGGTCGGTCAGAACGTTCTTGCGGATCTCTACAGCAAGTTGAGCGCGGATCGAATTGGGCGCCACAACGTGTCGGTTTCGGGCATCGGGCACGAACGAAATTTCGAGACCAAACAGTATGAATTCGGCGACCCGTTCACACTCAACATCGAACGAACGGTTCGCAACGCCATCCGACGCACTGGAGGGGGCACGCCCGTCCAGCTCACACCTGACGACTTCGAGATCGAACGAACCGAACGGACGACCCGCACCTCCACCGTTCTCATGCTCGACCTGAGCTTGTCGATGCCGATGAAGAACAACTTCGTCCCGGCAAAAAAGGTTGCGTTGGCGTTGGAGTCGTTGATCTCTGGGCAATACCCACAGGACTACCTGGGCGTGGTCACCTTTAGCGAGGTCGCCCGTGAAATCCCAGCGAATGAGCTCGCGGAACTTTCGTGGGATTACGTCTACGGAACCAATATGCAGCATGGCTTCAAGCTCGCCCGGCAGATGCTGGCGCGAGAGTCCGGTACGAAGCAGATCCTCATGATCACCGATGGGGAACCGACAGCCCATATCAATTCCTTTGGCAAACCCGAGTTCAACTACCCGCCGACGGCCGAGACGGTGTCGCTCACTCTGCAGGAAGTCAAAAAGTGCACTCGCGACAACATTCGGATCAATGTCTTCATGCTCGACGCCACGCCGCACCTGACGACGTTCATCGAGCGGATCACCAAGATGAACGGCGGACGAGCCTTCTTCGCCGACAATCAAAACATCGGCGACTTCGTCCTAATGGACTTCGTTGAACACAAACAGAAGCTCATCCGCCGTGCAGGGTAAACAGGGGGCGATGTTTCGAGGCCTCAGCCGAGAAACTCGGTTAGAGAGCGAAGCGAACGGCGAACACAAACAGAAGCTCATCCGTCGTGTCGGGTGACGCTCTGGACCCGACCTTCTACGACGAGTTCGCCTACTTCGCGGACAACGCTGCTGAGTACGACCTGTCCTACGCTCGTCCGCCCGTTGTTCGTCGGGAGGAGATCTCCACCGACGATGGGCGCATGATCAGTGCTCTGGTGTGGGGAGAGACGCCCCCGGAGCTAGTGCTCATTCATGGCGGCGCCCAAAACGCCCACACCTGGGACACGGTTTGTCTCGCCCTCGGGCGGCCACTCCTGGCAATCGATATGCCAGGTCATGGCCACTCGGGTCCACCAGCCGACGGTGCGGCGAACGTCGATCGAAACGCGTTCGACCTAGCGGCGGCCATCGACACGCTCGCCCCTGCTGCCAGGACGGTTGTTGGAATGAGCTTGGGCGGTCTGACGACCCTGGCGATGTCGCAGGCGTTTCCCGAGTTGTTCTCTCACATGGTCCTTGTCGATATCACTCCGGGAGTCAACCAAGAAAAGGCCGATCACATTCGCCGCTTCGTGAATGGGCCGAGCACCTTTGCCAGCTTTGATGAGCTCCTCGCACGCACGATGGAGTTCAATCCCACCCGCAGCGAACGTTCACTACGGCGTGGCATCTTGCACAACGCGCAACAACTAGACGACGGCAGCTGGGTCTGGCGCCACGCTCGTCATCGCGTGTTTGCTGACCCGTCGACTACGAATGAAACCGCACACGGAGAGCGTGACTATCTGCGCTTGTGGGACGCACTGGAGAACCACGACGGACCGGTGGCTCTCGCTCGAGGCATGCGAGACCAGTCGGTGGTCGCCGATGACGATGTCGCCGAGTTCCTTCGCCGCCGCCCCGACGCTCGTATCGAGAACTTCGCTGAAGCCGGCCACAGCATCCAAGGCGATATGCCCGTCGAGCTCGCGGCATTCATCGACGATGTTCTGAAGTCCTAATGTGTGGCTGTGGTGATGGGTAGCCCGATTGACGAAGTAGCCACGCTGTTTGAAACCTATGGGTCGAGTACCTACGACGAGGGCGTGACCCTGGGTGAGCACTGCCTCCAGGCAGCCGCGATTGCATCCGTTGCTGGTTCGCCGGATCACTTGGTTGCGGCAGCGCTGCTCCACGACATTGGACATCTCCTTCAGGCCCGCGCGCGAGGCGAGGAGGACTACCTCGCCAATGACTGGAACCACGATGTGGTCGCACGGGATTGGCTCGAGCCTCGGTTTGGTGAAGCGGTCGCCGCGCCGGTCGGTGAGCACGTCGCTGCAAAGCGCTGGCTCTGCTTTGCCGAACCTGACTACTTCGCCCGATTATCAGAGGCCTCCAAGGCGAGCTTGCGTGCTCAAGGCGGCCAGTTCGACGAGGTGGAGGCGGCGCAGTGGCGCAGCAGCGCCATTGGAGCGGCAGAGGCCATTCAATTGCGTCGTTGGGACGATGAGGCCAAGGTGGCGGACGTGTCCGTCGCTCCGTTTCGGGCGTACAACGCGCTGCTCGAACGTCTCGTCCGATAACCCGAATCTGCATCGCTTCGTCACGACTAGGGTTCGGTTCGTGCGAGTTGTATTTGTGATCGAGGACTCACTGCCGAACGGCCGGGTGAGCGCTGAGCTCACTCCGACGCTGTGGTCGCTCATCGCCAAAGGTGGTTGGCACCCAGACGGTGGGGCGTCTGTGCTCGCAAGCTCCACGTACCCCAATCACGCAACGTTCGCTACCGGCGCAGATGTCAGCGGCCACCGGATCTTCACCAATGACATCTGGGACGGTGAGCGGTTCGTGTGTTCGTCGAGTGTCGGCCCGGTCGGAGACACGGTCTTTGCGGCGGCGAAGCGAGCGGGCAGGAGTACTGCAGCGATCACCGGGGACACCACCATGATCGGCTGCATGGGTGCGGGCGTCGCAGACGTTTCATGGCCCTCCCCGGAGGCGGTCGGCGATGCGGCGAAAGATTGCCTCGGGTATCCAGCGAACGCTGCGGTGCTGGAGGCCCTGTCGACATCGGGTGCGGTCGACGCGGACCTGCTTTTCATTCACATGAATGATCCGGACTCGACACTCCATCGCTTCGGCCCAAACGCGGATGAAACGACCGATGCGATTCGGCGCGTTGATGATGACCTTGGCGCAGTGGTCGAGATGTTGCGTCCTCGTTGGGATGAAACGGTCCTGTTCGTCGTGAGTGATCACGAACAAGAACAGGTGGACCCCGAGCAGGCTCCGCTCGACTTGGCCGACCTGGTCAGCGCGGCAGGATTACGGGGCCAGGCGCACAACGAGGGGAGCGTCGGCATCGTATACGGATCCGACGGTGCTCACCACATAGAGAAGCTGCAAGGGGTCACTGGTGCGGTGGATCTTGACGTTGACGCAGACGGCACATCGATCGTCTTGGCATGGTCGAGTCCAGGTAGAGTCTTTGGCACCTCACCGAAGACGATGTCGGGCCAACATGGATCGCCACGAACGCAGACGCAGGTAGCGACCGTCTCCGGTGGGCATCAGGTCGTTCCTGAATTGGCGCGACGGCTCGGCGGCGGTTTTGGATCCGCAGATGGGCGACCCCACGCCACGCACTACGCACACGTCATGGCGGAGTTGTTGGAGATCCGGCTCGGACTGTGAGCTAATCCTATCCCGTCCCTAGCATTCAGAAAACTTCTGTGCGATCGTTGTGGCTAAGCGGCTTTGGGGGAATTGATGAACGGTGAGAGCGGGGTCCCAGCGGAGGACGCCACCGGTGGATACGTGCCGACGGAGCAGGACGTGAAGCGGCTGCTGGCAACCTTTGATGTCCTCCTGCATGGTGTAGCGCTACCTGATCAAGAAAACGAGCTGCTCGCCCGAGTAACGGTACACCTCGGGGTTGCGCCGGGCGACTTACCGAGCAGTTCCGAGAAGTTAAACCCGCCCGATCACATCAATTTCCAACTCGCGATGGAAGCCCATGATGGCGACGCGGAACTCATTGGTTTGAACTCCGAGCTAAGCCACTACCACGGCGCCAACCTGGCCAGCATCGTGAGCGGGCGACTCCGCGGTCCCGAAGTGACCGCCCCGGTGAATTGGGTTGCGCTACCCATCAACGTCAACGAAACACACCGCGTTCCATACTCCGCTATCTGGCTGACCCACCTCGACGATGTACCCGTCGTGGCATCGTTGCTCCACGTCGAACGAGGGCCAGGCCAAGTCTTGATGTTTGAGGCACTCGCCCAAGATGAGCTGACCGCCCAGCGATTCATCGAACGCATTGGCCAGCTTCGCCACGACCTCAACGTTTTCCGAGGCAATACCCTGGCCTTTACCTACGGCGAACACGGGAGCTTCGGACTCGACTTCATTGAGCTACCGACAGTTCAGCGCCACGAGGTCATACTTCCCCAGGAGGACCTCGCCGCGATCGAGCGTCACACGATCGGGATCTCACATCGCGCCCAAGACCTACTCGACGCAGGCCAGCACCTAAAACGAGGGCTACTGCTCTATGGCCCACCCGGGACCGGCAAGACGCACACGATTGCGTATTTGGGGCACGCGATGCCTGAGCGCACCACGATCGTGCTTCAGGGTTCGGCAAGTTATGCGATCGGCCAAGCGGCGGCCATCGCACGATCGTTCCCACCTGCGACGATCGTGATCGAAGACGTCGACCTGGTTGCTCAGGACCGAGGAATGCGCGGGATGGGCGACAACCCGATCTTGTTTCAGCTGCTGAACGAAATGGATGGCCTCTCGGACGATACCGACCTGCTGTTTATCCTTACCTCGAACCGACCGGAAGTCCTCGAACCTGCGTTGGCGGCGCGGCCGGGACGGATTGACCAGGCCGTCGAGGTAGGGAAACCAAGCCGGGCCGCCCTCATCGAACTACTCGGCTTGTACTTAGAGGGTCTCGATCACTCGGTGACGGACCTCGGGCCTATCGCGGAACGCCTCGACGGAGTGACCGCTTCTTTTGTGAAGGAACTCTGTCGGCGTGGACTGTTGCGCAGCATCGAGAACGAATGCCCGCTCGATCAAGCCTGCTTAGACGCGGCGGTCACCGACCTGCTGGAACACTCCGCGCCAGTCACGCGTACCTCGCTTGGCGCCGGAAATGGTGGGGGCGACGGGATGTATCCGGAGTCGGAGCGCTACGGCTTCTAGTAATCGCTTCGTACCGAAAATCAGTCGATGATCGGCGGGTGGCTTTCGATGAAGTCGACTACGTCGTTGGGGTCGTCGAATACACCGATGAGGTCGGCGTACGGGCGCTCGCCCGCGAGTTGTTTCAGTAGTTTCGGCGCGCCCAGTCGATCGTCGGCCCAGTAGGCCGAATCGACGAAGACCATCGGCGAGATGACCCCGAAAACGTCGTAGTGGTTTTGGGTGGCATCCATGAACACTTCTTGGATCGTCCCCGCAGCGCCCGGGGTGTAGATGACTCCGTGGGTTGCGATGGCGAGGAGGCCATCTTCACGGATCGAGTTGGAGAAGTACTTGGCGACTGCGGTTGCGAAGTCGTTCGTGGGCTCGTGGCCATAGAACCAGGTGGGGATAGCGAGGCTTTCGGCACCGTCCGGGTACCGCTCGACCACCGCGATACTCGCGTCGAGGTACTCGTGGGTGGAGTAGTCGGTCGCGACCGCAAGAGTCTCAATGGCATCGTCTAGGGCGCTGTCGTCGGCTGGGGCTAGCCAGGCGCCGAGGTTGCCCGCTTCCATGGCGCCAGGACCGCCGCCGGTGACCACCAAGTGTCCAGCGCGGGTGAGTGATCGAGCGATAACGGCTACGACTCGGTAGGTATCAGCGTCTCTGGTGAGGCTATGGCCACCCATAATCGCCACGACCTTGGGGTAATTGGCGAGATAGCCGGTCAATGCGTTGTCGATCGCGTGGTCGTGGATTCGCTGGGCGAGCGCTTCGAGAATTGGGGCTGGCGGCTCGTTGCGCCAGGTGACTTGGTGTTTGTAGATCGACTCGTCGAGACCATTCGCCCGTAGTTCAGCGGCTGTGTACAACGAACCGCGATACGGGTTGTAGGGGATCTGACCAAAAGGCGGGAAGACGGTCGCGCCGCTTTGGCGAGCATGAGCGGCTGCTCGCTCGGTCATCTGACATCCGAGAAAGACGGCTTGTGGCCAATCGTGGTCGATGATGGTCTCGGAGTGGCCGCAAAGGTCGAGTCCTTGTACAGCGAGTGGTTGTGTGGTGTCGCCGTTATCGAGCAGGTTTTGAAACTCCGGTGCAGTCACAATTTCTTTGCAGATCGGGACTATGGGGAGTGCGAGGGGTTCGTCGGTTGGCTGTGGCACGAATGGAGCTCCTAGGTGGGCGTGGTGTGATTCACGCGTCTTATGTGGCCAATGTGGCCAATGTTGTAGAAAAAGTCACCAATTTCAATGATTCGGACTTTACATTCTGCTAGTTACAGTGTTGTAATTACATTAAGGAAATACGGCGAAGTCGTCGTGGACATGTGTGGGCACGACGACTAGTCGTGGCCGCGCGCGTTTCGCATAGCGGCAACCTAGGAGCAGTAACGAACCAATGGCATTTCTCAGCGCGTCGGAAAAAGATGAACCGACCTGGCATGACTTCGCGAACTGCCTTGGAGTCGACCCCGATCTGTTCTTCCCGGAACGTGGAGCCTCCACGAAGGAGGCCAAAGAGGTGTGTCGCGGCTGTGTCGTGCGTGATGACTGCCTTGAATACGCCCTGCAAAACGGCGAGAAGTTCGGTATCTGGGGCGGAATGAGCGAGCGCGAACGACGGCGTATTCGTCGCCAACGTGCACTCGCACGGGCTGCAGCCGCTGCTGAAGCCAGCGGTTAGCCAAAAACTCTCACCTTGACTTCACGCTGACTTCATCGTCGACGATGCGAAGAGTAAGTCGAGAACTGGTACCCTAATTACATGGGATCAATAGGTGCACCAGAACTTCTCATCATCCTCGTAGTCATTCTTGTACTCTTCGGCGGCGCGAAGCTACCAAAGCTCGCCCGTTCGCTCGGACAGGCCCAAAAAGAGTTCAAAGATGGACTTGATTCGGGAATCGACGAAGAGAAGACCGAAGACAAGACTGTCTAGCTCACGCTTCGACTTCCTATCTCGCTAGGGAGTCTGTTCGCAGGAGTGCTTGGCTGTTGGCGCGCCCTTCCTCGGCCGCGTCGCCATTTCGAATTAAAAACGTAGAACCGCTCCCGCCGCGTGGCTGGGAGCGGTTCGAGTTTTCGACGTTCGTGTTTTGTGTCGCCTATTGGCGGCTACAGGCGTAGCTTGCGCTCTCGGCGTTCGGCTTTCTCTGCTTCCTTGCGACGTGCCTTGAGGATTCGGCGACGTTGACGTTCAGAGGTTCCACCCCAGACGCCGTGGTCAATCCGATTTGAGAGGGCGTACTCCAAGCAGCCGTCCTGGACTGGGCACTTCTGGCAAATCCGCTTAGCGATCTCCACGCCCACGCCGTCGCTTGGGAAGAAGGTCTCTGGTGGTTGGTTTGCGCAAAGGCCTTTGGCCATCCAGGTCAATTCCATGAGAAGCACCTCCAAGTGTTCACAACAGTACTACGCACAGAGTGGGCCGAAAGTTCCCGTAAAGAAGGACTTTTGACCTACTCTTCGAAAATCGTTAGATCGCGAGATGGCGCAGTTCCACCGATAGTCTGATGACTCACGATGCTCTAGTCAGCATCGAAGAGTGCGATTTTCGAGGATTTTTCAATGTCAGACACCACCGAAGAGCAGCTTCCGGCACAGGGCCACGCAAAAATCGTCTACAACGGACCGATTGCCCCCCATTGGGATATTCGCACGATCTCGGGAGATTCGGGCCTAATGGAGGGATTTCGCGATCGGGTATCGGCTCGCCTGCTTCTCTTGCCGCCCCATGACCCGCAGTTTCGTCGCAACCGTGAACGAGTGAACCGTGATGGTGAGCGTGAGCGAATTTATGTCGAATGGGACCTTGGCTACGAAGAAGAGGAAGAGTCAAAGGGCGACTGATCGTCGCTGCGCGAGGCGATGAGCGAACTCCCCGTCGAGCCAACTCAAGGTCGGAGCACAACTTCCGATTGGCATGCCATGCTGGCCGATACGCCGAGTTCAGACAGCGCGATCACGATCGCGTCGAATCGCTTCGAAATCGCGCCTCTCGATATCAACGAGACGAACTACTTCAATCGTGAGCTGAGCTGGCTTGCGTTCAACGCACGGGTGCTGTCGTTGGCGGCCGATCCAGACACACCTCTGCTTGAGCGGGTCAAGTATCTGGCCATCTACGCGAGCAACCTCGATGAGTTCTTTCAGGTGCGCGTTGCCGGACTCCGTGACCTAGTGGCAGCTGAAGTTCGGGTTCGTGCCCCCGATGGTCGGGTAGCGGTCGAACAGCTCCGCGATATTCGCGCGGCGGTAGAAAAGCTCGAGCGGTTCCGCCAAGAAGTCTTCTCCGCGTCATTGATCCCTGCGATGGGAAGTGTGGGCATCTCGATCCCGAACTACGGCGATCTCGGGATGGCCGATCGCAAGATCGCCGACAACTATTTCGATGAGCAGGTCTTTCCGGTGTTGACCCCGTTGGCGGTCGACACCGGGCATCCATTCCCTTACATCAGCGACCTGTCGCTCAACCTGGGTGTGCGGGTCCGGCGCCCCGGAGACGAACGAGCGCGCTTTGCTCGCGTCAAAGTTCCCGACACCTTGCATCGTCTGGTTCCGCTCTCTCAGGAAGGTCGTTTCATTCGGATAGAAGACCTCATCGTTGCGCACCTCGACCAGCTGTTTCCTGGCCTCGAGATCGTCGAGCATCTCTCCTTCCGAGTGACCCGCAATGCTGACTTGAACTACGCCGACGAGGAAGCCGATGACTTGCTCGAACTCGTCGAGATGGAACTGCGGCGTCGCAGGTTTGGAAACGCCGTGCGTCTCGAGATCGGAACGAGTTCCGGGGATTCGATCCGTACGTTGCTCCGAGACGAGTTGCAGATCGAGGACGCTGACATCTACGTCGAAAAGGCGTTCTTGGCGATGCGTGATCTGTGGGCGCTGATGAAGCTTGAGCGCCCGGAGCTACGTTTCGACGGGTTCTCTCCCGTAGTCCCAACCCGGGTAGCGAACCGGTCAGGTGATGAGGTCGACCTCTTCGAAGTGCTTCGAACGAGAGATCTCCTCGTGCATCACCCCTATGAGTCATTTGCCGCGTCAACCCAGGAGTTGATTATTCGAGCGGCCAAAGACCCTGATGTCGTGGCGATCAAGATGACGCTGTACCGCACGTCGACCGACAGCCCGATCGTGCGAGCGCTGATGAGCGCCGCCGAGGCGGGCAAACAGGTCGCGGTGTTGATCGAACTGAAGGCTCGATTCGACGAACGAGCCAACATTGCGTGGGCGAAGAAACTGGAGCAGTCCGGAGTCCACGTGACCTACGGGCTGCCGGGCCTCAAGATCCACGCAAAGATCACCATGGTCGTGCGCCGTGAAAGCGGCCGGTTGGTGCGGTACTGCCATTTCGGCACGGGCAACTACAACCACGGCACGGCACGGCTCTACGGCGATTTCGGGTTGTTGACCGCATCCGAGAAGCTCGGCGACGAGGTAGCGGTGTTGTTCAACACGTTGACGGGCTACGGCGGAGAGGTGAGCTACGACGATCTCCTTGTTGCGCCTGCGGGCTTGCGCAAGGGTCTCAGCGAATTGGTGCGCCGCGAGATGCAGGCCGAGAACGGTCGGATCATCATGAAGATGAACTCGCTCGTCGACCCCGGGATGATCGGCCTCCTATACGAAGCTTCCCAAGCCGGGGTAGAGATCGACCTGATCGTGCGCGGAATCTGCGGACTTCGTCCCGGTGTCCCCGGTCTGTCGGAGAACATCCGAGTGCGTTCACTTATCGGCAAGTACCTCGAGCATGCTCGGCTCTACTACTTTGCGAATGCCTCCGGGCCAACGGAGGCGGTCGTCTATATGGGGTCAGCGGATTTGATGCCCCGCAACCTTGATCGGCGTGTGGAAACGCTTGTCGCAATCTCCAATTCTGGAGTTGCTACTGAGCTTGTGGATTCACTTGAACTCGAACTCGGACAGAGCATTCAATCCTGGAGCCTCCATTCGGATGGTTCATGGAGTCGTACGACGGGACCTGGTCACGTTGACCTGCATACGCATTTCGAGCGGCTAGCTGTCGAGCGCAAGGAATTGCAGAAGACCCCCCGAGCGCGGTAGAAGATCAGAGCTAATCCCCCCTATGGCCAAGACGAAAACACCGAAAAAGAAATCCAGTAAAGGCACCGAAGTGCGAGCTGCCGGTGGCGTGATCGTCCGTTCCGCCAAGAAGGGACCCAAGGTCCTGTTGGTGCACCGACCGGGTTACAAGGACTGGAGCTTTCCGAAGGGCAAGCTCGACGCAGGCGAGAAGTTCAAAGAGGCGGCGCTACGCGAGGTCAAAGAGGAAACGGGCTTCCGTTGCAAGACCCATAAACCATCGCTCCCGTCACTCGAATACAAGGATCGACACGGTCGTTCGAAAGAGGTGCGCTACTGGCTGATGACCGTATTGTCGGGCAAGTTTGAGCCCAATGATGAAGTCGACATGATCGCCTGGGTCCGGTGGGACAAGGTCGAGGACCGTCTCACCTACGCCAAAGATCGCCGCTTGTACGCCGACCTCGTCAAGTCCGGCCGCATCGACAAAGTCCTCAAATAGCGCCTTCGTGACCCCAACCGTTCATCGCCATTGGTTTTGGGGTATCTGGTTGTTCAACTGGTGTTCATCTTGATGCTTCTTGTGCGTTAGCTGCGATATCTACCGTTTGGAGTAACAGGTGAGCGAAAGGTCGCTCCCATGCCCTGAGGAGGGTTTCGTGTTTCAAGGAACGAACCGGCTAGTCCGACTGCTGGCCATCATGTTTGGCTTGGCGCTCGTGGCAGCCGCTTGCGGCGGCGGCGACGGCGGCACCGCTGGCGGCGGAGGCGGCGCATCTGACGAGGTGCTGATTTCGGGCTCCTCCACGGTTGAGCCAATCTCTCAACGTGTGGCTGAGCTCTTCGAGACGGTCAACCCCGACGTACTCGTCGATGTCGATGGCCCAGGAACCGGTGATGGATTCGCACTGTTCTGCGATGGCCTCACCGATATCTCCGACGCCTCCCGCCCGATTCGTGACAGCGAGGCCGAGACCTGCGCTGCGAACGGTGTTGAGTTCACGGAGATTCTCGTGGGCATCGACGGCATCGCCATCATGACCAACGAGGCAAATGCAGCAATCGACTGCATCAGCTTCGACGACCTCTACAGCCTCATCGGCCCAGAGTCCGAAGGCGTAGATACGTGGGACGGCGGCAACGCGATCTTGGGCGAAGGTCTTCCAAGCGCACCGCTCAACATCTTCGGCCCTGGTGCTGAGTCCGGCACCTTCGACAGCTTCGTCGAGATCGTCATCGAAGACATCGCCGAGGAGCAGGGTGTGGAAGCCACCACCCGTACGGACTACAGCCCATCGGCAGACGACAGCCAGATCCTGGGCGGTATCCAAACTTCCGATACCAGCCTCGGTTGGGTCGGCTTCGCCTTCGCCGAACCCGCTCCCGTCAAGCTTCTCGAAGTAGAGAACGAAGACGGCACCTGCGTCCCAGCGAACGCCGAGACCATCGCATCGAACGAGTACCCGATCAGCCGCAACCTCTTCATCTACGTGAACGACGGCAACGCTGCCGAGAAGCCTGGCCTTCAAGAGTTCGTCGACTTCTACGTAAACGACGGTCTCGACACCGCAGTAGCAGAGGTCGGCTACGTCGAACTCACCGACGCTTCCAAGGATGAAGTACGAGCCGCTTGGGCTGGCTAACACGCCACTCACTTGTTCTGAAAGGGCCGTGTCGTTTCCAGACGGCACGGTCCTTGAGCCCGATTCACACTCCCTACCCCAACAGAAATAGGTTCTCGGAAAATGGCTAACAGAGGAATCTGGTCCGAACCGCTTACCGGTCGTGCGATTGGGTCGATCACCGTCGAGGCGCTCTCAGCGCCAGCGAAGCGGGCCCGCAAAGAAAAGACGATTCGATTCATCTTTCTTCTTGCAGCACTTGTCTCGATCGCAATCTCAATTCTCATTGTTCTTTCGCTGGTCCGTGAGGCCAGCGTCTTTGCGTTCAACATCGACTGGGCGCAAACCTGGGGTCAGGCTGGCTGGTTCCCACGCCAGGGCGTATACGACATCCCGACGATCCTGGTCGCCTCGACGATCGTGACTGCGGTAGCGATGTTGGTCGCCGGGCCGCTCGGTCTTGGCTCAGCTATTTACTTGTCAGAGTACGCAAGCACAAAGACCCGGCGCTTTCTCAAGCCGGTGCTCGAGATCCTCGCTGGCGTTCCGTCGGTGGTCCTCGGCTTCTTCGCCCTTTTCTTCATCAGCCCGCAGGTGATCGAGCGCATAGGTCGTAACGGTTGGTTCGTGATCGGCGCAGTGATCGTGATCGCCTACGTGGCGATCGTTGCCACCTGGTTGCGCAAGCTGCTCAAGCGAGAGACCGACACCCCCCTAAGTGTGCAATTAAAGCGGGTAGCGGTCCTGACTGGGTTGGTCGTGTTCGGTCTCATCCTCATCTGGTGGATCCTCCGGGTGGGTGGACCCGCCGAGGTCGCTGATGGTCAGAGCTTTGTGAAGCGTGGTGGAAACCTTGCCGCAGCTGCCGTCGGTGTCGGAATCTTGACCGTTCCACTCGTCGCATCGGTATCCGAAGATGCATTGGCATCGGTGCCGCGTGAACTTCGAACCGCCTCTGCTGGCCTCGGTGCACGCAAGCTCACCACGACCGTGCAGGTAGTGCTGCCCGCTGCGGTCTCAGGAATCGTGGCCGCATTCATCATCGGCGTGAGCCGGGCGCTTGGCGAGACCCTGGTGGTCTTCCTTGCTGGTGGCGCTGCAGACGCTGCCCGCTTTACCGATTCACCCTTTGAAGGCGGACTCACGATGACCGCCGCCATGGCATCGCTGGCTACAGGCACCGACAACGTCGTAGGCGAGGGACTCACGTTCCAGAGCCTGTTCTTTGTCGGTTTCGTGCTCTTCATTCTCACCCTGTTTCTAAACCTGATCGCAGGCCGGTTCGTCAACCGGGTACGCGAGCGGTACTAGGAGGAACCCCAATGGCACTAAGCACTCTCGGCGGCTCAGCGAACACCACGGCTCGGGTTGAACAAGAAATCTTCAAACAGGGGCGTGACCTGAGAGGGTCAGCGTTCCGGACCCTTATGTTCTCTGCTCTTGGCATGTCGATCCTCGTGCTCGTCGTGCTCATCATCGACGTCTTTGCCGATGGTTGGCCGGTGCTCAGCACCCGCCTTGGCGATTTCCTGTCCGGCACGCTGCGCAGTCAGTCGAGCGACCCGCTGCTCGGAATCTCTCAAGGTTTGGTCGGGTCGCTGTGGATTGCGATCTTCGTGATCGTCCTTTCGTTCCCTATCGGCATCGCCGCTGCCATCTACTTGGAGGAGTACGCAGAGGAGAACCGGCTCACAAAGACGATCGACCTTGCGATCCGAAACCTCGCCGGCGTGCCATCGGTGGTGTACGGCCTGCTTGGCCTGTTCCTTCTCGTCAGCAGCCGAGGCGGTCAGAGCACCCTCCTCGCGGGTGGTGTCACGCTCGCCATCTTGGTTCTTCCGATCGTCGTGATCACCTCGGCCGAGGCCATCCGTGCGGTGCCCAACAGCCTTCGCCAGGGGGCCTATGGCGTGGGCGCTACCCAGTGGGACGTCATCCGCACCCAGGTGCTGCCCTTTGCCGCACCCGGAATCCTCACCGGAACGCTGCTTTCGCTCTCTCGAGCTGTTGGCGAAGCAGCCCCGCTAATCCTGGTCGGCGCTATCACCGGACGCCTCGCCGCCAGAGATCGTTCGGTCTTCTCGCTCGAGCAACTCGATGATCGCTTCACCGCAATGCCGATCGTAATCGTCGGTTGGGTACAGGAATCTGCACGAGATGTCGGCTTCGCCGCAGCTGCGGGAGCGGCGATTGTTGTCCTGCTCGCGCTGGTCATCGCCATGAACTCCGTGGCGGTGCTTCTACGAAATCACTTTGAAAAGAAGAGGGGCTGACCGATGACAGACATAACCTCGAAAGCGGAAGAAATCTTGAAAGGCCTGGGCGTGAGCGCAGAGGACACCACCGATGTTGAAGTTGTCGACGAAGGCAACGCCACGCTCGATTCGTCGATTGACGCGGCCGTCGACGGGGAGCCTTTGCCCGAAGACCTTGTCTTTGATGCCAGCGAACTAAGCGTCTTCTACGGCGACTTCCGTGCTGTGCGCGACGTCAACATGAAGGTCCGCCGCAACGAGATCACCGCGCTCATCGGCCCATCGGGCTGTGGCAAGTCGACCGTGCTTCGTTCGTTCAACCGCATGAACGACCTCATCCCCACCGCTCGAGTCGCCGGGAGCCTGCTCTACCGCGGCGTTGACCTCTACGACGAGCGAGTCGACCCGGTCGAGGTTCGTCGTCGTATCGGCATGGTGTTCCAAAAGCCAAACCCGTTCCCAAAGAGCATCTACGACAACGTGGCTTACGGTCCTCGAGTCGCTGGACGTAAGAAGGGTCTCGACGATGTCGTTGAGAGCAGTCTTCGTAAGGCCGCCCTGTGGGACGAAGTGAAGGACCGCTTGGGTGAGTCCGCCATCGGCATGTCGGGTGGTCAGCAGCAACGTCTGAGCATCGCTCGTGCGATCGCCAACGAGCCCGAAGTTCTCCTCATGGATGAGCCATGCTCGGCCCTCGACCCGATCGCCACTGGGCGCATCGAGGAACTCATGGCCGAGATCAAAGACGAATACACAATCCTGATCGTGACCCACAACATGCAACAGGCCGCGCGTGTCTCTGACCGCACCGCCTTCTTCAGCGTTGAGGTCGACGACACGAACGACCGTCGTACCGGTCTGCTGGTGGAGTACACCGACACCGAGAAGCTGTTCTCCAACCCCGACGACGACCGTACCGAGAACTACATCACCGGCCGCTTCGGCTAGTCAGCAGGTTTGCGATGAGCGATTTACGAATGAACTATCACGAGGAACTCGATGAGGTTCGTAGCACCATCGTGACCCTCGCTGCCCACGTCACCGAGGCAATCCCTCGGGCCACCGACGCGCTGATCAACAACAACCTCGAACTCGCCCAAGAAGTCATCAGTCACGACGACGAGCTCGACCTTCTCAGCCTGCAGATCGAGGAGCGTTGCTATGCGCTCATCGCACTGCAGCAGCCGATGGCAGGCGACATGCGTGCCATTGTCACCGCAATGAAGATCAACGGCGAATACGAGCGCTCTGGTGATCTCGCAGTGAACATCTGCAAGGGCCTACGACGCTCGTACGGGATGACCCTCACGCCGACGCTGCGTGGACTCATCACCTCGATGAGCGAAGAAGCGGTGCGTCTGACTCGACTGTCGGTCGATGCCTATGCCGAGCAACACGTTGGCCTGGCCGCCGCACTCCCCGATATCGACGACCGACTCGATGACCTGCAGGCAGACTTCGTCCAGGAGATCTTCGAGGCGCAAAAGAACGGCGACCTAGAGCTACAGCAGACGGTGCAGCTTGCCTTGATCGCTCGCTTCTACGAGCGCATTGGTGATCACGCGGTGAACATCGGTGAGCGGGTGATGTACATGGTGACGGGGGAGTCCCCTGAGTCAGCGGGCGCTGCTCGTGCACGTGCTGCAGCCGAAGCCAAGAACTCCGGTGACGAGAACGAGTAGTCGATGATCACAATCATCATCGCGGCTGCCTTGGTGATCGTCCTCATTCTGGTCGT
>CAZLWE010000007.1:0-3589 GCA_964562985.1 uncultured Acidimicrobiales bacterium
GGCGAGCGGGTTCTTCTGGCGATCGCAACCACTCAGCTCTCGCAGGTGTACCTCTCGCTAGATGATCTTGATGACTGCATCGACCACGCGGTCCGAGCAATCGTGATGCTCGACGAGCTCCGCGAAGACGGAATCGCGCCGCCGGCCGTAGCCATGGCCAATCTCGCCACCGTGTTCCGTCGTTTGACCGCGTTCGACATGGCGATGGCGTATGCAGAAGTTGCCTTGCAGAGCGGTGATGAGCCGGTTGACGATGGAAGCGGTTTGCTCTACATCTTGACCGTTCTGGAGTGTGCAATCGAGCAGGCCTGGAACTACAGAGCCGATGACGAGCACAGCGTGACAAACAGTGTCGAATTGGCACGCTCCGTCGCTGCAAAGATCAATTCCACCGGATCACGGCACGCGCAAGTCGTCGCGTCCTGGGTGCAAGCGGAGATCGCTGTTCTTGAAGGCGATGTGGACGCCGCTCGAGCGGCGATCGAATCGGTAGATGCCGTTCGAGCACCGCTGGGGGGCTTCCTGCATCCGCACCTCACCCTCGTGTCTGGAATGGTGGCGGTCAGTGATGGGCACTACGACGATGCATTAGGCCTTTTTGACAGCGCCGAGTCCTTGATGGCGAACGATCCGGCTCGGCTTCAACGGTTGTTGCGGGGCCGCTTGGCCGTTCATCGAGCGCTCGGCAATACCGAGTTGGTCGTCCGCGATGCGCTGGCGATCGCGGGAAACGCAGAGGATCGCCAGCACCGTTCTGTTGCTTCGCTAATGAATCAGATCGACTCTCGAGCAATCGCCGAGCAGTCGAGGTTTGAACTGGAAGAAAAGGCTGACGAACTCACGGAACGAACACGCCGAGACGGGCTCACCGGAGTTGCCTCTAGGAGTTGGTTCGACACATGTCTTGCCCAGCGAATCGCAGGCGTGGGAAACATCGCACTCGTGTTGATCGACGTTGATCACTTCAAGGCGGTCAACGACACCTATAGCCACGTCATCGGCGACGAAGTACTCCGACGAGTGGGATTCGTACTCTCTGCCTATTCGAGGGAAGAGGATGTTGTGGCCCGCTTTGGTGGCGAGGAGTTCGCGATCATCCCTGCCGAGGGAGACCTTGTTCGCGCCCACGAATTAGGTGATCGTCTCCGTAAAGAGGTCGAAGCAGTGGACTGGGAAGAGATCGCTGTTGGGCTTGCAGTGACGATTAGCGTCGGCGTTTCGGCTGGCCCGGCCAAGGCCGGCGCAGCGGTGTTTCGAGCCGCGGACGACGCGCTCTACGAGGCGAAGGCGGCTGGCCGGAACTGTGTGATTGGCCGTCGGCTCGGGCGTTCAACCAGCCGCGAAGACATCGCCTAGCGAATCACTCGCCTGGGCTCTAGTAGCCGCCGCGTGTTGGCATGACCTTTGCAACACCGGCAGAGAGCCGCGAATCGTCGCGTTCACTCGTAGCCTTGAAGGATGGTCAATGTAGGAATCGTCGGAGCCACCGGCCAGGTCGGTGGTGTCATGCGCACGTTGCTGCTCGAGCGGAATTTTCCGATCGACACCGTGCGGTTCTTTGCCTCAGCTCGTAGCGCAGGCACAGAGATCGAGTTTGGTGACAAGACCGTTACCGTCGAGGAAGCAACTACTGCGGACTACACCGGTCTCGACGTGGTGCTCTTCTCCGCAGGAGGTGCGACCTCGAGGGCCTTGGCCGACAAGGTCGCTGCTACCGGTGCCATCGTTATCGACAACTCGTCCGCGTTCCGTATGGATCCTGAGGTGCCGCTCGTAGTGCCGGAAGTCAACGCGCACGCCCTGGACGAGATCCCGAAGGGGATCGTCGCCAACCCCAATTGCACCACCATGGCCGCCATGCCTGTGCTCAAGCCACTCGATGACGAAGCCGGGCTGGATCGCATGATCGTGAGTACCTATCAAGCCGTTTCTGGTGGCGGGCTCGCTGGCGTTGAGGAATTGGAGCGTCAGGTCCTCGAAGCTGGCGACGGTATCGCTGAACTGACGTACGACGGAAAGTCGGTCGACTTCGTCGAGAACGAGAAGTTTGCGTCGACCATTGCGTTCAACGCTGTACCCCTGTGCGGTTCGATCGTTGACGATGGTCTTGAAGAGACCGACGAGGAGCAAAAGCTCCGCAACGAAAGCCGCAAGATTCTCGAACTTCCTGATCTAAAGGTCGCCGGTACGTGCGTGCGTGTTCCGGTGTTCACCGGTCACTCGCTCGCGGTTACCGCGTCGTTCGAACGTCCGATCAGCCCAGATCGCGCTCGTGAGATCCTTGCTGACGCTGACGGTGTCATCCTCGACGATCTTCCGACTCCGCTCGACTCTGCTGGAATCGACCCGTCGATCGTGGGACGAATTCGCCCAGACGAAGTGTTCGACAACGGATTGTCGATGTTCATCTCCGGAGACAACCTCCGCAAGGGCGCCGCACTAAACACCATCCAAATCGCCGAGGCCCTCATCGCGAGAGGCATCATCGGCGGGTAGCTCAAAATCCGCAGAGCACACCTAGCGAAGCGAATGTGCGATTGCGGCGAGTAGTTGGCTGAACCCGTACCGCCCATAATCGGCGAAGCCGGGGCGGCTAAGGCTTCAGCACTTCACGGGGGGTTTTCGCGGTAGCGGGCCATGGCGTCGTCGAGGGTGAGGTCTAACTGGTTCGCGAGCGACGCGAGCCAGGCGAGTACGTCGCCGAGTTCGTGGAGCTGTTGTTCCTTGGTGCCTTTACGCGCGGCCTGGGCTAATTCTCCGAGCTCCTCGCATAGCCATGCGACGGTGGCCGCTTGACCGCGTTCGCGATCGGCCTCGCCGTAGAGGTCTTCCATTAGTGCCTGGACTTCGTCGAGGGTCATAGGCGCAACCATAACGTCACGCTCGATGCGCTTGTGGCTAGGCGATCGCCAGATTGCGGGCGTTCGCCCGCCCTCGAGCAAGCAACGACTCGGCTCCGCTGTAACTTACGGCGATCATCTCCGCTACTTCACTGACCGAGCAACCCTGGCAGCGGTTCGCCCTGCTCGAGGCCCGTCTGTAAAGACGCAACAGCGCTCTGTCTGAGTAGCTTCTCGACTGCGGAATCCCCTCCGAGCGTCATACCTCTGTGTCGAACGAGGAGTTGATATCCGTCGCGGCGGTAGAGTCCCGGTATGGAAGACATCAACGTCAAGCCCGTAATCACCGTTCCCCAAGGCGAGCCACCAGCCGAGTTGCTCATCGAGGATCTCGTCGAAGGTGATGGCCCAGAAGCCACCGCTGGTATGCAGGTCAGCGTCGACTACATGGGTATCAACTGGTCGAACGGTCGCGAGTTCGACGCGTCGTGGAACCGTGGAGACACGTTTAGCTTTGGCCTGGGTGCCGGCATGGTTATCCCAGGCTGGGATCAGGGTGTGCAGGGAATGAAGGTCGGTGGACGCCGCCGCCTCACGATTCCACCGCAGATGGCATACGGCTCATCGGGCGCTGGCGGGGTCATTGGCCCGAACGAAACGTTGATCTTCGTCGTCGACCTTCGCAGCGTCGGCTAAGGCGTGAAGGCTTAACCGCCAAGGGCTTCGCCCTGATTTTGGCGGTACGCGTT
>CAZLWE010000007.1:3689-26931 GCA_964562985.1 uncultured Acidimicrobiales bacterium
CACGCCGATTACTCGCCGCAATCACGCATTCGCTTCGCTCGGTGCGTTCTGCGGTTAAAGGCTTAACCGCCAAGGGCTTCGCCCTGATTTTGGCGGTACGCGTTCACGCCGATTACTCGCCGCAATCACGCATTCGCTTCGCTCGGTGCGTTCTGCGGTCTAGGCGGCTCGCCGGGCTCGTACTTCGGCGATCTCGGGCGGCGGTTGCATGATCCAGTCGAGGGTCTTCAGGAGCACCTTGGCGGACGGGGCCACCATTGCATCGCTCACGAATGGGATGCTCGGCGGAAGCCACATCTTTCGTCGAGCCCAGTTCGGCAGCAGGTTGACCGCGGCGCCAAAGATCACCGTGTAGGGCGCCCGGGCGGCAGGAGCGTTGGGCATGAAGGTCAACCAGCGCACCGATTCGCGAGCTTGGGCGCTGAATTTCAGCTCGGGGATGTAGCTCCGCAGGCGAGCGTCCAGTTCCGACACGGACCGCGGTGCGTCGACTACCCCCAACGCCTCTCCTACCCGTGCCATCTCCTCGACATACTGGTCGGCCTCAGCGCTGGAGATCGAAACGTTGCCGTAGCGCTGGTAGCTCCGCAGGAAGGCATCGACTTCGGTGCAATGAACCCAGGCCAGGTTGTGCGGATCGTTCGCTTCATAGGGAACGCCATCTGGGGTTACGCCCACCACGCGCTCATGAATTTTGCGGATGGTCCGAACCATTCGCTCGGCGTCCTGCGCGGAACCGTAGGTGGTGATTCCAACGAAGTTTGCCGTGCGGTGAATTCGCCCGAATGGATCGTCTTTGAAGTTCGAATGTTCCGCGACTCCGGCCATGGTTGGAGGGTGGAGGGTTTGAATGAGTAGCGATTGGATAGCGCCGACCAGAATCGACCAATCGGACTGCACGAGCCAGGTGACACTGTCGGGGCCAAACCAGCTGTCCTCGGCCAACGCGGAGCGAGAGGAGCCCCGTTCATTGTGGCCGGTGATGTAGCTACCGATGGTGCGTCGAAGTTCACGGCGGATTCCTTCGACCGGAGTCAATTGATCGGCTGGTGCACGGGTATCGGACATAGTCACAGGGTACGCCAGCACCTTCGGTGATGGCTGATCACGTGGGCGAACCAGCCATCTTAGACTCCGTAGCAAGACGTGGACGTTTCCCCGGTCTTGGATCGCGTCATTGCTTCGGCGCCGGCCAAGAACAGATCGATGGCAACCCTCTTATCGGCGTAGCGGCCGGACCCAAAACAGGTTGAAGCGAGGAATGGGTACCCGTAGCCACTCCAGGGACCTGGTCGAGCCCGAGGCGGTCACTACTTCGGATGTGCCGCGACACGATGGCCCTGGCTTGACCGGTTCGAACCACCCACGGGGGATCCATCGGGTGTCCGCAGTGTCGTAGCCGAGCAGGTTCGGAAGCCGCGGAGCCATCTTCATGACGTACCCGTCGTCGCGAATAAAGCACGCTTGAAAGTTGGAGTTCGAAATGCTCTCTCGGCTGGCCAAGAAGAGATCAGAACCAAGGTCACGCAGTACCGCGACTTCACTCGCGGCAAGCGGCCGCTTTGGGTACGGGGCCTTGCGGTCGCCCAGGAAAACAACCGCTACGTCGCCGTGGACGGCGACCTTCGGAAGGGTGCTCTCGTTTATGCCGTAATAGTCCCAATTGGTGCCAGTTAATGAGGGGACGTTGGCCGTGTCGCAGCGGTCGCGAGCCTGGAATACGTCCATCACGCAGGAGCTCATGAACACGGGTTCGTTGGAAGAGAAAACGACAAGCCCCATGGTGGGGTCCCAGAGCCGTGCGGTCAGGGCTGCAAATTGCTCCACGACCTCAGGTCCGAAAACCTCGGCATACTCGGTTCCGAGCGTTCTTGTGAGTTCGCCCGGCCTTTGGATGGTACTAGTCATGTGGAGGTTCCTCGCCTTGTGCAAGCCCACGTTCAGTGAGTTTCACCGTCGCAGGTTCGCTTGTAGTAGCCGCGTTTGGACGCCGGATCTACAACTTAGATACAGCACAATGGTGACCGACCGGATCTTTCCAGGACAATTCCATCAAATTTCAGAAGGTAGCAAATTTATGACCTAGGACGATGTTGGCCTCTGTCGGTCCAGAAATCGATAGACGTCGATGAGGTCGATGCCAGGGAAGGGTGTGAAATCGCGGGTCGACGGGGGAAGCGCAGTGAGCACATGCGAACGCTGGGCTGCCGACGGCCAAGCAACCGACTCCCACCGCTCAATCAGGCCGGGGTCGACGGTGTTCGTCTGCGATCGGGCATCGAGGCGACGGATGGTGTCGCCGCCACGAAAATGCTTCGACAGCTCTGAGGTGGTACCGACGCTGATCGCGTAGGGATTCGTGGATGCATTTTCGATGTAGGTAGCACACCACCATTCACCGCCATCGGTAACGGTGTGCTGATAGTGCATCACGAAACTCTGACTGCCTTGCCAGGCCTGGCGAACTCCCCAGTGGCGAGACACTCGCATCCCTTCGACCATCCCCTCGTCGTTTGTCGGGTAGTCGATGCCGTCGTTCTCGTAGGCTTTGGTCACCGCCCCTTCCGGGTCGCATCGAAGAAAGTGAACCGGGATTCCCAAGTGCTCGGTGGCGAGGCTTGTGAATCGGTGTGCGGCCATCTCATAGGAAACGTAGAACGACTCCTTGAGATCTTCGATCGAGAGATCATTGAGATCGAAGTTTCGGCGCAAAAGGTCAACTGCCGGCTCAACCGGGACCAACGCGGCAGCGGCGAAATAGTTTGACTCGACGCGTTGGCGGAGATACTCAGCGAAGTCTCCCGTTGCCGCGTGGTTGAGTGCGTAGTGGCCGAGGGTTTGCAGTACAACCGAACGAGCCGCCCGGAGATCGACCTCCTCGCGCACAGGAATGTAGATGACTCGGTTTTGTTGATCGGTGACCGATCGCGCGGACACCGGCATTCCACGAGCGCGTTCGACGCGAAAGCCAAAGTGGTCCGCAAGTGCGATGATGTGACGCTCCGACAATGGGCCAGATCCGGGGTAGTGAATTGCGTTGAGGGCGTCGCCGACGACCGTTTCGATCTCGGCGAAATAGTTGTTGCGATCGCGGATGTTCTCGCGCAGTTCCGTGTTCGCCAATCGAGCCTTGTCTTCTACCCGGAGCGCCCTGCCTCCCTCTTTTTGCGGCATTGCATTCCACAACGCGACGACATGCTCTAGGACGTCATCGGGGGTCTTCGCTGTGGGCTTCAGATACGGAAGTGCGAGCGCTTGGTATCGGGGATCCTGTTGGGCTTGTTCGATGGCAATTTCTAGTGCGGAACGTCGCGTAGGTGCGGTTGGATCAACGAGCTCACCGAAGCCGACGCCCAGTGCTTCAGCGATCCGATGAAGCAGTCCAATCTTTGGTTCGATGTGACCGTTCTCCAGTTGGGAAAGGTAGGGCACTGGACGATCGATTAGCGCGCCGAGTTTGGCCAGCGTGAGGTCACGTTCCTTGCGGAAATGCCGGATGCGATGGCCGAGTACTCCCAGGTCTAGCTCGTTAGCCAAGGTTCCTCCTACGAACGGATTGGTGAGGCAAGTTTTGACGTTTTTCTTGTTTCGCGCCAATTGCATCTACTTTTTGCCTGTGCCGTAACAAACGAAGTACTCAAATTTGGTCAAGATGCCAGGAATGCATTGGCGGCATGATGAGGTATTTCAATGAACACGGCGATGTCCCTACCAGGTGGTCCACCAGATCCTGAGTTGTTCGCAAAGCGAGCACCCGGCGTCGAGATGGTGGCTGACCACCCACGAAACGAACAGGTGATGGGAGCATCTGGCGAACGGCTCATCGGTGTGTTGCACCGCCGCCTGATCTCCAAACTGATAGTCGCCCGCCGCGAGTCTGGCGCGGAGCGGGTCATTGCCCGCTGGGAAAACAGGCAAGTTGACGCAGATCCAGGAGTTGGGCACATCGTCGATCTGACCTCCGATCGCATCTCTGGGTGGGACGAGCGTGTGGCGCTCTACGGGACGATCGGGTCTTCAGGCGCCGAGGGAAGAACCGCGGTGCGTATTCGCGGTCTCGACGAAGACGAGCCAGCAATCCTTGTTGACGGTCGACCAACCCCGGGCTGCATTGTTGATCTCGCCGTGGCTGCGACCGCCTTCGCAGACCCCATGCGAGACGGTCAACGGCCGCTCACGATCGTCCATTGCGAACCACGTAGCTCCTACGAAGCGGATCTATGGTCCACGCTCATGCAACTCTGCCAAGATCGCCTTGGTGTCGACCGAGGGGTCCTGCGTACGGTGGCGAGCCCGAAACTCACCATGGCGAGATAAGCCGTTAGCTGACGCCAACGGTCAATAATTTGCAATATCAAAGGCCGTGATGGGACCGGTGCGGCGCGATTGGGGTACAACGGATGTATGCCCGTGGTGAAGATCGATCGCTCGCATCCGATGCGTGCCAACGAATTGACTTCGATCGCCCAGGTTCTTCGGGCCTTCCTGTCATTTGGATCGCCCCGGGTCATGATCGCTGCAATCGCCGTCTTGGGATTCGCTCGTCTTGGCCTTGGCGGCTTGGGTTGGTTTGACCTTTTCCTTGCACTGCTCGTGGCGTTGTTAGCGGGTCCGGTTGAATGGGTTATCCATAGGACGCTGCTCCATGCTCCCGATGACTCGTTTCGAATGCGCCGGCTCAAAACTGGCACCGGGCACCGTCAGCACCACCTCGACCCGCACGATGTTGGTTGGGCACTGCTGGGTTGGATGGACGCTGCGATCTTCATCGTCTTACTCGCAGCTTTCGCGGCTACCTGGACGGTGCCGTTGGCGCTGATTGGGGGCGTCGGAGTTGTGAACGCGTGGATGACTGCGTGGGTGATGTCAGTCGCTGGGTTAGCGCACTACGAGTGGACCCACCTGCTGATACACACGCGCTACCGGCCAAAGACCCGGTTCTATCGCCGCCTCGCCGCGAACCACCGACTTCATCACTACCGCAACGAGCACTACTGGCTCGGGGTCACCTCAAACCTTGGTGATCGAGTACTGCAGACGCTACCCGCTGCTACGAGTGACGTGCCGCTTTCGCAAACCGCGCGGAACCTCGACCACTGAACGACCTGCGGCTCAACACGACCTCGTAGGCTTGTGGGCGTGACTACCAACAGCGACGATGGCGTCGAACGCGGTCCCGACTTTATTCGGGAGAAGATCAACACCGACAACGAGAGTGGCAAGTACTCGTCGCGTGTACAGACGCGGTTTCCGCCTGAACCGAATGGCTATCTGCACATCGGGCATGCCAAGTCGATCTGTCTGAACTTTGGCATCGCTGCTGACTACGACGGTACCTGCAAGCTGCGCTTCGACGACACCAACCCCGAGACCGAAGACCAGGACTTCGTCGACGGGATCATCGATGACGTCCGCTGGCTGGGCTTTGAGCCTGACGAGGTCGTCTACGCGTCGGACTATTTCGAGCAGCTCTATCTGTGGGCCGAGTTACTGATCGAGCGTGGGCTTGCCTTCGTAGACGACCAAGACGCCGAGACCATTTCTGAGCAGCGCGGCGGATTCACGACACCGGGTATCAACAGCCCGTTCCGAGATCGGAGTGTCGAGGAAAATCTCACCTTGTTCCGGGGTATGCGAGTCGGCGAATTCGAGGACGGCTCACGGGTGCTACGCGCCAAGATCGACATGCAGCACGAGAACATGTGGATGCGTGACCCCGTGCTCTATCGCATTCGCCGTGCGCATCATCAGCGCACCGGCACCGAATGGATCCTGTTCCCGACCTACGACTGGGCGCACGGCCAGAGCGATGCCATCGAGCGTGTCACGCACAGCATCTGCACACTGGAGTTCGACAGCCATCGTCCCCTGTACGACTGGTGCCTTGAGAACCTCGATCTCCCGGCCGAAAAGCCTGAGCAGACCGAGTTCGCTCGCCTCAACCTGACGCACACCATCACGTCGAAGCGGCGCTTGCGTCAACTTGTCGAAGATGGCGTGGTCGATGGCTGGGACGACCCTCGCATGCCGACGCTTCGCGGGCTGCGTCGTCGCGGGTACCCGGCTTCGGCGATCCGAGCTTTCATGGACCACATTGGCGTAGCAAAGTCGAATAGCACTCACGACATCGAACTACTGGAGTCGTTCATCCGGACCGAGCTCAACGCCTCGGCACTCCGACGAATGGCGGTGCTAAATCCGCTGAAGGTCGTCATCACCAACTGGCCCGAAGGCCAGGAGGACCTTCGCGAGGCGATCAACAACCCGGAGGACGACAACGCTGGTACCCGCCAGGTGCCGTTCAGCGGCGAGTTGTGGATCGAACAAGACGATTTCAAACTCGACCCACCGCCGAAGTACTACCGGCTCACCCCGGGTCGAGAAGTACGGTTGCGCGCTGGCTACTTCATCACCGCTACCGACGCGGTGACCGACGATGACGGCAACGTGATCGAAGTGCATTGCACCTACGATCCCGAGACCGCCGGGGGACAGGCCCCCGACGGCCGCAAGGTGAAGTCGACTATCCATTGGGTGTCCGCGGCCACCGCGGTAGATGCAACCGTGCACCTCTATAACCGCTTGTTCACTGACTCGCATCCGGGTTCGGGCGACACCGACGCGTTCGAGAGTCTCAACCCCGACTCACGCGAGACGGTGCAGGCCAAGCTCGAGCCGGCCCTAGCCGACGTTGAGGCGGGTCAGGTCGTGCAGTTCGAACGCCTGGGATACTTCGCGGCCGACCTCGATGACCCAGCCGTGTTCCACCGCACCGTCGGCCTCCGAGACGAATGGGCCAACATCCAAAAGCGCCGCAAGAACAGCTAGCCGACGGCTAGATCACTCTGGTCAGGTTGTACGCGTGGATATTGCCATCGTGGGCGCCGAAGAAGAGGTGGTCATCAACGACGACTGGTGATGTCCAGACGAGATCGCCGACAGGAAGCTGGTGGAGGCTTTGGCCGCTTTGGCGGTCGAGCACGTGCAGATTGCCGTCGCTCGAACCGACATAGATCCGATCCTCGGTGATCGCCGCCGACGACAGCACCTCGGTGAGGTCCGTGGCCCAAATTATTTCGCCAGTAGCGCTAGCGCCATCGAGGGCGAGGAAACCGCCGTCGCGAGAACCGACGTAGATCACACCGTCGGCCACGGCTGGCGTGGCGAAGACGGCGGCCGTGGTTCGGATACCCCATCGGACATCACCAGTTCGATGCTCAAGTACTCGAATCACGCCATCGTCGGAGCCGAATGTCACCGAGGCGGGGGTGTCCTCGTCGACGGCTGGAAGGAAGGCTCCCGAGGAGAAGATAGGCCCTTGGGCGTTGAAACGCCAGACCTCTTCGCCGGTGGACGCATCAAGGGTGTAGAAGACGCCGTCGATCGAGCCGATTGAAAGTAGGCCGTCGACTACGAGCGGCGACGAGAGGATCCCGGCACCGGTTTCGAATCGCCAGACCTCTTGGCCACTCGCAGCATCGAGCGCGTACACGAAGTTGTCGAATGCTCCGAAGTAGACGAGGCCGTTGGCGACGGTCGGCGAGCTCTGCTGGCCGCCACCGCCCAGCTGGAAGCGCCAGATCTCCCCGCCATCAGCAGCATTAACCGCATAGAAGAGATTGTCGTCGGCGCCAAAGTAGGCCACTCCGTCGACAACGGCTGGGGAGGATCGAACGAGCCCGCCGGTCTGGAACCGCCACACCTCCTCGCCGGTAGATGCGTCAAGTGCGTATAGGGCATTGTCGAACGTGCCGCCGATGACCAGGCCGTTTACAACAGCAGGCGAGGATTCGACGATGCCCCCCGTCGCGGTTTGCCACAGCAACTCGGGTGCATTGCTTCCCTCGGCGTTGCCATCGAAGGCCCGCCGGTCGGGACCGCCGCGAAACGCGGTCCACTCATCAAAGCCGATCGAACCGCTCGGGCTCACCGCCGCAGGCGACTGCGTGCTGGTGGTGTCCTCGGTAGTCGGCGCCGCGGTGGTGGAACCGGGAGCCGCGTCGGTCTCGGCTTCGGCCACCGTCGACGGTGCTGCTGTTTCGGGAGCATCGCTTGAACACCCGACCACGAGTAGTGCCAAGACGATGGTCAGTGCGACGGAGCGGGGGTTCATCGGTTCCTTCGATCGAGTGAAGACATGAACCCGATTCGTGGCTCACAAAGTCCGCGTAAAGCGTATCCGAGCCGGTGTGACAGACGGCGCTTGACTTAAGCGATCGCTCAAGTCACTATTAGGGACATAGTTTAAGCAGTTGCTCAAATGAGACTCCACGAAAGGGAAATCTATGAACTATCTACTTCTCACCTACCTCATCTACGCCGGGGCGGCGATTGCGCTTACCGGTTTGCTTGCGAAGACGTTGTTCGCAAACGGAGCCGTATTTTTGGCTGAAGTCTTCGACAACACCGCGATGGCGAAAGCTGTCAACCGAATGTTGGTCGTCGGCTTCTACATGCTGAACCTTGGCTACGCATTTCTCATCTTCAAGGCCGGCGGAGCGGAAACGGCGATTGAGGCAACGGAGAACCTGGTAACCAAGATCGGCCTCCTGCTGGTCAGCCTCGGAGTCATCCACTTTGTGAATATGGCGGTCTTCTGGAAGATCAAACGGAGCGGTGAAATCGACCAGTACGTACCGGCAGTGCCCACGGCTATGGTGCCGCCTCCGCCACGCCCGACCGTTCCCCCAATGAACCACATCTGAACAATGGGAACCCCGCACTTTCCAACGCCGGCACGACTCACCGTCATCTACGACGAGCACTGCGAGTTGTGCCGGCGGTGTCGTCACTGGCTGGCGACGCAGTCGACCTACATCGATCTGCAGTTCTACGCGTGTGGTGATCCGCGAGTCCAGGAGCTCTACGGCGACTACCCCTGGTATCGCATCGAGCTGATGGTCGTGACCGATGGGGGACAGGCATGGATCGGGCCCGAAGCATTCCTCATGTGCTTGTGGGCGACGCGGCGGTGGCGAGCGATGAGCTTCAGGCTCCGTGGCACGGCCTTTGGGCCATTAGCTGAGCGGTTCTTTCATGCGCTCTCTGACAATCGGGCCACCATTTCGGGGATGCTTCGGCCACACACCTGCGACGGCGACACGTGCCAAGTTGCATCTCCTCCTGGCCAGATGAGCGTCTGGAGGTAGGGATGACTAACGTCATCAGGGCAATGGCCAAGAGCACCAAACCCACAGACAAGGCTGAAGCCGAAGCGCCGAAACGTCGCACGAGTTCTGGCGACGAGACTCGGGCCCGAATCGTGGAGGCAGCACTCGAGACGCTCAAGAGCGAAGGAATTGTCGGCACCAGCGCTCGGGCGATTGCCCGTCAGGGTGACTTCAATCAGGCGCTGATCTTCTACCACTTCGGCTCGGTCGATGATCTCGTCGTGGCGGCGGTTTCGGAGATGAGCCGTCGGCGAATGGGGAACCACAAACCCAAGCTCGAGTCCGCGGGATCGCTCACCGAGCTGATTGCGATCGGACGCGAGATCCACAACGACGACTTGGTCGCTGACAACATGGCGGTTCTCACCCAAGCTTTCGCTGGGGCGAGGGCAAAAAGTGAAATTGGGGCCAAGCTCTACACCGAGCTTCAACCGTGGACCGACCTGGTCACCGATGCCGTTCGGCGGGTACTCGACGAAAATGCCTTCGCCAAGGCCATCAACGCCGAACACATCGCTCAGGTCATCAGTGCGTTGTTTCTCGGGATCGAGTTGCTCGAAGATCTCGATCCCGAACGAGGCTCAGCTGAAGGACTATTTGACACGCTCGAAGGCCTTGCCCGAATACTCGAACTCCTTCTTCAGAGCCCAACAGTTGCAGAAACCGTCGAAGGGGCCAGCTAGCGACGCGCTGCTCGGCCGGCGTCGGTTAGCGACAAGATCTGCGGCTTGCCCCGTTTGGCGAGAAGCTTGGTTGCCTCAAGGTGCAGCTTGACCGACGTGGTGTACCAGGCAGGCGAGCTGTTCTCCCAGAGCGTTGCTGGGGTGCGGCGTTCAACCTCGTCGATCAGCAACTTGTTCGCTAGTTCGCCCGCATCGTCGATGGCAGCGAGGATCGCATCGCGAACCGGTTCGTAGATCGAAACGGCGATCGACATGTCGTCGCGTCCAGTATTTGGGTTCTTCATCATGATTCGGTCGTCACTCATCGATCGCTCGCAAAATCTGTGGACTGTGAGCGACTATAGGCATGCGGAGCGACCAGAGAACTCAAACTGTCGTCGTTGAGCGGTTACAACGGGCACTATGCAAACGTTTGCAGTACGGTGACACCCATGAGCGAGACAATCGATCCGAAGTACTTCCGCCAGGTCATGGGCCAGGTTCCAACCACGGTCACTGTCGTCACCGGCATGGTTGAAGATGCGCCTATTGCCATGGTGATCGGAAGTTTTGTTTCCGTGTCGCTCGAACCGCCCCTCGCCGGCTTCTTCTGCACCAACGGTTCCTACAGCTGGGAACAACTCAAGAAGGCCGATGTCCTCGGCGTGAACGTGCTCGGCGAGCATCAAATCGATGTGAGCAATGCGTGTATGCGCGACCTCAGCGAACGCTTCGACGGCCTCGACTGGGAAGTTACAGACGGGGCTCCTCGAATTGCTGACTGCACCGCGTGGCTGACGTTGACCGAGCATCAGATTCTGCCCGCTGGCGACCACGAATTCGGTCTCTACAACGTGACATCGATGAGCATCCCAGACGAGGCGAAACCGCCAGTGATCTTCTACGGCGGCGCGTATCGGACACTCGAATCTGGCGACTAGCGTGGCCAGATGTCCGATTGGCACCTCGCCCAGTTCAATGTGGCGAAGATTCGCTACCCCCTAGAAGATCCGCGGATGGCGGAGTTTGTCGACAATCTTGACCGCATCAATGGGTTAGGGGATGCGTCGCCTGGTTGGGTTTGGCGGTACTCCACCGACTCGGGCAACTCGATGGACGAACGAATCTTCGATGACCCCGACATCGCACTGAATTTCACGATCTGGGAAGACGTTGACTCACTGAGGGCGTACACCTACAAGTCGGACCATAAGGACTTTCTTCGGAGGCGCCGCGAGTGGTTTGTCGACATGCCCGAGTGGCCGATCGTAGTGATGTGGTGGGTTCCCGCCGGCACGATTCCAACCCTCGCGGAGGCCAAGCTTCGGCTCGAGCAGCTCCGAGACCATGGACCAGATCAAGACGCGTTCACGTTTCGCCAGACGTACCCGGCCCCAGAAGAACCGAGTCGGTAGTGTCCGAGCTTTGGGACGAGGGCGACGAAGACCCGTCACCGATTTGCCCGTTCTGCGGAGTCAGTGCGTTGCCTGCCGAGACACCGGGCCAGGAACCGATTTGTGAGAACGCCGCCTGTGCAACCTTTGGCGAGCCGATCGCTGACTCGTTCTCGTAGGGTGAAGCCATGATCCGACAGCTCGAGTGGAAGTCGATGACGGCCGATGAGAAGGCGTGGATCTATCAGCGCGGAACAGCCGCTGAGTCCGCCGATGAGCTCCGACCAGCGATTCGAGCACTCGTCGATGATGTACGCGAACGCGGCGACGAGGCCTTGCTCGAGGCGCTCGCCCGTTTCGACGGTGTCGAGATCGAGGCGTCGCAGCTGCGGGTGAGCGGGGCAGAGTTCGATATTGCGATGGCTCGGATCGACCCGGTGGTCAAGGCGGCCATCGGGCAGATGATCGCAAACATTCGCGCGTTCAACGAAGCACTACTGGAGCGTCGTCAGAGCTGGACCGCCGAGATCTCCCCGGGCCACACCGTTGGTGAAAAGGTCGGCCCGGTCGCCAACGCTGCGCTTTTCTGCCCGAGTGGCAAAGCCAGCTATCCATCGGTGCTCGCTCAGGTCGCTACCCCCGCGGTCGTCGCTGGGGTGGAGCAGATCTCGGTCATCGTCCCACCGGTCCCCGGCGGTGACGGATCGATCGATGACGCGGTGCTCGTCGTGGCGAGCGAGCTCGGATTGGAGAACGTCTATCGGGTCAACGGCCCGGCGGGCGTCGCTGCAGCGGCGTTCGGGACCGACACGATCTCCGCCCACGGCATGGTCGTCGGCCCGGGTAGTCCGCCCGTCGCGATCGCGCAGCTGGAAGTTCGCGCCCACGGGGTCGACAGCGTGGTGCTCGGCCCCACCGAGTCGATGGTGGTCGCAGATGAAACCGCCGACCCGGTATTGCTGGCTGCTGACTTGTTGAACGAGGCCGAGCACGGGACGGACTCGACCGTGGTCTTGGTCTCGGCGTCATCGAAGGTCATCGACGCTGCAGCTGAGGAAGTACTCCGTCAACTGGCGAGCCTTCCCGACGCAAGACGTGAGGCTGCGGAGTCTGCGCTGGGTCTCAACGGAGGTGCCATCCTCGTCGAGAGCATCGACGAAGCGGTCGCCGTGGCCAACTGGTTCGCCGCCGAGCACTGTCAGCTCGCGGTTGATGATCCGTGGAAGCTCGCCGAGGGAATCGAGCATGCTGGCGAACTGCTCCTCGGACAGCACACCCCGTTCTCCGTCGGGAACTTCACCCTCGGTGGACCGGCCGCGTTGCCCACCGGCGGCTGGGCGAACCGAGCCGGTGGAATCACCGTCGAGCAGTTTCTCAAGGCCGGAGCGATCGGGCACCTCACAGCAGATGCACTTCGCGAGGTTGCCGCCAGCACGATTGCCCTAAGCGACCACGAGGGCTTCGATGCCCACGGAAACGCCATCCGAATCCGCGGTTTCTGACAATTTCAACAGCGAGCCCTTCACATCTGAACTCCGCTTCCCTAACGTAGTTGGTGACAGCCGTCACATAGTCGGGAGGCGACATGCGGGTATCAGACATTCTCAAGTCGAAGGGAACCGCGGTCTGCACCATTGGCCCCGACGCCACGATCGCAGACGCCGTTCGCGCACTACATCAGTTCGGAATCGGCGCCATCGTAGTTTCCTCAGATGGATCGATCGTCGAGGGCATCTTGTCCGAGCGAGACATTGTGCGCGCGTTACACAGCGAAGGCGCCGGCGTTCGCGAACGCCTGGTGAGCGAGCTCATGACCGATGAAGTGGTCACATGTTCGCCCGGTGAGCAGGTCGACTACATGATGGCGGTAATGACGCAGAAGCGATTCCGACACGCGCCGGTTGTCGAGTCAGGAAAGTTGGCGGGCATCATAAGCATCGGCGACGTTGTGGCGACACGGGTCGCGGAACTCGAACGAGAAGCCGAAGCCCTCGAGCAATACATTCAGTACGGTCGCTGAGCCTCGAGGAACGAATCCACGTCACGCCACAAGGGATGGGACGGGTTGATCACGTTGAAGTGGTCGATCTCTGGGTTGTTCACGAAGATGACCTCATCGCCAAGGGATCGTGCTGACTCCACGTAGCTGAGGGCCATCTCGTAGGGAACAGACGCATCCTCGGGGCCGTGCACGATGAGCTGCGGCACGCCGAGCGGTAGCCGATGCAGCGGGCTCGCGTCCTCGAAGAGCGGTGGGTCGTCGTCAGCGCCGACTCCGAACAACTCCATCGTGGCGCGGTCGCTGAGCAGTTGTTGATCCGCGGCCACTAGGTCGGTCAAGGGAGCGAGCGCGACAACGGCATCGATCGCGACTTCGCGTTGCGTGGTGACCCATAAGGCCAAGTGGCCGCCTGCGGAATGCCCCAACGAGACGAGCGGCGCTGCCCCAGCCACACCGCGAGCGATCATGGCGCCTTGGTGAACGTCGCTCGCCATTGCCTTCCATACAGCAGGCTCGCCGGAGGTGATCCGGCGATACTCGGCGTTGACGACCGTCCATCCCTGATCGAGGCAATGCGCGACGATCGGTTCATGTAATTCGAGCCCGTAGCGATCCCGCCAATAGCCGCCATGCAAGGACAAGATCACACCGTGAGACTCATCGCTGGGACGTGAAATATCCACGAACTGTGACGGGTGGTCGCCGTAGGGGCGACGCTCTGGCCGCAGGTTCAGATCGTCCACGAGATATCGAGATAGTTCTCGCTGGCTTCCCACAGGCGAGGCCCGGCATCGTCGGCGGTGGCGTTGGCTGGGATGTCCGCATCGCTGATCTTGCCGCGCGCTCCGCCTAGATCGACAGGCCCGTAGTAGCCACCCGGACGAGCTTCGCTACCCGCTGCGGCGAGCGCGAGGGGTTGAGCCCCGCGCTCGGCAGGCTGGGCCATGAGCTTGTTGGTGACTTTGTAGACGTTCTTCCAGATACCCGTCGGGCCGGTGCTTTGCAGGTTCGTTGCCGCGTACCCGGGATGACAACTAATCGATGACACCGAAGAACCGGCGGCCGTCAAACGGCGCTGCAGTTCGAGTCCGTAGGTGAGGTTGGCGAGTTTGGATTGCCCGTAGACCATCGTCGCAGAGTAGTTCTGGCTATGCATCAGGTCGCTGAAGTTGAACTTTGCTGGAGACTTGGCGGCGATGCTGGCGACGGGAACGATGCGGCCGCTTCGGGCCTCGACGAGGTCGAAGAGCAGGTGGTTCAACAAGAAGTGGCCGAGATGATTGGTACCGAACTGCATCTCGAACCCGTCGGTGGTCTTTTGCTGCGGTGTCTGCATGATGCCAGCGTTGTTGACGATGGCATCGAGGCCATCGGTCATTGCTCGAACCGACTCCGCCGCAGCGCGGATCGACGATGTATCCGCCAGGTCGAGCTTCACGAAATCGACTGAGCCCGAGCCCGGTTCGGCAGAGATGTTGGAAACTGCACCTCGGCCGCGTCCTTCGTTGCGGGCAGCCATCAACACATCGGCGTTCTTGTGACGCAACATCTTTGTGGTCTCGAATCCGAGCCCTGCGTTTGCGCCGGTGATCAGGAAGCGTTTGCCCGAGAGGTCCGGTAGACGATTGGGGGTCCAGTCGTTGAAGCCAGAATCAAATGTGGTGGTCATGGCGCTCCCTGTCAGGTTCTCGGACAGGTTAGCGGTGCCTCGCAGCACGAGTCGAAGCTCTAGGCCGCAACGTTGAGCACGGTGGTGGTGGGGAACAGGTCTGCGACGTCTTCAGGGCGTACCGATCGTGCGAAGAGCCAGCCTTGGAAGTGTGAGATATTTGCGTTCACAAGGAGCTGACGTTGTTCCTCGGTTTCGATTCCTTCGCAGACGACGGGGGTGTTTCGTGTAGCGGTGATCGCTCCGACCGCCATCAAAATGTCGACCGCATTGATCCCTTGGGGGCCTTCGTTCTCCATGTTTCGAACGAGGCCGCTATCGACCTTCAATATGTCGAACGGCATGCTGACGAGCTGGGCAAGGTTGGCGTATCCAGCGCCGAAGTCATCGACGGCAATGCGATATCCGAGTTCCCGCATTTCTTCGAGGTGGGCAGCCACGTGGGGTCCGCTCAATGCAGACTCGGTGACCTCGATGATGATTCGTGACGGGTCGATTCCCCGGTCATCGATGGCGGAACGCAACTCCTTGAGGAACTCTTGGTCATCGAACTGGTGAGCCGACACATTGCAGGAAATCGATACCCCAGCGAGGGTCGTGTCTTCTTCCCATGCGAGAAGTTGCGTGCAGGCTTGGCGAAACACCCAATTGCCAAGGGGTTTGATCTCGCCGGTCCGTTCAGCCAAGGGAATGAAATCGCCTGGTGAGATGGCGCCGAGTTTTGGGTGATCCCAGCGAAGGAGAGCTTCGAGAAAGAACACCTCGGTTTGGTCGGTTGAGACAATGGGTTGGAACTCAAGACGGAACTCTTCGTCGTAGTCCGATGCCCGCAGGGCGCGCATGAGCTGGCTCTGGGCGGTTGATGCTTCACGCATCGGCTCCTCGAACAGTGCGATCCGTGAACCCCGCCGAGCTTTCGCTTCGTACATGGCGATATCGGCGCGGGTGTACAGATCTTCGAGGTCGCGGGCATCGTCGGCAACCGCGACGCCGACGCTGACCCGAAGGGTTTCACCGAAATCGGCGAGCTCGACGGGTTGTTCGAGTTTCGATTGAAAACGAAGCGCGGCCTCGACCGCCGCCTCGTTCGATTCGATGTTGTGGATCACGACAGCAAATTCGTCTCCGCCGAGCCTCACGACCATTTCGTCGTCTCGTTGCTCAGCGAGCAGGCGTTCCGCGGCGAGACGCAGCACTTTGTCGCCGGTCGCGTGTCCTAGGGAATCGTTGACATCTTTGAAGGCGTCGAGGTCGAGGTACAGCAGCGCCGTAGATCTATCGCTCTCGGCCATATGAGTTCGAGCCCGTTCGAGACTGGCCGGGATTTCCCTTCGATTCGGGAGGCCCGTGAGGAAATCGGTATGGGCTTGACTGCGCATGGACCGGCTCAGCTGACGTTCTCGGCGATGGCTCGCACCGGCGAGCGCCACGATCGACAGCCCAGAAAAGCCTGCGATGAGCAGAGATCTAAAGGCCGACGTCGCTGCCATTTCGCTGTAATCGTCGGCGCTAAGTGCATCGGTATGGAGAATATCGAGGAGCTCATCGACACGAGCGCGTGGCGTGAGCTCGCCTGACGCGGCGTTTGTGGTTAGTTCCGCGGTGAGAGCCTCGGCTCGGCGCTGTTCTTGTGGGTCGAGCCCCGTTCGTTCGAACACCTCTTCGTCGGAGAGCACGATGATCGCGTCACTTCGCTCTTGTTGAATGTTCGCTGGCGGAGACTCGATCAGTTCGATCGTCACGAGGGTGTGCGCGGCAAGCTCGAGTTCGGTCGCGGCAGCGTTGACCTCTCGATGGGATAGCGCACGTTGACTTTGCGTAATGGCGCTCGTGACCGCCCACAAAAAGACGACGACAAAGATGGCCGTGATCGCCCAAGCTTTTCGAAGTCGTCCCATTGCTATACCGAATAATCCCTGTACCTATAAGCCCCGCGTCTATTTCTGAGCTCCCGGCCAGTGTCCAACAACATTTTCGGCATCGCGTTCTCGCTACTGAAGCACATTTCGATGAACCTGACTTCGGGGATTGTTTGAGCGTGATCTACGCATCTCGCCATCGCAGGCGGTAGACAGGAACCGTGTCGCAGCCCACACCGAGTCCTGATGACATCCTCGTCGTGGGCAACTTCTCGGACGATCCTTTTGCGATTGACGTCGCGTTCGCCATGGGTCAGTCCGAAGACATCGCTGATCTCATCAGTATCAAGACGTTTGCGAATAGCGAGTTTTGCCCGCGGTTCATCAGTGACGAAGCAGACCTGACCGCGATCGGTTCCCAACTTGAAGGCAAGACCGTCGTCATCGTCTCGACCACGAATAGGGCGACGAGTCGCAACAACTTGGCGATGCGAAATATGTTGCTCGCACGGGCAGCGAAGGACAATGGTGCTGAGGCTGTGGTTCTTGTGGAACCTGATCTCTTCTACAGCGCGCAGGACCGAGGCCCACTGCCCAGCCACGGGGAGACACACTTCCCCCGAGACGAAACCGACCTAAAAAAGTTCGATGGACAACCGTTCTCGGCTCGGCTGTATGCAGAGATGCTCAAGCTTGCCGGTGTCGACCGAGTCGTCACGGTGCACAATCACTCCGGGTCCGTGCAGACAGAGTTCACGCGGATCTTCGATGGCAACTTCCACAATCTGATCCCATACGACATCTACGTCGACTACCTGCGCCACTCCGACATCATCAACATCGGGTCGACAGGTGAAGGACTCGCGTTGTGCGCTCCCGACAAGGGTGCCCGCGACTTCGTCACCGAGATGTACCGACGTCTCGACCTGCCGGACGCGAAGTTCATCTTGCTCGATAAACAACGCTCTGGTGAGCGCGATGTCGAGATCACCTTGCACCCCGACTCAGACATGACCTTCGACGAGATCCGCGGGTACGACATCGTGCTGTTCGACGACATGGTTCGCACCGGCTCAACGGTGGTGCGCTCATGTGAGTTCATCCAGAAGGTCGTTCCGAACCGGGTCGTCTTTGCCGTGACACACTTCTACGCGAGCGATGAAGGTCGAGAGAAGCTTGCGAACCCGGCGATCGACGAGATCCTGACGCTGAACACGTTGCCGCCAATCCTGAACCGAGATGTGCAGGGTCGCCTCCGCAAGAAGCTCGTCGTTTTGAAGATCGAGATTTGGCTCGCGCGACGCCTCGCAGAGATCCTCGGCTTGCCCGACCCTCCAGAGCGCAGCAGTTATCGCATCGACATGTCATCGAAGAACCCGCGTTTCAAGCGCAAGATCTATGCCAATGACGAGCTAGCGGGTCTCCGGCAGGAACAGCTTCCCGGCCTGTAGATCGAGCTATCCGCTAGTTGTAACCGTCACGGAGGTGGAGGCGGTGTTGCCCCCTCCTTGACCAGCGCCGTTGGCTTCGACCGTGATCGTGATGACATAGGTCGTGTTCGGCCGAAGTACAGGTGTCCAGAATCCGGGAATGGCGAGGTGACGTGTGGTGCAGCCCGCGGCCTGTCCGGAGTTCGATCCGACGATCGTCCCGGCGGAATCGCGAATGACGAAGGATCCGTTGGCACAAATGTTGGATTCGTAGTTGATCTCGAAACGCGATGACTGAAGATCGACAACCCGGGGGTTGATAAGGGTTACGGCCTGTGCGGCTGGTTCCGGCGCACCACCAGATGTTCGGAAAGGTACTGCGGGCGATGTCGCCTGCGGGGTGGTGTCGAGAACCGCTTCGACCGTGTAGTCGGTACCTGGCGTGAGGCCGGTGATCGTCACGTTCTCCAGTTGGCCGCCTTGCGCGAATCCTTGCACCGTTGTGGCCGCGGTGCCTCCCGATCGGACGATAAGGGTGTAGTTGGCATTGGTGGTGGTCTGGAATCGTAACGCGAGGGAGGTGTCACCAATTCGGCCGATATCGATGCGCTGCGAGAACTCGGCAGGTTCGACCACCGGTGTCGTTGTCGTGGTCGTCGTGGTAGTGGTGGTTGTCGTCGGAGGCGCGATGGTTGGCCGAGGCAACGCGAATTGGATCTGAGGCTCGGTCGTGGTGGTCGTTATTGGGGCCGTCGGGGTCGTTGGTGCGGGAATTGTCGCGACAGCTGGTCGGGGTGGACTGGTTGTTGTCGGGGACCGCGTTGGTCCGGCAATGGTGCCATCATCCGAGGGCGCTTCCGGAGTGGCCGTCACCGCTACTGGATTGCCGCCGGCTGGCGTCAGCTGCTCGGGGTCCACAGTGGCCGGATCGATCGGGCTGGAAGTGATCTCGGTGTCTGGCTCGGCGGTGGCGTCGATGCGCACGGAGGAATTTGGGTCGGTCGGGGGTGCATCGCCGGCGTCGAGGAAGGTGCTCGTTGCGTCCTGCGCCGGTGCGGTGTCGTCACCGAGCTCTGCTGGCGCCTCGTCGAGTGATTCGGTGGCGCCGCCCACCTCTGTCTCGACATCGAGATCTTGTGGAGTCTGCTCACTTACCGAATCCGACGCTGGTTCCGCGGATCCGTTCGATTCTTCGAAGTCCGTCACTTCGACGCTCTCGAGTTGACCGCTTGTCCCGGCTGCGTTCTCATCGTCAACCGGGTTTGCGGACAGGAAGAACCCCAGCACGATGAGCGCCGGTAGAGCGATCGCGAGACTGGCAAAGAGGAAGAACCCGGCGCGTTCTTCATCGTTTTCTTCTTCGGTGGCGTCAGCGTAGAGCGCGGGATCGTCTACTAGATGATCCACTAATTCGCCGTCGGTCACGCGCTATCACCCTCTGTCCGCCATATCAGTACACCTGACCGTAGCCAGAATCTCGCGCGAACATATGTCGGTTTGTCCCCCGAAATAGGGGTTGTCGGCGGCGACTATCGGAAAGCGGTTTGGAGTGCGCGGAGAGCAGCGCTGTGGCCCCCCATGCCGTGCACACCGGCACCAGGAGTGGTGGCGGCGCTACCGATGAAGATCGACGGATCCGGGGTGTCGTGCGGTCGAGGGTGCTTCCGCGGTCGGAACAGCAGCTGCGCCCCGGCATAGGAGCCGCCCCCGATGTCACCTCCGACGAGGTTGGCATTCAGTGCTTCCAAGTCGTGTGGAGACGTGACATGTCGGCCCCGGATGGTCTCGCGGAATCCGGGAGCAAATCGTTCGATCTGGGACTCCATCACCGCGGTTTGGTCGACGGTGCACCCGTTCGGGACATGACAGTAGGCCCAGGCGATATGACGACCAGCGGGTGCTCGGGTGCGGTCGAAGTTGGTGGGTTGTGCGAGAAGAACGAAAGGTGTGTCGCTCAACCCGCCGTTGGCAACCTCGGTTTCGCTGCGGTTGATCTCCTCGATCGTGCCCCCGACATGCACCGTGCCAGCTTGTGAGACATCGGGGTTGGCCCACGGAATCGGTGCATCGAGGAGGTAGTCCACCTTCCACGCGCCCGGACCGTATTTCCACGCCTGGAGTTGCTTGCGAAAGCCTCCTTCGAAGTGATCGCTCGCGATAGCGTCGATCTGTCGGGGAGTGAGCGACAGAATGGTGGCGTCGGTCTCAGGGATGTCCGCCAGTGACTCGACCCGATGCCCGGTCCTCACTTCTCCACCCAACTCCTCGAGATAGCGGACCATCGAGTTGATGAGCTGCTGGGCACCCCCTTCGGGAAACCCCCACCCGACGCCGTGAACCATCGCACCAAAGAGAATTCCGACCGCCGAAGTCAACGGCGAAGTCATCGGAAGGATCGAATGCCCAACGTGCCCGCTAAAAAGCGCGCGGGCTTCGGGCGTCTCCCAGAGCCGTTTGGCGAGGACCATCGCCGGCAGTGCTGCAAACGCACCGAAACGCGCCGCAAACAACGGACGCCGAGGAACCCGCGTGGTGGGGGGATGCATCGCGAGGTCGACGAGATCTTCGAAGTTCTCGACCCACGGCTCGTAGAAGCGGCGGTAGGCCGGGCCATCGATACCGAGGCCATCAACCGTCGTCTCGAGGTCGTTCCAGGCAATAGCCGCCCGACCGTCATCGAGTGGATGGGCTGCTCCCGCTTTGGGGATGATCCAGCGAAGGCCGTGGCGTTCAAGATCGGTTGCGACGGCGGCAAAGAAGGGGGAAGCCATCGCGAGCGGTTGGACCGCCGATGCGAGGTCATGGATCGCTCCCGGTTCGATGAGCTCGGCTGATCGGGCGCCGCCGCCGATCGTGTCGTTGGCCTCGAGCACGACAACAGACTTGCCGGCTCGCGCCAGAGTGATCGCAGCCGCCAGACCGTTGGGCCCTGACCCAACTACTGCGGCGTCGAAGTGCGTTGCCATACACCGAGCGTACGTTGTCGGCTGCAGTCGGCCATGCTGTTGGCGTGGCCATTCTCGTGAACCCCTATGCCGAGCCCGAGATGTGGAGAGAGCTCTTTGGTGAACTCCTTCCCGATGAGGACCTTTGGTACTGGCCCGACTGCTCCGACCCGACCGCCGTGGAGATGGTCATTGCCTGGCGGATGCGGCGCAGCGACCTCGCCACCTTCACCAACCTCACCCACATCCTGTCTATGGGTGCTGGCACGGAGCAGTGGCAAAAGGATGGTTCGCCTGAGGCGATGATCGTCCGGCTGTCCGACCCGAACATGTCCAATGAGATGGCCGCGTATGCCGTGCATTGGGTGACACATTTCCAACGCGGCTTCGAGAAGACATTCACCCCGGCTGGGCTCGATGGCTGGGGCGCCCGAGACACGCCGACGCCGCCGGAGTATCCGGTCGGAATCCTGGGCTTGGGAACGATCGGCGGGCGTATTGGCGCGGCGTTCCAGTCGCTGGGTCATCCCGTCAACGGGTGGAGCCGTCGCGGTACCGATGCTCTCGGGGTCACGTCCTATGCCGGAGATGACGAGTTGGGTGATTTTCTGGCGGCGAGTCGAGCCGTAGTCAACGTGCTGCCCGATACCCAAAGCACCCGAGGCCTTCTCGACGCTACCCGGTTCGCCCAATTCGGTGGGGCGACGTTCGTGAACATCGGACGTGGAACGGTTGTGGCATCCGAAGATGATCTCGTCGCGGCCGTGAATGCCGGTGACGTTGGTGCTGCCGTGCTCGACGTGACGAGCCCCGAACCTCCAGATGCATCATCGCCGCTGTTCGGTCACGATCGGATTGTCATCACCCCACACATTGCCGGCACCACCCAACCGCGCAGCGCTGCTGGCTTGATCGCGGCCAACGTTGCCCGCATCCGCGCCGGGGAGGAGCCGTTCCCGGTCGTCGACCCAGACGCCGGCTACTAGGTGTAACCAGCACTACCGATTATTCAGAAGCGGCGCGAAGGCTTCGATCCTCCGGAGCATCGATGCGAAGTCGCCCTGAGGTCTGAAGACGAGCTGAGTCGCACCGCAGCGCGTCCAGTCGTCGATGAGCTTCGCCCAACGGTCCTCGTCATCGTCGGGGGCGAACAGTGCTGCCTCGATGCCGACGGTCGCCGGGTCACGACCTGCGCCTTGGACCGAGGACATGAAGTCATCGAAGGAGGCCTTGGCGTCGTCGTCGGGAGCGGCGATCAGAGCCTGCCAGCCGTCGGCGATTCGGGCGGCCCGGTCGACGGCGATCCCGATGAAGGCCCCGATCCAAATCGGGATCGGTTGCTGCATCGGCATCGGTGCGAGTCCGGCGTCCTCGATTTCGTGCCACTCGCCATCGAAGGTGACGTGCTGCTCGGTCCACAATCGACGCATCACTTCGATCTGTTCTTCCATCCGCTTTCCGCGGTTCGTGAAATCCATGTCGAGGGCCGTGTACTCCGGATCGTTCCAACCCACGCCCACGCCAAGCTCCATCCGGCCGCCGCTCAACACGTCGATCTGGGCAGCCTGCTTCGCGACGAGCACCGCCTGACGCTGGGGGAGCACGATCACTGCGGACTTAAGTCGCATCGTTGTGGTCACGCCGGCGGCGAACCCGAGCACGGTCATGGTCTCGTGATTTGGGTACTCGGTGGTGTATTTGGCGGCCATCGCGAAATCAGCTCGGGGAGTGCGCGTCTGGATCACGTGGTCCGGAACGTTGATGTGGCTGTAGCCAAGCTCTTCAGCCGTTTGAAGATAGTCGCGAATGGCCCCTGCGTCTGCGGGCATCTCTGGCTGGGGAAAGTGCAGTCCGATATCCATTAGTGATGTCTACTCCTCAGGAGATTCCCGCGTCAGGGTCCCAGTCGTACTCGATTTGGGCGGCGGTCTTCACGGCGAGTTCGCGACCATGCAGGCGGTCGACCATGTGCAACGCCATGGCGATGCCGTTGCTCAAACCGCCGGAGGTGACGACGTCTCCGGTGTCGATCCAACGAACGTTGGCATTGCCTTGGGTCGAGTTGATGTGTGCTGCGAGATCGTCAACGTCTTCATGGTGAGTGGTCCACG
>CAZLWE010000007.1:27031-89848 GCA_964562985.1 uncultured Acidimicrobiales bacterium
TCGCCTGCACGTTCGGTTAGTCGTGCTGCGGTGAGGAACACCTCGTAAGGTCCGCCGACGTCGAGTAGATCGCAGTCTTCGAACAGCAGAATCGCAACCGTGGTCATGAGGGCCGCTCGTAGTTGGCGATCGATGGAGATGGCGGCAGGTCCATGCGCATGTCTTCAGCCGTAGTTGGCTCGCCGAAGGTGGTGTGGATGGGGAGTAGTCCGGCCCAAACCTCGGAGTCCATATCTTCCTCGTCGTCGACCGGTGGACCGTTGCGGATCTTGGCTGATGCTTCGGTGATCGGTAGGCGAAGAACGGAGGTGGCTTTGATCTCGTTGCGCGTATGTGGCCGGACTTCGCCGGAACGTCCAGGAATGAGGGCTTCGACCAACACGTCGAGTGCTCGGTACGCCTCATCATCGTCGGTGATCTGCTCGGGCACGCCGAACAAGACCACCGACCGGTAGTTCGCTGAGTGATGAAACGCTGACCGTGCAACGACGAGACTGTCGATCAACGTGATTGCGACGCTGATCTCGGAGTTGCGCGCTGTGCGGAGGAGACGACTCGCGGCCGATCCGTGGATCAACAGATCGTCGCCGTCGCGCCCATGAAATGTCGGGATGACGACGGGGCGCCCGTCTGCGTCGACGATGCCGACATGACAGATCATCGCTTCGTCGATGATCGCGTTGACAGTGTCTCGGTCGAAGTGCCCGCGCTCGGGGATGCGCTTGAGTTCGGTGCGTTCGGTTGTGGTGATTTCGTCAGTCATGAATGTTTCCTAACGCCCGGGTATTTCTTTGCAGCCAGAGTTGTGGCAACCTGCCCAACACGTTGCCGTAGCGTAGAACGAGAATTGATCGCCATGCCGACTCCTGACTTCTATGAATACCCGTGGACGCCGATCGAGTCGGTGCAGGTAGAGGGTCGGTTCGCGAATATCCGCTGGTCAGACGGCGTAGAGCTTGCGGCTTTGGATTGGTGGCTCCTGGAGAACGCTGTTGACGCTGGCGGATTTGATCTCGCGACACGTGAACACCTCATCGACCCAGCACACCTATCCGACGATGTCTCGATCGAATCGGCTGGCCTTACCGATGACGGAGGGCTGGTCGTCACCTTCGCTCCAGACAGCGGTCATGCCACTTTTCATCCGGGTTGGCTACGCCATGTCGCCGATGGAAACCACCGAGCCGGAAGTTGGCTCCCAAAGGCGTTGAGTTGGACGCCAGATACGTTTCTGGAACCGCCAACCTTCGATGGCTCTGCAGTTCTCGATGACGACACGGTTTTCGGGCTTTGGCTCGACAGCCTCATTCGCTATGGCATCGGACGACTGCGGGGCTGTCCGCTCGACGAGGACTTCAACGTGGCGCTCGGCGCGCGGATCGGTGCGATACGTGACACGAACTTCGGCCCGACCTGGGACGTCAAGGCCGACGTCGAGATGGCCGGTTCGGCCGACACGAACTCCACCGCCAACACGAATCTGCGGCTCGGCCCCCACACCGACCTTCCGACTCGCGAGACACCGCCGGGGTTCCAGTTCCTGCACTGTGTGCGCAACGAGGTCGAAGGCGGCTTCTCGACCATGGCCGATGGTCTGGCCGTGGTTGAGGCGCTCAAAGCCGAGTACCCCGAGCACTACGAGGCGCTCACCACGCTCAAGTGGATCTTTTTCAATCGCGGCCCGGGCATCGATCACCGCTGGTCGGGCCCGTTCATCGATCTGGGTGTCGATGGCGCGCCACTGACCCTTCGGGCGTTCTATCCCGTGCGAGCCTTTCCCGACATGGCGCCCGCCGATCAACCCCGGGCATACGAGGCCATGCGGTGCTTCAGCCAGATGGCGGCGAGCGACCGGTTCACGATCGCGTACCCATTCGAGCCCGGCGACTTGGTGGGCTTCGACAACCGGCGCATCCTGCACGGCCGGGACGCGTTCGAATCCGGTGGGCATCGTCACTTGCGTGGCATGTACATCGACCAAGACGAAATCCGATCGACCGGCCGTGTCATCAGCCGTCGATTGGCACTACAAAATAATCCTGAATAGGGGAGAGTCATGACCGACAAGCACACCGGCGTTTTCATCACCTGCGCCGTAACCGGTGGCGGTGCCACGACAGCGAAGTCGGACAAGATTCCGATCACACCCGAGGAGATCGCCAACGCGTGCATCGAGTCGGCGAAGGCCGGTGCGGCGATCACCCACGTGCACGTTCGCGAGGACGACGGCTCCGCGTCTCGTGACATCGGCAAGTACACCGAGGTCGTGGAGCGAGTCCGCGAGAGCGATACCGACGTGGTGCTCAACCTCACGGCAGGCATGGGTGGCGACATCGTGCTCGGCGGGGTCGAGAGCCCATTGCCACCAGCCGTTGATGGCACCGACATGGTCGGTGCGACCGAGCGGGTCGAACATGTCCGCCAGCTCAAGCCCGAGATCTGCACCCTCGACTGCGGCACCATGAACTTCGGTGAGGGCGACTACATCATGACGAACACGCCCAGCCAGCTCGAAGAGATGGCCAAGCAGATGACCGAGATCGGCACGAAGATCGAGATCGAAGCGTTCGATACCGGCCATCTCGCCCACGCCAAGAGTCTTGTCTCGCGGGGCATCATCCCGTCACCGGCGATGGTGCAGCTGTGCATGGGTATCCCGTGGGGTGCGCCTGATGACCTCAACACGTTCATGGCGATGCGCAACAACATCCCCGACGATTGGACCTTCTCCGCGTTCAGCATCAGCCGCAACCAGCTCAAGTACGTTTCGCTCGCCGCAATGGCTGGCGGCAATGTGCGGGTCGGTCTTGAGGACAACATCTATCTCAGCCGCGGTGTGCTCGCCTCGAATGGTGACCTCGTCGAGCGAGCCGTCACGATTCTCGAAGCGCAGAACTATGACGTACTCACGCCAGCCCAGGTTCGCGAGAACCTCGACCTGATCAAGCACGGCTGAGGTAGATCGATGAGCGAGTTTGAGATAGTCCGTATCGAACGTGCCGCGGTCGTGGGCTGTGGCGTGATCGGTGCTGCGTGGGCGAGTCGGATGCTGCTCAACGGTGTCGATGTTGCCGTGAGCGACCCGAACCCTGATGCCGAGCAGATTCTCATCGAGGTTCTCAGCAATGCGATTGCCGCATACGACGACCTTGGCTTACCCACCGACCAGCAAGGGTCGTATCGGATCGCTAGTTCTGTCGCCGACGCGGTTGCTGACGCGCAGTTCATTCAAGAGAGCGTGCCGGAGCGTCCGGACGTCAAAGCGGCGGTCTTGTCGGCGACCGAAGCTGCTGCACCAGCGGACACGATCATTGGTTCGTCGACATCGGGCATCAAGCCCACGGTCATGCAAGAGGGCATGACCAACCCTGCGCGTCTGGTGGTTGGGCACCCGTATAACCCGGTCTACCTGCTGCCGGTCGTCGAGGTCGTTGGTGGGGACGCCACGACGATCGAGAACATCCGTCGAGCACAAGGCATCTATGCCGGCATCGGGATGCGGCCCATCCACTGCCGAGTCGAGATCGACGCCTTCATCGGCGACCGACTACTCGAAGCGGTTTGGCGCGAAGCGCTGTGGCTCGTGAACGATGGGGTGGCAACCACCCAAGAGATCGACGACATTATGACCCACGGGTTTGGATTGCGTTGGGCGCAAATGGGGCTGTTCGAGACCTACCGCGTCGCCGGCGGCCCCGGCGGATTCCGTCACTTCATGGAGCAGTTCGGGCCGACTCTCGAGTGGCCCTATTCGAAGCTGATGGACACGCCGGAATTCACCCCTGAGCTGGTCGACACCATCGTCGAGCAAAGCGACGCACAGTCAGGTGAGTACGACGTCCGAGAGCTCGAACGTATTCGTGACCGCAACGTCGTCGGCTTCCTCAAGGTCCTCGAAGCGAATGACTGGGCAGCGGGCACAACTATCGCCGCGCATCGCAACCAGCACAGCGAGTAACTAGTCGAGCAAGCCTTCGAGCAGCTGGAGCGACGGTCGAGTTGACCCAGAAACTACCTATCAATTTTCGACTACTTCGGCCATGGGAAATGGCCACTCGCGTCCACCGGAACAAGCAATTTAGCTAGCAACTAGTACCTCTGACCTATGTCGAACTAGTCGATCGTGGACAGCGCCGAAGTTCTTCAGGGACAACGTCGCGGAACCGCTAAACGGAACCTGTCCGGCCGTCGACAGGATCTCTGCGTGGTGACCAAACGTGGTCAAGGCTGGTCATGCTCCCTACCTAGGAGCAAGTCCAAATGACAATCATTCCAATCAGCAAACTTGCTGTCCCGATAGACGTCCGCCTGCGGGCCCTAATGGCTGACAGTAACAAGGACGAACATCTACTGATGTCGGTGGTAGCCAGCAAATGGTTCCCATACTTCGGCTTCGATTTCTTAGACGATGGAGCACAGCTGCTCCTAAAGCTGGCCTTCATCGAGTCGGTCGACGATTTGCCGAATGTGATCGTTCTCAATCGCGATATGGCCAAATACGACGGTCTTCGCACACTTTGTGAACTCCAGGCGCATCCGGTCCTATGGCAGATCCCCGTGGTCGTCGTTCTCGACAAAGCAAATGTCGAGCACGAAGTCGAGTGCTACCGAGCGGGCGCCCGCTGGGTGCAAGCCAAGCCTGACGTTCTGGACGACATGATCGAATTGTTCAACCGCATCGAGATGTTCGCGGCTCAGCCACTGAGCTACAGCCCGTGCGGGTCGATTGACGCATCGGTGTTCAACCACGACTACGCCCTAGAGATTCAGAAGTCGTTGGAACTAGAGATTGCAGCCGACGTGACCTTCCGGACAGCCGCATAAGAAAATCGCCCCAGCTCAATTAGGTTTGACGGGTATGCGTCTGAAGATTTGGGCCGTACTCGTTCTATCGCTTTCCCTCCTGGCGGCGGCTTGTGGCAACGCGGGAGAATCTGCCACCGAGTCAGCCGAGGAGCAAGCAGTATCGGCGACGGTCGATGTCCCGGACACTGACCCGAACCTTTCCCCTGGTGGGGTCAGTACCGGAGAGGTCGAGATCGATGGAACCTCACTGAGCTACGCGGTCAACGTCCCCGATAACTTTGTCGTCGGGGACGTTGCACCTCTTTTGTTGGCGTTTCCCGGCGGCGGGCAAAGTCTCGATGGGGTTTTGGCGATTATGCAAGGAACCTATGCGGCCGAAGCCCAGCGACTCGGGTGGGTGGTGGTAAGCCCAGCGGCTCCTGATGGCGTGCGTTTCTTCGACGGTAGCGAGACACTCCTTCCCGGCTTCGTCGACTGGATCGAGACATGGGTCGTCCCTGAAGGGGGAGCGCCACATGTCATCGGGCCGAGTAACGGCGGGATCAGTTCGTTCCGGTACGCGATCGCGAACCCTGACCGGGCTCAGTCGGTGGTCGTGTTCCCCGGCTTTCCACGCGGAGATGCCGACCGCGCCGCTTTGGCCAACATCGCTGACATCCCGGTCCGGCTCTACGCGGGCGAGACCGACACGCAGTGGGTGGAAAATGGGGAGACCACCTTCGCCACGCTCACCGAACTCGGCGGCGACGTGGAACTCACGGTCTTCGATGGTGAGGCGCACTTTCCCGAGTCCACTCGCAACGGTGTAGTCCTCTTCGAGGAACTCGAGTCATTCCGCTAAGCGCGACCTACGCGCAAAACGAATGAACCGCCCAGGAGGGGGCCCTGGGCGGTTCATCGTGATCATGTGTGATTCTCTTACCACTTCCGAGGGGGATCAGAAGGTGATGAGTTCGATGGTACGAAACCCACCGAGGTTTGGAAGCCGAAGTAATTGGCCGTTACGCGTAGTTCACAAACTGGAAACGCGATGCGTTGCCAGGTCACGTCTACGGACGTTCACCGAACTCTGGGCCCACGGTGCGGGTCCGCTTCAGTTCCCAGAAGCCGTCCATGGTCGACATGGTGACCATGGCGTCCCAAAGCGCAAGGCCTTCCTCGCCAGTAGGTGCGCGGCTGATGACAGGGCCGAAGATGCCGACCTTCTCGCCAGCGTTGTTTGGGTCTTCAAACGCGATGATCGGGGTGCCAACGTCGTTGCCTGTGAGTGCTAGCCCGGCATCCATCTGTTCACGAATGGATGCGTCGTAGGACTCATCGTCAAAGGCATCAGCGTGGGATGCGTCAAGGCCAGCATTCTCGAGGATGGTCGCGGCCGACACCTCCCAGTTGCCGTCGTGGTGGATATTGCGTCCGGCTTCCCAATAGAACGCGAAGGCATCCTCGTTTCCGCCAGCGGCCTTCACCGACTCAAACGCACGCAAGAGCTTGTGGGTGTGGTTGACCGGAGGGAAGTACTCCGAGTCCTCCGGCGGGTCGTTCTTGAAGAGCAAGCTGATTGGTACCCAGTTGACCGTGAGGTCACGCTCGGGTTGGACAACGTCGACGACCCAACGGGCCGTCACCCAGCACCATGGTCAAATGGGGTCAATGTAAAAGTCGATGTTCATGATGACGAGGCTAGCCAACTGGGAGCCCGGCGCGAGCTGTCATCTGAGTCGAATTCACAAACATTGGTTGGGTGACCGAAGCTCGGTCCATCGCGTCATACCGCTGTGCCGACAGCTGGGCTAGCGCCGATCGCAATTACGATGAAGGTGTGGATATGCCCCTGCCGTTGAACAAGAACGTGGTGCTGATCGGTGGCGGGCACGCGCACGCGCTCGTGATGCACTCGTGGGCCATGAACCCGACCGCTGGTGCTCGAGTGACCGTCATCAACCCGGCGCCGACGGCCCCATACACCGGGATGCTTCCGGGCTTTGTCGCCGGGCATTACACCCGAGATGAGCTCGACATCGACCTTGTTCGCCTTGGCCGGTTCGCGGATGTCCGCCTGGTCCTCGGTCGGGCCACCGACATAAACCGTGAAGCTCAAACGGTGACCGTCGAAGGACGCCCGCCGATTCCCTACGACATCTGCTCGATCAACGTGGGTATTACCTCGGCGATGGCGAATCTCCCCGGCTTCAACGAGCACGCTGTTCCGGCCAAACCACTGGGCCGATTCTCGGGACGTTGGGCAGACTTCGTGGCCGAACGAGCCGACCAGGCCGGCGCGCCGCAAGTGGTGGTGATCGGTGGTGGCGTCGGGGGCAGCGAACTCGCTATGGCAATGAGTTATCGCCTTCGCCAGGAAGGGCACCGTCCCACGGTCACCGTCATCGACCGGACCACGATCCTCGAAGAGGTGGGCGACGAAGCACGGATCGAACTGCGCAAAGCCATGGACGAGCTGGGCGTGGTGGTCCGTGAGCACGCCGAAGTCGAGGCGGTCGAAGTAGGCCAGGTGCAACTCGGGAACGGCGAGAGTGTGCCTGCGGATCTCGTCGTGGGTGCGGCCGGCGCGCGGCCGTTTCCGTGGCTGTCCGAGCTCGGCTTGGCGACCACAGATGGGTTCATCGATGTCGGCGAGACGCTGCAAACCACAACCGACCCCAACATCTTTGCGGCGGGCGACTGTGCGAATCTGACCTTCGACCCTCGGCCGAAGGCAGGCGTCTACGCGGTGCGCGAAGCGCCGTATCTGTTCAAGAACATGCAGGCGCTGTTGCAAGGCAAGAAGCTCGAGAAGTTCGATCCACAAAGCGACTACCTGAAGCTGGTCTCCCTCGGCGAGAAGTCGGCTGGTGCCGACAAGTTCGGTCGCTTCACCCAGGGCCCCGGAATGTGGCGCCTGAAGGATCGGATCGACCGCAAGTTCATGGACAAGCTCGGCGACCTGCCGCGGATGGATCCGCCGAAGGTGCCAAAGAACGCCGTCGATGGATTGGCCCGCGAGATCGACTCGCAGCCACCGTTGTGCGGAGGGTGCGGAGCGAAAGTCGGTGTCGATGTGCTAGCTGGGCCGCTTGGCGCGCTTCCACCTTCGCAGCGAGATGACGTCACGTTTCTCCCTGGTGACGACGCCGCGATGGTGACCGTTGGGGGAGTGCGACAAGTGCTGACCACCGATCAGGTCCGCACCTTCACCCCCGATCCGTTCCGCATGGCACGCATCGCCACGCTGCATGCGCTCGGCGACATTTGGGCCATGGGTGCCGCTCCTCAGGCCGTGCTCGTAACGGTGACGTTGCCTCAGCTCGGGCGCGGCCTTCAGGAGGAATGGCTCGGCGAGATCATGGCGGGCACAACCCGTTCGCTCGATGGAACCGGTGCCGAGGTCGTGGGCGGGCACAGCTCAATGGGCGCCGAACTCTCGATCGGTTACTCGATTACCGGTTTGGCCGAGAGCGATCCGATAAGCCTGGCTGGGGCACAACCTGGCCAGCGGTTGCTGCTAACCCGGCCCCTGGGGTCAGGAGTGTTGTTCGCGGGAGAGATGCAGAGTCAGGCTCGCGGCGCTGACGTCGAGGCACTACTCGATGTGCTCGAAGTTCCCCAGGGCCCGGCTGCGGCCATCCTCAGCGCTGCCGGTGCAACAGCGATGACCGACGTGACGGGCTTTGGGCTCGCCGGTCATCTGCAGGGGATGCTGAAGCAATCGAAGGTCGGCGCAACCGTCGAACTGGACGCCGTCCCGATCTTCGATGGTGCCCTTGAACTCTCGAACGCTGGTGTGAAGTCGCACCTCTACGATGCCAATCGCGCCGCGGTCGAGATGATCGAAGACCGAGTCCATCGCCGATCCCGCCTGCTCTTTGACCCGCAGACGGCCGGTGGCATGTTGGCTGCGGTTCCCGCTGAGCAGGCCGATGCCATCGTCGCTGAGTTGCGCGAGGCGGGCTTCACTGATTCGGCCGCCATCGGTGTGATCACCGATGCATCAAATGAGATCCGATTGAGATGAGTTACCAGCTTCGGTTGCCGAGATGCCACTGCCCGCACTGCTGGCACTCGTAGTGCTGGATGTCGCGATGGCCCTTCCCGCGCATCTTCTCGGCGGAGGTCTTGGCTGATTTCGCGTTGTCGTAGGCCTGCTTGCCGTCGCAGGACTTCGCGTGACGCTTGCGTGCGCGCTTTTGCTTGCGAGTCGACTTCGCCATCGAATCAGCCTAAATCACCACATCCTCGGTGAAGGGCCGGTTCTCTTCGATGCGCTGGTAACCGAGCGGCGACAGGTCGAGCGTCTGGTATTCGCCATAGGTGATCAGCTCGCTGATGCCGCGGCCGACGGCAGGGCCTTGCTGGAAGCCGTGGCCGCTGAACCCGTTGGCGAACAGGAGGTTCGGGAGGTCGCTCGCTGGGCCGATGATCAGGTTGTGGTCGAGCGTGTTGTAGGCGTATTGGCCGCCCCATGAGGTGACCTTCGCGATGCGGTCGAAGGCCGGCACGTACTTTGCGACTGTCGGCCAGATGAGTTCTTCGAACTCGTCTTCTCGTGCTTGCCAGTCGTCGTAGGCGATGGTCGCATCGTCGGCGGGCACGCCACCGGTCATGTAGTGGTGCTGCTCGCGGCGAAAGTGCACGCCCTCGGGAGTGATGGTCAGCGGAACGTTGTGTTCGATTGGCGTGCGGCAATCGAACACGAAGCTGGTGCGTGCGCGTGGCTCGACTGGTAGCGGCAGGTCGACCATGTCGGCCACTTGTTTTGCGCGGTTGCCAGCGGTGTTCACGACAAAACCGCAATCGATCGACTCGCCGGACTCGAGCCGTACTGACGTGGCCCGCCGCTGTCCGTCGGCGGTGGTGTCGATATCGACGACGGTGTCGCGGATGAAGGTGGCGCCGTTCGCGATGGCGCGTTGGCGGAACCCTTGGAAGAACGCCCACCCATCGAATGAACCTTCGCGCAGCGAACCCATACGGGCCCCGACGATCGTCGACGCATCCATATATGGAAACTGCTCCTCGACTTGGACTGGTGTGAGCATGTACGTCTGGGCACCCTCGGCGTGTTGAGTCGCCATCTGCCGAGCGAAGTTGTCGAACTCGGCGTCATCACGAGCCAGGAAGAGATAACCGGTACCGCGATAGTTGAGTTCGGGGGACTGGCCATCGACCTCGATGTGGTTGTGGAAGTCGTCGATGAAGTCGAGGCCGAACTGGCTGATCTTGATATTGACCGGCTGGCTGAACTGCTCACGAATGGAGTTCTGCGCGCGGGACGTTCCGCACTTGTCGTAGCTCGTGTCGGTTTCGATGACCGCGACGGTGCCGTCGAAGTCGGGGTTCTCGGTGAGAAAGTACGCAACTGCGCTTCCCATCAGCGCGCCACCCACACAGACCACGTCGTAGTTCATCATTCGCTTCCCACCGTTTGGTCGCTCGCCACTTCCGGGCGAGATCCGCGGGAGCCTGCTGGCTCGCCCAAGTGCTGGTCGCCTACCACTTCCGGGCGGTCTTCGCTCACGTATCCCTGGGCGTGGTCGTTCGCAACAGCTACTGGGTCACGCTCAGCGGGGTCGCCGAAGCCGCCGCCGCCCGGCAGTTCGAGGATCAACCGGCGATCTGCGGGGATGAGCTGCTTGCCCTTGGGGGAGAAGGGAGTTCCGTCGTCGAGATAGACCTTGCCGGGCGCACCGTCTTTTCCGCCGAAGCGACCGCGTGCCGGATTGTCGACGCGGTCGAACATGGCAGAGAACTCGAAGTGATAGCCATCGGTCGGGCTGATCTCGATGACCTGGCCGAGCCCGCCGCGGTACTTGCCAGCGCCACCGGAGCCTTCGCGGATCTCCTTGCGCCAGATGATAATGGGGCCAACCTGTTCGGTCGCCTCCGCGCTCATCGTCATCACGCCAGACGGAAACGCGGTTGCGGTCAGCCCGTCGAGTGTGGGCCGCGCGCCGGTGCCGCCGCTGTTGAACATCAAGAGTTCGACCGGCGCGAGCAGGGCTTCAGGGTGGGCCGCCCTGGCGCTCGCTTGGAAGTTCCACAACGCTCCCGCACCTTCAGCTGGAACGACGTCGGGGAGTGCTTGGGAGATCGCGCCGAGGCACAGGTCGGTTACGAAGTGGCCGAGCACGTGACGCACCGAGACCGGGTCGGGGTCCTGCGCGTTGAGTATCACGCCGTCGGGTGCGCTCACGGTAAACGGGTAGAGCGACGCGTAGTTGTTCGGAAGTTCCGGTGCGAGCGCCACCAACATGCCATACGTGAAGTACGCCTGGGCGTAGACGATCGGCACGTTGATGCCGAACTGGCTCAGTGGTGAGGTGCCGGTGAAGTCGGCGTGCATACCATCGTCGGTAACGGTGAGTTCGACCACCAGGTCGACCGGCTTCTCATAGCCGTCGACGGTCATCTCGTTTTGGTAGACGCCCTTGGCGACGGGAGCGAGCGCGGCCATGGTGGCCTTGCGGGTTCGGTCGAAGATGAATTCGGCCAGATCGTCGAGGTCTGCCATGTTGAACTCATCGAGCATTTCGAGCAGGCGGCGGCGCCCGGTCTCGTTGCTTGCGGCCAGTCCGTGAATATCGCCCAGCACCTGGTCTTGCTCACGCACGTTGTTGCGGATGATGTTGACGAGGTCGTGGTTCAGTTCACCACGCTCGGCCCACTTCATGATCGGGATGCGGATGCCCTCTTCGTAGATCTCCATGCCGTCGGGGCCATACCCGCGCCCGCCAACGTCGACGACGTGTGCCGTACAAGCAAAGAAGCCAATCAAACTGTGTTTGTCGGCTTCGCCGACAAACACAGGGGTGCACACCGTGATGTCGTGGAGGTGGCCGGTGCCCTTCCATGGGTCGTTCGTGAGATAGACGTCGCCGGGGTAGATGCGCTCGGGGCCGATGTCGTCGATGAAGTGCGAGACGGCTGCCGCCATCGTGTTTACGTGTCCGGGTGTGCCGGTCACGGCTTGGGCGATCATGCGACCTTCACGGTCGAACACGCCCGCAGATAGATCGCCGGCTTCGCGCACCGACGTACTGAACGCAGTGCGGATCAGTGTCAGTGCTTGCTCTTCGAGAATCGAGATAAGTCGGTTCCACATGATCTGGTTGTGGACATCGGTCGTGCTGGATCGTGCGTTCACAGCAGACCTCCAAGTCGGCCAGAGCCACGGGTAACGAGCAACGTTCCGTCCGGTTGCATCACCGCGGTGTGGTGCGAGCCGAGGACCGTGGTCGTTTGCTCCTCGACGATCACGCACGGGCCGGCGACGGCGTCGCCCGGAGAGAGGTCATGACGTTCAACGACGATCGAGTCGGCCATCTCGCCACTCACCGGATCGAAGATCTGGCGGGTGGCTGCGGCCTCGACGGTGTTGGACGCCGAGGTGAGCTCGAGCATTTCGGGCGGCTCGACCACGGAAGCAACTCGAACCGACCAGCTCACCGTTTCGATAGCCAGATCCGCGATAGCCCGACCGAAGAACTCTTCGTAGGCTTTGGTGAACGTGGCGCCCAACCCCTCCGCGGCGAATGCATCGAAGGTGCCGTCGGGCAACTTCACGGGGATCTCCCAACCCTGACCCTTGTAGCGCATCGAGACTTGGCGCTCAATGGCTAACCGGGGCGTGTCGGGCATGGAAGCGAGTTCGGTGCCTTCACGAACGAAAGACTCAGCTTCGTTCGTCAACTCGGCCAGAACCTCGTTCACCGCGTCGAAGTCGAAGTCGTCGATGCGCGTGTACAGCGAGCGCACTGCTTCATAGGCGAAGGGTGCTCGCAAGAAACCAATGGCCGACCCAACGCCGGCGCCGGTCGGTATGAATAGTTCGTCGAGGCCGAGCTTGTCCATCAGGCGGGAGGCGTGGAGCGGGGCCCCGCCACCGAAGGCGATCATGGAGAATCCAGCGAGGTCCTTGCCATTCTCCACCGCGTGCACGCGGGCGGCGTTGGTCATGTTTTCGTCCACTACCTCGGCGATGCCGACGGCCGCGGTGTGGTCGTCCATGCCGAGCGGTTCGCCGATGGCATTGCGGATCGCAGCGGTGGTTTTGGCGGGGGAGAGGGTGATGTCTTTGGCGCCGAAGTTATCGGGGTGCAGGCGTCCGAGTTGCAGGTTGGCGTCGGTGACGGTTGGGTCGACACCGCCACGGTCATAGGCAGCCGGGCCAGGTTCTGATCCGGCGGAGTGCGGACCGATCCGGATCTGGCCGAGCGAGTCGACGCTTGCGATCGAGCCGCCACCCGCACCGATCTCGATCATCTCGATCACCGGGATACTGATGGGCGTGCCGCTGCCCTTTTTGAATCGGGTGGTGCGTGCGACTTCGAACGTCTTCGCGGTTTGGGGGGTGTAGTCCTCGATCAGGGCGATCTTTGCGGTCGTGCCACCCATGTCGTAGCTGAGCACTCGGTCGCGGCCGTAGCGTGCTGCGAGATCGGCTGCGAAGATGGCGCCGCCTGCCGGGCCGGACTCGACCAACCGCACCGGAAACGCTGCCGCCGTTTCGACACTGACGAGGCCGCCGCCCGAATGGATCAGGTAAAGCGGGCAGGTGGCGCCGCGCTCGCGAAGTTCCTCGGCCAGCTTGAAGAGGTAACTAGCCATGAGTGGTTGTACATACGCGTTGGCGCACACGGTGTTGAATCGTTCGAACTCTCGCATCTGCGGCGACACTTCGGCGCTGATCGACACCGAAATTTCGGGCAGTCGTTCGAGCAACATGTCGCGGAAGCGTTGCTCGTTCATGGCGTTGCGATAGCTGTGCATGAACCCGACGGCCACGGCCTCGTAGCCACCGGCAATGATCGAGTCGATTACCCGAGAGGCGGCCGCTTCATCGAATGCCAGCAGTTCCTCTCCACGTGCGTTGAGACGCTCGGGGACGGTGAAGCGATCCTTGCGTTCGATCAGGGGAGAGGGCAACACGATGTTGAGGTCGTACTGCTCGAAGCGCCCCTCGGTTCGGGTCTCGATGACATCACGGAATCCCTCGGTCGTGACGAGCGCAGTCTTCGCTCCGCGCCGTTCGATGAGCGCGTTGGTGGCAAGCGTCGTTCCGTGAATGATCTGCTCGACGTCGGCCATGTGCACGTCGTGTAGAGCCGCAATGCGTTCGATGCCGTCCAAGATCGCGACCTCGGGGCCGCCGTGTGTGGTGAGCACCTTGGTCGACTCAAACGAGCCGTCGGCAAGTTCGATTACGACGTCGGTGAACGTGCCCCCAACGTCGGCCCCGATCCGGATTCTCCCGTTGCCCGACATCGCTACAGATCCTCGACCTGCGGGAAGTTTGCGGGTGGACGAATATCGACCGTGGCCGACCGCTGTTGGGCGAGCATGCCGCCGTCGACCTTGATCACATCGCCGGTGATGTAGCTGGCGTCATCGGACGCAAGGAACAGCGCCGCGCCGGTCATGTCTTCGGGTTCGCCGACGGCTCCCATTGGAATGTTGACGCCGCTGATCTTGCGGTACTCCTCGCCCTGGCTCGCGGTGTCGATCGAACCGGGCATAAGTGCATTCACCCGGATGCCGTAGCCAGCGAGGTCGATGGCCATGGCGCGGGTGAGTGCTTCGATGCCGCCCTTGGTCGCGTCGTATGCCGTGAACGCACGGTGCGCTCGGGTTGCACCGCCCGAGCTCATGTTGATGATGCAGCCGCCACCTTGTTTGGCCATGATGCGAGCGGCGGGGTGCGACACCAGAAAGTGGCCGGTGAGGTTCACGTCGACGATGCGTCGCCACCACTCCTCATCGGCTTCAAAGAAGTGCAGCATCGGGCTGACGATGCCCGCGTTGTTCACGACCACATCGATCCGGCCGTGGGCTTCCATGGTCGCCTCGATCATGGCGCCGACCTGCTCGGAGTTCGACACGTCAGCGATCGCTGCCATGGCCGTGCCGCCAGCGGTGGTGATTGCCTCGACGACTTTGGCGACGTTGGCTTCATCGATGTCGTTGATGACGAGCTTGCAGTTCTGGCCTGCGAAGCGCTCGGCGATGGCGCGGCCGATGCCCTTGCCGGCACCGGTTACGAGCACGACCTTGCCGTCGAGGGATGGATAGCTGGTGGTCATGGTCATTCCTAGAGGTCGTTTGCGAGTTGGGCGACGAGCGCAGAGATCTCCGGCTCATTGCGCCGGTAGTAGGTCCATCCCTTACGAGGGGTAGCGATCAGAAGGTTGGCGTCGACGAGCACCTTGAGGTGCCGCGATCCAGCAGGCTGGCTCACGCCGAGCTTGTCGACGATGAACTGGTTGCACGCTCCATGCTCGTCGGGGTCGCCGTGCTCTTGAGGCGGGAAGTGCACGGCGGGGTCCTTCAACCACTCCAAGATTTGTAGACGGCGGTCGCTCGCTAGGGCCTTGAACGCCGTTTCGAGACCGATCAGATTCGCGGATGCCACGGACATAGCCGTATAACTAACATGTTATGTGCCGGACGTCTAATGCGATGCTGTTCTAGAGGCCTGAGGCGCGTAGTGACTCCGCCTGCTGGGCTTCGTAGAGGGCGTACGGATCGTGCAAGATGCCGACGGCCGCTCGGAGTCGTTCGCCATCCCCCATCCGGTCGGACGTCTCATCGACGGCCGCGCCGCCGTGTGCGAGGTTCGAGGCAAAGATGCCCGCGGCACTCGCGGGGAGGAAGTCTTCGTAGGTGATTGGCTCGACGGCAAGAACTCCGGCGTCGACCATGTCCCACGGTTCACTGATATCGCACGGGTTGTTAGCGCCAGTCGGAACGAATCGCACGTAGGCATCGCCGTCGCGGGCCATGTCTTCAAGCGTGTGGGCAAGCGTGTTGTTGAGTGCGGACACGTCGCCGGCGGCGCCGTCGACTTTGGCTCGACCCTGCGGAGTAAGCGCAAGGCCGCGTTGTTCGACCTCGCCGAATCGCACCCGAACCATTCGTTCCGTCACCCCATCCTCGGTGATCACATTGCGGGTCTCGTCTAGCGCTCGGAACGAGGTCTGGCGAAGGAGCACGTCAGGTCCGGCCCATGGTAGAGGTCCCTGGATCTTCTCGATCATCTCGACGCCCTCGTCGGTCATCAGATGATGGAGCGCTTCTATATCGACGACCCGCGGGGTCAAATGGTTGAGGTGCGTGCTTCGCCCGGCGGCGATGTCGGCGGCAACTGGCGACACCGCATCGAGTCGTTCATGCCACGCATCTTCGAAAGGCTCGTGGTCGAGTCGGAAAACGTCGACGGCCAAGTCGATCAAGGTGTCGTGATCACGCTCGCCCTCCGGCTGGTCGAGCAATGCATTGAGCCTCTCAGGAAAGAGCTGCCGGTCCGCTCCTCGCGCGCGAATCTCGGCGGTGAGTTCGGGAGAGAAGAATCGCTCGTCGTCATCCACCAACACCGACGTAAACATGCGAAACGGACTCGCATCGAGCGACGCCTCTGTGATCGGTCGAAACGCGGTCGAGACCACCGGGATCGGCTTGGCGCTCGTTCGCAGGTCGTAGAAGCCAACGGGTTCCATGCCGAATGCCCGAAAAAGCTTCGCCATTTTCGCGAGTTCTTCGAAGCTCGCGACCCGCACCGCGCCGTGGCGTTCACCGCCGAGACGCATCTGGTCCCGATGGCCGTCGCCATGCTCGGTGTTAATCCGGTTGGTGGCGTCGACCAGGTGCCCGTACTTCGGCACCTCTTCGGCGTACATCGTAGACAACCGCCTAGCGAGTTTCGCCCGCAACATATCCCGTTCCGACTCCATCGAGCAGACGATAGTCAACGCGGACGGCGAACCTTTCCGAACCTAATTGTTGGAGAGGCTGGGAAGCTCAGTCACCGGGCGACTGGTTGCTGAACTATCGTCTGGCGATGAGCGACATCACCCAGCAGATTATTGACGTCACCAGCACCGATTCGGGCGAAGCGATGGCGGTATCGGTTACCTACCCCGACGACGGCCAGTGGCATCCGACCATCGCTGTGTTTATGGATGCACCTGGGATGCGCGAGTCGCTCTATGAGTTCGCTCGACGTTTGGCTGGTGAGGGCTACCGGGTGGTTATCCCGGACCTCAACCATCGCCACGGTCGCCTACTCGGTTGGGAAGCGAGCGAAGCGACGCCCGAGGCTCGGGAGAAGATCTCGGCGATGCTCGGAGCGATGACCGACGAAGGCATCCAGCAAGACCTCGACGACGCGCTGACCGCGGTCGACCTGCGAGACGACGAGAAGCTTGGAACGATCGGCTTTTGCCTCGGAGCACGAGCCATCTACCGCACCTTGATGCGGTTCCCCGACCGGTTCGCCGTGGGCGCGACATGGCATCCGTCGTTGCTTCACACCGAACCAGACCCGCCCTACGCGACGGCCGCAAACCTAAAACAACCCGTGTACATCGGCATCGGCACGGCAGATCAGGTGCAATCGATCGAAATGCAACAACCCTTCTTCGACGCCGTGGCCGATCTCGACTACGTCGAGGTCATGCAGTTCGAAGGCGCCGACCACGGCTTCACCTGGCCGACATCTCCCAACTACAACGAGGAGGCGGCGACGGTCAGTTGGGCCAAGACCACCGCGCTCTTCGCTGCCAACTTGCCCCAGTAGCGGATACTCTGCGGCTCATGAACTTTCACGAACTCTCTATGGAGTCCCTCGAAGGAGACGCCGTCTCCTTCGACCAGTTCGCTGGCGAGCATTGTCTCGTCGTGAACGTCGCTAGTCGTTGAGGGGCTACTCCCCAGTACGCAGGTCTGCGTGCAATGCATCACGACATCGATGGACTGAACGTCCTCGGCGTTCCCTGTAACCAATTCGGTGGGCAGGAACCTGGCACAGCCGAAGAGATCCGGACGTTCGTCAGCGAGAATTACGACGTCGATTTTCCGATGTTCGCGAAGGTCGACGTCAACGGTGACAATGAGGCGCCGCTCTACTCGATGCTCAAGGCCCAACAGGCCGGTGACGGTGAGAACGCAGACATCGGCTGGAACTTCGAGAAATTTCTCGTAGACCCGTCCGGCAACGCCATCGCACGGTGGGGTACTCGGACAACTCCCGAAGAGATCGCGGCGGAGCTTCCCGAACTCATGAGCTAGTCGGCATGGCGCCGCTAGACGAACGTCCAGTTGCGACGTAGCTTTTGACAACCAGTTCGGTGCATGCGGCATCGGCTGTTGGGGGAAGACATGTCGCAGAAGGTCAAAGCAGTTATCGCACGGTCGAAGGGCGCGCCGGTTGAGGTCGTCGAAATCGACGTTCCTGATCCGGGCCCTGGCGAGGCCGTCGTCGCCATTCAGGCATGCGGCGTGTGCCATACCGACCTGCACTACCGGGAGGGCGGCATCAACGACGAGTTCCCATTCCTGCTCGGCCATGAGGCGGCTGGTGTCGTCGAGTCGATCGGCGACGGCGTGACCGAGGTCGAGGTGGGGGACTTTGTGATCCTCAACTGGCGTGCGGTCTGCGGTGACTGCCGATCGTGCAACCGAGGCAATCCCCACATCTGTTTCAACACACACAATGCATCGCAGAAGATGACGCTCGATGGGGTCGAGCTTTCGCCGGCTCTCGGCATCGGTGCCTTCGCCGAGAAGACGCTGGTCCACGCTGGCCAATGCACCAAGGTCGACCCGACCGTCCGTCCCGAGGTCGCCGGGCTTATCGGCTGCGGAATCATGGCGGGCATCGGCGCAGCGCTCAACACCGGAAACGTGAAGCGTGGCGACTCGGTAGCCGTGTTTGGCTGCGGCGGCGTGGGCGACGCAGCGATCGAGGGAGCCCGCATCGCTGGCGCGAGCACGATCATCGCCGTCGATATCGATGACACGAAGCTCGAGTGGGCGAAGGGCTTTGGTGCCACCCACACGATCAACTCGTCGGAGACTGATCCGATCGAGGCAATCCGTGAACTCACCGATGGCAACGGCGTCGACGTCGCCATCGAAGCGGTCGGCCTGCCCGTCACCTACGAGCAGGCCTTCTACGCCCGTGACCTCGCGGGGACCGTGGTGCTGGTCGGCGTGCCGAATCCGGAGATGAAGATCGAACTTCCACTCATCGAGGTGTTTGGACGCGGCGGCTCGCTGAAGTCGTCGTGGTACGGCGACTGCTTGCCGAGCCGCGACTTCCCGATGCTGATCGACCTGTACCAACAAGGTCGACTCAACCTCGACGGGTTCGTGTCGGAAACGATCAGTATCGAAGACGTCGAAGAAGCGTTCCACAAGATGGAGCGCGGCGAAGTGCTTCGTTCAGTCGTGGTGCTCTAACAGCGTTTTGTAAAGTGCCAGGCACCTTACGTTTTGGTCAGGTAGCGAATACCTGGGTGTCGTCGGCGAAGGCCTTGAACTCGAGCGCGTTCCCGGACGGGTCCAAGAAGAACATCGTGTGTTGTTCACCGACCTCACCGACAAAGCGTACGTGTGGTTCGATCACGAAATCGACGTGGTGTTCCTTCAAGCGCGCCGCAAACGCATGGAACTCGTCGGGGGTCAAAAGCACGCCGAAATGCGGGACCGGTACGTGGTCGCCGTCGACCGGGTTCGCACCGGCAACGGCGTCGCTCGTCCGGGTGACCTCGTGGATCACGAGTTGATGTTCAAACAAATCGAAGTCGACCCAGTGCGTGTCTGAACGACCCTCGGCAAGCCCGAGCACATCGCGGTAGAATTCGCGCGCCGGTTCGAGGTCGTCAACCGGGATGGCGAGATGGAAGCGACTGCGGGTCATAGCCATAGTGTGCCCATAGTTCGCCGCTTCGCCCCATGCGGCCGTACGATCTCGACATGGCAGCCAAGATCATCGATTGGGGAGACAACGAACGTCGCCTTACCGATCGGGTGAGCGTGCTCGCCGGACCGACGTCGGGCGCATACCCCAGCGGTAACTCGATCTTGGTGCGCGGTACGGGTGAGTCGATGGTGATCGATCCGTCGATCTCCGTGGTCGAGGTGGGCGGTGCGCCCGTGAAGGTCGACCTCGTCGTGAATTCGCACGGCCACGAGGATCACATGGCGGGGAACGGGCTCTTTGCCGACGCGCACGTGCACATCCACGAACGCGATCTCGCCGCGGCCCAAAGCCTCGACGGGCTCCTGAACGTCTTCGGCTTCAAAGATGCCGAGACCAGAGCGACCGTTGGAGTGCAGTTCACCGAAGAGATGCACTTTGCGCCTCGCCCCGACGCCGAGGGCTTTTCCGATGGTCATATCTTTGACCTCGGCGAGGTGAGTGTTACCGCCAAACACTTGCCGGGCCACACCCTTGGGCACAGCGGCTTCTTCATCGACGGCGGGGTGTTCTTCCTCTCCGACATCGACCTCACTGGATTTGGCCCGTACTACGGCGACGTATGGAGCGATCTCGAGCAGTTCGAACAATCGCTCATCGAGGTTCGAGACGTCGAGGCCGATTACTACGTCACCTTCCATCAGAAGGGTGTGATCGAAGGACGTGAAACATTCGTCGAGATGCTCGACAAGTTCCATTCGGTTATCGGTCGCCGTCACGACGAGATGCTCGCCTTCCTCGTCGAACCCAGGACCCTCACCGACATGGTTGGGCATCGGTTTGTGTACCGCCCCCATGTCGACATCCCCTTCGTTGACGCGGTTGAAAAGCGAACCGCCGATCTACATATCCAGCGGATGCTCACTCGTGGCGAGGCTGAGGAAGTCGAGCCCGGAAGATTCAAGACGGTCTAGTGCGATGAAGAATTGGGGAGGCAACATCGACTACGCCGACGCCGTTGTTCGGTCACCAACCTCCATCGATGAACTTGCTGAGGCCGTCGCCTCTGCAACCGCATGTCGAGCGCTGGGTTCGCGGCACTCGTTCAACCGCATCGCAGCAGCGGACACCCTGATCGATACCTCGCAGATGCCGGCCGACGTAACGGTCGCGCGGGACGGTCGCTCGGCGAGAGTCAGTGGACCGGCGACCTACGCGGCGCTTGCGAACGCGCTCAACGAGCACGACCTGGCGCTGCCCAACATGGCATCGCTTCCGCACATCTCGGTGGCGGGCGCCATCTCCACCGGCACGCATGGTTCCGGCGATCGCAACCAGAACCTGGCAGCGTCGGTATCGGCGATCCAGATTCTGACGGGGGCGGGAGAAGTCGTTGAGCTTGGTCGTGGTGATCGAGACTTCGAAGGTGCGGTTGTCGGGCTGGGTGCGCTTGGGGTGATCACCGAGGTGACAGTGGACGTCGTGGCGACATTCGACGTGGAGCAGACGGTGTACGAAGGGGCATCCCTAGAGGTTCTTGCAGGCTCGGTCGACGCTGCCTTCGCTGCGGGGTATTCGGTGAGCGTGTTCACCCACTGGTCGGGTCAGGCCGACCAGGTTTGGGTGAAGGCGAGAGTTGGCGCTGACGTGCCGGCGGAGTGCGCCGCGTTTTTAGACACGCTGACGCCAGCGCCCGTGAGGCGTCATCCGGTGGTCGAGCTCGATGCATCTGGCTGCACGGAGCAATTGGGTATCTCTGGCCGTTGGTCGGACCGCCTGCCACACTTTCAGATGGGGTTCACCCCGAGCGCTGGCGACGAGATTCAGTCGGAGTTCTTCGTCGACCGTCTCTATGCCGCGAGCGCGATCGAAACGATGAGCGGAATCGGGCCTGACATCGCCGAGGCTTTGATGGTCGGTGAGATCCGTACCGTAGCCCACGACGATCTCTGGATGAGCCCACACTCAGGACGTGACTCGCTCGCCTTCCACTTCACGTGGCATCCGGGGCAAGCCGCGGCTGAGGATGCCGCCCGGCGCGTGGCGGATGCGCTGAGCCCATTCGGCGTGCGCCCGCACTGGGGCAAAGTGTTCGACCCGGCCCAGATCGATTGGGCGCAGTACCCGCGCCGTGCCGACTTCCTCGCGCTGGTCGAGCGGCTAGACCCTGGTCGGGTCTTCCGCAACGAGTGGTTTAACGAGGTAGTTGCTCGCTAGTCGTCGCCCTCGAAGCTGACGAGAATCGCGGCGTTGGCCATGACGATGCCGTCGGGGGAACCTTCGGCTGGGATATCGAGCCCGCCCAACGTGGGGGTGACCGTGGCAGTGCCGTACGGGATCTCCGAGGCGACCGCTTCAATGTCGATCTCGTCGGGCTTTTGTACGCCGATAACCACCTCGACGTACATGTCGTCGCGGGTCTTGTCGGTCACTTTGAAGAAATTGAGGCTGCTATGACGTAACGCGTCGGACACGGCTCGACGCGCTGCCTTGGTGTAGTCCCAGCCGTGGACGTCGACGCCCATGCCCATTTCGGTGATCCATCGTTGCTTGGCCATAGCTGGGCAGGCTAGCGAGGTTGGAGGTCGAGCGTCGTGGTGTCGGTGACCTTGCGGATCGCGAAGCTGCTTCGCACTCTGGTCACACCTGGAAGCACAGCCAGGTACTCGCGGTGAACGGTTTCGTAATCGGTGACGTCGGCGCAGGTGACATGGACCAAATAGTCGGCGTCGCCGGCCATCAGGTGACAACTCTGCACATTGGGAACCTCCACAATCTTGGCTTCGAAGTCGTCGAGTAGATCTTCGCGCTGGGACTCGAGGGAGATCTCGATGAACACCGATACGCCGCGACCCACCAGTTCTCGGTTTACGAGCGCGGCATACCGGGCGATCACTCCGTCCGTCTCCAGCGCGCGAACACGGCGGTGGCATGCCGAGGGCGATAGGCCGATCCTGTCGGCGAGGTCGGCGTTGGTGATGCGGCCATCATGTTGTAGAGCGTTCAAAATGGCAAGATCGGTTCTGTCTAAGTTAATCATCGGGAGGAATAGCTTCTAAGTCGAACATACATAGAAGAATCTTCGCATATAGCTACATATATGCGCAATATTTGCAACCACCCACCAGTCGTATCGACGTACCGTTGGTGATACGAACCTGAACGACAGGTCGAGCACAGCGGAGGTGAATCCCATGCGAATCGGAGTACCGAAAGAAATCAAGAATCACGAACAGCGGGTGGGGCTCACCCCCGGCAGCGTCGACGAACTCACACGTCGCGGCCACTCCGTACTCGTTGAAACGAACGCTGGCGCGGGCATTGGTGCAACCGACGATGCCTACGTTGTCGCCGGTGCCGAGATAGCCCAGGACGCTTCGGCGGTCTTTGACGGATCTGAATTGATCGTCAAGGTCAAGGAGCCACAAGCAGTTGAGCGCGCCATGCTGCGCGAAGACCACACGCTCTTTACGTATCTACACCTTGCTCCGGACCCCGAGCAGACCAAAGATCTGGTCGATAGCGGTGCAATATGCATCGCGTATGAAACCGTGACCGACGAGAAGGGCGGACTCCCCCTTCTCGCCCCGATGTCGAAGGTCGCAGGCCGTATGTCGATCCAAGCCGCGGCCAACTACTTGCAACAGCCCAACGGCGGCTCGGGAAAGCTCATTGGTGGTGTTCCCGGTGTCGCGCCGGCCCACGTCGTAATCATCGGTGGAGGCGTCGTTGGTCAACACGCTGCCGAGATGGCGATCGGCCTCGGTGGAAAGGTCACCATTCTCGACCGCAGCAACGACGTACTCGACCACGTCGAAGCCCGCTGGGGAGCATCGGTTACCACGCTCTACTCGACCAGCGCTGCTCTCGAAAATGCCGTTGCATCTGCTGATGTGGTGATTGGAGCCGTTCTCGTCAAGGGCGCCACCGCACCGAAGCTCGTCACTGCCGACATGGTTCGCGGAATGGGAGCGGGATCGGTTCTCGTCGACGTGGCCATCGATCAAGGAGGAGCGTTCGAAACTTCGTACGCCACCACCCATCAGGATCCGGTCTACATGGTCGATGACGTCGTCCACTACGCCGTGGCCAACATGCCAGGCGCTGTTCCTCGCACGTCGACGTACGCGCTGAACAACGCAACCTTGCCGTTCACCATCGCACTAGCCGATATGGGACCCAAGGCAGCCATGTTGGCTCTGTCACACCTTCGTAGCGGGCTCAACGTGAGCGCCGGTCGCGTGACCGAACCACACGTTGCCGAGGCACTCGGCTATGACCACACCCACATTGACGACGCGGTTGCCGAACTAGCGGCTTAGTTGTCGTCCAACACTCTTGTCAGAGTGCTCTCGCCAATTCGCCGCAGCGTTTCGTTGTCGGCGCTTTTGGCCACATAGGTGACGCCGAAGTAGAGGGCCCACGCGCGGCTTCGATTCCATGTGTGGACGTCGTTGATCGAGAGTGCTTTGCGGAATGCCTCGCGTTCTGATTGGTCAAACATCATCCACGCGATCGCGAAATCGGTCGCCGGGTCACCAGCACAAAGATCGCCGAAGTCAATGACGGCGCTTAGTCGACCGGCGCGCACGAGTGCGTTTCGTGGGTGAAGGTCGCCGTGGATCCAAAGCGGATCGCCACCCCAAGTGGGAGTACCCGCGAGCTTTTCCCACAGTTCCCGGATCTCGGGGCCACGATCGGTTTCGAAGGCGTTGAGGTTGCTGTACAGCGAATCCGTTCGCTCCGGGAGGGCAACACCGCGATAGGGGTTCTTCGGCGCATCCTCAGGTGCCGGAACGTGGAGGGCGTTCACGAACTCGGCGATGTCCTCGATGATGAGGTCGGTCTTGATCGGCGCGTGCGCGAGCGGCACACCCTGCAACCACGGGACCACGCTCCAATGCCATGAGTAACCAAACGCCGGACTGCCGGCAAACGTTGGAGTCGGAATGGGCACCGGCAACTGCGCTTCAAGCTCCGGAAGCCAACGCTGCTCGTTCTCGAGCAGTTTGGCGGATGCTTCTCGACGCGGGAGCCGCACGGCGTGGCTGGAACCAACTCGGTGGACCTCGTTGTCCCAGCCTGCTCCGACCAACTCCAGGGGCTCATTTGCGAGCTCAGGAACGAAATCGCTCAGGAGCGTGTGGATCAACTCGTGTGTGATCGCTACGTCGGCGGCGGGGGTGTTCTTCGGCATCGTTTCTCTACCTACAACCGTACGCTTCCGAGCGATGGCGTGGTTGTATTCGGACGGTGAGTGCTTTTTACTCGGCGATGCGGATGATGCTGTTGTCGAGGCGGGATCGGTCTTGGACCTTGTCCAGTGCGATCAACACGTCGACGATTGCATCCAACTCGGCAAAGAAGTCGCCCTCGTTACCAACGAAGTTCGGCTTGGGGATAGCGCTCGCATCGTTGCTCTTGAGAGCACAGCACGAAACAAGTGCTGCTCGGTACTCGAGTTCGTTCGACTGGATCCATTGGATGGCCTGCTCGATCGAAGTGTTCAACCGTTCGGCGACCGCTTCGTTGTTGTCGATCCAGGTGTTTGATGCGACCACTACCGAGTTAGCGCAGCGGTTGGATCCGCAGAGCTCGCGATCGAGGTTGGCCACGATCGTTATCGGGACGTCGAGACTGTCGATTTCGTTCTCGCCAAGCAGGCGGGTGGTGTTTGGTTCTGCGAACACACCGCCGTCGAGGGTTCCGAGCTGTAGTGCAGCCTTCAGGTTGACCGCATCGGATTCGACGAGGGTGAGTCCTTCGGCCTGGTCGACGTCGGCGGTCTCGTCGGTGTTTGAGGACTCTTCTTCTGCCTCCTCGGTGCTCGAGGGGGTAGCTGAGGTGCTGCCGTCGAAGACGGGGGCGTCCCCGCACTCGGAGCTGCGAAGCATCTCGCGCAAAGCGATTGCCTGAAGCGAGGTCGTAGAGTCGACGCCGATATTGAGGCCGACGAGATCACAACCGTCCCATGTGTCGAGGACTTGGTTGTCGAGGGCGGTTGGAACGACGAGGCTCATGGTTCCACGCTCGGCGGATCCACCACTCGTGCCATCGATGTAGGCGATGAGCGAAATATCTGCGCGGGCGTTGGCGATACGGGTCAGGGCAGTCGCAGAGGATTCCACCGCAACCTGGGCCAGGTTCTGGCGCATCGTTGCAGCGAGGTCGTCGGCATCGGTCACCGGCAAGAAGTCGACGGCAATTCCGTTCGCCTCGAAGAACCCTTCGGCATCAGCAATCCACAGCGGCGACGCATTGATGTCACCACGCGCTGCAACGATCAAACGGTCAAGTGCAGGTCCACTCTCTTCGACAACTTCTTCGATCGCTTCAGTTCCCTCAACGGAGGCGAGGTTCTCAGGAGCGTCGCCCGCGCTAACGGCAGTGTTTTGTTGTGCGCATGCTGAAGCTACGAGCGCGAGCAGCGTACACAGGGCAAGTAATCGTGAAAGCCGACGTTCCATACAACTGCTATCGGCTCCAAAAGGGGGCACCGTAAGGAGTTATTCAAGGATTCGCGCAGAGGGACTAGGCCGTGGGCGGAGTAGGACCGACGGTGTAGGTGAAGCTGCGCCGTCCCGCTTCTACGGTCATGCCTGCCTTGAGCGTGGTGCTTTGGCCCGAACGCATCTTGGTTCGGGTCTGCCGTTCGTCACTTGTGACCGTGTAGGTGCCTCCGTTGGACATCATGTCGACGATCTCTACGTCCCAGCCGCTGAGGCGCAGTTCCAAGTGAAGGTCGTCCACGCCACCCTCACCGTCATCGAATCGAATAATGGTGGCAGGTTCGCCAGCCACGCTATAGCCGGCTGGAACGTCGGAGCCGATTGCTGCGGGACGTTCGATCACGAGTTGGGCTCCATCATCGAAGGTCAGCGTTCCGAGTGGTGGGCGATCGCCGGTGTCCTCGGCGGCATCGGGTTCGATGCGTGCGCCGCAGGTCATGCACGGAGAGCCGCCGGGCTTTGTGAGGTGGCCGTGGGGGCATCGAACGCCCTGTAGTTGTGGACGAGTTTGGGTTAGAGAGGCGACGGGCGATGGCTCGGCTGGTTGCGTAGCCTCCACGTCGTTCGGTGGCGCAAGTCCTTGTGCTGTGTCGCTGGTGCCCTGGTCGAGCATCTCATCGGAATGGCTTTCGCCCTGTGCGTCATCGATAAGGTCTGGACGGTCGAAGACCGATGCACTTTCGTCCATCGCTGTTTCGTCTTCATTTGCCGAAGGCGCAGGCTCGGTCTCCTCATCAGCAGCTGGAATACGCTGATCGAGTCGGGTGAAGAGCCCCGATCCGGCGAGGCTAGCTGCGCCGGCGGCGACACCAGACGGTGTAGCCGCAATAGGTGGTGTCGCGGGAGTTGGCTCTGGTTCGGGGGTTGCTTCGAGGGCAGGCTCTGGCTCTGGTTCGGGGGTTGCTTCGAGGGCAGGCTCTGGCTCTGGTGTGGGTGTTGACTCCGCTTCAGCAACTTCTGGATCGGACGCAGTCTCAACTTGGGATGCGTCGACATCGGCCTGAGGCTCGGATTGCATCTCGTCGTTCCATCGACCAGACGCTGGCATTGGTCCGTCCGTATCGAGCATGAATCCACCAGCTGGGACCACGCCATCTCGAAGGACGCCGACGATCGGAGAATCCGACTGTGCTCCAGCCATGACCTTCTCGACCGTGCCGTGAAGAGTTACATCGATCCAGGTGCTCGACTCCGAGCCGTCGAGGACCGTCTCGGAGGAATCGATGACGAGGGACAAGGCTGTATCGCCAAAGACGAACGCGGCGACGCGATCGTCCTCAATCGATACGCAGGCGATCGTTGGGTGGGAGTCGTATCCGACAGCATTGATCTCGGCGGTGAGTGTCCGGACGACTTCGGTCCATTCAACGGTCGCGAGCGCGTTCAGGCGCGCTACCAGCGTGTTGAGTTCCGACTCCTCACCATCCGCGAAAGCGGTGAGTCCTTGTAGGTGGGCCACAATTCCGGACCCTGTTGAGATATGTACCCCACGGTTCGCATCGAACGACATGACATCTCCTTCATGAAATGCGTGGGCACCTATCGGCAACAACTCGCAGAATCCAAGAAAAAGCGGCATCGGTGATCGACCGCCAGCCAAACTTGTACTTATGAAGACGATTGGCTTGCTTGGTGGGATGAGTTGGGAGTCCTCGGTGCACTACGAGGAGTTGATCAACACCGGAGTACGGGCACGACTCGGTGGCACGAACTCAGCCGACCTCATCTTGCGTAGCTACAACTTTGCCGACATTGAGGCGCTCCAAGAGCAAAGCGATTGGAGGGCGGCAGGAGCTCTTCTCGCGGAGGGCGCCAAAATGCTGGTCGACGCGGGCGCTCAAGTGATCGCCTTGTGCACGAACACGATGCACATCGTTGCCGATGTTGTCGCCGATGCCACGGACGCGACGTTTGTGCACCTCGGCGATGTCACCGCATCGGCAATTCGTGCCGACGGCCACCACACCGTGGGACTCCTCGGTACGCGCTTCACGATGGAGATGGACTTCTACCGGGAGCGTCTCGAATCTCATGGACTGACGATCCTGACCCCGAACGAAGATGACCGAACCATCGTGCACGACGTGATCTATAACGAACTCGTGCAAGGCCAACTCAATCGAGAGAGCCGAGAAAATTATCTCGACATCATCGATCGACTCGGATCCTCAGGAGCCCAAGGCGTGATCGCGGGCTGCACCGAAATCGAACTGCTCGTCGGCGCAGACGACATCTTCTTGCCGTACTATCCGACGACGCAGGTCCACGCGGCCGCGATCGTTGACGCTGCACTCGCTTAGTAGCAATGCATCGTCGATCGGTGGCTATGCTCCCGCCATGAAGATCTCCATGACGATCACCTATAGCGACGACCCGCGCGAAGCGGTTGCGAATATCCAGGCGTTGGAAAAGGCAGGAGTCGATCAGGCCTGGGTAGCAGAGGCCTACAGCTTCGACGCCGTATCGACGCTGGGTTTCCTGGCTGCGAGCACTGAGTCGATGGAACTGGTCTCGGGCATATTGCCGATCTACAGCAGGACCCCAACGCTGATCGCCATGACCGCCGCGACGCTCGACTCCCTCTCCGGCGGACGCTTCGCTCTTGGCTTGGGCGCATCGGGACCCCAGGTCATCGAGGGATGGCATGGAGTTCCATACAACCGGCCATTGGGCCGCACCCGCGAAGTCATCGAGGTCTGCCGCAAGGTATGGAAGCGCGAGCGCCTCGAACACGAGGGCCGCAACTATCAGGTGCCGTACACCGGCGATGGGGCGACCGGTCTTGGCAAGTCACTCAAGTTGATAAACACACCGGTGCGCGAGGACATACCCATCTATATCGCCGCCATCGGCGAGAAGAACGTTGAAATGACGGCGGAGATCGCAAATGGTTGGATCCCAATTTTCTTCTACCCGGAGAAGGTGAGCGAGGCGTGGGGTACTTCGCTGGACGCCGGTAAGGCCAAGCGCGACGCCGGGCTCGGGGAGCTAGAGATCATCGCCGGTGGGATGGTCGCGATAACCAAGACCGAGGAAGAGGCCGCCGAGATGCGCCACTTCGCTCGGCCGACGGCGGCCCTTTACATCGGTGGTATGGGCGCGAAGTCGAAGAACTTCTACAACACGCTCTTTCAGCGGTATGGATACGAAGAAGAGGCCGAGCTCGTACAGGATCTCTACCTTTCGGGCAAGAAAGACGAAGCTGCGGCAGCGATCCCCGATGAGTTTTTGGCGGCGACGAACCTTGTGGGGACAGAAGGCTTTATCAAGGACCGACTCGCCGCCTTCAAAGACGCAGGAGTCACCAGTCTGACGGTCCATCCTGCTGCAGAAGATCCACTTGCGCTCGTCGCCCAAATCAAGGAGTGGGCGAGCTAAAGGCGTGTCCGAGGGCAACTGTTCGCTCGGAAGTGACAGATGACTAGGCGCCCGCAGAGCCGACCGGGCGGTGTTTGGCTAAGGTAGCGCTGCGGGTCGGCGGACTCGGAAACCCGAAAGGCAGCTCTGTGCATTTTCTACGTGTGAATCTCATTGGCAACCCTGCGCGGCTTTGGCTGTGGTGCGTTGGTGTTGTTTTGCTCACTCTCCTCGTTTGGTCTGGACTCTCTGGGCCACTTTCCGCACAAGGTGCGGTTGGCACCGAAGACCAACGCCTTGTCAATCCTGATCGAAGCGAAGACGACGTCTTTGGGGCTTCCGTCGCAGTCGACGGCGACACGATGGTCATCGGTGCGAACCGCGCTGAGGTCGCTTCGGGGGCCTTCGCCGGTGCTGCCTACGTATTTGAGAGCGTCGATGGGCGCTGGGTGTGGACGCAGACGATCACCTCCTCCAACGCGACCGACGGTGACCTCTTCGGAAACTCGGTTGACATCGATGGCAACACGATCGTGGTCAGCGCCGCGAACGAGGGCGCCGAACGAGAGGGAGCCGCATACGTGTTCGTCCAAGCCGATGGCGTTTGGGTCGAGCAGGCACGTCTTGGCCTCGTTGACGGCAATGCCTTCGACGGCTTCGGTGGGTCGGTCGCCGTTGATGGCGACACCATTGTGGTAGGCGCCGTTCGCGGCGAAGGACCGAGCGTTGATGAGGGTGCCGTCTATGTGTTCAACCGGGCGAACGGGCGCTGGACTCAGCAAGCCACACTCAACGCCTCCGATGGTGAGACCGGAAACCGCTTCGGCGAGAAGGTGGCGATCGACGACGACACCATTCTCGTCGGCTCACCGCGCGCCCAAGACAGCGGTGCCGCGTACGTCTTTGCCCGTTCCGGCGGTGCGTGGGCGCAAGAGGCGATACTGCTCGCGGGCAACGCAGGTACAGGCGCCGAGTTTGGTGACTCCCTCGCGGTGAGCGGAGACACCGCCATCGTTGGTGCTCCTCGATCAGTCGGAGGCGGCCTTGATCTGGCCGGTGCAGCGTACGTGTACACGCGGGTCGGCGCCTTCTGGTCAGAGCAGCAAGTGCTGGTCGGTTCCGACACGGCTACCGGAGACTTCTTTGGGGCGGCGGTTGCGATCGACGCAGACCACGCTGTGGTGGGAGCAACCTTCGGTGATTCGGCTGGCGGCGCTGCTGGTTCGGCATACCTGTTCGCCTTGACCGGGACTCAATGGGTGGAACAGCAAACTCTTGGTAGTTCAGCCCCAGCGGTAAGCGATCGGTTCGGTGCAGCGGTCGATCTGGACCTTGGCGCGGGCGTCTTCGTGGTCGGTGCCCCATCGTTCGACGTCGACGGTCTCTCCGATAGCGGTGCGGCAAATGTCTTCACGCTCGCCAATTCGGCTGGGGTGCGCTGCGCCAACGCAGCTATCACCGTCAACATTGGGCTCGGTGAACTGCCGACCGACGGCGATGACGTGATCCTCGGTACGGCCGGACCAGATGTGATCAACGCTCGAGGGGGCGATGACATCATCTGTGGTGGGGGCGGTGACGACCTCATCAATGGCGGTGACGGGAGGGACACGATCCTCGGCGGCGCAGGCAACGACACGATCAGCGCCGGTCAAGGTCTCGACACCGTCTTTGGCGAAGACGGCGACGATTTTGTATCGGGCGGCAAGGGCAAGGACACCCTCATCGGTGGAGCAGGCAACGACGACCTCCGGGGCAACGAGGGGACCGACACGATCGATGGTGGAGCGGGTGATGACGAACTACGCGGCGGACAGAAGGCCGATCTTCTGGTGGGTGGCGAGGGAGATGACAATCTCGTAGGGGGCACTCGACCCGACATCCTCGACGGTGGAGCCGGAGTCGACAGTTACAACGGTGGAGGCGGTTCCGGGGATGTCTGTGTGCCCGATGCTGCTGGTCTGGTCGAGGTGGCTTCGGCCTGCGAACGGTAGTGCAGCCTCAGAGGCCGCACAGAAATCCTCGAGAAGAGTCAGAAACTACCCCTATATCGTTTAACTATCTCTAGGTCATGCCGAACATATGACTGGTCATACGAAGTTACTTCGTTTGGTCCGCCGGTCTGGCGTAAAAAAGAAAGGTGGGATAGCGCGGGAAAATAGGAGCCACTCAGGAAGAGGCCCTACCGCGTTTTCGCTTCGATCAATTCGCGCTGAACTACGGCGACGCCAATCGGGTCCTGCAGGGGACCGAAGTGCGTGATTTCGGGGAAGTCGATGACGCGGCCGTTGGGGAGCAACTCGACGATCGGGCCCGAAACCTGTGCCCCGAACCCGCCGTCGCCGCTACGGCCGACCACGATTTCGGATTCGACTTCCGCGGCCTGGTCGAGGTGAATGCTCTGGGCTCCTCGCCGGTAGACCTCGGCTTCGTGCTCGGGCCAACACTTCAAGGTCACCGAACCATCGTCGGCGTCGGCGAAGCCGTGGTGGACGTAGTCGAAGAGCACGTCGGCGCGAAACAGCCCGAGCGGCGGTCGAGCGGCGTAGCGCATAAGTGCGGCTTCCTTTGTAGGAAATGATCGGAGCCGGCCTTCCGCAGAACGGGTGAGGGGCAGGTCGGGGTCGTAGGAAGCTTGAGGTGCCATTATCGGTTCAAACGTGAACACCGACGCGAAGGCACCCGGCTGTTCCCTTTCCAAGTCGATCATGGCCGCACCGCCGAGCGAGTGTCCGAATCCGTGTAGCTGATCGATCCCCGTCGAGCCCAGGTACCCGACGGCGCTGAGCAGGTCCTCGGTCATTCCCGACCAGGCAAACCCATCGAGTTCAGCCGGCGCATCACTTTCGCCGTGGCCGCGGAAATCGAGGGCGAAGACTCGTATGTCGCCCAGCGCCTGCGCAAAGGCCCGATAGCAGCGGCCGTGAAAGCCGTTGGCTTGACCGACGAGCAAGGTGTGCGACGAGTTCTCGTCGCCAGCGAGATGATGCAGAGCCAGAGCCCCGACAACGCCGTCGATCATCACCGGTTCGCTCATACCCGCTCGTACTCCCAGCCCGTCGGCTTGTCGGCGTCATAGGGCATTGTTCCGTGGAAGGCCCGCGGGTCGTCGTCGAAGACCAGAGGTACGAAGTATCGGTCACCATCCCACATCGGGAGATCGGCTGTAGCTCGGACGGCTTCGTCAGGGCTGCATGCGTCGAGCAAGCGTGACCGTGGAATCCATTCGAGGCTGCCCTCGTGGTTCGATGCTGGCGCCTCGCCGGTCCAGGCGGTGGCGAGGAAGATGAAGCCGAGCCAGTCTTCGCGCTTCGGCCCAAAGTTCGTCCAGGTGATCGTGCCTCGCAGTGAGAGTACGTCGAGCGCCAGCCCAGTCTCTTCGTCGATCTCGCGCCGAAAGCCTGCAACGACCCCTTCGTCGGGTTCGAGCTTGCCGCCCAATCCGTTGACCTTCCCGAAGTGGTCATCGTCGGGTCGAGCGTTGCGCCGAATCATCAAGACGTTGTCGGACTCCTGGTCCCACAAGTATCCAAGGGTCCCAGTAATCGGCACAAATGGCATCCCGACACGCTAGTCCTCTAACAGGGGTCTGGCCCCTCATCCGGTGAGTCAGTTGATTGGGGTGTCGGTGGTGGTGCCGATTGGGGCGACGCCCATGACTTTGGATTCGCGGCGGAAGACTTCTTCCATCATCGGGATGAAGTCTTCGATCGGGAGGGTCGGATAGTCGGGGTCGAAGCTGTTCTGGTCGTACTGTTCACAGAACTGGACGCATGCGTCGAAGTGTTCGTGGCCTTGATGGATGTCTCGGGCGTTGGGGTCGCCGTCCAGGTGATGGAAGTAGTAGTAGCCCTGGAACAGGCCATGATGTTTGACGACCCAGTGGGTCTGGTCATCGACGTACGGGCGAAGGATCGCAGCAGCCGTTGAGCTGTGATTTTCGGGTGAGAACGAGTCGGCCACGTCGTGAAGGAGCGCAGCCACCACCATGTCGATCGATTCGTCGGCACGTAGTGCCCGGGTGGCCGATTGGAGTGAGTGGTCGTACCGGTCGATCTGGTAGCCGAGCTTGGGACCCTTCATGACCTTGAGCATCGCGACCAGGTTCTCGACCGCTTCGCCTTGGGTGTGCTCGGTGTAGAGACGCCCCAGCATCTCGTAGTCCTCGCGTGTCCCGTCGGCCATCTGCGTCCAGCTCACTTGCTCCATGGCACAAGGACACTCCCTCCGACACCTCTTGTCAACAGATGTCCGTCCGAACCGGTCGCCCGGGAAACATCGGCTGCGGGCGCGACCGCTGGAGGGCGAAGCCCGGGGGGGACAGGACCAATCCGCAGAGCGCACCGAGCGGAGCGAATGTGCGATTGCGGCGAGTGATGCTCTGCAGCCCGTGCCGCCAAAATCGCGGCGGAGCCGCTGGCGGCAAAGGGACCATTTCGCAGAGCGCACCGAGCGGAGCGAATGTGCGATTGCGGCGAGTGATGCTCTGCAGCCCGTGCCGCCAAAATCGCGGCGGAGCCGCTGGCGGCAAAGGGACCAGAGCTACAGCACTTCGGCGCGGTCGAATCGGTCGATGGCGAGCAGTAGTCCACCGGTGATGATCAGTAGGATCACGCTGAGGGCCATGGCTTGACCGCGGATGGTGTCGCCGGGTTGACCGAGCAATCGCTCGATCGCCAGGGGCACGGTCATGAGGTCGGGGCGTCGACCAACGAAGGAGGTCGCGCCGAATTCGCCGAGCGAGATCGCGAAGCCGAAACCCGCGCCAATGAGTAGCGCCCGTCGGGCGATCGGCAGGTCGATCGTGCGCCAGATCTCGGCAGGGCTTGTGCCCATGGTGGCGGCGGCCTCTCGAAGCTGCGGGTCGATGGCTCGTAGGACCGGTACAACTGCTCGGGTGACGAACGGAATGGCGATGAGCGATTGTGCCAGCGGGATGATCACCCACGACTGGCGCAGGTTGAGAATTCCGGAGTCGAACGTGATGAGGATGCCGAAGCCGAGCGTCACTGCTGAGGTGCCGAGCGGTAGGAGATAGGCGAGGTCCAGAAGCTGGCGCCAACGGCCCTTGCCATAGACGACCGCGAAGGCTGCCCATCCGCCGATGATCGTGGCGATCGTTGTGGCGACCACGGCGAAGCCGATCGAGTTGAAGACGGCGCGCAATGGGCTGACCGTGAGAAACGGTGGTCGCTCGGTGAGCGCTCGGTAGTTGCCGAACCCGAAGCCTCCGTCGGCTCGCAGAGACTCGACGATCAGCAAGGTGATTGGGGTCATGAGGAACAGCAGTGTCAGAACGATGGTGGCCCCGGCGAGTGCAGCGTCTCGCCCTGACGCGATTGGTCGACGACGATCCACCGCCAGTCGGTCACCTCTACGCAGTTGCGTTCGTAATCGAAGGTTGGCCGCCACTAGCAATACCACGACCAGCAGTTGGAGGATCGAGAGCACCGCCGCAGTTGCGAAGTCGGTTCGGTTGATCGCGAAGCGGAAGATCTCTGTTTCGATTGTTCGCTCCCGGGCGCCACCCAAGATCAACACGATGCCGAACGACGTGAAGGTGAAGAGGAACACGATCGAGCTCGCTGCCAGAAGGGCAGGGCGAAGGCGCCGGAGGGTAATCCGCCAGAACGCCTGCGCCCAAGTGCTTCCCAGGGTTCGGGCGGTGTGCTCATCGTCGCGAGAGAGCTGGCTCCAGAACCCGCCGACGGTGCGCACGACTACGGCCACGTTGAAGAAGACGTGGGCGGTGATGATCGCAAACGACGATCGCGTCAGCGAGAACGCGCCGGTCGTCAGGCCGAGTCGATCACCGGTGGTCAGGAATGCGCCGGCGACGACGACCGTTGGCAGCACGAAGGGCAGCGTTACCAAAGCGGTGATCAACCGTCGTCCACGGAATTCGTAGTTGGCCACGACACCTGCCAAGGGAAGTCCGACCAGCAGTGTCAAGATCGTCGAGACGCTCGCCTGCCACAGCGTGAACCACGCGGCTGAACGAATCGAGCTGTTTGTAAAGACGTTGGCGAACGCGGCCGGGTCGTCACCCAGGCCGCGCGCCAACAAGTTGATGACCGGCCATGCGAAGAAGATGGCGAGGAACAGCGCCGGTACGACGCCGAGGCGTAGGGGGCTGCGCCCACCTAGCCCGTGATGATGGCGTTCCACCGCTCGGTCCAATCGTCACGATTGGCCTCGATGACGGCAGGGTTCAGCGTGAGCGGATCGTCAGCCAGTGGTCCGAACTCCACGAACGATTCCGGAAGATCGACCGAGCCATTGGCCGGGTACACGAACTGGTTGAGCGGAAGGTCGGCCTGGTAGGTCTCGCTCAACATGAAGTCGAGCAATGCAGCGGCGGCCTCGGGGTGCTCTGAACCGGCGAGGACGCCGGCGAACTCGATTTGGCGGAAGCAGCTATCGAAGAGCACCTCAATGCGAGGAGCGTCGATTGGCTCCTCAGCAAAGAGCACGTCGGCTGGTGGGCTCGAAGCGTAGGAGGTGACGATCGAGCGGTCGCCGCCACCAGCAGTGAACTCACCGAAGTAGGCGTCGCTCCAGCCAGCGGTGACCGACAGTCCGTTTTCGTTGAGGGAGGTCCAGTAGTCCTCCCAGCCGTCTTCGCCGAAGCGGGCGATGGTGGCGAGCAAGAAGGCGAATCCTGGAGAGGAGCTCTCGGGGTTCTGGGTAACGAACTCGCCAGCGTTGGCTGGGTCGATCAGGTCTTCGAGCGAGGTCGGTGCGTCGCCTGGCAGTTCCTCGGTCCAGTAATTCACGCACACGTCGCTGAAGTCGATCGGGGTGACACGGTTGTGTGGGTCGAGCTGCAGCTCGGCGCTGACGGTGTCGAGGCCGCTCGCAGCGAATGGGGTGAACAGACCCGCTTCGAGGCCGCGGCACAAGAAGCTGTTGTCGATGCCGAAGAGCACGTCTGCGGTTGGGGAGTCTGCGGTTAGTACGGCTTGGCTGACGAGTTGGCCAGCGTCGCCGACAGCGACCTGTTCTACCTCGATGCCGGTCTCGGCGGTGAAGGCTGCGAGCGTTCCTTCGCTCAAGGCGAACGAGTCGTGGGTGGCCAAGGTGATCGACGTTCCGGAAAGGTCAGCGTCGCCGACCTCGATGGCGTCGAGGCCCGGATCGGTGAAGCAGGCGGACTCGGCCGGATCGCCGCTGGCTGTTTCGCTATCGCTGCCGCAGGCAGCGAGTATGAGCGCGAATGCGACAAAGATCGCAACGCGGACACGAGAGTGAGTGGTCATTGTTCTTCCTCCGCTGGCATTACCCAGTTCAGGTTTGCGGGTCGGTGACGCTATCGTCACCCTCTCAGCACGGTTGCCCCGAGCTCCCCGGTTAGTGGTGTTGACCACGATACCCCCAAGCCTCGAGAACGCGCCTGCGACTCCAGGCGCGGTGTCTTCTTTAGTGATTGGTGCGACCATGTTGTAGGTATGTTCGTCGCCCAGTACCGCCCGGTATTTTCGAAGCGTTCTGCACTGCGCGCGCTATTCCTTGCACTTATGGTGCTGCTCGCCGCCTGTTCCGGTGAGCCGGAGGCGTCGGCGGATCCAGCGCCGGCGGTCGACGACCAAGACGGTCTTGCTCGCCAGATAGGTCAGGGTGACTCTCGTCTGGTGGGAACTGGAGAGATCGACGAAGGGGCATGCGTCGACCTTCCCGATTCGACCGAGCAGCTGACCGGCTTCACCGAGGTGTCGTGTTTCGAAGCCCACGAAGCACAGATCGCTGCCATCTTCGACCTACCTCTAGAGGGTGACTTCCCCGGCCAAGATGAAATCCTGCTCGACGCACAGACCGGTTGTGTCGCCCGGTTCGAAGGCTTCATCGGGTTGGGTTACGACGACTCGATCTACTTCCTGCAGAGCTTCACTCCGACCGAGGCTTCATGGAACGATCTGGACGACCGCTCCGTGGTTTGTGTGATCCTTCCGCCCGCCGGGGAAGACCTGCTCGTTGGTGATCTTCGGGGCGTCACCGAGTAACAGATTTGGCGCGCCACGCCGTGTTGACCGATAGTTGCGGTCGTGAGTTCGAGTACTGCGATACGGGTGCTATTCGCTTCGAGTGAGGCGGCGCCCATCGCCCGCGTCGGAGGTCTCGCTGAAGCAGCTGCCGGATTAGTACGAGCCCTTCGGGGTGATTCGAGCGTCGAACTCACCGTCGTCTTGCCCGACTATGACGGCCCCGACGATGACGGGAAGGCAAGCCGATCGCTCACCGTTCCGAATTGGGTCGGCAAGGCGAGTGTGCGTACCGTGCTCGACGCCGAGCTCGGCTCGGTCGAATTGGTGACCGTCCCCGGGATAGCTCGGGACAATCCCTACGTCGATGCCGACGGGATCGGTTGGCCCGACAACGATCGTCGATTCTTTGGGTTCTCCGCCGCTGTGGCTGCCATGGCAAACGACGGAGAATTCGATGTCGTGCACCTCAACGATTGGCATACCGCCGTGGCGTTGGCGATGACAGAGGTTCCGTCGGTGTTTACGATTCACACCCTCGGCTATCAAGGACGAGCCAATCGCAATTGGATTGACTTCATTGGCGGAGATCGCATCGAGAGTTTCGATCGGGGGGACCATCTCAACCCGTTAGCTGGGGCGATTGATTTGGCTGACGCGGTCGTCGCGGTGAGTCCGTCGTATGCCCAGGAGATCTGCGACCCCTACCGTGGTGAAGGCCTTCACCTCGACCTGATCGGCCGCGGTTCGGATCTCGTCGGGATTTGCAACGGGATCGACACCGAGATCTGGGATCCGATGACCGACCCACATGTCATCGAGAACTATGGCCGCTCGACCCTCGACAAGAAGACCGTGAACACCGACCACCTGCGAGAGCTCGCTGGATGGTCGTGGAGTGACGATCTGCTCGTCGGGATGGTGACCCGGATGGTCGACCAGAAGGGCATCGACCTGGCGATCAGCTTGCTGCCGTACCTGGAGCACTTGGGCGTCCAGCTGTTCTTGTTGGGCAGTGGTGAGGAACGCCTCGCTCGCTGGGCCCGGGAGGTCGCCGCGGAGAATCCGGAACGGTTCCACTACGTCGAGGCGTACGACGTCGGCCTCGCGCGCCAGATCTTCGCTGGCGCCGACTTTCTCTTGATGCCCAGTCGCTTCGAGCCCTGTGGACTCGCGCAGATGCAAGCGATGCGGTACGGGGCGATACCGATCGTTACTCCCGTGGGAGGACTGCTCGACACCGTCGCCGACGCAGACCTATACCCGGAGCTCGGCAATGGCTTCATCGCCAAGGCCGTCGATATCGCGGGTTTGGTCGATGCGCTCCATAGAGCGGTTGCGGCGGGTCGACGGAAGGTCCGCCGACAGGCGATTCAACGGCGAGGGATGGCCGTCGACTGGTCGTGGCAAGAACCCAAAGCACAGTTCCTCGGGCTCTACAAACGGGTAGCGAGCGAAAACGCGTCGTAGGGTTCTCCCATGGCGATTCCCACATCCATCACCGCGCTCGTCCAAAGCCAGCACGGCTACAACCCTGAACCTGAGGGGCACATCCGCTTCGAGAGCTTCGACCCCTACCTCGAACTCCGCGAGATACCCGCTCCTGATCTCGAGGAGAACCACGTGTTCATCGAGATGACGATGGCATCGATCAACCCAAGCGATCTGCACTTTCTCAAAGGTGAGTACGGTCAACCTCGAGTGGCGGGCAAACCCGCAGGGTTCGAGGGCGTCGGCACTGTCATCGCCGCCGGCACTGACCCCTACGCGACTTCGCTCGTGGGCCAACGGGTTTCGTTCGTAGCGACACCATCGGGCTCGGGCACGTGGGCTACCCACGCCGTGACCGAAGCGGCGGTGTGTATCCCGATGCCCGACAGCGTGGCTGACCCCGACGCGGCAGGGTTTATCGTCAACCCGCTCACGGCGGCGGCCATGTTCGATCAGGCGAAGGGATCGGGAACCGGCGCGGTGATACTCACCGCAGGCGCGAGTCAGGTATCGAAGTTCATCGTTGCCCTGGCCCGAGATGCAGGCCTTGCGAGCATCGCTATCGTGCGACGCGAGGTGCATAACGAGACGCTCACCGCGCTCGGAGCTACTGAGGTACTCAACCAGAGCAGCGACGACTTCGCCGAGCGGCTCGCCGAGGCGGTCCGCAAGCACAAGCCCGCAACGCTTATCGACGCGGTTGTTGACTCCACCTCTACTGCGGTCTTCAACGCGATGGGGAAGAACAGCACGTGGCTGGTATACGGGTCGCTTTCCCCCGATATCCCACCGATCAGCGACCCGGGCGGAATGATCTTTCAGAACAAGACCATTCGGGGATTCTGGTTGACGCCGTGGCTGTTGGGCGCATCACTCGATGAGAAGATCGCTGTTTTTGGCGAAGTTCAGGCGCGCTTTGGTGACGGCCGTTGGAGCACCGACATTGGCGCCACCATCACCCTCGACGAGGTGATGGGCAGCCTCGCGGCCACGCTGAAGGACCCCCGAGGCAAGGTGTTTATCAGCCCGTGATCTAATCCCTGAGGACGACGCTCTTCGGGATGACCACGATGCCGCCATCGCTGACGTGGTACTTCTTGGCATCGGCCTTGGCGTCGACGCCGATCTGCATGCCCGGCGGGATCTGCACGTTTTTGTCGATGACACAGTTTCGGAGCACCGCACCCTCTCCGACATGGACGTCATCGAAGATCACGGTGTTCTGCACGTCAGCTCCGGCCCGGACCATGGCTCCAGGTGATATCACCGAGTTAACGACCCTGCCGCCGGAAACGACGACACCCGATGACACGACCGAGTTCACAACATCAGGCGATGCGCCCGAGTCGTCGATCACGAACTTCGCTGGTGGAAGATTGCGGCTATAGCTAAAGATCGGCCAGTCTCGGTTGTAGAGATCGAATAGAGGGCGAGGCTTCACGAGATCCATGTTCGCTTCGAAGAACGAGTCGATCGTTCCAACATCGCGCCAGTAGTGGCTGTTCTCCGTAGTGTCGCCTGGGACGGCGTTCTGCGTGAAGTCATAGACACCTGCCTCGCCCCGCTCCACGAGAGCAGGGATCAAGTCTCCGCCGATGTCGTGCTTCGACGATTCGCTAACCGCGTCATCGGCAGCCATATCCATCAACATCTCCGTGGAGAAGATGTAGTTACCCATCGAGGCCAATACTTCGTCTGGAGAATCGGGCAGGCCAGGGGCATCATCGGGTTTTTCGAGGAAGTCCTCGATGCGATTTGATCCTTCGCCGATCGTGATGACCCCGAACTGGTTGGCTTCCTCGCGAGGAATACGGATGCCGGCCACGGTTGCCCCCATGCCACTTTCGATGTGGGCGTCAAGCATCTGGCGCGCGTCGATTCGATAGATATGGTCGGCGCCGAAAACGATGATGTTGTCGGGGCGTTCGTCGTGGATGAGGTTGAAGTTCTGATAGATCGCATCGAGCGATCCGGTAAACCAGCGAGGCCCGCGCCGCATCTGTGCGGGGACGGTCGTCACGTAGTTGCCCAACTGGCGAGAGAGAGTCCAGGTTCTGGAGATGTGTACGTCGAGACTGTGCGATTTGTATTGGGTGAGCACCACGATCTTGCGGTAGCCCGAGTTCACGAGATTCGAGAGTGCGAAGTCGATCAAGCGGTAGCGCCCGCCAAAGGGAACGGCCGGCTTTGCTCGTGGGCCGGTGAGCGGCAGGAGCCGTTTACCCTCACCGCCCGCCAGAACCATACAGAGGACGTTCGGACGCTTGCCAAGCTCAATCACGTCCAGACATTAGTATCGAGACGCATAGCAATGTCGAGAGGTCACTGCTCGGTGCTGTCGACCATGCTCTCCGATAGGCCTGGGTTACCGGCGCGGACCCGGAACTGACCGGTGAGTTGGGCATCGCTCATCTCGTCGGTCGAGTCGAGCACGGTATGGAGCCGGGTCTCCCACGTTGTCTCGGTGACCGAGCACGTCATGAATCCATTGCGAGGCTCGAAGTGCTGTACATGGGTGTTAGTTGCCAGGACGAGAGGAGCCAACCCGAGCAGTTGCTGTGGAAACTGTGAGCTGATCGCCGGCGCCATGAACTCGGTTCCGACGACCGGCAACGACATGTCGAATGGGTCAGTACGCAGCTCGGCGACGGTCGCTGCGTGGAAATCGCCGGTGAGCACGATCAGGTTGTTCGCCTGTTCGCCGAGAGTCTCCAGGAGCACCCGACGAGCGCCCGCATAGCCATCCCAACTGTCGGGATTGATGGTCGGGGCTTCCCCGGGGAACGCGCTGATCCCGTGCATGTACACCTGGTTCGCGAGCGTCGACCAGACGGCCGAGCTTTGCGTGACCTCGTCGATCAACCACTGGCGCTGCTCGAGCCCGAGCATCGATTGTTGAGGGTCGAGCGATGTGGGGCCGATTCCTTGGACCGGTATGCCCGGAAGGTTGGCGGGCGTGCCGTCGGTGGGTTGGGGATCTCGGAACTGGCGGCCGTCGAGGACGTGAAGATCGAGCAGGTCACCCCATCGCTGAGTCCAGTAGATGATAAACGGCTCATCGGGGTCCAGCGATGGCGCTTCGCCTCGGACCGGTTGATGTTCCCACCAGGCCTTGTAGGCCATACGTCGTCGCTGGTCGAATGTAGCTGCGTCCTGGCCATCTTGTGAGGTGCTGCCGGCATAGTCGTTGTCGACCTCATGGTCGTCCCAGGTGACCAACCATGGGCGAGCCGCGTGATTGGCTTGGAGCCACGGGTCCGACTTGTAGAGCGCATAGCGAGCTCGGTATTCGTCGAGCGTGGTGACCTCGGGCGAGTTGTGCACCCTCGGTCCGGCCGCGGTCGAAACGCCGAGGTCGAAGACACCGGATTCGTAGATGTAGTCGCCGAGCCATACGAAGAAGTCGAGATCCTGTTCGGCCAACTGGCGATGAGCCGCGTAGGCCCCCTGTTGCCAGTTTTGGCATGACGCGAACCCAAACCGTACCGGAGCGAGTCCATCGACCGGGGTGGTCCGAGCTCGTCCGATAGGAGACGTGTGCTCGCCAACTCGGAAACGATACGAGTACCACGTATCGGGTGCCAGGTTGGCGGGTATGGCGTGCACGCTATGAGCATCTGCCGCCAGAGCGCTCACGACTTCTGAGGAAACCAAGCTGGCGAACTCGTCGTCGAGGGCAATGTCTAGGGCGACCTCGAGATCGGTGGCGGTGTCGGCGATCAGCCGAGTCCACAAGACCACCGAGTTCGGATCTGGATCGCCGGAGGCCACGCCGAGAAGAAACGGATTCGGGCTGATGAACTCGGGCGCGTCGACCAGCGTCGCTTCGGGAGCGGTGGTAGTCGGAGCCGAAGTTTCGGGAGCCTCATCGGGCTGTGTGGCCGTGGCGGGAAGGTCACTTGAACATGCCGCCGCGACCCCGGCGATTCCAGTTACGAGAAAGTGTCGACGATTGAGCGTCACTTCCCGTTTCTAGCAGCTAATACCCGCCGCGGCGGGGCGCACCTTTACGCAGCGCGCCGTTCGTCGCCTGGGAGCCCTACCGTCTTGCCTTGGAAGGTCAATCCTCCCGAACCCCCAGGACCGTTTTGGTGTTGAGCCCACGCCCCCGGATCGAGCGGGTTGGCGCCGCCAGGGGCCGATCCCATCTCCTTCGGTGCTGCCAAGACGAGCAGCGATATCGCGTAGAGCACGCCGATGACCGGGAGGACCACAACCCATGCTTGAGATGTGGGTCGGCCTCCGTGTGTGAGGCGTCGACCAGCGGTGATCCATTGGAACCCGAGGACTGCCACGATGACGCATAGTGCCATTGGCAGGTTCCGCTCGATGTAGCTCACCTGAGTTTCTTCGATATCTACCGCAAGCTCAAGATGAATGAACACCGCCCAATACGCGATGCCGTAGGTGACCAGCATGAGCACTAGGTACTCGAATGCATTGGCCGGGATAAGTGCTCGAAAGAACCGCATGATTTCTCCTATCGCCGAAATCTCATCACTAGAGATATCGAGCGCTACGAGAGCGCGGTTTAGCAGGTTTTCGGGGGGCTAGGAAAGGTCGGCTGGGTTTGACCGGCGCGCGAGCTCAGAAGCGAGGTCGTCGAACTGCTGAGTCACGAACGCAAGGCCAATGAGGCCGACCAGAATCGCTCCCGCTGTGACGACGCTTCGGTGTTGCAGCTTCTCGGCGATCTGTGGGGCGAGTACTCCAGCTGCTGCGAGGAGGATGAACGGAAGGAACTGGCCGAGCATGAAGGCGGCGGTGCCGGGAAGGTTCGTGATTGGGGTATCCCAGTCACTGTTGAGCAGACCACCGAGGTCTGGGCCGACACATGGAATCCACGCCCAGGCAGCTGCGCCGCCGGTGATGCCAGCCGAGAGGCCGTCGGTTACGCCAGCGTCGAGCTTCCAGGCGATCGCCGCACCAGCGATGATCACAAAGCCCAAGGCGATCTGAACACCGCCTTCAGGAACGGCGAACCAGTTGCCACTCCACCGCAACCAGACGATCCCGAGTGCAGCAGCGATGAACGATGCGGTGACGAGGGGAGTGCGACGGCGACCGAAGAGCATCACTGCCACGCCTGGGATGAGCAGTACCCAGGTGCATGGGAGGCGGAGGCTTTCGATGCCCTCGGTGAGGAGTCCGGAGAGATTCACTTGTTTGACGTCCGGACGCTACGAATCGATGACCGAGGTAGTGGCAGTGTCTGCGGGGTCAGGTGGGTTGGCGATGAGGAAGTCGACGACATCGTCGAGTTCGTCATAGGCGCCCTCGCCGATGTGGTTGAAGCGGACGTCGCCGTTCTGGTCGATCACGTATGTGCGTGGCCAGAAGCGGCGGCCGCCTTCTTGCCACGCACGGAAGTTCTCTTTGTCGGGGTCAAGGGCCACCGGCCAAGTGACACCGAAGTCGATCGTGGCTTGCTCGACAGCAGCAGCGTCTCGCTCGAAGTCGAACTCCGGGGCGTGAACACCGACGATCTCGAGATCGTCTCGCGAGGTGCGAGCGTAGAGCTCCTGGGTGTGGGGGATCCGGTTCTGGCAGTTGAAGCAGCCGAAGGTCCAGAGCTCGAGGACGACGACCTTGCCGTCAAGTTCGTCGAGGCTCGTAATGTCGGTGTTGAGCCAACCCTCTAGGTTCTGCAAACCGATTCGGTGTCCGAGGTTCTCTGGCTCGGCGATTGCAGCCTCGACGGAGGCGCCATCGGCATCGATGGGTGCGTCGCCCACGGCGTCTGCTGCAGGGGCAACGCTCGACGGGGTCGCGGTCTCGACAGCCTCGTCGCCTCCGCCGCCTAAGAAGACGGTTGCGATAAGAATTGCTCCCGCGACAAAGATCGATCCAGCAAAAAGACGTGCAGCCATATAGCTAGAATAACGGCGCGTCTTTTGGGAGCCGTAGGCGTCTTACGACATCTTTTCGAACCGTTCAGAAGGATGTTTTCTGCGGTTTCGGGCTAGTTTCACCACGTGATTCTCAGTGATGCAACGATCCGTGAGTACCTCGCTGACGGGCAGATAACTATCGATCCATTGGCTGATTCGGCGATCCAGCCATCGTCGGTAGATGTCTGTCTCGATCACCGGTTTCTGGTGTTCAAGAACCACACCCGTGGGCTCATCGACGTGAAGGAAGATCTGAGCGATCTGACCGAAGGAGTCGAGGCTTCCGACGCAGACCCGTTCATCTTGCACCCGGGCGAGTTCGTGCTCGGTTCAACCTTGGAGCGCATCGCGCTACCGAACGATTTGGTGGCGCGCCTCGAAGGTAAGTCGAGCCTGGGACGTCTCGGTCTACTCATTCACTCGACAGCAGGTTTCGTCGACGCGGGGTGGGATGGACAGATCACGCTTGAGCTGTCGAACGTGGCCAGCTTGCCGATCACGCTGTACCCCGGCATGAAGGTGGGCCAGGTCAGCTTCATGCAGATGACCACCCCCGCAGACAACCCGTACGGTTCAGGAATCATCGGCTCGAAGTACCAGGGCCAGGTAGGTCCTCGGCCGAGCCAGTACTGGAAGAATTTCGAGTGAGGGGCCGCCGAGGTGACCCGGCGACCGTGTTCGTTCGTGGCCTCGGAACTTCTGAAGGACTTGAGTGGGGAGTGTGGCTGGCGCTCACCGTCTTTTGGATCGTCGAGCTCGATCTCTCACCGGGCCGACTCGTGCTGCTCGGCATCGTGCTCGAATTCGCCGCGCTCGTCTCGGAAACGCCGACCGGCGTGGTCGCCGACGTGTACTCACGGCGTCGATCGGTCATCCTCGCCCAGCTCATCATGGGAGTGGCCTTCATTTGGTCGTTCGCCAGCACGAACTATTGGGTGATCCTTCCAGCGCAAGCGCTTATCGGGTTTGGTTGGACCTTCCGCAGCGGCGCCGACACAGCCTGGGTGACCGATGAAGTCAAGGGTAGGAGCGACATCGACGACGATGCGGTGGAGCGACTGTTGCTTCGTCGCCATCGGTTCGGGATCGTCCTTGCGCTCATCGTTGGGCCGATCACCATCGCGCTCGGCTGGTGGCAGTCGGTGCGTGTGGCTGGCATCGCCCTCGGGGCGGTGTACATCTTGTTGGCCGGTTGGATGGTCGCTTCGATGACCGAGGAACACTTCACCCCCGCTCACGAGCGTGGCGATGGGGTCATGACAACCTTCCGGAACGGCGTGGCCGCGATTCGGGTCCGTCCTCGGTTGCGGGTTTTGGTCCTCGTGACGTTCTTGTTCTACTTCGGAGCAGACGTGTTCGATCGCCTGGGCTTTGATCACTTCCTCACCAGCGCCGGCCTCGAAGACGCGAGCCAGGGCGGCGAGGCGCTCTTTGTGCTTGGGGTTCTTTTCTTTGTTCTCGCTCTTGGAGGGCTGGTGATCAACCGTGTCGCCGAGCACTATCTCACGTCCGGGCGAGGGGTCGTCAGGCTCGCCGTCACCTTGTTGTTCGTCGCGACGGTCGGCGGCCTCATTGCAGCCGCAACCAGCTTCGTTGTGGTGATCGCCATCGGGTACCTCTTCCAGGACAGCGTGCGCGAGGCGCTCTGGCCGGTCCTTGAGGGCTGGGCCAATCGAGACGCGCCGAGCGAGGTTCGTGCGACGGTCCACTCGTTGCTCGGTCAGATGACGTCGGTTGGCCAGATTTCGGGCGGCGCACTCCTCGGCTTGGTTGCCGACGCGGCGTCGATTCCACTTGCGATGGCGATCGGTGCAGGCTTCTTTGGGCTCGCTGCCACTGTTGCCGTTCGGGCTATCACCCCCGATGCAAGCGCGGACGATGGCCACGCCATAGTGGGTACATGACCAAGAACGGCGAACGCCTTCTCATCGAGGCCATCGGCAACAAGACCGCTCGCACGGTTGCTGCTCGCCTTGTCGAGGAAGGCGGTCCCGCGGGACCGGTCGCCCAACGGGTGCTCGACGCCACCGATGCCATCTTGGCTAGGGGCAAACGTGAGATCGAATGGCTGACTGCAATTCCCCAACTCGCCCACGCTGGCCTACAAGCTGACCCTTCGGGTCAGCTACATCACTTCACCGGCTCACTCACCTCGTGGCGTGACGCCGCACCCATCGTTGAGCGATTACGACAGGACGGCTGGGTCACCTGGCACGATCTCGATGGCACCGCCGAGGTCGCCCTCTACCGAGCCGTTGATCGAGTCACGCTGGTCCACCTTGAGAACGAGCCGATCACTCTGGAGCTGGTCTGGGACGACGCGCCCTACATGGGGGTACCGGCGGTGCTCCGCCCAACACTGCGAGACATGAGCGTGGTGGCGCTGCCAGAGAAGCTGTGGCCGCTGTATTCGTTGGTGCGCCCGGTGCGGTTGCTCGCGGAACGAACCGGGCGCCTACCCGAACGGACGCGCTCGCTCGGCCCGATCCTCAGCACACCCCGCGAGCTGATCGCCGCGTTGCTGGAGCTCGCCGACGTTGGCCCCGATGATCATCTCGTCGACTTGGGCTGCGGCGAGGGCCGCGTGGTCATCGAAGCGGCTCGGCACACCGGCTGCCGGGTGACCGGCGTCGAAACCGACGAGCGCCTGGTCAAACGAGCGCGGGCCAATATCGCCGACGAACTCGGTGCCGATGCCCAGGCCACCGTCGTCCACGCGGACGCAGCCACCTTCGATCTCGGCGAGGCCACGGTGGTGTTCCTCTTCATCCCTGCCGAGGCCATCGGCGAAGTGGTCAGCCAGATCCGGGGCAAGGGCTTTACCGGCAAGATCGTGTCCCACGAGCAAGCCACTCTTGCGCCCGGAGCCGTCCCGGTCGAGTCCCGCGTCCTCGCAACTGCAGGCGCCCTAACCGTCGCTCACCTCTGGTAGCCGCGGCTGACCAATAGGGTCGGGCGCTAGACGAAGGTTTGGATGGTTTGCGTGAACCCCAAGATGTCGTCTCGATGCTCCCACAAGCCAAATGTTTCTAGCGTCGTGTCGAGAGCAGCGAGCGAGGGCCCATCGTCGATGAGCAACGTCTTGCCGATTACTCCAAAGTCCAACGAGGACGCGCCATAGAGGTAGGTCCACGTAAGGGTGACCGGGACACCGTTGCCAGCGATATAGGTCGCTGAATGGGTGGGCACACCATCGATGATGTCGGCATCAAAGGGTTCCAGAGCCAGGTTCCAAAACAGGACTTTCAGCATGTTCGCCTTATCGGCCAACTGGTGGTGGTGCTTGAGGCGTACGAGACCCAAGCTATTCGTGCCGTGGGTCCTCGGTAGCGCTACTGGGCGGTGGCGTTGTCTGGGGTGTCGTCGGGGATGGGCGGCAGCGCCGACGTCTTTGCTGGGCGGGTCTGTGCGAGCTCGGCGGCTTGGCCTACCCAGTTGTCGCGGTTGATGCGTCCGGTGAACGACAAGAAGTCGTCGAGCTGTTCGATGTAATCGGCGGGGAAGGCGGCGATCTGTTCGTAGGTGCGAACCCCGATCTCATGCAGCAGCGACTCGAGCTTCGGTCCAATTCCCTTGATGACCTTCAGGTCGTCGGGTTCCACCGTTCGCCACGCGGCCGAATCGGTGGAGTCGACCTCGCCCGAACCTGCAGCGACGGCACTCGCTGCCGCGGGAGCTACTGCTTGGGCTGCCTCGGCGGAGGCGTCCTCTTCGGCGTCGGATGCTTCCGCTTCGACAACCTCGGCCTCGGTGGTTTCGGCTCCTTCTGCAGCAGCTTCTTCTTCGACTACCTCGATATCGTCACCGGCTTCGGCTTCTTCGACTACCTCGGTATCTGGAGTCTCCGTCTTGGCATCGATGATCTCGATCTCGACCTCTGGAGCGTCCGCCGCAACAGCGTCGCCAGCTTCGAGAACCGCGACTGGCGCTGCAGCCGCGGCGATCTCGCCAGCTGGCCTCACCGGGCTCGACGTAATCGACACGGGTGACTCAACCAGTGGAGTCAGTGCCTGACGCTCCGCCAGTGCGTCGCCGCGCTCGAGCGCTTCGAGCATGTGGATCGCGATGTCGGCGACGACGACCTGGTCGTCTTCGACACCCTCACCCTTCACGCCGTCGTCGATCATGACGTAACAGAACGGGCATGCCGTGGCGATGCGGCTCGCTCCGGTGGCGAGCAGCTGTTGCGAGCGCTCGACGTTGACGTTCTTGCCGGTGTCCTCTTCCATCCAAAAGCGGCCGCCGCCTGCACCACAGCACATCGACTTGGTGCCGTTCTTCTCGGCTTCGAGTACCTGGACACCTCCGAGTGAACCGATGACCTTGCGCGGTGCGAGGTAGACGTCGTTGTGTCGTCCGAGGTAGCAGGCGTCGTGGTAGACGACGCGCTCGTCGAGCGACGCGTTGCGCATGTCGAGCCGGCCGTCCTCGATCAGGTCTTCGAGGAACTCGCTGTGGTGAATCACTTCGTAATGGCCGCCGAGTTGCGGGTATTCGTTTGCGAGGGTGTTGAAGCAGTGCGGGCACTGCGTGATGATCTTCTTGACGCCCATGTTGTTGAGCGTCTCGATGTTTTGCATGGCGAGCAGCTGGAAGATGTACTCGTTGCCGGTGCGGCGAGCGGAGTCGCCGGTGCAGTTCTCCGCCGGGCCGAGAATGGCGAAGCTCACATTGGCTCGATTGAGCAGCTTCGATAGCGCCTGGCTGACCTTCTTGTTCTTGTCGTCGAAAGAACCGGCGCAACCAACCCAGTAGAGGTACTCGGCTTCGAGTGGATCGGTGCCATCGATGACCGTGACGTCGGCGTCCTTGGCCCAGTCGGCGCGTTCGCCCTGGCCGAGGCCCCATGGGTTCATCTGATTTTCCATGCCGCGATAGGCCTGGCCCAACTCGCTCGGGAAGTCCGACTCCATCAGCGACAGGTAGCGGCGCATGTCGAGGATCTTGTCGAGGATCTCGATCTCTACCGGGCAGATCTCGTCGCACGCACGACACGAGGTGCACGCCCAGAGTTCTTCACTGGTCACCCGGTCGAACATCCAGTTCGACGGGACGGGGACCTCGGCATCAACGGACAGGGGAGGAGAGACCTGAGGTGATCCGGTTAGGGCCATGACCTCGCCGGTCTTGAGCACGATCTCGCGCGGATCGAGCGGCTTGCCGGTTGCATGTGCTGGGCACACGCTTGTGCAACGGCCGCACATGGTGCAGGCGTCGGTATCGAGGAGTTGCTTCCAGGTGAACTCTTCGATCTTGGCCACGCCGAACGACTCAAGATCGGTTTCGAGCAGGTTCGGCATTTCCTTCATCGCGCCCTTCGGGCGGTCCTTCTCGCTCAGGTACATGTTGAGCGGCGAGGTGAAGATGTGGCGAAGCATCGTGGTGGGCAGGAGCACGAGGAACACGACGAACGAGAAGACGTGAGCGAGCCACCAGGCCTGGTGCCAGCCAGCGATCGAACCCGAACCATCGACGAGGGTTGCGAGCGGGTAACCAATGAAGCTCGCCTGCTCGAAGTCTGGCGTGCCGTCGAGAGCGATGCGGAATGCTTCGGCGCCGTAGCCCGTAATGGAGATCGCGAGGAAGGTGCCGAGGATCATCGCGTGTTCGGGCTTGGACTTGATGCGAATGCGGTATGGCCGGAACGCTCGTGGGCCATAGCGGCGAAGGATCGCCCACACGATCGAGATCGTGAAGAACAAGCCGGCAAAGTCGCCGATGAACGCAAAGACTTGATACGTGCCGCCTTCGAGGAACTTCAGCGCCTCGGGAACCTGGTGGTCGATCTCCAGAGTGGTGGTCACGCCGAGCAGTACCACGAAGCTGAAGTACATCATCGAGTGCATGATCCCGGCGCCGGGCTCGCGCAACAGGGTCTGCATGTAGAGGCCTTGGCGAAGACTCTTGGCCCGCTTCTTTGCGTTCTTCTTGGTGGTGGTGCGGTTGTCTGGGCCACCACGCTCCCAATTCTTGACCCGAAGCGAAAACACCCATGCGCCGTACACGATGATCAGAGGCAGTGTGATGTAAAAGGCGAACACGATGGGGCCGGGGATATTCGCGAACACGGTGCGCGACACAGGGTCATCGCTCTTGAACTCGAAGATCTCGGCAGCGAGGCCCGAAAGTGCGGTGAAGATGGCGACTGCGACGCCGATTGCGAGAATCAGCTGTCGCGGCGAAAGACGCTTTGGCATGGCCGCAAACTTACAAGCCGGAGCTACCCGGCGGTTAGTTCTGCGCGTTGAATCCGCCGAGAAATAACTACAAGTCCGCTCGTTGTGACGGGTCCGTCGATGGACCCTTGCTCTATGCGGCTTCGGCGCGACTGGCGTCGTGGCGTGGTGCGACCTCGATGAAGGAATCCAGCGGCGCCGGTCGACCGGTGAACCAACCTTGAATTCGATCGCAGCGCATGCGGCGGAGCGCGTCGAGTTCCTCGTTAGTTTCGACGCCTTCGCCTACCACGGTCATTCCGAGTTGATGGGCCATCTCGATGGCCTTGAGCACCACGCTGGCCGCGCCTTCGTCCTCCACGATCGGCGTTACGAGGGCACGATCGAGCTTCAGGATTTGGGCCGGCAACGAACTCAGGTACGACAGGTTCGCATGCCCAGACCCGAAGTCATCGATGGCGATCTTCACGCCGACCTCACGCAGCTCGACGAGGCGCTTTGCATCATCTGCTGAAGTCTCCACACCCTCGGTCACCTCAAACACCACACGGGTGCGGTCAACCCGAGAAGCCTCGAGGACTCGTTCGATCCGGCCGATGAGATCCTCCTCGGAGAGCTCGTGAGGCGAAATATTGACGGAGACGTATGGATCGTTTCCGGGAAGGAACGGCAACGCAGCGCATGCTTCCTGGAGCACGAACTCGCCGATCGCCGCGATGAAGCCCGCTTCCTCGGCAAGGGGGATGAACTCTCCCGGAGATACGGGCGTGCCGTCGAGATTTCCGCGAACGAGGCACTCGTATCCTTCGGTGACGATGGAATCGGCATTGACGATCGGTTGGAGATGGACCTCCAGATCGCGGTCCTGGATAGCGGTTTCGAGCCAACTGAGAAGTTGGGTGCGGCGCCGCACATCGTCTCTATAGCGGGTTTCGAACGGCACGATCTCCGTGATGCGATGCTGTCCGCGTCGAACTGCTGCTGACAGGTTCGTGAGGGCCTCGGTGAGATCGTTTTGTTGGGGGTCGATATCGGCGAGGCCGATCGTTGCGTCGATGGTGAGCTCAATATCCTCGGTGGTAATGGGTTCGCTGAAGCGGCTAGCGAAGGCGGTTGCGAGACGTTCACCGAAGTCCGTCGGCACCACCGCAACGAACTCGGGGTCTCCCAGACGCACGAGTCGGGCATCGATGCCCTGGGCGGTTGCCATCGTGCGTACGAGGCCATCGAGTTCATCACCAATCGAGCGAAGCGCGAGGTCTCGTGCCCCACGCCCCGAAGCTCCATGGAGATCGGACAGCTGAGGAGTTACGCCCACCGTGGTCCAACCATTACGAGGGGTCGGAGCCGTGTCGAACCAACGGTGCAGGTGAGCAATATTGGCCAAGCCCGTGGTGTGATCGTGTTCGAGGTTGTGCGAGGCATCTTGCTCGGCTGACCGACGTCGATGCACCTGCGACAAGATCTGACTCGATGTCTCAACCAGAGAGATAAGCGGCGCGACCCGGATTGGATTTGAGTCGCCGAACATCAAGGTGAGAACGACCGGCGGCCCGTCGGCAAATTCGATCAAGGAAGCCACACCGTGGTTCTTGCCGATGAGGATTTCCTTGGCGTGATCTGCGCTGGTAGGGATTTCAAGTGCCGAGAAGGGCGGTTCGAGTTCCACGCCGAGATCCACGGTCGGAGGGCCACTCGGATGTTGATGAATGTGCGCGTGCGACCCAGCGAGTGCTTTGGGTAGGTGGTGCAAGACTCGGCTCGCGAGATCGACGATGTCGTCTTCAGCCATGGCTGCGCTGGTGATGTCGGTGACCACCATGCGACGTTCGAGTTCCTCGCTTGTCACTTCGTGATGCGCTGCGCTGGTGGCGAGCGTCGTGTTCATCGTGTCGGCGAGGCGTTCCCAATCGCCTTCGAGCGGGTCGGTGTCGATCCGTTCAGCATGGTCGCCGAGGTGGACGGCTTTGGTGATTCGGTCGATATCGCCGAAGAGGTGATCGACCGTTCCAGACATGTTCGAGAACGCGCTGGCGACCAACGCAATCTCATCGCGGGCAGGATCATCGACAGCGGAGACTTCGCCACGGGACAACTTGCGAGCCTGCACGGTGAGTGCCGACAACGGCTGAACAATCGAGCGGCGAAGCAGAGCCATTCCGACCATCGTGATGAGAAGGATCGCGCCAATGACCGCGGCGAGGGTCCCGAGTTGTGAGATCTCCGCGTTACGGAGGTCGATGATGAAATCGTGGCTCCGATCGAGCTCGTTTCCGGCAAGGTCCGTAAGGGCCGCTCGTCGAACGGTGGCCGCGTCGCGCCATGCATCGAGTGCGCCAGGCTCCGCATGGAACTCCGAGGTGAACGTATTGGGCAGCTCGTCCGCCAGCAGCTCCCACTCGGGTAGAGATTGCAAGTCGGCGAGGGCAGCGGACCCCTCAGTGGAGGCATTTCCACGGAAGCGAGCTAATCCCTGTGCTCCGGCCTCGCGGTGGCGAACGATGGCTACCGGGTTTGCGTCTCCGACGAATAGCTCCAAGTCCTCTTGGAGAAACGACTCGATGCTCGCGAGCAAGTCGATGTGTGCAGCCGCCTTGAGGTCGGCGTCGCCGGACGGCGCTTGTGTGAGTTGCTCGAAGATGACGCGATCGAGTTCGTCGACGATCGTGGTGTACTCCGCAGCCGCCTCGACCACTTCACCGCCGGTACGAAGACGACGAGCCTCGGGCAGCACCTGCACTACGTCGATCGCCGACCGCATGCGAAGCGCTTCTTCGATCGGGCTCGCGAAGCTTGCACTCAGCGCTTCGAAGTCACCGTTGTCCAACGACGGGTCGACGAGAAGATGACGTTCTTCTTGGACTGCGGCACGCAGTGCGATCAGCTCACCAATCTCCGCCGTATCGTTCGCATAGGTATGGAGGTCGCGAACCTGGCGAACATCGTCGACCGCGAGCAGTCCAATCACTACGAGTAGAGCGATGATCGGGATCAGCGCAAAGAGCGAGAGCCGTGGTCCAATTCCGATCTTTCGAAGAATCCGTCCCGCGCGCGGGCCAACCGACGTTTCCGATTCAGCTGGTCCTTCAAGGTCCACCTATGCCAATCGGATTTTGCGAACCTCTTTAAATGGTGCCCGTGGGTGCCGTTCGACCTACTGCGCCATGCGCGAATTGACGTACTTTGTACCAATGAAACAGACCGGCCGTATGGCTCGACTCCATGGCAGCGGGAGCGACAACTGGGCGGTTCACGACCGGGCGTGCGAGCTGATCCAGGCTGGTGTCGACGTCGTGGATCTCACGGTTGGCGAGCCCGACGCGGACGCTCCCGAGTCGCTCATTCGTGACGCCGTGGTCGCGCTCGAGGCTGGCAGGATCGGCTACTCCGAAGGTCGTGGCGAGCAGGGCTTGCGACAGGCCGTAGCAGAACACTATTCGGCGCGCTCCGGGCGCTCCATCGAACCCTCTCAAGCGCTATGTCTACCCGGCACACAAGCGGCGCTATTCGTCGCCATGATGGGCGTCGCCGAAGAAGGGTGCGAAGTCATCGTCGGTGACCCGATGTATGCCACCTACGCCCACGTCGTCGCCGGCACCGGCGCAGAATTGGTGCCGGTGCCGCTCGACCCCGAGAGCGGGTTTCGTTTGAACGCCGCAGCGGTCGAGGCTGCGGTAACACCAGCCACCTCGGCCGTCCTCATAACCACGCCGCACAACCCCACCGGAGCCGTGCTCACCGAAGACGACGTGGCAGCGCTGTGCGACGTTGCTTTTCGCCACGACCTATGGATCATTTCCGACGAGGTGTACGGCGACTTCGTATCCGACGGCGTCAGTTTCCACTCACCGCTCAGTGTCGCTCATGTGGCTGACCGGGTCATCGTGGTTTCCTCGATCTCCAAGTCGCACGCAGCGCCGGGCTTTCGCAGCGGTTGGTGCGTTGGCCCCCGAGACTTCATCGATCGGGTGGTGCCCTACGCCGAGGCGATCCTGTTCGGCAATCAGCCCTTCATCGCCGACGCCACCGCCCATGCAGTACGTCACGGGTCTTCGGTCGTTGGCGGCATGATCGAGCGATTCGGCGCCCGCGCCAGAATGCTGGCCGATCGGCTACATAGTGAAACAGACCTTCGCGTTCGGGTGCCGGAAGCGGGCATGTTCGCCATGGTCGACGTCTCGAGTACGGGAATGGGTGGGAAGGCCTACGCCTATGACCTCCTCGCGAACGGCGGCGTTGCGGTGATGCCCGGCGCGTCCTTTGGCGCCACTGTCTCCGATTGGGTTCGGGTGTCGTTAACCGTCGACGACGATCGGTTTGGCGAGGCCTGCGATCGCATCGTCGCTCACGCCCACCTACTCTCCTGACATGGCCGCACGCGTCGGGTTCCTTGCGTTCATCGCAGCGGTGCTCGTCGGATTGAGTGCGATCGCCTTTCCCGGCGGTTCGTCGAATGGCTTGTCCTCCAGTGCGGATCCGCCCGGCTTCGTCTACGTGCGCGGCCAAACCGAGATCGTGATCGTGTCAGACGCGTCTCGCGAGGAGCACACCATCGATCTGCTCGATGCGTTCCGCGGTGACACCTCCCGCTTCGTCGAGTCGATCGAACCGATCGACTCCCGTCAGGCCTTCGTCGGGGTGTGCTGCCAACCGGCCGACGGCCGTCAGTTACTCCTCGACCTGGACGACGGCACGGTCGAATTCTTCCCATTCACCGTCCGGTTCCCGTCGGCGAGTGTGGATGGTTCTCGATACGTCGGCGGTGGCTCAACCGTGACCCCGAACAATCTCGGCGCCGTGCTCGCCTACGAGAACGGAGTAGGGGTGGTCGAGCCCGGCCCCGACCTCCTCGTTCGCGACGACGGCCTGCCGTTTCAACCAGTGCTGTTGCCCGACGAACGCATCACCGTGGTCGACGTCGACGACAGCCTGATCGTGATCGACAGTGAGGGTGCGACGCTCGCACGTTCGACGACCAACATTGTGATGTTCGACTACGACTCGCTAAACGATGTGATCGTCGCTGCTACACAAGACGACGTGGTGTTGCTCGATCCCGATTCGCTTTCAGAGGTAGCCGGCTTGACGGCGATGCTGTCATCGGAATCGCCGGTGATTGACCTCGATGTGCACGATGGCTGGATTCTGTTCGTCCACGAGGATGGCTCGCTTCGAGGGGCTCCCGTCGACGCGCCAGAGTCCGGCGGTCAACTCTTCGAGGCCGATGCCGAAACGGCCGCCTGGCTGAGGTAGGCCCGATGCTGGCCAAAACCACGGACAGGTTCCACATGCTGTCCGATTGCCCTAGGTGGGAAGCTCGCTCGTCTTCACGATGCGGGTGCGTCCGACGCGATCGAAAAGGCTGCGCCGTTCGTCGTCCACGTAGATCAAGATGATGTTGAGCACCTGGAACACGATGCCCACCACGGGGATAAGGCCGATCAGGTTTGTGACGGTACGCCCGGTTGCTGCTGCCCAACTCGGCGGCGTCGTGGTGGCGTCGGCATTGGTGATCCGCAGCTTGTAGAAGAACTTGCCCGGAGTGAAACCGAGAACGGCGGTCATGGTGATCAGTCCGCCGAAGACCACGATCACCGCAATGGCAAAAGCGAACGGGCTACTCCGGCCCCCGCTCACGCTCAGCACGCCGAGGAAGCTGAGGTTCGACAGCACGACGTCGACAAACGCGGCCGGGATTCGGTCGGTCAACCCGCCGAAGCGCTCGCGCTCGGCTTCACCAGGTTTTTGATCGCCATCTTGAGGGCTGGTCACCAATTCAGCCTAGGCATGGCGGTGTCTCACTGTTGAACCTCGACGACCCAGGCGGGACGCCTGGCGATGTGGCGTTCCCCAGCGAAGGCGCGGCGTGATCGCTAGGCCGGCGGGGCGTGGTTGATCTCTTCCATCGGCACAAACTTTGCGAGCCGCTCGGCTAGGCGATGTTGTGTCTTTGGCATACGGCCGACAAACGCGTCGATCTCGTGCTCTTCACCATCGATCAGAAATCGGTATCGGAGGAACCTTCGGTCGGCGAAGGAATCTCCGGCCTTGGTCCGCATGACGTGGGGAAGGCCTTCTCTCCCAAATTTGCGCGCTTAATGGCACTATTTGCCGTCCAGCGCGCAAATTTCGGAGGGAATCGACGGTGGCTAGTCGCCCAGGGAGGTGGCGAGGTCGATCGTGTCGAGGAAGCCGACCATCAATCCGACCTGGACCGCAACGACGGCGACCATCGCAATGAGGAACTTGCGAGAGCGAAGGCGGTCCCACCGTTGGAGGTTGGTGATGGCGAGAATGCCTCCGGCTGCGTAAATCGGCAAGCCACCAAGGAAGAGGACGATCATGTTCGCGAAAGTCGCATTGACTTCTTCCCCTCGGAACCCGTGTCCGCAGAAGGCGCCCCGCAGTTCCTCTGAAGAGAAGTAGTCGTCGTCAGTAGGGGTGCGCCCCAGCTCTTCGGCGAAGGTCACGAGCACCGAGCGGGCGTTGAACAAACTCGGGAGGAAGAAGGCGACCGTCCAGATGACGGTGATTGCGAGCCACAGGAAAGTAGCGACGTCTAGGAAGCCGAACGTCTTCGTCGATGCCTCTGGCTCCGCGACGGCATCAGATTCGTCAACCACGGTTGAGTGCTCTATCGCCATCGCCATACAACAACAGTACGAGCCACCCTCCGAGCCAGTCAATGGCCGCCGTTCGTCATTCCTGGCGGACTTCCTCTCTAACCGAGTTTCTCGCCTGCGCGGTCGAAACGTCGCCAGCGCAAAGCTTGGGGCCAACCAAAATCCGCAGAGCGGAGCGTAGGCGCTAACGCGGGCCAACGACGGCAAACATTGCGCGATGTAAGTCGTCTGCGAGCACCGGGTCGATGCGCTTCTTCATAATCACCGGATTGTGGATCCCCTGAAGCAGGACCAGCAACGACATCGCCCGCTTGTCGGCCGGGCCATCACTGAGATGTCAGACTCCTGGCCTGAGTGAGGGCGGCTTGCTGTGGGGGAAGGGGCCAACGTTCGCCGAATGCATGGAGGAGATCAAACGACGGGGTGCTGGAGATCACCCGGTCACACGAGAGCGAGCGACGAAGGTCTACATCGAGGGGTTCATCAACGAACTCCTGACCCAGAAAATCGTCGACGCCATCGTTCGCAGTGACGATCCCTCGCCGTTCGCCTCCATCCGCAAGGCGAAGGTCGACATCAATAATCAGAACATTCTGGAACTGCTCGTCGACCTGCTCGGCCCCGAAGGCATGGTGGGCCTGCAGAGCGAAGAGTCCGAAGAAACCGACCCATGGCATTGGGCGTTCCTGTTCAGCCGCGCCCTTACGATCGGTGGCGGCACCTCCGAGATCCAAAGAAACATCATCGGCGAGCGCCTCCTTGGCCTGCCCCGTGAACCAAAACCGCAATCTGGAGCCAAATCATGACGAACAGTTTCGACCAGTTCGAATACATCAACTTCGAGCGCTTGGACGGCCATGTGCTCAAGGTGACGATCGATCGCCCTGACAGCGATCTGAACGCCGTCGACGCACAACTTCATCGTGAGCTCACGAAGCTCATGGTCGTCCTCAAAGAAGAACGCGAGGCCCGCTGCATCGTGCTGACCGGCGTAGGCAAAGCGTTCTCCGCTGGCGGCGACTTCGACTGGTTCCCCACACTGCAAGCACCTGGGAAACTCGAGGACCTTCGCCAAGAAGCGAAGAACCTCATCTGGGACATGCTCGACATTCAGGTGCCCGTCGTCGCTGCCATCAACGGACACGCAGTTGGCCTAGGCGCATCCATTGGCCTGCTGTGCGACATCATCTTCGTTGCCGAATCGGCAATCATTAGCGACCCACATGTCAGCGTCGGAATCGTGGCCGGCGACGGTGGCACGATCATTTGGCCGCTCGCTGTTGGCCCTGCGCTGGCGAAGCAATACCTGTTGACCGGCGACCCAATCAATGCCGCCGAAGCGCACCGCATTGGTTTGATCAACTTCGTTTCGTCCAATGACGAAGTTGTCGATGATGCAATTGCCTATGCAACCAAGCTCGCAGCGAAGGCGCCGCTGGCTGTGCAGTACACCAAGGTTGCTGTGAACAAGCTGCTGAAAGACGCTGCCAACACCGCATTCGATACAGCGACTGCCCTAGAACTGCTCACCTTCCAAAGTGAAGACCACCCCGAGGCGCTCGCCGCAATAGCCGAGAAGCGCGAACCCAACTTCAAAGGCCGATAGCAATGGAACTACACGACGCAATGAGCACGCTGCGAGCCGTGCGCAGATTGAAGACCGGCCCGATTCCCGACGAGGTGCTCGAGCGCATCTTGCAAGCAGCATGCTGGGCACCGACCGGCGGCAACACCCAGCCGTGGAAGGTGATCGTCGTAACAAACGACGAGAAGAAGGCGGGCCTCAAAGAGATCTACCATCCGCTGTGGGCTCGATACCGAGACGGAATGCTGAGGCGACTTGAAGGCGAACCCGAGGCTGCAGCCGAAGCTGGCAAACGGGTGGTCAAAGCGGGCGATTACTTGGCCGATCACCTCCACGAGGCACCGGCCATTCTCATGTTCTGCGCAAACCCGAAGGCCATGGCGATTACCGACGCAAAGCTCGACCGCATCAGCATGGTCGGTGGGGGATCGGTGTATCCGGCTGTCCAGAACGCCATGCTCGCCTGCGTAGAAGAAGGCATTGGCTGCACCCTCACCACACTGCATTGCTTTAGCGAAGACGATGTCAAAGAGCTGCTCGACATCCCCGCCGACTGGGCGACCGTGGGTATGGTTCCGATTGGGTACCCGGTAGGGAAGGGTCACGGACCGATTACCCGCAAAGGGCCTGACGTGATGGCCGCACGAAACTCGTTTGAGGCCGCCTGGTAGTCGCGGTCCCGCGGGACCGCTTTGTGTCGATTGGCATGTATCAGCAGCCAGTTGCCGCTTGAAGTGTTCGACACATATCGGCAATGCGGGCTGGGGAGAGCGTGGCCACCTTCCGGCGGAATGTCGGTTTCGGAATCGTGTGGATGTTGTCGAAGTTCACAACGCTGTTGGTTGGGACGCCGTCGGCCGTTGTCAACGCAAGCTCGGAGACGAGCCCTCGTTGAGTCCGCGTGAGTGCTGCAACAACGACCGAGCCGATGCGGTCGGCGACAGGGTCTCGGGTAAGGACGAGCACAGGCCGGTCGCCGCCAGGTGTAGCGGCGAACCAGATCTCACCGCGTTGCATCGGGTGCCCAATCTGACCAGTCATCTGCAGGCCCCCAGTCGGCAATCTCGGCGAGAGCTTGCTCGCCGTCGTCGAGTGGTGTGCTGGTCCAACGTTCGTCATCACCTTCTGATGCAAGTTGATTGAGACGGCGGCGCAGAGCGTCTCGCAGTAGCTCGGAACGGTCGACACCGAGCGCGTCGGCCCAGCGTTGCACTTCGTCGGCGTCGTTGTCGTCGACCCTGAAACTGAGCATTGTCATACAGTCATGATAGCTTGTATGACACCCATCTGTCGATGCTGTCCCAGTCGACGGCAGCAACATGTCTTGGTCACAGTCTCTACAGATTGCCATGCGCTGATTCTTGCGAGCGCCTGTGACAGCACGTCCGTCAGCAGTCGGTTGCAACCGTCGACTTCATGCCTCCTTGATCGAAAGCGGAAGCCGGATGTTGAAGGTTGCGCCTTCGCCTTGATCGGTGATGAGGTCGATGGTTCCGTCGTGGGCCTTGACGATGTCGGCCGCTATCGACAGACCCAGGCCGGTCGTGCGGGTGCCCGAGTCGCTCGTTGGGCTGCCCCGATAGAAGCGATCGAATGCGTTGTCGGCAACGTGTGGTGGCATGCCGAGGCCGTTGTCGGACACCGTCACGATTGCATCGCTGCCATTTAGTCCGAGGGTTACGACGACATCGGCTCCGGGCGCGTGCACCTGGCCGTTCGCCAAAAGGTTGGCGAACACTTGGTAGAGCGAGTCTTGGTCGCCGTTCACGACTAGTGACTCATTTCTGGCACGTAGCTCGATAGATGACTCACAGTCTGACGAGCTAAGGGTTGCGTCGGCGATGGCGATACCCGCCACCTCGACCAGGTCCACAGGCCCGGTGTCCAGAGCAACCTCGTTGTCGAGGCGCGTGATCGTCAGCATGGACTCGACCAATCGACCGAGACGAGTGGCCTCACCGTTGATTCTCGTCATTTGCTTGTCGACCGATTCAGGGTCGGTGGATGCTCCGCTCAGGTACACCTCGGAATAGCCCGCGATGCTTGCCAACGGCGTACGCAACTCGTGAGATGCTTCGGCGGCGAACTGTGTAACCCTCGCCTCGGCCTCGGTTCGCGCCGCCAACGCTTCTTGGTTCTGATCGAGCATCCTGTTGATGGAGCCGACCAACCCTTGCACGTCAGGGTCGAGATGGCCTGTACTCACACGCCGGTCAAGGTCGCCGTCCACAATCGCATCAGCGGTGTCGACGATCTCGTCGTAGGGCTCGAGTGTCCTGCGCGCCAGCCACGAGAACATAAGGCCGAGGACCGTAACCACGCCCAACAGCGTGGCGGCGAACGTGCGGATCAACGTACTCAGTGCCTGTCTGAGCTCATCGAGTGGTTGTGCGAGCACTAAGTGTCCGCTGCCGTCGTCGAGAGGGCTAACGAAGACACGAAACGGCTCCTCACCCCCAACCGCGTCGGCGATAAACGTCTCGCCCGGTCGGGCCAGAATTTCCTCGGTGGAGATATCGGGTCGGCCGAGTTGTTGCGTGTCGCGGCTGGCCCCCCTGTCGATGAGGGTCTCCCCGTCGGCGTCAAGGAAAATGACTGCTCGCTGACCTTCGCTCTCCACCGCAAACTCTTGGAATTCGGCCGGAAAAGTCGAGAAAAGGGTGCCGATACTCTCTGCCGAGACATGAAGCTGATCGTCGATATCGTTCAGCAGACTGGCACGGGTGGCGAACACTCCGATGACCGCTCCCGTAATGAACACGAGGACGAGTACTGCGAGCATGAGCACAAAGGCCCGACGCCTGGTCACTACTTCCTGCTCCGCAGTGTGTATCCGACGCCGCGGATGGTGTGAATCAACGGCTCACGATCATTGTCGATCTTCTTGCGCAGGTAGCTGATGTAGGTCTCGACCGACCCGACTTCCCCGCCGTAGTCGTAGTTCCAGACGAAGCTGAGGATCTGCTGTTTGGAGAGCACCCGCTCGGCGTTTGCCAGTAGATAGCGCAGCAGCCGCCATTCGGTGGGCGACAAATCGATCTCTTCGCCAGCTCGAGTAACCGCATACGTCGCTTCGTTCATCACGAGGTCGGCGTACTCGAGAACTGGTTCATCTTCGGCACTCGTAGTAGCCCGTTTGAGTACAGCCCGTATTCGGACAATCACCTCCTCAAGACTGAAAGGCTTCGTGATGTAGTCATCGCCCCCGGTTGCGAAGCCCGAAAGCAAGTCGGCTTTGGTATCACGCGCGGTCAAAAAGATGACCGGCACCGGGTTGTCGGCTGAGCGCAGCCGGCGGCACACCTCGATGCCGTCGATATCGGGCATCCTCACATCGAGCAAGATGAGGTCAGGATCAAAAGAATCAGCAACGGAAAGCGCCGTAAAGCCGTTGGCAGCGATCGCCACATCGAAGCCCTGAAATCGAAGGGATGTCGACAACAGGTCGGTCAGGTACTCCTCGTCATCAACGACGAGAATACGTTGCTGTTCTGCGACGGCCTGACTCACACCGCCATTCAACCAGACAATTCTGGGAGAATCCTGAGAGCCGGCATAGTTCCCGATACGGAACTCGTTCCCAGGAATTTCTGAGGATTTTCCGATCTGGCCTTGAGGCGGCGTCTCTAGGTTCGCTCGTGATGAGATAAGAAAGGCTCAGCATGATTAATCGGCTATTGCCTGAGACCGCTGACAACACGTACCTCGGCC
>CAZLWE010000008.1:0-34963 GCA_964562985.1 uncultured Acidimicrobiales bacterium
CCAGCAACTGCTCCACCTCGGTTGGGCGGAAATAGCGGGGATCGACCTCGACCAACAACGTGGCCGTGGTGCGCTGCGGCGACGCTTCGGGATAGAACACGTGCGCCCGCCCGTTGCCCACGCTCACCGACCGCACCCGCTCCGGGTGCTTATGCAGCAAGAAACCAAGGTCTTCGCCTTGCGCGCCTGGGCTACTGATCGAGATGAGCATCCGTTCAGTCAACCAGACGATCCTCCGGAGTTCACCTCTGGGAGTGAGGGCAAAACCCCGGAATTTGTGTCCGCGATGACTACGTTGTTCAAGTGTGAAGCTCGTATTCCTCCACGGTCGATCCCAGCAGGACAAAGACCCTCTCGTGCTGCGCCAGAAGTGGGTCGCGGCGCTTCGCGAAGGGCTCGAGAAGGCCGATCTGGAATTGCCGATCGACGAGTGGGACATTCTCTTCCCGTACTACGGCAACGCACTTCGAGATGTAACGAGTGAGATGCCCGACAGTCTGGCAACCGTTCGACTACCGCTCCAGGAACACGCGGCCCACTTCTCCTGCGCGGTGCTTCAAGACTGCCTCGACGAGGTAGGGGTCACCGAAGAGGTGATCGCTACGCAGACTCCTCCCAACGATCCACTGGGGGAGCGGCTCTCGGTTTCGATCTCGAACGAATTCTTCCATCGAGGCCTGCAGTTGCTCGACCGGTATGTGCCCCGTGCACGGACGCGCCTCATCGAGGCAACGGCGGCAGATGTCGCCCAATATCTCCACGACCCTGAAGTCCAGGGCTACATCGACAACGGCGTCGCCCAAGCCTTTAGTGATTGCGGGACCGAAGACACGGTGGTCGTCGGGCATTCGATGGGGTCGATTGTCGCCTATCAAGTGTTGAGCCAAGCGGGCATCGTGAACTGTCCGGTTAAGGCGCTCATTACCATCGGGTCGCCCCTTGGGATGCAGGTCATTCGCGAGGCTCTCGAACCCATCGAGCACCCGCCGAATGTCGGCTACTGGTTCAACGCATTCGACGAGCGCGACGTTGTCGCACTCAATCCGTTGGATTCGAACAACTTCCCAACAACGCCCGTCATCAAGAACTACGGCGGGGTCGAAAACGAGTCTGACAACCACCACAAGATCCGCGGATACCTCAGCGACCGGGTCGTCGCCACCACAATCGCGAAGGCGTTGCGGGACTAGCCACTCGCCGCCGTCTTCACATGTGCTGAGATAGTCACGTGACCGATTTCGTCGAGCGCGTTCTCGAGGCCCTACCGCCAATCCAACCAGGTTCGCGACGAATCGTCGCGATCGCCGGACCCCCAGCCGCTGGGAAGTCGACCCTCGCTGACGTATTGGTCGACCGGCTCGGGCCGAGCGCCGGGATCGTCGGCCTCGATGCCTTCCATCTCGATGATGCCATTCTCGACGAACGGGGTGACCGCCCTCGAAAAGGAGCGCCCCACACATTCGATGTCGCTGGCTACCGGGCACTCATCGAGCGAGTCCGCCACGACGTCGATGACGACATTGCCATTCCCGTGTTCGATCGGTCGCTCGAACTCACCCGCAACGCCGCGGCCATTCTTCCCGCCTCGGCGATGACCGTGATCACCGAAGGCAACTGGTTGCTGTTGGACCGGCCCCTGTGGCGCGAGCTTGAAGATTTGTTCGACCTCTCGGTGATGCTTCGGGTCGACGAGACGGTCATCGAAAGACGCATCCTCGAGCGCTGGACCGACCTCGGGTTCGAGATGACGGTCGCGCAGAAGCGAGCATGGAGTAACGACATTCCGAATGCCCGGATGGTCAGCCGTGAATCTCTGCCAGCGGATCTCGTTCTTACCTGACCTCGAACGCCCAGTAATCACCGTTGCTATCCATCGTGTACGGCGCGTTCTCCTCGTGGACGAGCAGCCGTAGCACCCCTTCGTCGAGGAGCTCCTGCAACACCGGACAGAAGTCGGTGTCAGACACATACGCGGGGCGTGTGCTCACGACCAGCAGGCCACCGACCACCGGTAGCTTCGCCATGTGACGCAGCGCGCCCGGAGGTACGTGCCCAACCGTGAACACGCCGCCCACCGTCACGATGTCGGCGCTTCGCTGCAGATACTCATCTGGTTCGACCGACAGGTCGACGCCGCTTTGGATCGTCTGATATGCGCTTCGGCGGGCGGCCAATTCCGCCATTTCATGGCTGAGGTCAACGCCGTGAATATTGTCGAAGCCGGCGTCGGATAGCGCAGCGCCCACCAGACCAGTGCCGCATCCCGCGTCGAGCACCTTCGCCGAACGATCGATCCGACCGTCAGCGTCGGCCAGCGCCGTTAACGCCGCCTCGACGGTGTGCACCATCATCGATGGCAGTCCATAGCCGTGGCTGGCAACATCGTCGTCGTAGGCCGTTGCCCAGTCCTTGTAGAAGGCGCGCAGCTTCTGGACGTCACCGCCAAGGTTCATCACCTGGCTCATCGATTCGGTCATGTCCGAAAGATCATCTCCGGCCATGGTGCCCCCCGTTCAGTCGCCCCCCAGCAAGAACTTGTCGAATGTTTTACTCCAGAAACCATCATCTGGAGAATCCGGGATAGGTCTGCCCTAGAGTTGAGGCACCGTGGCACAGGCAGTTGGGGGGAGCCAATCCCTCATAACAAATGAGGGAGTTCCTGCCGACGACGGCCCCAACTCGCACTCGCCGTTGCGGCGAGCAATGGTCTGGGGGCTACCCGCACTGTTCACCCTTGGATGGGCCTTTTTCGTGCTCGTAAACGGCCATGTTGACCGAATCGCCGACAACTGGCGGGCCGCGCTGACCATGGTCTTTGGCAGCTTTGTCGCTGGGTCCACACCCCAAGGCGGCGGAGCCGTCGCGTTCCCCGTCTTCACCAAGGTGCTCGCCATCCCGGCGCCGGTCGCTCGCTCGTTCTCACTCGTCATCCAAGCGACCGGCATGGTCATGGCCTCCATCTCGATCCTGCTCGCCGGTCGCAAGATCGACTGGAAGGCATACGAACTCGGTGTGGGCGGCGGGATCGTCGGGTTCTATGTCGGTCTGTTCGCGCTCGGCGACCCCTCGACACCGTTCTGGGACTCCCGACTCGATTCGGCCTATGTGAAGGTCTCCTTCACGCTCATCATCTTCGCGGTGGCGTTGATCGTCCGGATTTCGGCAAAACAGACATCGAAGTACGAGTTCGTTCCCGACTGGGGATCTCGATCCAAGCTGGTCATGCTCGCCTTCGCCTTCGTCGGCGGCATTTTCTCGTCGCTCGCTGGTTCGGGGACCGACGTCATGTTGTTCGTGTTCATCGTGCTCGTCGCCCAAGTAACGCCGAAGGTGGCCATCCCAACCTCCATCGTCGCCATGGCCACCGTTAGCACCTTGGGACTCGCGATCCTCGGGCTCTTGCACGGTCAGCTTAATATCGGACTGGAAGACAACCTGGTCACTTCGGTAGCCGACGTACCGTTCGGGCCAGAGGCCGCCTCGCGTTTCGACCTGTTCGGCATCTGGCTCGCCGCCGCACCTATCGTTGTCTGGGGCGCACCCCTCGGCGCCTGGGTAGCGGCCCGAGTATCGGAGAAGGTCGTGATCTATTTCGTCGGCGCAATGGCTCTTCTCGAAGTGCTCACCACCGCATTGTTCCTCGACCAGATGCGAACCGACTTCGTTCTGTTGAGCTATGCCCTCGTCGGCCTCGTGGCCATATGGTTCGCGGTCAGCCGCCTCGACCGACTCTCTACGTGGATCATGGTCGACGACGCCGCTCCTCGGTCCTAACCGACGTCGTCGCTAACCGAGTTTTCTCGCTTCGCTCCAAAACATCGACGTTCCGGTTGATCGCCTGGGGCCTGACCACGCCGGTCCTCGGTCTTCGCGTTGTCCACATGTGGCCTTAGTTGCCGGTGTCGGAGAAGTGCATCCAGTCGTCTACTGACCGCCAGTTGCCGCCCCAGCCCCAGCCAATCCCCTCGAAGAGTGCAACGACCGTCGGGGTCACCATGCCTGGCCGCTCGTTACCGCGATCGACGTAGGCCGAAGCGAGTTCCGGGAGCACCAGGTCGCCACGCCGGAACGGGTTATGGAATGGGTTGATGTCGATCGCACCCCCAAAGGCATGACGAGACCAATTGTTTGAACCGACCGCGTTGCGGCAAACGAAGCTGGAGGTGTTGTTGTCGTCTCCGGTGCGCGGTGCGTCAACGTCGGCCTGGGTGGTCACGCGCATCTCTTCGATCGGGAAGCGGGCTTCATAGAGCTGCTCGAAGATCTCGACAACCCCCTCCGCGAAGTCCTGATGGACAATGAACTCCCCGGTGTGAAAGAGGCCATCGAATCCGTAGAAGCTCACCTGGCCGTAGGCGAGATCGTCGATGGAAACCGGGCAGTCGGGGCGCCACGTCGAGCGTTCGAGCACGTCGACTGGTGGGGGAGTGGTGAGCGAGGCCACGAACTCCGAGCCGGGTGGAGGAGCCAACACATCGACGGTCCACAATCGGCGGTCGACTAACTCCACCGGCGTCGGTTCGGCGACGCCCAGTCCGTCGGCTCGCAGGTTGAGGAGCCGGGTGCCGATCCAATCCGGAGCAGGTGACCCGAGACGAGGAGTCTCCGCGACGGGAGCTTCGGTCGTGGTCGACGTTGCCAGCGTGGTCGGTGGTGCTGTTGTCGGTGGTGTAGTTGTCAGCGCAGCGGTGGTCGGGGCGAGCAACGTGGTGTCCGGTGATTGGGCACTGGTTTGGGTAACGCCCGCAACAGCGACGGGAGGATCCTCGATCCCGCTGCACGCGGCAAAGAGGAACCCAAACGCGACGACCACAGCCCCGTGTCGCCATGGGAAACACAGCATGTATCCATGCTGACAGCTGCGAGGGTTTCCCTCGTGCACCCTCAGACGCGACCTTGCCCTCACCGCCCCTAAGGAGAGAGACGATGAGGGCGTAGTTTTCCCCCGAACCGGGTGACGTGGATGTGTGTCCGACGTCATATGACCTGACAGATGCCAAGGTAGAACGGTTCGCCTTGGGTCCGCCTGAGACCTCCGACCTATTTCGATGACAACCAGCACAACGGACCAGCCCACGCTGGTCCCGGTGGCCCTAGCTAGCCGTAGCTCCTGACTGAGAACGTAGGACATGCGCCTGTTTCGTCTCGCAACTGCAACCCTCTTGCTTCCTGCAGCTGCCTTTGCGGCTTTCCAGGTAGCCATTCGCTTCAACGGCGACACCCGCATTATTGACACCACAGGAAATGTGGTGGCGATCGCGGTGCTGGTGTTCCTGTTGCTCGGCGTGTCTCGGCTCGCCGCCGATGGCCCGTGGCTCGATCGGGTAGGAACAACCCTCGGGCTTGGGACCGCCTACTTTGCGCTCACCTGGATCTTGTACGGCGACCCCGGTCGCAGTATCGACGAAGCCCCACATCTCGTATGGTTCGCCACATCGATCGTGGCGTTCTCCCCTGCGATCGTGGTTATGCCTGCAGTGCGTTGGGCGTGGACGACGTATCAGCAAAACCGGGCAACATCGAACCCAGCCTAATTACCCACGGGGTCTGACCCCATCCATAAACAATGGTTGTGTGGGGTATGTGGTTAGGCCCGACGGCCGAGGATGCCGATGCTGGCCAGGCCGATTGCGGCTGGGATTGCGGCCATTGGGGCCCACGATGAGATGGCGTGTCCGGCGAAACCACAGCTGGTTCCGATAAGGACCATCGATAGTGCACAGAACGTGGAGAGGCGAGCGGTTGCTCGGTGGTTCATCAGCGCGAGGCCGACAGTGGCCAGAACAGCGACGATCGTGCCGAGCAGAGCGAAGAGAAGGAGCTCCTCAACGGCGGAATACACGGGAACGGCAGCGTTTGGGTCTGGCGTGGAGAACAAGCCGATGGCCCACAGGAAGAACAGCCAAGCTCCAGCGAGAACGCCATGAAGAGCGCGATTCGGTGCGGCCGCCTTCCACTCACGGCGGGGGATTTCCCGCAAGGTGGTGCGGTCGATCTGTACGTCGGTGAGGTGGCGTGCGTCCATGGGGATGCCCTTTCAAAAGGAGCGAATTACGTCCAGTCTTACAGATTCTTCGGCAAAAATCCGCTCGGAGTTGACCGGTATCCAATTTCTCATGGGGATCGGTAAAGGGAAAGGTTCCGTGCGCCGAACCCCTCAGTGATGATCTTGCTCCATGAAGCGATCGAACGCTTTAACCGCTCAGCCCACCCCTACGGCCTGCGAGTCTCTCCGTGGCGTCGACGGGGTCGCGCCGCCCGTCTGGTTGGCGAAATTGAACGCGCGATCGCACCACTGGAACTGCCAGCTGAACTCCGAGCGTTCTGGTTGGCCTACGACCCCAGCACGGTGGTTCGCCCAGCCCTCCATGGGTTCATCCCGTTGACAGAGGCTCAAGAACGACGCGCACTCGATTGCCCGCCAGCTCCAAGTGCGCTCTTTCCGCTCGCGGATTGGACGCAGTCGAGGGTCTGGATCGAGTTGGCGACCAACGATCATCCTGGCGGTCGAATCTTCCACAGCTACCACGACGAGAGCGAAGTAAGTCTGTGGGCGTTCGGGCTGTCGGAGCTGTTCGACATCTTGAGCACCGCACTCGACCGAGACATCATCGACGACCGGCAGGGTGGCTTGCATGTCCACAATTTTGAAGTCCTCGTCCGGCGTCACCTGAACGACGCAATCGGTACGGGTGCTCCTCGCCGATTTGAGGCGGTCGACCGAAGCCGCTTCCCAGAACACTGGCAACGCGCCGAGGGCCTGCGCCAAGACCACTTCGAACTCCGCGGTGCCACCCACACCGTTGTCGGACTTCAGCAGGCCCGCTTCAACGCAGACTCCGTACAGGCCACGCTGCAGGGCCGGTTCAACTTCGACTTCGGAGGCGGCCCCTTGGATGGCTGCGTCGGGACCTTCCAAGACGAGACCGGAATCGTGCAGATCTTCGTACCCCACGCGGCAGCCGTGACAGGGGCGCTAGGAACCGACGGCCATGTCGAGGTCGACGTAGTCGCTATGCAGCCAAACGGCTCCGCGGCCGAATCGATCAAGGCGCGCAAGGACCTTGAGTACGCCGTCAACGCTGGACTGGACGTTGGCGACAAAGACCTCTTCATGCGCCTCATGGCCGAGATGCACAAGCTGGACACTTCGGTGGTGGCGACCGCACTTCGTCCGATCTGGTAGCCGGCTATTCCAGGGGTGGAAGCCCGCCAAACCCGAGATCTTCATCCATCGGTTCACGATCGGGAGCTTCGGCAACGATCTCCACGTCGGGGCGCACCCGTTCGGGCTCGATGACCTCAGCGATACCGGTCATGGCGGCGGTGATAATGCCACCGGCCAGCGTCGCTCCCGCGCGCTGCACCAAGCTCGGATCGGCGGGCGAGTCTTGAGGCACAGCAGGTGAGAGGGCAGGCCCGGCAATCTCGACCGACACGAATCGTTGGGGATCGGTATCGACGGCCTCGAAACGCCACAGCGCTCGGCTGTCCCACAAGATGACCGTTCCGGGTTCCCAAGCGAGCGTAGCGACGCACTCGGGGCTCTGACCATGCTCGAAGAGCTGATTGAGTAGCGGCAATGATGCGTCCTCGGTCATCCCCTCGATGCCAACGGTCGTCGTGGGATTTACGAAGAGCGCTTTACGGCCCGACAATGGATGGCGAATCACGAGCGGGTGGCGGGTTTGGCCGGAGCGATCGTGGGTGACATGCAATGCGAACAAGCCTTCGAGCGCCTTACGGGTGGTCGACGCAAGGAAGTCGAACGCCACGTAGGTGGAGGCGAATCGGGCATCGGGCACCTCGGTCCGGCCACGTAGTGCCGTGAGCGTGCCGGTCATCGGCTCTGGGCGTCCCGTATCGCCTGCGTGCCATTGACCTGGGGAAGCGATCTGGTGGCCCGGGCGGGCAGCCCCGAACGATGAAGCCACGCGCACGAGGTCCGCCTCATCGAGCACCTGGTCGCGAAAGGCGAGCAGCCCGAACGACGCGAATGCGGCGGCGATCTGGTCGGCCTCGCCACCGATCGGTTGCGATAGGTCAGCGCCGAATACTTCTGCGCCTGCAACGTCGAGGGCGACGATCTCCAACGAGGTCATGAATGCAGCCTGGCACGCAACGGCGCCATTCGCACGCTCGCATTAGGCAGCTGTGGCGATTTCTCGACTTGGCTCGTCGCCGGACGGCTGCGTTCGGGACCAGCGGCGGCGTTCGAGCGGATCGGACACGATTACCCAACGCTCCCCGTCGAGGCTCCGGACGCCCTCGACGATGGCTCCAGGACGGAGCCGGGGATGGCGTGCGGTGAAGTCGCTGCAACCGCCGAGACTGACCGGAAGGAACGCTTCGGACAGAGCATCGGCAGGTCCAGCAGCCTGTCCGTCGGCTCCCAACATCAACAGGCGACGCTGTGATTGTTTGCGCCACTGCGCTGCATCTTGACGAACCGTGTCCGGGTTACCGACGAGCGTCAACGACGCTCGATTGCCTTGCGCCATGTCAGGAACGACGCTCGTGTCGAAGAGCAACTCGCTTTGCGACTTCTCCAACACCATGCGACAGGCAGCGAAGTCGTTTGCGTACACCGATTCGTTGAAGGTGACCTCTCGCTGAAGAACACACAGACGTAGGAACCGTCGCGGATTGTCCATCGCGTATGTCAGAAGGTCGGAGGTAGCCGATATCAGGGTCTCTCGTGCTGAAGCAACGATGATCGTCATGTCGGGGTAGTCCGCGGCATAGCGGTACAGGGTTGCGACCGACGTGGTGTCGACGTGAGGGCTATTGCCGTCGATGGTGTCGATGTGAACCAATTCGCCGAGACCGAGTCGCTCGATCGTTGTGGCGAGCGCTTCGGGCGTCGGTGCGGTGCCCGACGAAATGTCTGATCCGTCGAGCGAGAACGCACTTGGATCAAAGACCGCAATCGACTTCGCGAAGCCCGACACCGACCAGTCCTTTGCCAGACGCCCCTCGAGGCCGCCGTAGGGGGTCGAGATTGCCTGATCGCGACACCAAGGACGCCCAGCACGTAGGTCCAACCCGTCAAGTTCCATCGTTGAGTGGCGCGCATGCATATGGCGCAACCACTCCGGATCGAGACGGATGTGAGCGAGGGCAGGATCGGCAATGCTGGTTCCTGCGATCATGACCGGAACGCCCTGGGCGTGGGTCACCGCAGGTGCGACGCCAGGCCGGTTCGACATGACGATGATCAGTCGATCGGTCCGTAGCTCAGCGAGGGCGTCCGAGCGGGAAAGTGCGGTGGTGACAACCAGAGCGTCCGCCGCGGCCTTTCCGATCGGGGGGTAGTGGACGAAGGAGATCTCGGGCGAATGGGACTCGAGGAAAACTTGCTCGGACTTCCACCAGGCTTGCGTGTGGAGCGCATCGAAGGCCATTGGGGAGTTATCGCGAGAGGAGAAATCTGGAGCCACCAGGTGGATGGTGGTGACCTCTGCCCCCAGACGCTGCCACATGCGTGCGAGGCTGGAGAGCTTTGGCAGGGTGGCGATGGAACGTCCTGATGCATCGCCTATCGAATCGCCAAGATCCGAGAGGTCTACTACTAGTTCGGCCAACATATAGAACTTCCTTGTGCCAGTGCGTACGAACGCCAAGTCGTCTTCATAGGAAGATCGGCTAAATGGCCTGGGTATTGAGGGCCAGGTCACCGTGGATGCGCCGGTAGTGTCGAGTGATGCGCCGCGCTGACAAAGCCGATCGAATCGGCGAGATACTCGATGACCTCTACCCCGAGACGCCCGTTCCCCTCGATCACAAGGATCCGTACACGCTCGTAGTCGCCGTAGCCCTGTCAGCCCAGACCACGGACAAAAAGGTCAACGAAGTCACGCCGGCGCTTTTCGCCGTTGCCGATACGCCCGAGAAAATGGCCGAGCTCAGCCCAGACGAGATCCATGGGTTGATCAAGGAAATCGGACTCGCTCCCACGAAGGCCAAGAACCTCTCCAAGATGGCGTACCAGATCCTCGACGATGGAGGCGAGATTCGACCCGACTGGGATTTTCTCGAGTCGCTCGCCGGGGTCGGGCACAAGACCGCAAGCGTCGTGATGGCGGGAGCCTTTGGTGTGCCTGCCTTCCCCGTCGACACCCACATCCACCGCCTTGGGCATCGTTGGGGCCTCTCCAATGGCACCACTGTCGAGAAGACCGAACGCGATCTAAAAGCCGTATTCGCCGAAGACACCTGGAACAGCAGGCACCTGCAGATCATCTTCTTCGGCCGTGAATACTGCCCAGCCCGCTACCACGACCTCCTCCAGTGCCCGATCTGCTCCTGGGCCGCAACCAAAAAGCAGATCGCGGCAGAAGCCAGGATGAACACCACCAAGAAGCGGCGCAAGTAACTATCTACTCGAGATAGCTCGCAGCTGCCTTACGACCAGAGCTTTTCGAAGGCGAATCGGTCGTCGCCGTCGGCAGTTGCTTGTTCGCGCGCGACCGCAGCGATAAACCCCTCACTTGGCCCGATGAATACCAGGCGAAGTGTTGCGGAGGCGCCGTTCGAGGTTGCTTCCAGAACCTCCGCCTCGCAGAACTCGGTCGCGAGCTTAAAGCGGCCGAAATCGCCTTCTTTGAATTCCCACTGTCCGGGCACGATGATCTTCGCGCCTTTTACGGCCAGGTTCTGAGTGGTCACAAACTCTCGCAGCGTCTTGGAGCGGCCAATCAGAGGCTTGCTCGACCACACGAACTCGCCGCTTTTGCGCACTTCGATTCGTTTGAAGTGACGGCGTTCTCGTGACTCGGTGTCCTGATAAGTGATCGTTGTATTGCTCATAGCGGAACCGGTCCTTTCGACGAACTGGCTTCTGGGAGGAGGACGGTGGTGTCGGCGAATACCCGCAGTGCGGAACTGAGGCCGAAGCGAGGAGCGACGACACGCACCCGCAGGCCAGCGCGACGCGCTTCATGGGCTATCTCGGCAAAGGCGTGGTCGCCCGAGACGATGCACAGCTCGTCGAAGCGGTCCGCTGCATGCGCCAGATCGATGGTGTCGATCAACACGCGATCTGCGCCGTCCTTGCCGTGACCGGTGACGATTCGAGCTTGGGGGAAGTGCTCTTTCGCAGAGAAGGCGAGATGGGGATTGCAGCCGACGATGACCATGTCGGTGGGCCGACGGGCCTCCGCGAGTGCGAGGATCTCGGTGGAGCGGTCCTGTGAGGAATCCACGTGGTCGCCGAACATCGTGTTTTCGAGATCGACGATCACGATCTTCCGCGCCGCATTCTCGGACCGCCGTTTGTCGGCATCCAGAACGGCTGTCGACGATGAACCGGCGGTCAATATGTGAAACTCGCGCCCCTGGCCCATGGGTGATTAGTCGGCTTCTTTTCGGTGCTGCTTTAGCGATCCGCGAGCGGGTTTGTGATCGTTTAGCGAATGCTGCCGTTGATCATTTCCCATAGGTCAGTGGCTCGATGGAGCAGTGCTGGGTCATGAAACCATGAGGTATCTGAGTGCCCGAGTCGAGCGTCGAGCACAACCGCTTCGTCCGCGGACAATCCGGCCCTTTCAATCGCTCGAGTGATCGACGCGTTCGTGTCCTGCGAGCCGAATTCGATCACCGTCGCGGATCCGTGTGCTCTCAGGAAGGGAAGCGCCTGTTCGTGATAGTGGCACCACAACTTGAGTCCAAGGTCGGGGTCTCGCCAGAAATCGAGGTCACTCGGATCGACTCCACCGGTGTCGACATGCCTTTGGATGTGTCTGCGGTGAAGCGATGCGATCGCGGCCCCCGGCGAGCGGATCACAAAAATGAGTGAAGCATCTGGCGTCGCCGCAAGCCACTCGGGAAGGAACAAACACAGGCGGGGGTCTTTCAATCCCCAGGCGCCATTGGCTGCCCGAAGCCGTTGCGCGGCATATGCCGCCACTCGATCGAGCGCCTGCGAACGGTCGACCAGAGCGTCGGGGCTCTTCCAGGTCAGGTCCTCCGCTTCGAGCAACTCGTCATGGAGGGCGATCGCATCTTCGTCTTCGAAGTGGCCATATGGGTTTGCTGGTTCCGCTCCGAGGAGCCTCTCCCCAAGGTTGAGCCCAGCCGCATGGAACGCCCGCGCCACGGCGGAGGTCCCACTTCGGTGAAACCCTGCGATGAGAACCGGCCCGCTCATGGTGCAGCGCCCACTGGCGCATCGAGTCGGTAGGCAATGACCGCTCCAGCGAGTGGAGCCCCAGGAGCGTCTCTAAGCCCCCACACTTCGGTAACCGTGCCCGGCCCGTGGGGTGCCATATGGCGGGTCACCGTGTCGAGAAATGAACCATCGCTGCCGGGGGCGATGATCATCTCGAGGGGGATCGTTTCGATTCGAACACGATCACCATCGCCTCGTTGCCTTGCCTCGTGGGTCAGGCGTTCGATGATGGCGACCTGGTCGCGGCGGATGGTTTTGGTCCGCGTCCGTTCGGCCAGCGATGTGTTCGCGGTGCTGTCAGACGTCGCGAATTCGGCGGTGACGTGCGCTTGGATAGCCGTGTCGTCGCAGACGATACGATCGCCGGCTCCGAGCGTTTGTAGCCACGGTGCGAGGGCCGCGAGGTCGAGCAGACTCGTACCGACCTTGACCGTCGCGGGTACAGCAATCGTGTTTCCCAGCGTGTCCCAGGGAAAGGCCAACGGGTCGTCGATCCATAGCTCTTCGGCATCGTTGACCAGCGCAATAAGTTCGCCGACAGCGGTCGTCGTCGGAACCTGGTACCAACGCTGCGAAGTCGCTGGCGTGTCGCCGAACCAGACGGGACTCACGAAGGAGGCGCTCCCCACGTGTCGACCATTCGTTGGAAACCGTCGGTGCGGCGAAGCATCGGACCCGCCGGTGACGTTGCAAGCTTGTCGAGCGTCCATCGAAAGTCCTGCGACATGAGGTTTCGCTCATGGCGGATCGTGTCGCGTTCGATCTCCGCTGCCAACAACGCGGACTCAACTTCGCGGAGTCGTCGCTGTAGGTGGCCTGCTTCGTAGCGAAGGAAATCGAGTTCGGCGCGCTCGGAGGGGCTGAGCGGTTCGGCTGGGCGCAGCCCGAGATCGTGGTCTGTCATGTTGCTCCTTGCGTCGATGGCTCACCGATCGCGATCGCCTCATCGTAGTTTCCGAGCGGTTCGCGCAGGACCCGTTGTGCCAGCACACGTTCACTGTCGCGGTGGTGCGACCGGGCGGTGGCCCGGCCAGCCGACGCGAGCGATGGAAGAAGTTGAGTGTCGTTCGCCAACGCTCGGAGCGCTGCGGCGTGCCCGGGGCCGTCGTCGTAGGCACAAGCGATCATGTTCACGCCGTCCTGGGCGTACGCCTCGTTCCCACCGACGAGTGCCATCACCACGGCGCAACCTGCCGCCATTGCTTCCAAGCCTGGGAGGTAGAACCCCTCCTCGGGGCCCGGGCAACCGAGAAAGATGTCGGTCGATCGGTAGTGATTCGCCAGCTGCGGCCAACTCTTTGGGGTTCGCATGGGAGTGAAGGCAAACTCATCGTCTTTGCACAGCGCTGCCACCCGGTCGCCCAGATCGGACTTCCACGTGCTGTACAACACTCGAATTGTCTGGTGTGGATCGATGGGAGGCCGCTCGACCTCGAAGTAGTCGATGTCGTGGCCTTCGGGCACAAGGTGCAGTGGTAGCGCGGGATGCACGTGGGGAGCGATCGCGTCGCGAACCTTCTCGCTCACGGCGATGCGCACGTATGGGCGATGCAACAACCGGTAGTGCAGCCCGCCGTTCCACGTCGGGGTGGCGTGACGCGTTCCCTGAACGAGATGCACGACCCGCTCCGGTGGGATGGACAATCGGTCGATTAGAGCGGCGTGGGCTGGCTCGGTAAACAACACGATGTCGGAGGTGTCCACATCGTCCGAATCGAGCGACGCCAATAGACGGTGCTCCACACCGCTGGATAGCAACCGGTCAAGCACCGGAAGCGTGCTCAGGAGCGGATCGTGTGCGGGCATGTCTTCGGGGGCCCAGAGGGTTACCGACATCGCAGCGCTGCGGCCGTGATCGGCATAGTCGAGCACCTTGATGACACCGCCAGCCAGTCCCCAAAAGGGCACGAGCACATGCAGGCGACCCGTCATCGAAGGTTCCGAAGATCGACGGCCGCGGCGGCGAGGGCCGCGTGAGGGTCGAAACGCTCGCGGGCTGCGGCAACGGCCCCGGCGCGCTTTGTGGCTCGTACCGAGGGGTCGTTGACTTCCTCGGCGATTGCACGCCACGCATCGGGGTCATCTGATGTTTCGACCCAACCGGCGTCGAACTCGCGGATGATGTCGGCAACCTCCGAATCGACGCCGTGGATGACCGGGATCCCCCAACCGATCGCTACCGCGCTCCGGGTGATCATCGCGAGTCGGCGCTCAGCGGTTCCGGGGAACACATCGACCATGACGTCCATCGATCGGACCCATGCACAAAAGTCTGGAAGGCGCAGCGGGCCTGTGGTCATCACGGTGTTCGGCGGCAGTGCTGATGCCGGGGCCGGGGCGTCCCCGGCAGCCCAATGCTGGGGGAGGAGGGCATGAATCTCATGGCCTGCCTCGTCCAAAGCCTGATGTGCTGAGTGAACCTCGGGCAGCGCGCTCCAATGCTGGGCGTATCCACCAATGCCAACACGACATGGTCCGGGGGTGGCCGTGTCGCTGCCCGATCCTGCGCCAGGGTCATCGAGGGGCAGGACCGGCATCTCGACCAGGTGCACCCGACCGGCCGGATCGGTATCGAACATCGACGGCTTCTCGAGGACTTGACGATGAGATTCGACGCCCGAGCGCATCATCCAGGCGAGCGCATAGCCCAGCTTGCGGCGTCCGTTCACCCATACCGAATCGGCTAATGCGAGCGCACGTTCCTTCTGATCGGCGAGCGCGTCCCAGCCCTGCTCGGGGTTTGGGCTGGCCAGGCGCTCCAACATCTTTGGCGCGAACAGGTCGTAGACGAATGACACGTTGCCGAGCGGTCGTAGATGGGGGGTTAGATTGGCGTTGGTAAAGACCACAACCGCCACACCCGACGCCTCGATGTGGTCCATCAGTTCGGGTAGTTCCACCACGCGGCTTCCTTCGGGCGCAGGGCGTTCGGCGATTCCGGCCAGGCGAGCAACGTCTGCAGGTACGACGAGCTCAACGTCGAAGCCGTGACTCCGTAGCCCCGCGGCGATTCCGGCCGCCCGTAACCCGGGCGCGGCGACCGGGGCCCCGAACCCGGGGACGACATCATTCGATAGCACCAGCACGGTCACGTCGCTGAGGTTAGGCGGAACTTGCGATACCCCGGTAGCCCGCAGCTGCGAAGCCGGTGCGGGCGGTTAGGGCCTCCGGCCAGCTGCCGAGCATCGAGAGCCCCCTCGGGCTCGGATTGCGACAGCTGGAGGTGAAGCCGGGAAGGTCAGCCCTGCGGTGTGAAGTGCGAGTCCGGACGTTGACGGCGTAGCCACGCCAGGGCTCCGAGGCCAACGCCGGTCGCGAAGATGGCGATGATCGACACCACGTTTGCGACCCCGGCCTCGGTGCAAAGGAAACCCGCGATGAACATCCCGACGAGGATCAGGTAGATCCGTATCGGCAGCGGGGAACGCCCTGGTGCAGCTTGGGCCCGGACCGCTTCAAGAAGCCCGCCAGCACCGATGGAGATAACCGCCAGCCCAAGCGCGACCGAGGCAAGAAATTCAGTCTCGAGAAATGATCGCGGGCTACTTCGGACCTGAAATAGTCGGTCGGCGAAGGCGAATCGGTAACCGATCCAAAAGGCAACGGCACCTGCGGTTGCGCCAAGAACCATTCGCGACGTCCGGTTCTTGTTGAGGCCCACGGCGAAGAGGCCACCGGCAAGGAGGGTGATTCCCATCAACGCGATGACGACGTTTGAGACGGTTCCGAAGACCAAAATCGACAGGATTCCGACGACCCATCCGCCTACGATCATTCGTAGGGGAACCGCCGAGTCTCGCTTGATGATTTGGGGCTGGAAAGTGAAGGTCACAGTCGTTTTCGTTTACCGCCGCGCTTTTCTACTATTCGTTCTACCAACGCAATGTAGGTTTCCGCGGGCTGGGCTCCGGGGATAGCGAACCCTCCGTCGAGCACGACCGTCGGTACGGCCTGTACTCCGAGTTCAAGCGCCGCGTTGTGCTCAACCATGACCCGATGCACGAAGTCGTCTTGGCGCTCGATGATCAAGGACTCCAACGCCGCTCGATCGATGCCGATCTCGGCGGCGATATCGAGGAGATTTTCGGGGTCGCCAATGTTTCGATTGTCGGTGAAATACGCCGACAGCAAGGCGTGGTGATAGGGCATCGACGCCTCGGGGTCGAGGGCTGTGACCGCCTTATGGGCGACATGGGCGGGGACGCTCGACGGGGGTTGGTCTTCATCGCTCGCCCACAGAGTGAAGTTCGTCTTTGGCTCCTGCTCAGCCGGATTGAGCCAGGTATTGGTGTACTGCATGAAGGCTTCGCGGGTGGTGGTCTTCGGCTCGACGCGCAAGAGGAATGACTTCCAGTCGAGAAACACTCGATCGCCGAAATGTTGTTGTACCTCGTCGAGACGCACGGTCGCGACGTAGCACCACGGTCAAAGAAAATCTGACCAGACGGTCAGTCGTATGGGTTCGTTGACATTGCTCATCTCGGTCAACCTAGCGCTACTCGAACAAGCTCCTCGCCCGGGCACGGGCGGCACGCATCGCAGTGCCGTGTAACGCACCCCCCGTCGACGCCCGACGAACGCCCAAATCCGCGAGGGCTTGGAGCGTCGGGGTCGCATCGGTGAGCAGCACATTTATTGGTCTCGACGTCTCAGTCACCACCAGTTCGATATCGATACTGCTCTCTACTCCAGGTGCGTACAGGCAGTGGGCCCCCGCGGCCTCGTACGCCTGCAACCGCGCGATGGTGTCGTCGAGGTTCGCCTTCCCATAGAGGAAGTTCTCCGACCGGGCGGTGACGACGAGACCGAACACCTCCGCTGCCGCGGTCGCCTCCTCCACTGCTTCGACCGCTTGGTCGAGCGAGACGATCGAGTCCGATGTCGGGTCGTAGTCCTCGATCGATATGCCTGCAGCTCCGGCCTCGGCGAGGAGACGCACCGTTTCGGTGATGCCGCCCGTCGCCTCCGGGAAGAGCCGTTCCCCGTCCACCGAGAGCGGGACATCGACGAACGCAGCCAGGTCGGTGACATGCGCGACCAACTCGTCTCGGGTGGTTTGCTGGTCGTCCTTTCCGACCGCTCGCCCAAAGCCGGAACTCGTCGTCGCGAGCGCAATCGCCCCCAACTCCTGGAGCATTCGGGCTGATCCTCGGTCCCACGGATTTGCGAGCATGAAGAAACCGGTCTGGTGCAGTTCATGAAACGCAGCGGCCATCGATCGCTGCCGGCTCGCCTCGGCCGAGACCGCTTCAACACCGAGCAAGTGCTTCCAACGGTCCTGTGACTGCCCGGCGTCGCGGCCCAAGTTCGACACCAGCGGCTGATCACGCCCGGCCAGGGAGCGAAGGGTCACGTCGACCGCGTCGTTGTCCTCGAAGGGGTGGAGACGTTCCGTGCGCGTGCGCAACTCGCCGGGGCTTTGCGCCCCGCGCAAGGCCAAGACCGCGAGGACAGCCATTGACGCACCATCGAGCGGGAGCACCTCCGAGATCACGTGCCGGTGCTTCCACGCCCGCGATCCGCTCGGCTTCGAACTGCGGACAAGGCCCCGTTCACGCAGGGTCAATAGCGCCGCGTCTACCTCTCGTTCGCTAAAATCGACCACCGGGTCGCGACTGCTCTTCTGATTGCAGGCCAGACGTAGCGAATTCGTCGAGAGCGGGTACTGGTCTGGGGTGGTGGTCTCTTTCTCAACGAGCGAGAACAGCACCCGGGCCTCAACGGCGGTGAGATCGAGTTCCATGGATCTCGACCCTAGGCCACGAACTACCGCGGATCGGTCACGTCAACGCATCGGTCATCGATGCGGCCCTGTGACCAGCGAGGCCACGCTGTGCCGAGCGCCGCGCGCGTTGATTCAGTCCACGACGTCGCTTCGGGGGATGCGATGCGACGAACCGTTTGGCGAATGGTGTCCGCCGTGATCTCATAACCGGCCCACACACCGGGGTAATCGCTGGTCGCCGAGACCTCCGTGAACGTGACCTTGCCATCGAGGAGTCGATGGCGACGATTGCGGTGGGTGTGGCCCGAGGTGATGAAGGTGAACGGATTGCGCTCCACGGCAGCCGACACCACCTCCATGCCCTCCTTCGGCGCGATGCCAGGTGGCCAGAACCAGGGCAACGGAGCTCGTTGAAGGTGATGGTGGAGGCATAACAGCACGGGCGAATCCACACCGACCGCATCGACGACGGCTCGGTGGTGTCGAGCGAGCTGGCCCCAACCCCTGCCGGGGATACTGGTATCGACGAGGACAATCCGCACGTTGCCGACGTCGAGTACTGCGACATCGTCGACCTGTCGTCCGATCGACCGAGCCCCTTGCGCCGGCATGACTTCACGCGTTCCCCACACGTCGTGGTTCCCGGAGGTGATCATCACCGGAATCGACACGTCGGCGAGCAGCGTCTCGGCCATTGCCCATTCGTCGCGCGCTCCCGTATCGACCAAATCGCCCTTGATCACCAGCGCCTCAGCCCCCCAAGCCAACGCCTCGTCGATCGCTGCGCGCCCGCATCGAAGGGGATAGGGCGCAGAGCCCGTGTCGACGATTTTGGCCGCTGGCCCAAACTCCTCTGCGCCGAGGTGCACGTCGGAGATCGTCGCGATCTTGGTCGCGCCGGTAAGTGAGTTGCGCGTTCTCCCCGTGAGCGTGTCGGCGACCTGACGATCCTCGGTCAGAACCTCAATCTGAAACCGACTCTCCGGCTCCAATTCATCGATGGTCACCACGCCAAGACCCCCCTGGACGGGGATCGATCTTTCGATGCCATGAAGACGCACGGTCACCTGGGTTGCGGAAGGCGAGTTCGACCGACAGATGAGTTGCACACTCGTGTCGTCGACGGCGAAGACCTCGTTGTCGGCTAGTGCGCTGAACGGAAGTTTGATTTGTCTCACGCGGAGAGCACGGCTCCGAGTTGGTCGTGGACGCGGGACCGGAACGCGGCGTTGACCCGCTGGCGCTCGAGATGCTGATCGAGCTGCTTTTGGCCTTGCGGCAGTTCGCGTCCGGCGAAGAAATTCTGGACGGCTTGAGCCGAATCGTTGTCGGTGAGCCAGCGCACGCCGGTCAGCATACGCACGATGGTGTTCGACGGGAAGGCGTCGTTGATCGCACTCCAGTCGCCCTCGATCCGTTGCCACACCGCCGGGCCGTGAGCGCGGTTCATCAGGGCTTGTGCCAAGACGAAGGGCGCGTTCTGGGTCCGGATCGATCCGTCGATCGCCATCGTTGTGACGGTTTCGATCTGCTCGGCCCCCGGGAAACTTGGAAGGGCGTAGAGGTTTCGCATCTCGGCTTGGGGGCTCTCGGCGTCTTCGAATCCTGCACGGAAGCGGTCGAAGTCCGCTGCTGACCCGTTCGCTGCCACGACCTTGATCGCGGCCGCGTATAGCTCTGCGTCGGCTCCGTCATCGTTCAGTAACTCGTGAGCCCGGGCCGTCGTGGATAGGCGTAGATCGCTGCCTTCAGGTGTGAGGTTTCCGGCGGCCGCGAACAACGCTCCCCGCAGCTGTGATGTGCGCATCGACTCGCCGGAACTTGGGGCGTCGCCAAGTCGCCCCATGGTCGGAGTAATGAGCTCGGCCACGTGTGCCCCAAGGTGGGCACGGTCGGCCTCTTTGGCGACGTGGTTGACAAAGCCGACGGCCCCGAGCACCCGCTGCCAAACGGAGATGTCGTCTTCGTCCCGGTAGCCAGACAACAGCGCGAAGAGGTCGACGAGTTCCGTCTCCCCGGCGAGCGTGAGCGACCAGGTGTCGTCAATAATGCCGAACCGTTCGACCGCTGGCAGATGAGAAACGCCACTGGAGCCCAGAGCGGACAGGCGCTGGGTCGGGAGCTTCACTCGGTAGAAGCCGCTGCCCTGGTGATTGAACGACTCGATCGAATCAGGATCATCCAAGGAGATTTCCATCTCACTGATGAGAACGGTCTGGACGACGCCATCGCCGCGGCGAAGCTGGACAGGGACATGCCAGAGCGCATCGCTCTCCACCTGTTCGTAGGTGAAGCGCCGTTGGCAGAGCCCATCAGGGTCGATCTGGATGACGGGATAACCGCCTTGGAAGATCCAGGACTCCATCGCTGCGGTGATCGGTTGGTCAGAGACGTGCTCGAGGGCCTCCCACAGATCGTTGGTGTCGGTATTGCCGTAGGCGTGGGTGGTCAGATAGTGACGGATGCCCTCGCGGAACGGCTCTTCGCCGACCCACTGCTCCAACATTCGGACGACGCCAGCCCCCTTCTCATAGGTGAGCAGATCGAACATGGCCTCGGCGTCTGCCGGTGAAACGACCGGGAACTCGATCGGTCGAGTAGCGGCGAGACTGTCGACGTCGAACGCCGCTGAGCGGCTGATCCCAAAGCTCGTCCAGCGCTGCCATTTCGGTCGGTACGCATCGGTGGCCTTCATCTCCATGAAGGTGGCGAAGGCTTCGTTGAGCCAGATCCCGTTCCACCACCCCATCGTGACAAGGTCACCGAACCACATGTGGGCCAACTCGTGATTGATCACGTCGGCGACATTCTGTAGCTCCGGTTGCGTGGCGCTCTCGGGGTCGACCAGCAAGAGGATTTCTCGGTAGGTCACGCATCCGAGGTTCTCCATTGCGCCCATCGCAAAGTCCGGAAGGGCGATCATGTCGAGCTTGTCGGCGGGGTAGGCAATGCCGTAGTACTCCTCGAAGTAGGCGAGGGCGTGTACGGCGACATCGAGGGCGAAGGTGGTGAGGTGGCTCTTGCCAGGTCGATGGACGATGCGAACGGGAGTCGAGCCTGCCATCGCCGGTTCGCTTACTTCCAACGGACCCACCACAAAGGCGACCAAGTACGTCGACATCTTCATCGTTTGGGCGAAGCGCACTGCGACCTTGCCCCCATCGCGGTCGGTTCGCTCGACCTCTGCGCCGTTGCTCACGGCGGTCTCCTCGGGGTCGACCACCAAGGTGACGTCGAAGGTGGCTTTCATGTCCGGCTCATCCCAGCACGGAAACGCCCGGCGAGCATCTGTCGATTGAAATTGGGTAGTCGCGATGACGTGTTCGACTCCGTCGTCGTCGGTGAAGGTCGACCGGTAGAAGCCTTTCAGCGCATCGTTCAATTCGCCGGAGAAGCTCGCGGTGAACTCGATCGGGCCAGGTGAGCGCGGTCCGCCGAGGTCGACGACCAACTGCTCGTTCTCGACATCGAGCACCACGTCGACCGCCTCACCGTCAATCGACGCGCTCGTGATATCAAGCTCGAGTGAGTTGCATCGCAACTCGCTGGTTTCGGTGACCACCGTGGCTTGAACCACCACCGAACCTGTGAAGGTGTGACCCGCGCGGTCAGGGGAGATCTCCACCGCATAGTTGATCGGAAGAATGGAACGGGGCAGGCGATGATCCATCGAACGAGGCTCCTTGAGACGTGTGTCGGTGCCGTTGGCACCTAGAGGAGCGAATGGTACCTTCGACTGTTGCTGCCTGGAGGACATTTCAGGCCTGGAGGACTCGTGTCTGTTGAAGTAGTCGGAGTTGGCAACGCCATCGTGGACGTCATTGGTCAAGTCGATGACGACTTCATTGAGGCACATAACTTGAACCGAGGGTCGATGACCCTAATCGACGAGCCTCGAGCCGAAGAACTGACCGGACTGATGCAGGACACGCAAAAGGCCTCCGGCGGGTCGGCAGCGAACACCATGGTCGGCGTCGCCTCCTTTGGCCGAAGTGCTTCCTACCTCGGCAAGGTGCGCGACGATGCCCTCGGCCAAGTCTTCACCGAAGACCTTCGCGACGCGGGCGTCCGTTATGACGTGGGGCCAGCGCAGGCCGGGCCAGCGACCGCTCGTTGCCTCATCCAGGTCACACCGGATGGTCAGCGCACGATGAACACCTATCTCGGTGCGAGTTCGGTTCTCACCACGGCTGACATCGACGAGCCGTTAGTCGCCGGTGCCAAGGTGCTGTACTGCGAGGGCTATCTCTGGGATCTCGAAGAGGCGAAGCAAGCAATCCGCGAAGCGATGGGCATCGCTCGGGACAACGGTGTCACCGCATCGTTCACCTTGTCCGACCCATTCGCGGTCGACCGCCACCGAGACGAGTGGCTTGGCTTGATCGCCGATCGGGTGGATCTCTTGTTCGGCAACGAAGACGAAGTGCATTCACTGCTCGGCACCGAATCCTTCGACGAGGCGGTTCCGAAGCTGCGCGAACTCGCCAAGACCGTGTGCGTTACCCAGGGTCGCGGAGGCTCATCGATAGTCACTGCTGAGGGCGTGATTTCCGTGCCGGTCGTCGAGGTCGAGAAGCGTGTCGACACGACGGGCGCTGGAGATCTCTACGCCGCAGGCGTTCTTGCGGGTCTGGCCGCTGGCGCCGATCTTGCAACCGCTGGTCATATGGGAAGTTGCGCGGCCGCCGAGATAATCACCCACATCGGAGCACGTCCACTGCAGAGTCTGTCGGAGTATTGCGCTCGCTCGTAGCGAATCGGGCCACTACGTTGCTCTAATGACATTCGACGTCACGGAATCCGACCACATCGCCCACATCGTTCTCAATCGGCCTGATGAGCTGAACACGATGACGCCCGAGTTCTGGCGCCATCTGCCCAAGATCGTGGACGAGATCAGTGACCGTGGCTCGTCACGAGTGATCGTGGTTTCCTCGACCGGCAAACATTTCTGCGCGGGGATGGACATTAGCGTCTTCACCGACGGCGGTCTGCAGGACGATGCTGATGTCGAGATGGGTCGCGCCAGGGCAAACTTCCGATACCAGGTGCTCCACCTCCAGGACACCTTCACCGCCTTCGAGCGGGCTCGCATGCCGGTACTGGTGGCGGTACAGGGTGGGGTGGTTGGCGGAGCCGTTGACATGGTCACCGCAGCCGATTGTCGATACGCGACCGAGGACGCCTGGTTCTGTATCGAAGAGATCAACATCGGTATGACCGCCGACGTTGGAACGCTGCAGCGCCTACCGAAGTTGATCCCCGAGGGCGTCGTTCGTGAGATGGCCTATACGGGCGAACGAATGCCCGCAGCGCGTGCCAAGGAGGTTGGTCTTGTCAACGAGGTGTTCGCGGACCAGTCGACGATGCTCGATGCGGTGATGGGCATCGCCGAGCGGATCGCTTCGCGAAGCCCGCTCGCCGTCCACGGCACCAAAGAGATGATCAACTACACCCGCGACCACTCGGTCGAGGACTCGCTGCGCTACATGGCCACCTGGCAAACCGGAATGTTCCAACCCGCCGACCTGATGGAGTCCTTCGGTGCCCGCATGGAAGACCGCGACCCCACCTACGACGACCTCCCGCCAGTAACGCGAGGCCTCTGAGGCTGCCTTCCCGGGCTTCGCCCTCCAGGGCTCGGATCCGTCGCTGCGCTCCTCGACCTCGCTCCTGTTGCGTACACGGCGTCCGCTCGCACCGGCTCCGCAGCTGCGAGCTACACCATTATTGGTCCCCGGGAAGCTAGTAGGCAGGCCCGGGGCGTTAGGCGACTCGGTCGCTGAGAGATATCAATATTCCCGAGATCCAGACTCCGGTGGCGGAGAACATTTCGTCTAGGAGGTTGCCGTCGGCAAGTAGGTCGGCTCGAAGGTGGAAGCTGCCGGAATACGCGAACTCGATCGCGTAGGCCGCCGGTTCGAAGTGCTCATCGTGAATGGTTTCGAGGGCGGCGCCCGGTAGCCGTTCGAGGCGATCTGCACCCATCTCTGGTGAGCGGTTGGGGAGCGCTGCGGCAACTCGAGCGAGTGCGGGCCGCTCTTCTAGTCCTTGGGCCCGCATAACTACCTCCGCATCGATCGTTGGAACTGCGGAAAGGTCACCGGTGAGAAACCATCGGCGATATGCGGTCTGTGACCAGGTGGGCCATAGCAACGTGATGTCGGCCTGCACCCGAGGTGGGTCACCTTCGCCCGGGATGGAGTAGGAGGTTTCCCAGCGAGTGTCGCCAAGGAGCGCATCGGTCGTGAACCGTTCTTCGATGGCCTTTCGTTCGAGCATCGCCTGCTCGAGCGCGGTGCGCAGCGCGCCGATGGCATCTCCAAATACGTGGTCGAGCATGATCAACTACGACAGGCCGAATAGGCGGTCGCCGGCGTCGCCCAGACCTGGTCGTATAAAGCCCACGTCGTTCAACGCCTCATCGACGGCTGCGGTCCAAATGTCGACGTCGGGGTAACGCTGCGACATGAGACCGATTCCTTCCGGGCTGGCGAGCACGCAGGCGACGGTTATCGTGCCAGCGTTTGCGGCGAGCAGTAGTTCGCACGTGTGGGCAAGTGAGCCACCGGTGGCGAGCATCGGGTCGAGGATGAGGCACGGTTTCCCGTCGAGATCTTCGGGCACCGTATTGGCGTATGCGTGGGGGAGCAAGGTCGTTTCGTCACGTTTCAATCCGATGAAGCCAACCCGGGCGGTTGGTAACAATTCGAGTGCCGCGTCCAACATCCCCAGCCCGGCGCGCATGACCGGAATGAGCAGTGGCGGATTAGCCACGCGATGGCCGGTGGTCGGTTCTAACGGGGTGTCGATGTCGATCGGGGTCGCGGTCAGTTCGCGCAACGCATCGAAGAGCACGAAAGTCGAGAGTTCCTTGAGATTCCGCCGGAAATCTGGCCGCTCGGTCGTGGTCATGCGGAGTTTCGTTAACCGATCGGCGACGAGCGTGTGTTGAACAATGTGCGCAGTCATCGCCTTGACCGTAGCAATCATGGGTGGCGGTCACCGTTTCGGCCTTGTATCGCTGCGAGCTACAGCGTGAGCGATCGTCGTGACTTCGTTTCGGACGGATTAATAATCCTTGCCCCGAAGTGACTGGCCGGTAAGAGCGCGCCTATATTTCCCTCACCTAGTGCGGACCGCTGTGTTCGCAGTGACTACGGAGGGAAATCCGAAAATGAGAAACACCAAACTGTTCCGCCTGTTGGCGTTGCTGTTTGCCGTGTCGTTGTTTGCTGCTGCATGCGGTGCAAGCGATACCGGCGATAGCACTGCTGATGCAGGCGCTGAGACCGATGCTGGCGATGACGCCGGTGATGATGAGGCTGGCGATGACGCTGGCGATGACGCCGGTGATGATGACGCTGGCGACGACGCCGGTGACGATGCTGGCGACGACGACGGTGCCGAAGAGGTAGATGTCGTTCAGGGCTCGACCCTCGCTGCTGTACAGGACCGCGGCACCCTCAATTGTGGTGTTTCTGGTGCTGCTGTTGCGTTCTCGTTTACCCAGGCTGACGGCACCGTCGAAGGTATCGACGCTGACTACTGCCGTGCAGTAGCTGCTGCGGTACTCGGCGACGCTGACGCTGTCACCTTCGTGGCACTCACCGCTGCAGAGCGCTTCGACGCTGTAAACACCGGCCAGGTTGACGTTCTCATGCGTAACACCACCTGGACCCAGAGCCGTGACACCGAGGTCGGCATGGACTTCGGCCCAACCACCTACTACGACGGCCAGCAGCTCATGGCACGTGAAGGCGACGGCTTCTCTGCTGGCTCTGAGGTATCGGACATCGGTGGCGCAACGGTATGCACCAACGCTGGTACCACCACGGAGACCAACATCACCGAACTCACCCAAACCCTCGGCGTGAACATCACGCTTCAGACCTTCGAAGACTTCAACATCGTTACCGAGCAGTTCATCGCCGGTACCTGTGACATCATCACCACCGATGGTTCTGGTCTTGTAGGCCGTAAGGCAGAGCAGCAGCCAGAAGGCGAGAACTGGGTCATCTTCCCAGCTGCGCCAATCTCGAAGGAGCCACTCGGCCCAACCTACGGTCAGAACGACTCGCAGTGGGCTGACGTCATCAACTGGACCGTTTATGCAACCTTCATCCTTGGTGATGAGTACGGCATCGGACGCGACAACGCTGAGGCAGCACTCGCCGATGCGGACACTCCACCAGAGGTCATCCGCCTCCTCGGCGGCGAAGGTGAACTTCAGTCGGCAATGGGTCTTAGCGCTGATGCGTTCTTCAACACCATCACCCAGGTTGGAAACTACGACGAGATCTTCGTCGACAACCTCGCACCAGTAGGTCTCGAGCGTGAAGGTTCGTTCAACGACAGCTGGCTCAACGGTGGTCTCATTTACGCTCCACCAGCTCGCTAATAACGAGTAACCGCGGGTTCCTTGGGGCCCTTGGTTGCTAGGGGCGACTTGTTCGCCCCTAGCAAAGTGCAGTTTCATGGTGTGGGGTCGCAAGGCCCCACACCATGGAAATGAAGCGCAGCGGGAGAGCTGCGTAGGTAAGTAAGCGGCGACCGAGAAGCGGTCGTCCAGGGAGCGAGTATGCGCTCGCTCGTTAGGAGGGCAATACCTTGGCGGTCACCGATCTGACCCCGCCGGCTCGAAAAATCGAGGCGTCACAGAAGCGTCCTCCGCTGTGGAGGAATTCCAAATTCTTGAGCTGGCTAGCTCAGATTGTCATCCTGTTGCTCGTCGTGGGCGCATTCCTCTTTCTGGTCAACACCGCCGCTGACGGTTTGGCAGGCAACAACATTCAATTCTCATTCGACTGGGTCAATGGTCCAGCGAACATTCAGCTCAGCGAAGGCATCGATACCAACCCACCCAACGCCGGACGTGCGCTGTGGGTGGGCATGGTCAACACGGTGCAGACCGCAGCGATCGGCATTCTGTTGTCGACGATTCTCGGTGTGCTCATCGGCCTGGCCCGCCTGTCCAACAACTTCCTGGCCAGCCGTGCAGCGTCGGCCTACATCGAGACCATCCGCAACGTTCCTGTCCTCGTGCAGATCTTGCTCTGGCTCTTCATCATCGGCCGCACCCTGCCGGAACTGCAGAACGACGACGGCGAGTCGGTCAAGGGGCTCGTCTTCTTGTCACAGCGCGGATTGGCCGTGCCTCGCGTCTTCTACGCCGACGGCTTCTACCAGTGGGTGGCCTTCATTGCTATCGGCGGGCTGGTCGCTATCCCGGTCCGCAAGTACTTCAATGACTTCCAAGCCAAGAACGGCGGCCGCAACAATGCCGGCACGGCAACGTTGGCAATCATTGCGGCGTTCGCAGTCATTGGTTGGTTCGTCAACCCGGTGATGGGCTTTCTCGGCAGTGTCTTCGGCGCTCCTGAAGAGGCCTGGGCGAACATCCCGCAGCCAGTGATGCAGCTCATCATGAGCGGCGTTGCGTTCGCATTGGCAATCTCGTTCATCGTGCGCTTCTTGAACTCTCGGCGAACCCCAGCGGGTCTCGCCAAGCTGACCGACGACGATTACTTCCGCATGATCTTCGCTCTGGTCGGCGCAGGGTTGTTCAGTTTCGTGGTCTGGGTCGTATGGCCAGGCCTGTCGAGCTGGGTCATCAACTCCGGTAGTGACTTCTGGGGCTGGCTCGGCGACAAGTTCGGTGGCGAGCGTGGCAGCCGCCCACTCGATGGCCAGTTGCCGACCATCACCGCCGGCAACTTCGCCAACTATGGCCCGACCGGTTGGAACCTCACCGTGTTCCGTGCGTCGCTGCTCGTCGGTTTGGTGCTCTACACCGCGAGCTTCATCGCCGAGATCGTTCGAGGCGGCATTCTCGCCGTGCAAAAGGGTCAGACCGAAGCCGCATCAGCGCTTGGACTCAACCGAATTCAGTCACTTCGCAAGGTGATCCTGCCTCAGGCCTTCCGCATCGTGATGCCACCGCTTGGTAATCAGTATCTGAACATCACCAAGAACACGTCGCTTGCGATCGCCGTCGGGCTTTCCGACGTGGTGCAGGTCGGCCAATCGATCTTCAACAAGAACGGACAGGCGCTCGCCGTGTTCGTCATCTGGATGGCGTTCTTCCTGAGCCTTTCGCTCACGATCAGTTTCGTCGTCAACCAGATCAACAACCGACTCAAGATCGTGGAGCGCTGACATGTCGGTAACAGGAACAGAAGGACGAGACGTACTCGAAGGTCAACTCGGCGCTGCAGGCCAGGGGTTCGCTCCGACCAAGAAGGCCGATAGTCCCGGCGACTGGATGAAGAAGAATCTCTTCAGCAGCGCTGGAAACACCATTGTCACGATCATCTTTGCCATCTTTGGCTTGATCGTCTTGCGCTGGCTCTCTGGTCTGATCTTTAGCGAAGAGCGTTTGTGGGGCTCGGTGTGGACGAACATGCGAACGCTGTTCACGTTCAACTTCCCGCAGAGCCAGTACGGACGAATCTGGTTCTCGTTGGGCTCGTTGTTGCTGATGGGCGGTCTCACGGTCGCAGCGTTCGCTCCGAACGCAACGATGAAGATTCGTGGACTTCTGTCCAAGCTGTTCGGCGCCGGAGTGCTGCTGGCGATCTTCGCGTTGGTGTCGCCTGACCTTGGCGACAGTCGAGTCATCTTCGCTCTCATTCTTGGGCTCGTGCTCGCCGCCATCGGCGGTATCGCGATCCAAGCGGGTGGATTCAACGCAGACGACGAACGTTCAATCACGGTGCTGCAGTTCATCGTGGGATTCGCGGTATTCGTAGTAATCGCCGTGTGGCTCGTGCCATTCGGTCGGTTTGAGTTTGCCGACGGCGAAGTAATCCGCGAATCGGGCACCGTCGCACGCTCCACCAAGGTCCCGTGGACGATCATGATGGCCTTGCTCGCCGGTGGCATTGCCGCAGGCTCTGCACTGCGCAACTGGCGACCGCTACGGGGCGTCACCGTTCTGTGGTGGGTAATGGGGCCGGCCTTCCTGATCTTCTTGGTTCTTCGCGACCCGGCATTCGACTCGGCACACCTGATCTCGACCGACATCCCGATGGCCGCAGGCTTTGCGATCGGTGGTGCGGTGTTGCTGTACTTACTGACCGGCGAAGGGCTAGCCCCCAAGGCGAAGGCAATCGGCGCTGTGCTGTTGGCCTACGCCCTGTTCAACTGGGTCGCCGCCTTCGGTGACCTCAACTTGCCAGGCGGCATCACGATCAACTGGCAGTGGTACCCGTGGGCATCGCCACCAGCGGGTGTCGAGGGAACCTCGATGCTGCAAAAGGCACGCCTGTCGTTCCTCTTCATCGCGATGGCTGCCCTGTTGGCACCGAACTTCGTCGGTGAGCTCAAGACCCGACTGCGGTTCGCTGGCGCGTGGGTTGGCTTCATGGTGATCTTCCACTGGCTCGTCACCGCCATCAACACCCCATCGACGCTCGAAAACGTGGCGCCACCGTTCCTCGGCGGTTTCACTTTGACCCTATCGATCGCTTACTACGTGATGCTCGCCAGCTTCCCGATCGGCGTGATGATGGCGCTCGCCCGCACGTCGAAGCTGCCGATCTTCCGGATGTTGTCCACGGTGTTTATCGAGTTCGTCCGCGGCGTTCCGCTCATTACGGTGCTGTTCTTCTTCTCGAACATGGTCAACCTTTTCCTGCCCCAAGGCATGAGCTTGTCCGAGCTCGGAGCGATCTTCATCGGATACACGCTTTTCTCCGCTGCGTACATGGCAGAGAACATCCGCGGTGGGTTGCAGTCGGTTCGCTCCGGCCAGTTCGAGGCAGCTTCTGCACTCGGTCTGACCGGTGTGCAGCGAACTACGTTCATTGTCTTGCCACAGGCGCTGCGAGTATCGATCCCGAACCTCGTAGGCCAGGCGATCGCGACGTTCAAAGAGACCTCGTTGATCTTCATCATCGGCGGCTTCGACTTCCTGCGCATCGCCAACGCCAGCATCCCAAGCCAGCCTGACTTCCTCGGTCAGAACCTGCCAGCGCTGCTCTTCGTGAGCGTCGTCTACTGGGTCATTTCCTACGCCATGTCTCGCGGTTCCCAGAACCTCGAGAAGAAGCTCGGCGTCGGCGACCGCTAAACAACATCGACTCCCGAAACATTCACCAAGCAATCTTGCAACATTCACTCCAGGAACCTTCATCATGAGCCAAGACCCCAACCTGAGCATCGCGGATGCTGGCATGACCGACGAGCTTGCTTCGCGCGAGGACGTCATCGTGTGCGAGAACGTTCAGAAGTGGTTTGGCGACTTCCAAGCCCTCCAAGGGGTCGACCTCACGGTCAAGGACCGTGAAGTAATGGTCGTGCTCGGACCATCGGGCTCGGGAAAGTCCACGCTCATCCGTTGCATCAACCGACTCGAAGAACACCAAGAAGGCCGCATCGTGGTCGACGGCATCGAGTTGACCAACGACCTTCGCAACATCGACAAGATCCGCTCCGAAGTCGGCATGGTGTTCCAACAGTTCAACCTGTTCCCGCACCTGACCGTGTTGGACAACATCACCTTGGCGCCGATCTGGGTGCGTAAGAAGCCAAAGGCCGAGGCCGAGGAGACCGCACGAGCGCTACTCGAGCGCGTGGGTATCCCCGAGCAGGCAGAGAAGTTCCCCGGTCAGCTCTCCGGCGGTCAGCAACAGCGTGTGGCTATTGCGCGCTCGCTGGCGATGGAACCAAAGATCATGCTCTTCGACGAGCCCACCTCGGCACTCGACCCCGAGATGATCTCCGAAGTACTCGACGTAATGAAGGACCTCGCACGCGACGGAATGACCATGGTCTGCGTAACCCACGAGATGGGCTTCGCCCGAGAAGTAGCCGACCGAATCGTCTTCATGGAGTCCGGCGACATCGTCGAAGTCGGAACCCCCGAGCACTTCTTCACCAACCCCACCGAAGACCGCACCAAACTCTTCCTCTCGCAGATCTTGTAAAGCTGCTGCGCCGAAGGCGCTGCAGCTTTACAAGATGCTGTTCTCCCGGGCTTCGCCCTCCAGCTGTCGCAATCCGTCGGCTAGCGCCTCCTCGATGCTCGGCTGCTGCGCATGCGCCTTTTCGCCCGCACCGGCTTCGCAGCTGCGGGCTATCCGGTGTTTTCCGCTCGTGCGGGCTACCCCCTCGATAGGGGCCTGGCCCCTAGTTCTCGGCTTGGTGTTGATAAATCAGGGAAATCATTTTTCGCAAGTTGGGAGCCTTCATGCGAACAACTCGGTGAGCGAACGAAGTCAGCGGCCTTCGCAGCTACGGGCTACGGACAGCTCAAAATCCGCAGAGCACACCGAGCGAAGCGAATGTGCGATTGCGGCGAGTTATTGAGCTGAACCGGCTCCGCCAAAATTGCGGCGGAGCCGCTGGCGGCTTTAGCTTTAGCTTGCCGTCTCCACGAGCCAGTCGAAGATTGGGTCTTGGCGGCGGAACATTTCGGGATGCCATTGGATGCCGACGATTGGTTTGTCGTCGAACTCGATGGCTTCGATGCTCCCGTCGTCGTCACGGCCGACGACCCGGATGCCGTCACCTAGCTTGTCGACTGTTTGGTGATGGAAGCTGTTGACCTCGATGCGCTCGCCGTAGGTTGCCGCAACCGTGGAGCCCGCGTCGAAGGTCACTGAGTGGACTTCGGCTCCGGCAGGGCTATCGAAGCGGGCATGGTCGGGGAGGTGCTGGTGCAGCGTTCCGCCTGCGGCGACGTTCAACAGCTGGTTCCCTCGGCAAATACCCAGCGTCGGCATGTCTTGGGCGATCGCCAGCTTGGAGATGGCAAGTTCGAACGCGTCTCGATCAGCCTCGGTAGGACCGAGGTCGGCGTCGGGTTCGTGTCCGTAATGTGAGGGGTCGATATCGGCTCCGCCGGACAGTACGAGACCGTCGAGTCGAGAAATAATTTCTTGCGGAGCCACCTGCATCGGAATATGTACGGGCAGTCCACCGCTCTTCAGTACAGCGTCGACGTAATCGACCAACACCGCATCAAGTAACGCATCGCTCAGAACTTCTGGAGCACCCCGAACGTCGCCATAAGGGAATTGGCGGCCAGTAATTCCGATCAGCGGTTTCATGCGAGCTACGGTACCGGCAACGGCGGTTAGCTGCGTGGCTAGAGAAACCGCTTGACATAACTAAAGAAAGGCCTTACAATAAAGGCATGTTGTTAACGGTTTATATCTTCTGCGCAATCCTAGGTATTCCTCTGACAGCTCTGTTCGCGCTCGGAGGGGGAGATGCTGACGTAGACGCTGGCGGTTTCGATGTTGACGTAGATGTCGACGCAGGCGCCGACTTCGATCTTGATGTTGCCGATGCTGGCGTCGGTGACTTCACCGGGCTTATCCGGCGAATCCCCATCAGCAGCTACACCATGTTCCTTGCGTTCTTTGGGGGCGTCGGGGCCGTCAGCACGTGGGTCGGCGTCGGTGTTATCGCCACACTGATCGCCGCGATCGCTGTCGGTGTCTTTGCCGCAGGCTTTAATGCGGCGCTATTCGGCGTGTTGCGAAATACCGCTGTGGACTCTTCGTTGACCGACCGGGAGCTCGAAGGGCGAGTGGCCACGGTCAGCATTCCAATCGAAGGAGACAAGCGGGGACGGGTCTTTATCGACACCGGCTCTGAACGACTTCAGATCACCGCCGGCTCAATCGAGGGTGTCACCGATGCCTTCGTGCGGGGCGACAAGGTGGTCATCGTGAGTATGGATGCTGGCGTCGCCAGCGTCATGGCGATTGATCCGGAGCTGGAATAGCCGATGGTTATTCATCCGATCAGTAACCACTTAGATCTCGGGTCGCACCAGCGATCTGCGGGAATGGCTTCGGCCAGAAAGGGAAATATATGTTGCCGATAATTATTGCGGTGGCTCTCGTATTGGCGGTTCTCACAGCGATCTTCGTCGTGAAGAGCCTGATCATCATCTGTCCTCCGAACCGAGTGGCAGTGATCTCCGGTAAGCAGAACACGAACGCCGACGGCCGGACGGTCGGTTATCGCACGGTCAAGGGCGGTCGTACCTTGCGAATTCCACTCATCGAGCAAGTGAGCTGGATGGACCTCAACAACATCCCTCTCGAAGTTTCGGTCACCAACGCCTACTCGAAGGGCGCGATCCCGCTCAACGTGCAGGGCATCGCCAACGTGAAGGTGTCGAGTCAAGACTCGCTGCTTTCCAACTCGGTCGAGCGCTTCTTGAACGTGCCTCACCAGTCGATCGCACAGATCGCCAAGGAAACCTTGGAAGCAAACCTTCGTGGTGTTCTTGCAACGTTGACCCCAGAAGAGGTCAACGAGGACCGTTTGAAGTTCTCCCAGGTGCTCATCGAAGAGGCCGACGACGACATCAAGACCCTCGGTCTTGAGCTCGACGTTCTCAAGATCCAGAACGTGGTCGACGAAGTCGGCTACCTCGAGTCTGTCGGTCGTCGCCGCACGGCTGAGGTAGTCAAGGAAGCTCGCGTCGCTGAAGCCGAGAAGAAGGCGGAAGCCGAAGAGGCAGAAGCCCAGTCACAACAGCGCGCCGAAATCGCGCAGGCTCAGGCCCAGCAGAACATCGTCGAAGAGCAGAACGCCCTTCGTGTCCGTACTGCAGAGCTCGACGGTGTCGCTCGAGCCTCTGAAGAGGAAGCACGAGTCGCCGGTGAAAAGGCCAGGGCAATCGCTGAGCAGGAGCTCGAAGCCGAGCGTATCGAACTGGAAAAGCGCCGCTTGCAGGCAGACGTCGTGCTCCCTGCACGAGCTGAGCTTGAAGCATCGCAGCTCAAGGCCCGTGGTGACGCTGCCCATATCGTTGAGGAGGGTGCCGCCCAAGTTGAGGTGTTCGAGCGGTTGACGAACCAGTACAAGGCTGCTGGTCCCGACGCTCACGACATCTTCGTACTCAACATGTTGCCCGATCTCATCAGTGAGATCGTGAGCACCGTCAACGGTATCGACATCGACAAGATGACCGTGATCGACTCCGGTGGTGACGGTAACGCCCTTCCCGGCATCGCCAAGCAGCTCCCCTCGTCGGTGATCGCCATCGCCGAGCAGATCGAGACCGCTACTGGCGTCGACATCATGAGCCCTTTGCGTGAGCGGATGTCAGGTGCGTCAAACGGCGGTGACGCCAGCGCAGCGCCCGCTGTCGAAGCTGGCGCCAACGACGGCGACGGGCAACCTGCCCTCCAGGCAACTTCGGCCTCGGCCCCAACCCAGATTGAGGTTCCAGACGCTGCACCTGCCCATGCGCAGGCAGATGAGACCCCAGGCTAGGTAATTGATTCGGTAGGGTTATCTCTCGAAGCTTCGAGAGGTAACCCGTGACCCGAGTACTAGGCATCGATATCGGCGGTTCAGGCATGAAGGCCGCTGAGGTCGACATAACGACCGGCGAGATCGTGTCAGACAAGCACCGAATCGATACTCCCAAGCCCGCCAACCCTGAAGCAATGGCCGACGTGGTGGGCCAGCTAACTGCTCACTTCGACTGGAAAGGCCCCGTCGGGGTCGGATTCCCCGGCGTGATTCAGAACGGTGTCGTCCGAACCGCCGCCAACCTCGATAAATCGTGGGTCGACGTCGACGGCGACAAGGCGTTCACCGAAGTTGCGGGCTGCGACGTCGTCATGATCAACGACGCAGACGCAGCCGGTTTGGCCGAGGTGACCTTCGGAGCTGGCAAGGATGTTTCGGGCACGGTGATCCTGCTGACGCTCGGAACCGGGATTGGCTCGGCGATCTTTACCGACGGCAAACTGCTGCGAAACACCGAGTTCGGACACATGGACATGGACGGCAAGATCGCCGAAGATCGAGCATCATCTCGGATCAAAGAGGAAAAGGACTGGTCCTACAAGAAGTGGGGCGGTGAGCTCGAGGACTACCTCAAGGAAATGGAAAAGCTGTTCTGGCCAGAACTCTTCATCCTCGGCGGCGGTATCTCCAAGAACTTCGACGAGTTCGAGGAGCACATCGACAAGGTTTGCACCAGGGTCGTTCCCGCCGAGATGCTCAACCGTGCCGGCATTGTGGGCGCCGCACTTGCCCACGCCGTTCGTCAGCCCTAGCGGGCTTCCTCACTAACCGAGTTTTCTCGGCTC
>CAZLWE010000008.1:35063-77586 GCA_964562985.1 uncultured Acidimicrobiales bacterium
CGCCTTCGAAAACGTCGGCCGTGCAATCATTCGGTCGCTCGCTGGCGCTCACAACATTTCGCCCTAGCGGGCTTCCTCACTAACCGAGTTTTCTCGGCTCCGCCTTCGAAAACGTCGGCCGTGCAATCATTCGGTCGCTCGCTGGCGCTCACAACTCGCACTTGTGAAGCACGCGAGCGTGGACGCGGATCTGGGTGGGAGTCCCAGCGAGAATTATGCGTAGTGGAGGGGGAGTGCGGTGGTGTGTTTCATTTGCTCCATGACGAAGGTTGAACGTACGTCGTACAGGTCGATTTGTTCCACGAGACGTAGGTAGAACTCGTCGAATGCGACCATGTCGGGAACGACGACCTTTAGTAGGTAGTCAGTCTCGCCGCTGGTTCGGTAGACCTCGACCACCTCGTCGTAGTGGCCGATGGTGTTGTGGAACTTCGTGGTCCACTCGGCGTTGTGTTCGTTGGTCTTGATCGCGACGATCGCGGTCAGTTTGAGGTTGATGGCCTCGGGGTTGATGAGCGCAACCCTTGCCTTGATCACGTTGTCTGCCTCGAGGTTCTGCAAGCGTCGCCAGCATGGTGTTGGCGTGAGCCCAACGACATCGGCGATTTCTCGCACCGACAAGGTGGCGTCAGCCTGAAGTACTTGCACGATATGACGGTCGATGTCATCCATATAGAGCACAATACCGCATTAACAAGAGATTGAATAGAACGACTGTGCTCATATATGGGATCGTTGCGCGAATATTTGCATGCCATGTTCCTCAAGCTGAGGCGTATGTTTTAACTATGGCTATACGGGGGAAATTCACAGAACATCCGGAGTCGGTCGGCGAGACCTACTTCGAACACATGGCGGTGGCCGGCGGCTTCTCGAAGCAACTGTTCAAAGCGGCGATCTGTTGCGGCTTGCACGCAGTCTTTCCGTGGATGCACTGCACCACCGGCAGCACGACGGTCAAAGAGCTCCACGCGAAGATGACCGAAGGCGCACGCGCCGACCAGGAGAGCGCTATCGCTGCCTGAACCGGCAGTGAAAACACAAACCGTCGATAGTGTTGCGTGATGTCGGCGCTGCCATTCCAAGTCTCCGCGCTCGCAGCCGCCGCGTGCTGGGCCGTGGCCGGGCTGATAGCGGCGTCGCCGAGTCGTGAATTGGGTGGGCCGCGCTTTACCCGTTTGCGAATGATCGTCGGATCGATCCTGTTGTTCGTGATTGCGTCGATCTTTGGCGATTGGGGCAGCTTCCCTCTCGACTCCATGTCGCTTCTGTTGTTGCTCGGGTCGGCAGTCCTTGGGTTCCTGGTCGGCGATGCAGCTCTATTCACCGCGTTTTCGCGATTCGGGCCACGCCGGACCAGCATCGTGTTCACCACAAACGCGCCGATGGCGGCAATTATCGGCGCCGTCGTCTTCGACGAAGCGTGGAACGCGATAGGAGTCTTGGGCACGGTGCTGATCGTCGGCGGTGTGATTCTCGCCGTCTTCTTTGGAACCCGTCCTGGGCAGGTGCATCGGTTCGAATCCATCGTCGGGTCGCCCCTCGCCGCTTTGGGATTCGCATTGCTAGGAGCACTCGGTCAAGCGATCGGCGCCATCCTGATCGATCCGGTCCTCGACGCTGGAGCTTCGACCTGGACGGTTTCGGCACTGCGGGTCATGGTCGCAACTCCCTTGCTTTGGGTCTTCGCCCGGCCGATGGACCTTGCAGCAAGAGCCACCGATGGTGCACCGATGACACTGCGCTACTGGGGGATCCTCACGGTTTCCGCTGTCCTCGCCCTTGTTGCCGGGGTAACGCTGCTGCTCAGTGCGTTCGCCAATGGACCCGTCGGGCAAGCGACAATTCTGTCGGCCACGACCCCGATCATGATGCTGCCGTTACTGTGGCTGACCACCCGCGAGCGCCCGGGAATGGGCTCATGGATTGGTGCGCTCGTGGCCTTTGGCGGCACGGCCTTACTCGTCAGCTCTGGCGCCTAGCCCCACGCCGTCTGCGCAGCAGCTCGCAATTCGGCGTAGCGCGGTTTGATGACCTCATTGATAAGCGCGAGCCGCTCATCGAAGGGAAGGAACGCGCTCTTCATCGCGTTGACGGTGAGCCACTGCATGTCCAGGAGATCCCAGCCAAACACGTCGATCATGTTTTGCATCTCCTGGGTCATGGTGATGTCGCTCATGAGCCGATTGTCGGTGTTGAGCGTTACCCGGAACTTGAGGTCTTTGAACAGCTTGATCGGGTGATCGGCAAGATCGGCCACAACGCCCGTGTGCAGGTTGGACGATGGGCACACCTCGAGCGGGATCCGGCGGTTGCGAATGTAGTTGGCGAGGCGTCCGAGTTCATAGGTACCGTCGTCGTTCATCGTGATGTCATCGATGATTCGTACGCCGTGCCCAAGGCGTTCGGCGCTGCACCATTGCAGCGCTTTCCAAATCGATGGAGGGCCATAGGCCTCGCCCGCATGGATTGTGAAGTGGAAGTTCTCCCGCTGCGCGTATTGAAATGCGAGCATGTGATCGTCGGGCGGGAAACCGTTTTCAGGCCCAGCGATATCGAACCCGACGACGCCCTGGTCCCGCCAACGGACTGCGAGCTGGGAAACCTCCAGGCTGTTCTCCATCTGACGCATCGCCGAACAGATCGTGCGAATCGTCAGCGACGTTCCGGCGCTCGCATCCGCGAAACCACTGGTCACCGCCTCGACGACATCGTCCATCGACATGTCGCCCTCGGTGTGTAACTCAGGGGCGAATCGGATCTCGGCGTAGACCACGCCGTCTGCGACAAGGTCTTCGACACATTCGGATGCGATCCGATGAAGCGCCTCGGGCGTCTGCATCACACCCACGGTGTGGGCGAAGGTTTCCAAATACAGGACGAGGTCCTTGCGGTCAGCGCCTCGCTTCATCCACTCGGCCAGTTCACCCGGGTCGGTGGTTGGGAGGGCCCCATACCCAGTGCTTTCGGCTAGTTCGATGACCGTGCTCGGGCGCAGCCCGCCATCGAGATGGTCGTGCAGCAACACTTTGGGAGCTGCCGCCAGTAATTCCGAACTTGTACCTGCCATGGTTCTTCCTATCGGCGTCTATCGATTCATCCAACCGGAACTTGCCCGAACGCCGGTGCGGGTGGAGGCGTAGGGGTGTCGGGACGATCGAAATCGAAGGCTGGCAGCGATTGGTTGTTTTCAGGTGGAGTATCGCTCATCGGAAGCCCGCCGTTGACCGGAATCACGTGGCGCATGCACCACATTGGGTACATCGGCGATTGAGTCAACCAGATGAGTGTGCGGTGACGCGCTGAGTGCATCCTCGGCCGCCGTTCCGGTGCGGACACCAATCACCAGACCGGCTCCCGCACGGTTTCCGGCTTCGAGGTCGGCAGCGTTGTCGCCAACGATCGCAACTTGGGACACGCTGTCGATGCGCAGCTCAAGGATGGCCTCGAGCAGCAGGTCGGGGGCGGGATGTCCTCGCCGGACCCCATGGGCGGACAAGGTCATCTCGAAGCGATCCACCCACCCCATATGGGCGAGCACGGCTTTGCGGACCTCAGGGCTGAAACTCGTGGTTACTGCAAGGAGGACTCCCTCAGAGGCGAGCGAGTCCATCGCGGCGCTTGCTTCAGGAATCTCGTTGAGGTGAGGGACCTTCGCGAGAACGGCGTCGTCGAAGGCCCATGTGGATTCCTCGGCGCGGACAGGGTCGGTCAACGCCGCGGTCAACACATCGAGGGTCGGACGTCCGGCCATCGAGGCGATGGTGGCCTGGGCGTCAGCGCTATCGGGGCTCCCAGCACCGATTCCAGCCTCGTCAAGGGCTGCCGCGTAGGCCCCCTCAACCAGACCGTCGTCGGCGATCAACGTGCCCATCAAGTCCATGATGACGAGCTGGATCGGCGCGCCGGGTGTCGGATGAGTCGCGCGATCGGTCATAGCCACAGACTGTCAGATCGGCGCTCCCGACGCCGACATTGAGTTGAAGTTGGCGTGATCATCGACCGGCTATGCGGCGGCGCGGGTCCTACGAAGCACCGGATCGGAGACTTCGAGCGCCTTGTCGGCGGCCCGGAACACACGCCCGGCCGCACCCGGAGTTTGTCCATCGACGAGGTTGCCCATGACCTGCAGAGTGATCTTTGCGATCTGGTCTGTGCCGACCGCCATGCGTAGGCCGGACTTCAGGATCCATGGGTGCCCGATCAGGAAACTGAACCGACGACCCGTGCTGAGGAATGCGTCGAAGCGCTCGCCGACCTGCGTGTCGTATCGAGCGGCAGCCGTCGCAGGATTCTCGACGAACAGATCCGAGGCCAGAATTCCACTTTCCAGGCCGTAGTCGATGCCCTCGCCGTTCATGGGGTTGATTAGGCCAGCGGCGTCGCCGATGGCGACCCAGCCATCGCCGTGGCGACGTTGGGCGCTCATCGGTAGTCGCCATGCGCGCGGACGTTCGAGGAACGGGCCAAGGCCCCAACTCTCCTGGACCAGATTGCGGTAGTCGTCGAGCAGGCGATTGAGGTTGAGCTTCTTGAAGCCCTTCATAGTGGACAGGGCACCGGCGCCGATGTTGACGGTGCCGTCGCCAGCGGGGAACATCCAGCCATACCCCGGCACCGCAACGCCATGCTCGTCTTGAAGTGTCAGGCACGCTTCGAGGTGTTGGTCGGCGTGGCGGGGCGACTCGACATAGGCACGTATCGCGAGGCCGAAGGGCTCGTCTTCGACCCGGTCTGTGCCCAACATCTTGGCGACCTTGCCAGGCGCGCCTGCGGCAACGACGGTAAAGGGCGCTTCCCAACGGTCGCCGCCAGCTTCTACGCCGACCACCTTCCCATTCTCGATGATGGGGAGCGCTTCGGTTTCCCAGCGCACGTCTGCACCCGCCGCCGATGCGGCGTCGATAAGGGCAGCGTCGAGTCGACGACGAGGCCAGACGGCCCCGTGGTTCGGGAAGCGCGTGCCATCGGGCCAATCCAATTCGCGAACGGTCGAGTTCGCGATCATGCGAAGCCCGACGATGTGGTGTGCGTCTTCGAGGGGGATGTCCAACTCGTTGAGCGCAGCGATTGCGCGAGGTGTGAGACCATCGCCGCAGACCTTGTCGCGCCCGTGTGGTGCCTTGTCGAATACCACCACGTTCACGCCGGCACGAGCAGCCCGAATCGCCGCTCCAGCGCCGGCGGGTCCGGCTCCGATGATCACCATGTCGGTCGTGTGGGTGGCGGCCATACATCTAGCTTGCCAGCAGGAATGAGGTTCTACGCCGACTCAACGGGAAACAGAATCTGTGTGATCTGACACCTCGATACCGTGGTGGCGAGGCTCTGGAGGGGCGATGCGACTGCGAGTCGGCTGTGCAATGTGGACACACCGGGGCTGGTTGGGCCGCGGGCTCGACGCGCAGCTGCCAGCTGGCCATGAGCTTGCGGCCTACGCGGGTGTGGTCGGTGCTGTCGAGGGCAACACCACGTTCTACGCCACGCCAAGCGCCGAAACTTCAGCTCGTTGGGCGAGCCAGGTCGGACCGGAGTTTCGATTCGCGTTTAAGTTGCCGCGGGCGATTACCCACGACCGGCGACTCCGAAATGCTCACGACGAGCTGCGTTCGTTCCTCGATGTCATGGCGCCGTGCCAGTCGGTGATGGGGCCGGTACTCATTCAGCTTCCGGCGACCTTTGGACCCGAGGACCTCACCGCGTTAGATGCCTTCTTGCAAGCCGTGCCGGCGGATTTCGCCTGGGCCGTGGAGGTGAGGCATCTCGACTTCTTTGGCGGTGACTCTGAACTCCGCTTAAACGACATGTTGTTCGGCCATTCGGTGGAGCGGGTGGTCTTTGACTCTCGCGCTGTGTTCGCCGGGCCATGCGTAACCGATGCAGAACGCGAAGCCTTCGCCAACAAGCCTCGGGTGCCCGCGAGGGCCGTGGCTCTCGGGCAGACGCCGATCGTTCGTTTCATCGGACAGACAGACCCCGACGCCAACCCGGAGTTCTGGGCCCCTTGGGTAGACACGGTCGAACGCTGGCTTCGAGACGACCGATCGCCGATGGTGTTCATTCATACCCCCGACAACATCGCGGCGCTGGAGTTAACTCATCGCTTCTATGACGAGGTCCGCGCTCGGGTCCCTGAACTCGAACCGCTCACACCTTTGGCCGAACCCGCAGAGCAATCGCTCTTCGAGTGAGGCGCTGGACTCAGAAACCGCGAAGAGGTAGCTCCGGGCGTTGAAGCCAATTGTCCGCCGGATACTCCGCAGACGCTTCGATGCAATGCAGGGAGAAAGCAAGCCTCGGGTCCGGCGAGGTGTTTGGTTCACTGCGATGGGGGAGGGAGCCGTGAAGCGCGATCAGCGTTCCCGGAGAGGCTTCCAACGGCACCCATCCGTCGCTCGGATACGGCGTGTCGTCGAACGTTTCCATAGCGGTGCCATCGTCGGGGGTACGGCGGAACCTCGACTTCACGGGAAGTCGATGCCCGCCAGGAAGCGCCCAAAGGCATCCGTTATCAACCGTTGCCTCGTCGATGGCCAACCAGAACCCAATGACGCTCTGAGGCTCGGTCCACAAGAACGTGTGGTCGGTATGAGTGTTGACCTCGCCACCGATGGTCGGATTCTTGAAGATCACCATCGACTGCAGCAACAGCGGGCTGTCCATCCCTACGGCCGCAGCGGCCTCTGCGAACGCTCCACTTCGACAAATCATGGAAAAGCCGTCATCGAGGTCATGCATCGCATGGCCAATCTTGTTGAGGCTTTGGTCTTTCTCGACGGCGAGGCTGCCGTCGGCGGCGAGACTGCCGTCCTCAAAGAAGAAGCGAACCTTGTCCCCAGAGTTCACGAAGTAGTCGTCACGACCGTGGCTTTGATCGTCGGTGGAGAAGATCGTGCTGACTCCGCTCGGGTCGAACTCCTCGACGAGGGCGTCGATACGGTTCCGTAGCGTGTCGAGTGCAGCGCTATCGAGCGCGTTGGGAAAGACGGCAAAGCCATCGTTCGCGAAGTCGCCCGCGATCGTCATGCCTGGTCGGGTTCGCCCGTCGCCTCGCGGCGTCGTTGGAGAAGTCGGCCGATGGGAATCGACGCCACGACCACCAGTGAAAAGATCGCGATGAGCAAGACGATAACCATCAGTCCAATTGCGAACACTCCTACGGCGGTGCTCATGGTGATGGTCTCGTCGGCGCGGCGTTAGCTGTTGCGGCCCATGTTGGGCTTACGGCCATGGTTCGCCTTGGAACGGCGTGCCTTGGCCTTCTTCTTTTGGGTGCGCTTCGACATAAGGTCTCTTAGGTTAGCGGACCCGTCCGCGAAGCGGTCAGGGAAGTGTTGGTGCTAGCCAATTTCCACGGTGAGCGTGAATTCGCCGCTTCCCAATCCAAAGAACGAGCGAGCTTCGATCGAATACAGGCCACCCACGGTCGGATCGATGATCACTTGACTGTCAAAGCCTTCCAGCCCAGCACCGTCGGGTGCATCGTCGTTTTCGACTACGGCACCATTTGGGTCGATCACTCGCAGGATTGGATCGAGAAAGGGGTCGGGTCCTCGAATCACGACGATGTCACCTTCAAGTTCGGCGGGCGCGAGTGGCTGGATTTCGCCAATGGCGCTGTCAAAGCTCGAAGATGCCTGCGCCACCAAAGGGGTCGTTGGTATCGATGACTTCGACTTCGATGTTGCGGGCAGCCACACAGAATTCGCTGTCCGGGTCTGTGTCGATGAATTGGGGCGGGTTGGGGGGACGTCTCTGTCATCGTCTTGCTCGGCGAATTGTGGGATCTCAAATGTCTCGTCGTCTTGGTCGCCCGCTACTTCGGGTTCTGGGATCTCTTCAGCCTCTTCAACTTCGGCGGCCTCGTCCGCCACGTCGTCCTCGGGTTCGATGTCATCCTCGCTACCGGACTGCGATGTGGTCTACTCGAGAGCTTCGTTGCTGCCCTCGGCCGTTTCCTCTGCGTCTGCGTCTGCGTCTGCGCCACCGCAAGCGGCGGCCACGAGAGTCAACGCGACACACACCGCAAACGGTCGCATCCAAGAATCCTTTGCGTTGAGTATTGTCCGTCCTGCGCCCGTCGTTGTGCCAGTCGACCAACAACATCCATTGTTAGTGGCCGTCATGGGTGACCTCTGCGGCCTATGCCACCTTTTGCGTGGTCCACGCAACGAGTTCATCGGCGGTCCAAGTGTTGATGATGTTGTCGGGGTTCACGCCACATCGCACCGCCTTGTCACAGCCAAATGCTTGCCACTCGAGCTGCCCGGGAGCGTGGGCATCGGTGTCGATCGCGATGAAGGTGTCCCACTCGACCGCCATCTCGAGGAGTTCTTCTGGCGGGTCCTGGCGGTCGGGGCGACAGTTGATCTCCACGGCGGTGTCGAACTTGGCGCATGCGGCGAAGACCAACTCTGGGTCGAACTCCGATGGAGCGCGGCCCGCGCCGGCGACAATGCGGTTGGTCATATGGCCCAAGATGTCTACGTGGGGGTTTGCAATAGCGGTCACCATGCGCTGGGTCATCGCCTCCTTGGGCATGCGCATCTTGGAATGCACCGACGCCACGACCACATCGAGGCGGGCCAACATGTCGTCCGCGAGGTCAAGGGTTCCGTCTTCGAAGATGTCGACCTCCATCCCGGTCAGTACTCGAAACGGAGCCAGCTCATCATTAAGCGCAGCGACTTCGTCGATTTGTTCGGTCAGGCGTTCCTCATTGAGCCCATGGGCGATCGTGAGCCGTGCGGAGTGATCGGTCGCAACCACGTATTCATGGCCGATCGAGCGCGCTGTCCGCACCATCGTGTCGAGTGATGCGCCACCGTCGGACCAGTTGCTGTGCATATGGCAATCGCCGCGCAGCGCGGCACGCAGCTCTTCGCCGCTTCCGACCGGAACACTGCTGCGTTCATCGAGTGCGGCGAGGTAGCCATCGTCGACGCCCGCGAGCGCCTCGGAGATCACGGCTGCGGTCGACCTGCCGATCCCTGGAATGTCGGTGAGCGAACCCTCCTCTGCTCGGCGCGCAACCTCTGCGGGGCCCAGTTCAACCGCGGCAGCCTTCGCCTTTACGAACGCCTGCACCTTCTGACGCGGTGCTCGCTCGCGATCGAGCAAGTACAGCGCCCGGTCGAGTGCAGCAATCGGATCCATAGGTCCATCGTACCCGCCGGTCGTCAGCCCTATCGGGCCTCCCCCTAACCGAGTTGTCCGCCTAGGGGATCACAACGTCACACCACTTGCTGGGACGCGCCGTTCAATCACCAGGTGCAGATACCCTGGCCGCGGTATGGAGAAATTTGGGTTTGTTGGTCTGCCAAACGCAGGCAAGTCATCACTGTTTAATGCTCTTGCTGGCGGTGGAGCTCTAGCTGCACCGTATGCATTTGCGACGACCGACCCAAACGTCGGTGTGGCCAAGGTGTTCGACCACCGCCTCGACGCGCTGGCAGAAATGTCGGAGTCGGCGAAGACCATCTACGCAAACGTCGAGTTCAACGACATCGGCGGCCTCGTCGAAGGCGCGAGCCAAGGCGAAGGCCTCGGCAACAAGTTCCTCGCTGGTATTCGGGAAGTCGACGCCATCGTTTTCGTACTTCGGGCGTTTCCCGACGGCGACGTGCCCGGGCCGACCGACCCGCTCGAGCACCTAGGCATTGTCGAGACCGAGCTCGCGCTCGCCGACCTCGAAACCGCCGAAAAGCAGTTGGAGAAGGTCGGGCGCGCCGCACGCGTCGACAAGTCCAAGGAGGAAGAAACCGCCCTTCTCGAAAAGGTTGTCGAACTCCTCGGAGAAGGAACCCCGCTCTACCGGACCGATTTGAGTAAAGCCGACCGCGAAGAGATCAAGCCGTTCTTCTTCCTCACCAACAAGCCGGTGCTGGCCATGGTGAACATCGGTGAAGACCAACTCGAAGACGGTGAAACCATCGCAGCGCCGGTTGTTGAAGCTCTCGGTGGTGCCGAAGTCATCGCCACCTGTGTGCAGCTCGAAGCCGAAGCCGCTCAACTCGAACTCGACGAGCGCGCCGAAATGTTGGAGGGCCTTGGCCTCGGTGAAGGCGCCATGCCTCGCTTCCTGCGTGCGTCCTATGAACTGATGGGACTTCGCACCTACCTGACCACAGGGGAGAAGGAGAGCCGAGCCTGGACGTTCCGAGCTGGCTCGACGGCCCCCCAGGCGGCCGGTGTGATCCACACCGATTTCGAACGTGGCTTCATCCGCGCCGAAACCATCAACTGGGAAGAACTCGTCACCGCCGGCTCCTGGCCCGCAGCAAGAGACAAAGGCCTGGTCCGAGCCGAAGGCAAGGACTACATCGTCCAAGACGGCGACGTCATGGAGTTCCGCTTTAACGTGTAACTCCGAAGGAGTGACACGTTAAAGCTTCGGCTGATTTCCCGGCTTCGCCCCCAGCTGTCGCAATCCGTCGCCTAGCGGCTCCTCGATGCTCGGCTGCTGGCCGGAGGCCCCTTTCCGCCCAGGCGGCGGAGCCACCTGGGCTACCCGTGCGATGTTGTGAGCGCCAGCGAGCAACTCGGTTAGAGAGCGAAGCGAACGCAACGCCACCGACACACGGATGGGGCGCGCCGAAGCGCGCAGGCGTATTATCGGGGAATGCCTTGGCTCGTACACGAAGGACGTGTTCTCGCATCGCTTGAACGAGCGGACTCGATACGTGATCGGGCTGTTGGGTTGCTTGGGCGCCGGGAACTTGAAGGTGCGCTGCTCATCGAGCGGACCAAGGGTGTCCACACCATCGGGATGAAGTTCCCGATCGATGTCGCATTCTGTGACGACGAAATGCGAGTCATCAGCATCGTGACGCTTCCTCGCCATCGGGTGTCGAAGTTCGAGCGGAACGCGAAGTGTGTTGTCGAGGCCGAGGCGGGACGTTTCCGGCATTGGCAGGTCGAAGCTGGGGATCAGCTAGAGATCCGCGGCGACCTCGACGGCGTCATTGAACTCGATGACTGAACCGGCTGGGCCAGCAGCGCTTGTCCTCGTCGCAACTCCGATCGGCAATTGGGGTGACATCAGCGCACGGGCGCTCGACGAGTTGGAACGGGCCGATTCGGTTGCCTGTGAGGACTCTCGCCGTACAGGAGCTTTGTTCGCGCACTTTGGGTTAGCCCACGACCCGTTCATCGTGTGCAACGACCACACCGAGGCCCATGCCGCCGAGGAGATCGTGCGCCGAATCCAATCAGGCCAGCGCGTGGTGCTGGTGAGCGACGCGGGAACACCGGCGATCTCCGACCCTGGATATCGAGCGGTTCGCGCCGCGATTGATGCCGGCGTGTCGCTCGAGGTTGTGCCGGGTCCGAGTGCGGTGCTGGCAGCCGTGTCGCTCAGCGGCTTTGCGACCGATCGATTTTGTTTCGAGGGCTTCTTGCCGCGAAAGGGTGGCGACCGCTCTAGGCGTCTCCAGACGATCGCCGAAGAGAGTCGGACAACCGTCATCTTTGAATCGCCCCGACGCCTGGAAGCGGCTCTGGTCGATCTGGCGGAGGCCTGCGGCGATGACCGAAAGGTAGCCATCGCACGTGAACTGACGAAGACGTATGAAGAAATCTGGCGGGGCACCATCGCTGACGGCATCGAATGGTTGGGCGAGCGGCCGGCGAAGGGGGAGATCGTCGTCGTGATCGACGGGGCCCCCGAGCGTGAATTGGCCGACGCAGACCTGACCGCCCTGCTCGAGCTGGAACTTCAAGGCGGAGCGAGCACCCGCGACGCCGTGGCGTCGGTCGTTGGCCAAACTGGCGCACCGAAGCGGCGCGTCTACGACCTCGCCAACGAACTCCACCGCTAACGCCCTAAAACGGCGAAGAGAGGGTGTCGGCCTCCGCCAGACACCCTCTCTTCGTTCGTTCTATGGCGCGGACTATGCGTTCTTGGCAGCCTCACGTGCCTTGCGACGACGCTCACGGCGAATCTGGCGCCGCTCGTCCTCGGTAAGGCCGCCCCAGATTCCCGCGTCCTGGTTGGTCATGAGTGCGTACTCAAGACACTCGACCTGCACGGCGCACGTGTTGCACACGGCTTTCGCGTTGGCGATGTGCTCAATCGCAGGACCAGTTTGTCCGACCGGGAAGAACAGGTCGGGCTTGGTGTCGCGGCAAGCTGCGCCGCTGCGCCAGATCGTTGGCTCGCTGGGAGCGTCGATCATGGCGATCAGGGATTGCAGCTCTTGTTCAATTGTTTGGGACACGTTTCCTCCACGCATCGATCTCGAACCCGTGCCCATGCCGCCCGACATGCCCAGGTACAAGATTGCTACGCAAAATGTAATTGCCTGCACTTTGCGTAGCAAGCATTTCCACAACTCTTTGTGGTTTCTTCGCTACTTTTAGTTACATCGATGTAATTTGGTGGCTGGTTTGACTCAAGGGTTTCACCAGCCAGAGAACGCGTCGCATTAGTTCGGGCAAGCTCCCAGTGGGCGACGCAGAGCCTGCTACTGTCCGGAGATGACGCTAATTATCGGACATCGCGGGGCTTCGAAAGCGTTTCGAGAAAACACTATTGATGCGGTTGTAGGCGCAGCGGAGGCTGGCGCGGACTGGGTGGAAATTGACATCCGTCGAGCCGCGGACGGCGAGATCATGGTCCATCACGATCCTCGCACCGAAGACGGTCAACTAATCGCCGCGACAACCGCAGACAAACTTCCGAGCTACGTTTCCTCATTGAGCGACGTGCTCGACGCCTGCGGCGACATGGGCGTGAATATCGAAATCAAGAACGACCCTGACGAAGAGGACTACGACCCCGAGCATCTCATGGTCGCCAGAACGGTCGAGGTCGCACGAGCAAAGTTGCCCCTCGGGAAGACGCTCATCACCTCATTCGACATGGGTGCGATCAACGCGGTCCACGATCTCGACCCCAACATTCCCACCGGACTTCTCACGTCTGATCCGCTCGGGCCAGAAGTCGCCGTCGGTCGAGCAGCAGCACACAATCACGTCGCCATTAACCCAGCGGATGACCTCGTCACCGAGAAGTGGGTCGCCGAGGCTGAGGCGGCAGGCCTGGCCTTCTACGTCTGGACCGTCGACGACCCCGACCGAATGAAAGAACTCGCCGAGTGGGGCGTAGACGGCATCATCACGAACGTCCCTGCTATCGCAGTGCAGACACTGCGATAGCAGGGACGTTCGTAGGCTGCTTTCCCGGGCTTCGCCCTCCAGCTGTCGCAATCCGAGGCCCAGGGGGCTCTCGATGCTGCCGCTCGTTCCTCGCTAAGACTGCTGGCCGGAGGCCGCGTCCGTTCGAACCGGCTTCGCAGCTTCGAACTACCTCGGCAACGTTTGGGACCTCATGTCGGGTGGGAGTTCCGAAGTATTCGGGTAGCCCGCAGCTGCGCAGCCGGTGGGGGCGAAAGGGCGCATGCGCAGCAGGCGCGAGGTCGAGGAGCGCCAGCGACGGATCCGAGCCCTGGAGGCGAAACCGGGAGAGCAGTTACAGGATGTCGGTAGGTCTTGGGATGATTCTGCCGTCGGGGACTACAAGTTGAAGTCGGTCTGGTTCCCAGGCGAACTCGATTGATGTGACGTCGCCGAGGTGGTCGCCGTCGAGTTGGTAGGGGAAGGGGCGCTCGCTCGTCACCTCGACCCAGGTGACGTCGTTTCGAACATCGAGGCCTCGGCCGGTCTGGGCCCCCTCACTCGAGCGAAGGGTCGATAGGGCGAGGCGACCGAGCGACAGCGCGCCTAGCGATCGTACGGTCACCATGCTCATCGGCCGATCGAGCGTCGCAGCGGGCGCGACGTGGAACGGTTGGGTCCCGAGGTAGGTGTAGGGGTCGGTGTTTAGGCAAACGCCGAAGTAGCCGTCCTCGATCGTCGTGCCGTCGTCGAAGTTCACCGTGAAGTGTGGTTCGGAGCGGTCATAGTGGCGGAGCCAGGTGTCGAAGGCTGCGAAGGCAAACAGTGAATGGCCCGCCCAACGCTTCAACTGGCCTCGCTTTTCCACCTGCTCAACGACTGCAGCATCGAATCCGATCCCGGTGTGGAACAGAAAGTATCGGCCGTTCGCCGATCCGAGACCGATCGATCGTATCGATGCGGCATCGAGCGCTTCGAGAGTGACAGCCGTCGCGTGCACCGGGTCTTCGGGCAATCCGAGCGTTCGTGCGAAGACATTTGTTGAGCCGCCGGGCAGCGGTGCCAGCGCCGTTTGTGTGCCGGCCACGCCGTTCGCTGCTTCGTTCAGGGTACCGTCGCCACCGAGCACGCAGACGACTTCCACACCTTCGGCTGCCGCGCCGCGCGCGAGTCGGGTGGCATGCCCGCGGCGGGTGGTCTCGAGAACGGTCACGTCATGATCGGCTGAGAGGGCTTTTTGAATGACCACCCGGGTGCGGGCGGTTACCGACGACGCTGACGCGTTCGAAATGAGCGCAATCTTCATGGCTCCATTGTGGCGCACCCGAACTTGCCCCTTCGACTCTCTCGAGAAACTGCCGAAAGGCTACTGTTCCATTAGTTTGCAACCCGGTCGATGCCACTAGCCTGGCTGCCAAGTTACCCAGGTGTCACTTAGGAAGAAAGTAGACTCATACCTATGGATGTAGTTGTGTGTGTGAAGCAGATTCCCGATCCCGCTGAAGCGGGTTCGCTGGATCCGGAAACAAAGTGTCTTGATCGGAGCTCGAAGCTCATTCTCGACGAGTCGGACTCCTACGGAGTCGAAATGGCGTTGCAGCTGGTCGAGTCGGCCGGTGGCGGCAGCGTGTCGCTCGTCTCGATGGCCCCCAACAACGAGGTGTCAGGTCTGCGTACCGCTCTGGCTATGGGCGCCGACAGTGCTGTGTTGGTCTCCGACGATGCGTTGGCAGGGTCTGACGCTCTTTCAACAGCGAAGGTCCTGGCGGCGGCAATCGGCCGCTCCGAACCCGATCTGGTTCTCGCCGCTACCGAGTCGTCCGATGGCTACACGGGAACTGTTCCCGAGCAGATCGCCGCGGTCATGGGGCTTCCGTCGGTCACCTTCGCCAAGGCGATCGAGGTCAGCGAAGGGTCGGTAGCAGTCAAGCGACAGACCGAATCTGGCTATGACTCGGTCACCTGTCCGATGCCATGTCTCGTATCGGTCACCGCTGGTGTCGTCGAGCCTCGCTATCCGTCCTTCAAAGGCATCATGGCCGCAAAGTCAAAGCCCGTCGACGAGGTAACGCTCGCCGACCTCGGCATCGACGCCGCCGACGTCGGTATGGCCGGCGGCGGTCAAGAGATCGTCGCTATTGAACAGGCTGAGGCTCGTGAAGCTGGCGAGAAGATTGTTGATGAGGGCGACGCCCACGAACGAATCATTTCGTTCCTTGAAGAACTGAAGGTGATCTGATCATGGGAATCAATTCGATTTGGGTATACAGCGAACTGGCCGACGGAACGCTGTCGTCCATGACAACGGAGATGCTCGCGAAGGCGCGCACGCTCAGCGACGACGTTTCGGTAGTTCTCGGTGGTGAGGCGAACGATGCTATCGCTGCCGCAGCGGGTGCCCACGGTGCGAGCACCGTGCAGGCCACCGGCGACCTTGGCGCTGGCCTACAAGGCGTCCACGTCGCAGCAGCGATCGCTAGCGCGATCGAAGCTGGTACCGGACCATCCGCAGTACTTGCGGGAACGACCTACGATGGGCGCGACGTCGCTGCCCGTCTATCGGTAGCCCTAGACGCTCCCGTCATCTCGAATGTGGTCGACCTCGAAGTCGACGGCGACGCAATCGTCGGCACAGAGCCGATCTTCGGTGGCAACACCAACGTCAAGACCAAGTTCACCAGTGGCAAGGCACAGATCGCCCTGGTCCGTCCGAAGTCCTTCGTCGCGGAAGAAACCGGGGGAGCGGCCGCTGCAGTTGCGGCGCTCGCCGTCCCCGATTCCGGTGCCGCTGGCGCAGCTCAGGTCACGGAGACCTTTGTCGAAGAGTCCGACGGGCCCAAGCTCGATGAGGCAGCGATCGTTGCCGCCGGTGGCCGCGGTCTCGGCGATGCCGAGAAGTTCGCCATGGTTGACGAGGTCGCAAAGCTTATGGGTGGAGCCGCAGGCGCTTCCCGTGCGATCGTTGACGCCGGTTGGGTTCCCTACAGCCAGCAGGTTGGCCAGACCGGCAAGGTCGTCAAGCCCGATGTGTACCTGGCCTTCGGAATCTCCGGTGCGACCCAGCACCTCGTCGGGATGAAGGGCTCAAAGCACATCATCGCGATCAACAAGGACGAAGAGGCACCCATTTTCGGTGTTGCCGATCTCGGCATCGTGGGCGACGTCCACAACGTTGTTCCGAAGCTGATCGAGGCACTCAAGAGCCGATAGTTGGCCGTTCGAGTTCGTAGTCGGGTGCTACTCCCCGTGGAAGACGGGGAGTAGTTCCGCTGCCAGGTGGGCGAGCGTCGATGAGACATCAGCCTGGTTCTGGCGCAGATTGAGCGCAACGTGATTGATCCCGATTCTCCGGTACGCCTGGAGTATCTCTACGAGTCCGTTCATGCCCGTTCGAAGCCCGAGGTGAATCCGCTCGGGTTCCGCGTCGTCGTCCTCTACGAGATCGATTCCAAACGATTGCATCGTCGGCTTCGCCGGTAGGCCTGCGGCGGCCACGTTGTCGCGCCAGTGGCTGACCAACATTTCCTGGTAGTCGACGGCGCGGGGATACATCATCCACGCGTCGCCGTTCGCGGCCGCCCATTCGTGGGCTTGCTGGCTGGCGCCGGTTACCAACATGGGAATTCGTGTGCCCGTTGGTTTGGGCAACATATCGATCTCGCCTGCGAGGGTCCCGAAGGAGTTCTCCAAGGACGGAAAGCTCTCGCCCACGGCGCGCATATACGCGAGATGATCGCGAAACGCCGCTGAGCGACCCTCGAAGTCAACGTTCATCGCCGGGTACTCCACCGGCCGATCTCCGGACGCGATTCCGAGCAACAAACGCCCCTTCGAAAGCTGATCAACGCTCGCGGCTGCCTTGGCGACGTGGGCAGGGTGGCGCAACGGGAGAATGATGCTCGCCGCCCCGAGCGCTATTCGGTCGGTGATGCCAGCCAGCAGTCCGAGATACACGAACGGATCGTAGATCTGGCCGACGTCGCCGAAGTTCGGGTCATCGAAGGGGATGTCTCGGATCCACAACGACGCGAAACCAAGTTCCTCGATCTGGCGTACTCGTTCGAGATGGGGATAGGTGTCGGCGCCTTCGTCTGCGGTCGCCGAGGTGAGCGGCAGGACGACACCAATACTCATCTGGCCAGGTCGAAACACGCCATTGAATGCCCGATTGACCGGTTCGAACGCGTCTTCGGTCATTGACTACACGACCGGCCAGGGCCACCGTCGCCCGGTTGGGTCATCGGGATACTCGCGTGCCAGAAGGAGCATTCGTGCCCGACCCACCACCGCTTCGCGCTCGAAGGGGTTCAGGAGTTCACCGAACTGCTCGGGCAAGCCGTCATCGACAAGGATCGTAAGGGACTCTTCGACCTTTGGGCTGAGGTCATCGCCGGCGAAGTCCCAGATGACGGTACGGACCTTGAACTCCTGATGGAAGCACAGGGAGTTGTCGATCGCCCAGAGTTCACCGTCGTCTCCCAACAACACGTGGCCCGCCTTACGGTCGGTGTTGTTCGCAACGAGGTCAAAGGCACAGATCTCCTTGAAATCAGCGTGGAACTCATCTCGGTCGAGGATCGTGAAATAGTGCTCCTCGAATTCCGATGGGATGAAGAGCTGCAACGAACCAATACCGAGCGGCCCCTCCACCTCGACCGTCGGAGGCACATGGCCCCAGCCAAGAAGTTCGGACAACTGGAATGCGGCGATCTCGCGTAAGAACAGCGAGCCGGGAAAGTCCCACAGGGGCTGTTCACCGCGCTCGGGCTTGTAGATCGCCTGTGCGGGGATCTCGCCGTCTAGAGCAATGTCCACCAAGAACGTGGCATTCGACGAGTAGGGCATCTGTCCGAGGATCTCGATCTCACCCCGTTGCAAGATGTCGAGCGCATCGGCGGTGGCCAACGGTGGCCGGGCGCGGAACGGGCTCTCTTCGGGGTCGGGCGGCGTGTCGCTACTGTCGCCCACGTCAGTTCCAGCAAGGGCAGAATTCGCCCTCGCCGTAGTTCAAGGGCCGAGAACAATACGGGCAGGGGGGACGTCCCGCGTCGACGATCTCCAGTGCACGTTCGATAAACGCGGCCGTTTGGCCACGACCGAGACGCAACGTTGCGGTATCGGCCTCCTCGACCTCGGGCTCTCCGGTGATCTCCTCAGCCATGATCACGATGTTGTCTTCGATGGAGTCGTACATCGCGCCCATGGCACCGATCGTCCAGATCGGATCGACCGGCTCGTGCAGTGCCGGCGCGGAAGTCCACTCGTTCGCATTGAGTTCGGGTAGATCAGCTAGGAGATTGCCGAGGTGTTCGGCCATCGCCAACACCTGCTGCTTCTCTAGACGAAAGACGAAGGTGGTGCCATTTGATTGCGCTTGCAGATAAAAGACTCGCTGTCCTTTGGGCCCAACCGTTCCGGTGGTGAAACTTTCCACCTCTCCAAGGTCAAGGTTCGCCATGGCTAGCTCGGTACCAGCGCTGACAGGTCGTCACCGGTCGAGTTCACACTCAACACGATCGGCCCGGTTGGGGTGTACATCACCGCGCTTATCGAGCACGGCGAAACGACTATCCGTTGAAAGAGATCGAGAGGCGTCCCAGCGGCGTGTGCAATCGCTGCCTTAATGGTGTCCGCGTGTGAAACGGCCACGATGGTTTCGCCCGGGTGTTTGGCAACGAGCTCGCCGACCGCGCCGGTCATTCTCGTCTGCATCTCGGGGAAGCTCTCGCCGCCGGGAAACCGGAATCCGCTGGGGTAGGACTGGACGGTCTTCCATTCTGGCAACTTCCGCAGGTTGGAGAGCTGCTTGCCCGTCCACTTGCCAAAGTCCGCTTCGATAAGGCCGCGGTGAGTGCGAACTCGCAACTTGCACGCCTTGGCGATCGGCGCCGCCGTCTCTTGCGTGCGCTCCATTGGCGATGCGTACACCGCGGTGACCCGGTCCAGCGCCGCGATGCGCTCTCCGGCAGCTTCGGCCTGGCCGACGCCCTTTTTCGCGAGGTGGAGCCCCGGGGTCCGGCCGGGCAGAACCTTGCCGGTCGTGGGGGTCTGTCCGTGACGAACGAAAAGCACCACGGTTGGTTTGGGAGCAGCGTTTCGAGAAGCCATCAACTCTCACGCTATCGTCGGCGCCGTGAGCACCGCACTCGAACTCGTGAACGACGACATCGTGTCGTGTACGCGCTGTCCTCGCTTGGTCGCCTGGACGCAGAAGATGGCGAAGGAGAAGCGGGCGTCCTACGCCGATCAGGAGTACTGGGGGCGCCCGGTCATGGGATTTGGGGACCCCGCGGCTCGCATCGGCATCGTGGGCCTCGCTCCCGCAGCCCACGGGGCCAACCGCACCGGGCGCATGTTCACCGGCGACCGGTCGGGGGACTGGCTGTATCGAGGCCTCTATGTTGCGGGTATGGCTAACCAGGCCGAGGCGGTAGCGCTCGACGACGGACTGATACTTCGAGACGCCTGGGTGACTTCCGCCGTGAAGTGCGCGCCACCCGACAACAAACCGACCGCCCAAGAGCAGAACACGTGTCGAGAGCTACTGACACGAGAACTCGACGCGTTACCCAATTTGCGTGTGCTGGTCGCACTGGGGGGTATCGGCGCATCAGCGGTCGCTAGACACTTCGATATTCGGCCTCGGCCCAAGTTTGGCCATGGCGTAGAAGCCGTCATCAACGATGACCTGACGCTGCTGTGCAGCTATCACGTCTCACAACAGAACACCTTCACCGGGCGATTGACCGAGCAGATGCTCAATGACATCTTTGCGCGTGCGCAGGTACTGGCCGGCGGACCGCTAGATTGACCTACGTGAATCGACGACTCGCACTCCTCTTTCTTGGTTTCATTTTCTTTCTTGCTGCATGCACAAGCGAAGGGTTGCCCGCTGACTTTGCGGACCAAAACCGACGCACCGAAACGCAGTTCGTATCTGCGTGCGAGGCAGCGCTCGCAGAGAGCGACACCGATCTCGGTGATAACTATTGCCAATGCGCGTTCTTTACCCTCGCGATCGAGCTGGAGTTCGACGAGTTCCTCGAATTGGACGAGCAACTCCGAGACGATCCCACCGCCCTGTCGTTGGAAGATCGACAACTCATCGAGAGCGTTTCGCTGCCTTGCCAGTTCACATCGGTTGACGTCTACGGATCGTAGACAACGGGTTCCGCCCCGCTAGCCCCCAGGGGCAGGAAATCGCTGGCTAGCCTTCGACGGCGCCTAGTCCGCTGTTGCCTTGTCCGAGGTCGCCCATGACTTCTGGACCCAGGGCCGAGATGACTTGGCGAGCCTGTTCGCGGTGACGGCCAACGAGTGCCCACATCTCGGCGATGCGAGCTCGCTCTTGGTCGAGCGACCGTTCCTCGGCAGCGAGGCGCTTGCGAACCTCGTCGAGGTGGATGCGCTCGGCTTCGAGGCGCTTCTTCTCTTCGTGGTTGTCGTTGCGTACCGAATCGAGACGTCCCGATTCCGCAGCGATCTGCGTTTGCTTGCGGTCGAAGTCCAGTTGCTGTTCGTTGATCGTCTCTCGCCGCTCGGCGATGATCGCTGCGAGTTTGCGGAGTTCGGCCTCTTCACCCTTGAGGGTTTCGCGCCGCATATTGATCTCTGCGCGGAACTCGTTGAGCTGCGCGAGCTCAGCTTCTGACCGGCTCTCTTCGGACTCGAAGTCGGTCTGTTGGTGTGCAAGAGCGCCGAGCTTGTCATCGAGGACGTTACGGTCACGCTCGTACTGCTTGGCTCGCTCGTCGAGAATGTCGCTCTCTTCGTCGAGTTGGCGCCGGCGATCGATGAGCTGCGTCTGCTGACGGGTAATGAACTCGTTCTGTTCGTTGAGCTGGCGGCGCTGCTCCGCAAGGGCTTCACGCTGCTGATCGAGGAGTGTCTTCTCGGCGTCGAGATGCTCTCGCTGGTCCGAAACCAGCTTGCGCTGCTCGTCGAGGTCGACGCCACTGCCGACCAACTCCGATTGTTCGAGTTCGATCTGGGCTCGTTGGCGCGATAGCAGCGCTGCATCCAAGTCGAGCTGTTCGCGTTCAGCGACGAGCGTCGCGGAGCGTTGACGAACCTCTTCGACCTCGGCCCGACCTTCTTCGACCAAGCTTTGTAAGGCTTCGACTTCTTGGCGCTTCTGTTCGAGTTCTGCAGCACGAGCGTCGATGGACGTCAGTTCGGTCGCAAGCTGCGCATCGCGGACTTCGAGGCTCCGAGACTTTTCGCCAAGAGACACTTCGAAGTTCTCGAGGCTCGCCGATCGAGATTCGAGAGCAGCAGCCGTTTCGTTCAAGGCGGCCTCGACCGCCTCCAAGGTTTTGCTACGAGCATCGAGGTCGGCGGATTGGGCCTCAAGGATACCCAAGGTTTCCAGTTCACCCGAATGTTCCTGAAGAAGACGTTCGCGTTCAGCCTCGAACTCCGCCTCAAGAGCCGCGATGGCTTCCTTGTGGCTATCGGAGATCGTGGCTGCCTGGGTCTCGTAGTCGTGGCGACGGGTTGCGAGCGAGCTCTCATTGTCGGCCAGCTCGGCCTTGGCACGCTCGAGTACGCGCTGTCGTTCCGCTGTGTCGACCTCTTCGCCGAGCAGGCGAGAGACCATGGCAACGCCGTCGTTGCCTTCACCAGCACGCTCAAGTGCGGCTGATTCGTCTTTCAGGCGAGTTCGGACGGTGGCGAGTTCTTCGGCACGTTCCTCGACGGTTGTCCGCAGCGCCTCGAGTTCCTCGATATCTGTAGCGAGGCTCGAGCGCTGCGTCGCCGCTTCGGTGCGAGCCTGGCGGAGGCTGTCGAGTTCTGCGTTCTCTTCGAGCAGGGCCTGATCGATGGTCGCGAGGGTCTCGCGTTCGGCGTCGAGCTCCTCGCGTCGGGCGGAGAGGTCGTCCTTTTCCTGCTGGACCTCAGCTTCGAGGAGTCGGCGCTGTTCCTCGAGGGCCTCGCGTTGTGTGTCTAGCTCAGCGCTGAGCGACTCATGCTGGGCCTGGACTTCTTCTCGGCGGGCCTCCAGCTCGGCAGCGAGAGACTCCTGTTCAGCTTGGATGTCCTCGCGGCGTGCTTGGACTTCTTGTTCGAGGCTTTGGATCTCTTGAGCGTCAGCAGCGACGGTCTCGGCGCGTGCTTCGAGGGCCTCGCGCTCGGAAGTGAGCTCTTGACGCCGCTGTTCGATGTTCTCGGCATCGGCATCGATGACGTCTCGCTCAGCATCGAGCTCCGATCGCAGGCGGGCAAGTTCTTCGCGCTCGACCTGAACCGCACGGTCCAGGGCCTGCTTGCGGGCTTCGGCCTCGGCTACGAGAGCGGTGCGGCTGAGCGTTGCGCTCTCTCGTTCGATCGAGATGCGTCGTTCATTTACCTCGTTCTCGGCTTCGGCAAGCTTGGCCCGGTAGTCATCGACTTCCGCCCGCCGGTTCTCTACTTCTGAGGCGAGATGATTGAGCTGATCCCTAGCCTCTTCGATTCGAGAGAGTTCCGAGCGCTGGTCTTGCTGCGTTCGTTCGATTTGTTCACGCAACTTCGCCAACTGTTGCTGGCGCGCAAGGAGGAGCTCCTCTTCTGCGTCGAGCGACGCGGAAGAACGATCAAGGCGAAGTCGGCGAAGATCGCCCGCGGGGTCACTCGCGCTCTCTCCTGGGTCGTCGATGTTGTCGTCAGCCATGGGTGCTCGTTATCGGGTGTTGCTTGAGCATAGGGGAGAAAGGGCTCTCTAAACGTATTCCGGGCGGGCAGTTTCTTCAGGAATTGCTTCAACAAATCCCGCCCGTCTAATTATTGGTCGGTAGAGGGCGAACTCCCCCTTAGGACTCTGGCGCCGTTGAGGCGCCCGCCACCGACTCATTCTCACTTTGTGCGTCATTTTCGGAGTGATTCTCACCTTTTGTAAGATCGATCACATCGTCATCTGTTGCAGAGCCAGCAGCACCGGATTGATCAAGCGCTCGGGAAAGGTCTTGGCTGGCAATGCGGTGCTCGTCGACAACCCGCCACATCGCGTCGATTCGTGCCCTCGCGGCCGCGACCTCGCGCCTTTTGTCGAGCAGGTCGTCTCGCTCCTCGGCAAGGCGCTCGTGCTCTTCGGCAATCTTGTCGGCTTCGACCCGTTGGTCGATGCGCTGGGATTCGAGTTGCTGGGCCGTCGATTCCACCGTGGCGCGAATCTGGTTCAGCCGCTGCTCCTCGTGAGCGATGCGTTCGGTTTGTTCTCGAACGATTCGGGCACGCGTCTCCATGTCACCGATCTGGCTTGCGGTGAGCGCTCGCCTCTGGCGAGTGCGATGCCGCTCTGCATCGAGTTCGGCGGCCTCGGTTTGGATCACCTCGTGTTGAGACTCGATTTCCTGGCGGCGGGCCTGGATCTCGGTCTCGGCTTGCTCCAGCTGAGACCGATCTGCACCCAACAGAGTCCGTCGTTGTGCGAGGCGATCGGCATCGGCCTGAAGCAACATTTCTTCGGATTGGATCTGCTCTCGTCGCAACCGAAGCGCCGCTTCGCTTTCGTCGAGACGAGCTCGGTGTCCCACGAGGTTGGCTCGCTGGTTAGCAAGGTCTTGGCGCTCGCTAGTGAGGAGACGATGCTCATCTTCGAGCCGTTCGGTCGTTGCTTCGACCTGCTCGGTTAGGCCAGCGAGTTCTGCCCGCTCGTTAGCAAGTTCGTCGCGACGTCGTTCCAGGAGAAGAAACTCTTCGTCGATGTTGGCTCGATCGGCCTCGAGCTGAAGGAGGAGTTTCTCGGCCTGCTCCACTCGGGAACGCTCGCGCTCAAGCTTGCCGAGGCGTTCTAAGACAGCGGCGCGATCCACTTGGTAGGCGGCCTCGCGCTCTTCGATAGCTTCTTCGCGTTCCGTGAGTTCGATCACGCGCTGGTCGAGAAGTTGGCTGGTTCGGACGATCTCGCTGTCGAGCGCGGCCAGCTCTCGCTGCGCCTGGTCCTGCTCACGTCGGCGTTCGCCAAGAGCCTGTTCCCGGCTATCGAGGTGTGCAGAAAGTTGGTCGAGGTCTGCGGCTCGAGCGCTCACCTGGCGATGCTGCTCTTCGAGCGCGACCAAACGTTCCTTCAGGCGGCGTTCCTCGTCGTCGAGGGTCTCGCTCAAGTCGACCAATTCGGTGTGGCGCGCTTTGAGAATTTCAGTGCGCTCGAGGATCACCGCGTCCTGGCGATCGAGATGTGAAGCCTGCTCCCGAATACCGATTGCGCGAGAGGTCAGCTCTTGTTGTTTCCCCTCGAGCTCTTGGGCGTCGAGCTGCATCTGGGCTGAGCGTCGTCGAAATTCGTCTTGGAGCGCGGTCAACTCGTGCTGGCTCGTCTCCAGCTCTGCCCTTTTGAAATCAATATCGGCAAGCTCGGTCTCCAAGGCGGCCGCCTCGGCCTCGCGGGTACGGAGAACTTCCAGCCTGGTTTCGGCTTCGTCGGTCCGAGCGCGGATGGTTCGGCCGAGTTCGTCAAGCTGCGCCTGACGGGCAGCGAGGTCGGCTTCGCGTTCATTTTGTTCGTTGAGGTCGTGACGCCGTTCGTTGAGGTCATCTTCGAGCTGGTCGAGCTCCTCAGATTGGCCCGCTAGGACCACTCGTTCCGCCTCGATGTCGTCGCGTTCGACGATCATTTCGGCGCGGGCACCTTCGAGCTGATCGGACTCCGCAGCTAACCGCAGTCGGCCGAACTCGATCTCTTGGGCTCGTTCGTCAAGCCCGAGTTTCTCTGCGTCCAATTCTTCGCGTCGGGTTTGTACAGCTCGCTTAACCTCGGCAACTTCTTCATCGTGTTGACGCTTGAGCGCGGCGAGTTCCTCTTCATGGCGACGCTGTTCTGCCACGACGGCTTCACGCTGGTCCGAAATCGTTGACGCGAGAGCCCGTAGCTCATCCTGTTCGGCTTCGATCAACGCTTGGGTTGCCTCTACCTCTGCACGATCACGTTCGAATAACGCACGTTGACGCTTCAAGTCAGCCTCGGCGTCGGCGAGTTCGCCTTCACGTCGCTCAATTTCGACACTCTTCGCCGCCACCTGGGATGTCCGGTTCGAGACAGACAGTTCCTCTTGGAGTAGCCGTTCGCCTTCACTGGCGATCGTCTGGGCCTTCGAACGAAGCGTCATCTCCCGTTCCCCGAGCTTGCGCTCGGTGGACTCAAGGGTCTCTCGAAGTCGCGTGGCCTCAGCGGCTTTGACGCGAGCTTCTTCGATTCGTGACTCGAGCGCCGCTTCTTCCTCGGCGAGGGTGCCAACTCGAAAGTTGTAGTCGTCGCGCTCTTTCTTCAGCCGCTCCTGGGCTTCGATCAGACGCTCTTCGCCCTCGCGTAGCTCGGCTTGTTCCTCGGCCAACTTCACTTGTTCGCGTTCGATAGATTCGCGTTGCGATTGCATCGAACGTTGCTCGCCGCTCACCGATGTCGAAGTTTCGGCCAGCTCCAGTCGTTGAGCGTGCATGCGGGTGCGCTGCTGATCGATCGACTCTTGAGCGGACCGTAGCTCTCGTTGGTCGAGCTCGATCGCCGCTCGCTGGCGGACGAGCGTTCGGCGAAGTTCCTCAATTTCACCGCGCTGGCGCTCAAGATCCTGACGCGTGGCACGAAGCTCGCCTTCCAGATTTTGTAGTTCGCCTCGCTCGATGACCGAGGCCTCAACTCGCTCAGCGGTGGTCCGCGGCCACTGACCGGCTACGGACCTCGTGTCTTCTGTTGTGGGATCGGCTTGTGGTTCGCTTGTTGGTTCGTCGTTAGTCGACATTCCTACTCCGTCGTCGGGCACGGTCTGCCCCCCTGGTCCCGAGAGTAGGCGACCAGGTCGCGGACAGCCAAAAGCGCCCTCGGCAGGATTCGAACCTGCGCTCACGGCTCCGGAGGCCGATGCTCTATCCCCTGAGCTACGAGGGCTTGTGGAGGTGAGCCTAGCGATAACATGGCGACTTCATTCAACGAGTAAATGGGACACGGATAGCCGCCATGATTCAGGACAACTTGAGCGCCGCACTGGCGTCCGCATGCGCTGCTGAGGGCATCGATGCTCCGGCGATCATCGGCCTCGAACAGCCAGCCAATCGAGACCACGGCGATTGGTCATCCAACCTCGCGATGGCCACGGCAAAGCAGGCCGGAACGAATCCTCGCGAGCTCGCAGGTCGTCTCGTTGCCCACCTTGAAGGCCAAGAAATCGCACACGTCGAAGCGGTCGAGATCGCGGGCCCGGGCTTTATCAACTTCCGATTGACCGACAGCTGGCTCCATGATGTTCTTCGAGATGTGGTGGCTGCGGGCGGAGACTTCGGTCGAAACGACAGCGGTGCTGGAACCACAGTCAACGTCGAGTTCGTCAGCGCAAACCCGACCGGACCCTTGCACGCTGGCCACGGCCGTGGGGCCATCTACGGAGATGCGTTGTCGGCGTTGCTCGAATGGAATGGTTTCGACGTCGTACGCGAGACCTACATCAACGATCGCGGTGTCCAGATGGAGACCTACGCAAAGTCGTTGCAGGCCCGTGCCAAAGGTGAGGAACCACCAGAGGATGGATATCGCGGTCAATACATCATTGACTGGGCCGCCGAGATGCCCGACGGTCTTGACGTAGACGATCTGGTGGCGGTCCGCGAGTGGGGCTATGCACGGGCCAAGCAAGATCAGGCCGACGTGCTCGCGTCGCTCGGAATCGAGTTCGATATCTGGTTTAGCGAGCGGACGTTGCTCGACGACGGCCGGATAGACACCGCTTTAGGCACCTTGCGCGAGCGGGAAATGGTCTTTGACGAAGACGGCGCAGTTTGGTTGAAGAGCACCGACTTTGGCGACGACAAAGATCGCGTGCTGGTGAAATCGGACGGTGACTACACCTACCTCACCCCAGATATCGCGTACCACGCGGTGAAGTTCGATCGCTCCGACGCGCTCGTGAACGTGTGGGGCGCAGACCATCACGGCTACATCGCCCGGATGAAGGCAGCGATGTCGGCGCTCGGAAACGACGCCGACCTGCTCGATGTTCGCGTCACCCAAATGGTTCGGCTCATGCGCGGCGGCGAAGAAGTCCGAATGGGGAAGCGAACCGGGGAACTCGTCGAGCTTCGAGAGGTTGTCGAGGAGGTTGGCCCCGATGCCGCCCGATTCACGTACCTTTTGCAGTCCGTCGATGCGCAACAGACGTTCGATCTTGAAGCGGCCGCTTCGCAGGCCATGGACAACCCGGTCTTCTACACCCAGATGGCGCACGCACGAATCTGCTCGATTCAGTCCAAGGTCGCAGAAGCTGGGATCGAACGAGTCGACCTCGAGGATGCTGATCTCACCTTGCTCACCACCGACCGAGAACTCGACGTTCTTCGCGCCCTGTTTGTGGGTCCGTCGAGCATCGAGGTCGCCGGCCGAGAGCGTGCGCCGCATCGGGTCGTGCAATGGGTGCGCGATCTCGCGACCGCCTTCCATGGCTTCTACCAAAACCACTATGTCATGGGCGACGGCGTATCGCCGGAGCTCACCCAAGCCCGACTGTGGCTGGCCGAAGCAGCACGAATCGGTCTCGCGAACGGCCTTAATCTCCTCGGCGTCTCCGCCCCAGAATCCATGTGGCTAGAAGACGCCGACGAAGGAGAAGCAGGGGCTGAGCCCAATGGGTGAGGAGAGCGAAGCGAAGCGCAGCGATCATGTCGACAACGTGGGGTCCTCGACCGGAAGTGTCGAGCGAGACGCCACCCCCATTCCGTTTTCACTGCTTCCAGATTCCGCTGAGGTCGGGGCCGACGGCGCGCTGATGATCGGTGGTTGTTCGGTCGTCGAGCTGGCCGCCGAGCACGGCACCCCGTTGTTCATCTACGACGAGGAGCATCTGCGTTCACGGGCCCGTGAAGCCGTTGAGGCCTTTGGGCCTGGCGTTGCCTACGCAAGTAAGGCGTTCTTGTGCAGCGCTATGGCTCGACTCGTCTTCGAGGAAGGCATGGACATCGATGTGTCGACGGCGGGGGAGCTACATATTGCCCTTCGCGCCGGAGTCCCAGCCGCCAACCTGGTCTTCCATGGCAACAACAAGTCGATCGATGAATTGCGTGCCGCGATAACCGAGGGTGCCGCCCGGATCGTCGTAGACAGCTTTGACGAGATGGATCGCCTCGACCAGCTCCACGCGGAGGGCCTCTCGGCCCCGGCGGTGCTCGTGCGCATTACGCCTGGGGTTGAGGCGCACACCCACGAGTACATCGCCACCGGCCAGGACGATTCAAAGTTCGGGTTTACCGTGTCGACCGGGCTCGCAGAACAGGCCATTCGTCGTGCGTTTGAGTCTCCCTCGATGGATCTCCGAGGGATCCATGCCCATATTGGTTCGCAGGTCTTTCGGGTCGATTCCTTCGCGAAGGCGGCTGAAGTTATTGCGGCGGTCGCCGAGCCACACGGGCTCAATGAAGTTTCCATTGGTGGGGGACTCGGTGTGCCCTATGTGGTGGGTGAAGAGGGTTCCACGATCACCGCCTGGGCCGGCGTTGTGCACGACGCCCTGGAAGCGGCGGGGATCAACGCCCGCGTGCTGGCCGAACCTGGCCGCTCGATCGCTGCCTCCGCGGCGATCACGGTGTACACGGTGGGAACGATCAAACCACTGGAAGGAATCCGAACGTATGTCGCGGTCGATGGCGGTATGAGCGACAACCCGCGTCCGGTGCTCTACGGCAGCGGCTATGAGTCTTTCCTCCCGTCGCGCCCACAGGCAGCCCGGGACATGGCGGTCACGATCGTTGGGAAACACTGCGAGTCAGGCGATGTCTTGGTTCGCGACGCGTTGGTGCCGAGTGATATTTCTGTGGGGGACGCTTTGGCGACACCGGTCACGGGTGCGTACGGTCATTCCATGGGATCCAACTACAACGCAGTGCCGCGGCCGCCGGTCGTGTTCTGTAAAGACGGTGAAGCAAGGCTTGTCGTTCGCCGCGAAACACTCGACGATTTGTTGGCCCGCGAGGTGTAGATAATGAGCGAGGCGGTAGAGGTGAAGAGGTATCGGCGAGTGCCTCATGTCGAACGTCGGTTGTCGGGCGGGCGACGCTTGGTGCAGACGGTTGACGCGCCCCGAGCGATCCAACTGGCCGGATCCGCGCCAATGATCTGGGATCTTCTCGACGAGAACCCAGAGCCAGAACAGGTCGCTGCGCAGCTCCAGCAACACTTTTCGGATCCGCCCGCGGTGATCGCTGCGGGCGTCGAAGTGGGTCTTGCGTCGCTGGTCGACTCCAAATTGGTGGTGGTGGAATGATTGGGGAGCTCGTCACACAAGTTGCCTCAATCGGGCTTGCTGGGTCGACACCGGTGGACGGGATCCACGTTGCGGGCGCTGATGCGGCGGAGTTCGTAGCCGAGCTCGATCGTCAGCGCATCGTCGGTTTGGGCCTGTGGGCTATCGAACGCGGTGAACTGCACATCGAAGAGGAATCACTGCAACGGCTTCGAGATCGCCATGACATGGCGATGGCGCAAAGCATGCGCATCGAGCTGACCGCCAAACGCGTTTCCGACGCCCTTACGGAACGGGGTGTTCGCCACCGTCTTCTCAAAGGAGCGGCGCTTGCCCATTCGATCTATGGCGATGCGAGCCTGCGCTCGTTTCGTGACGTCGACGTTCTGATTCCGTCAGACGGTATCGATGATGCGGTCGGGGTTTTGGCCGGGATGGGGGCAAGCCGCTCAAGCCCGGAGTTGCGGCCGGGCTTCGACCGGCGGTTCGCAAAGTCGGTGACGATGCGTCTCGACGATGTCGAAGTGGATGTTCATCGTCTACTAGCCCCAGGTCCCTTTGGCGTGTGGATGCGGCCCAACGATCTCTTTGTGATGAAAGACCATTTGGACCTTGCAGGCACGTCCATCCCGACGTTGGACGTAACCGACCACCTCATTCATGCGTGTTATCACGTGGCTCTTGGGCAGCCCGAGCCGGTATTGGCCAATCTCGTCGATGTGGCGCTACTCGCGCAACGGGACGTGGATTGGGAACGAGTCGGCCAAACGGTGAGTCGATGGCGTGGTGCTGCAGCGATGAAACGCTGCGTGGAGTTGGTGGAGGCGCGTCTGGACACCAGGTTGCCCGAGCAGCTGGCCGACTATCGTCGTGCAACGCTCACCGCCGACGAGCGGTTGGCTGTCGGTCCGTATCTCAGCGACGACCCAGAAGGGCGCTTCGCTGCGTTGGCGCCCGCAACACTGCGAGCGTTGCCGATGAGCGAGCGACCGGCGTTTGCCCGCGCGGTTGGGTTTCCCGACGGCAGTGATCCCAAGGAACGGGTGTTGTCGATGGTGGAGCGCTTTCGCTCTACGTAGGGTCAGCGCTCGGCTGCGGTGTTGCACATCCATCAGGGCCGATCCGCACCTCGAGGCCCGTTGCGAGGGGCGCAACGTCGAGGTTCTCTACCGACGACGTTGCACTAGCATCCCAATTCGGGAACGTGAACCAGGTTCCGTCGACAGGCCGGAACACACCGAGGCTGTCGATCCCGTTGCAGTTCCAGTCTGCAATGGCGGCCAGATCACCTGGTTCGCCGACCTTCCACAGTGCGGGTTTGCCATTCTGGGTAATCGTGAGTGTGCCGGTTGCGTCGTTCCATGTCGCGTCGTGGGAGACCAGCGTCGTGTCTGACGCGACGACGTTCTCGATGAGCAACGGCGGCGGTTGTTGGGCTGCTGCTGGTGTGGAGGGGAGCAGGGACTCGATACCGAGCGCCGCTATCACGACCAGCGCCGCGATTGCTGCCACAAGGATGCTGATCTTGGATCGGGGGGACGCTGCGTCGTCGTCGCCGTCACTGCGGCCACCGGGTCGTGGGCCGAAGTCACGGGTGGTGCTAGTGGGGGGTGGACCCCCGCTGCCCAATCTCCGCGCAATGCCCGATGGGGTGTGGGTCGTCGACCCGAGACTCAGCGCGTCGCGAAGGTCGTCGACCTTAACGGGCACTCCTGCGTCAGCTTGTTCGACGAGATGATCCAGTCTGGTCATCGTGGCGATGATCGCTGGTTCGAGCGAATCGCCGTCGAGAGCTGTGCGAGCGATCGCGGCTGCACAACGAATGTCGAACTCTGGCGATGCCATGCGGCGTGGTCCCGCCCATTCTTCGGTCCCCTGCAGTAGCTCTTCGCCGTCTGCGAGGCGAGCGGTGGAGAAATCGAAGAGGGCCGAACCGCCAAGCGGGCGAATCCCAACATTGGATGGGCTGAGGTCGCCGTGGATCCACCCGGACTCGTGGATGTATGCCAGTGCAGCAGTTAGGCCTTGGAAGACGTAGCGCAGTTCGTGCAACGTCAGTGGTGAGTCAGAAATCAGATCGGCGAGCGTGCCTCCTGCGCAGTATTCAACCGCAATGGTCGATGGGGGTTCACTCGCGAGCATCTTCACGATGTGGGGGTGCGTGAGGTTGCGGAGCGCGTCGACCTCGGAGGTGACGTTTTCGCCAGCGGTGGCGATCTTGATGGCCGCCATGGTTTTGTCTGCGCCGAGTTCCCCGAGAAAGACGGTTCCGTGGCGACCAGAACCCAAGGGGTGATGGAGTGTGGCCGATTCGAGCGGATCGCCGTCGAGCAATGAGAAAGCAATGGGAGATAGCTGCATATATTGAAAGATACCGAAAAGCATTAAAGAGTGCAAGGGGGGTGTAAGAAGTCGAGTACATCTCCGGCGGCGGTAGCGTTGTCTCCTATGACAGATCACCAGTCGATTGGCCTTGGCGTACTTGGTTGCGGAACCGTTGGACAATCGTTTTGCCAGCTCATTGCGGCACAACATGAAGAGATCGAACGGCGTACGGGACTCCGCTTAGAGGTCCGCCGTATCGCCGTCCGGGACACCTCGAAATCGCGCACCGGCATCGACTCGGCGCTACTTACGGACTCGGTCGAAGAGGTGATCGACGCAGAGGATGTCGACGTAGTCATCGAGGCGATGGGCGGGGTTGACCCGACCCACGATCACGTCCTGCGCGCGTTCAACGCGGGTAAGCCGGTCGTCACCGCGAACAAGGAGCTCCTCGCGCTACACGGGCCGGAACTGTTCGCCGCCGCAGGTAATGCCGGGGTCGACTTAGGCCTCGAGGCAGCCGTAGCCGCAGGCCTTCCATTCATCCGAGCACTTCGCGAGTCGCTCGCCGGTGAGCGAATCTCGCGCGTCATGGGAATCGTCAATGGGACGACCAACTACATCCTCTCGCAGATGACCGAACATGGCGCCGACTATGGCGAAGCCCTCGCCGAAGCTCAGAAACTCGGCTTTGCCGAGGCCGACCCGACCGCGGATGTGGGCGGCTTCGATGCTGGCTCGAAGGCGGCGATCATCGCAACGCTTGCGTTTCGCGAGGCAATTCGAGCGAACGACGTCTTTATCGAAGGAATTGAGCAGACCACGGCCGAGGACATTGCGAAAGCTGACAGTCTCGGGCACGTCATCAAATTGCTCGCGATCGTTCAGCGCAATGACGACGATTCGATCTCCGCTCGCGTCCACCCAACCATGGTTCCCAAGGGTCACCCGTTGGCGTCAGTCCGCGACAGCTTCAACGCGGTCTTCGTTGAGGGCGATGGCATCGACCAGGTGATGTTCTATGGTCGCGGCGCTGGCGGGCACCCGACCGCGGCGATGATGGTCGGCGACGCCATCGATGCCGCACTCAGCCAACGATCGGGCTGCAACCGCGGTGTCGGTCCGCTCCCACCTGCGATGGTTCGCTCGATCGACGATGTCAGCTCCGCGTTCTACATCAGCTTGGATGCAGCCGATATGCCCGGAGTTCTGGCCGAGATCGCCAACGTATTTGGCGATCGAAACGTGTCGATCAAATCGATGGACCAAGAAGGACTCGGCGACGAAGCTCGCCTGGTGTTCATCACCCACGAAGCGCTCGAGCGCGACGTGCGGGCAACCCTTGAGGCCCTAGAGGGTCTCGATTCGGTGAAGAAAATCGGCCAAGTCCTGCGGGCGATCAGCGACTGAAATGCTCTCCTACATCAGCACTCGAGGAAATGCCCCGGCGCTCAGCTTCGCGGAGGTGCTGTTGACCGGGCTCGCGCCGGACGGCGGCCTCTACGTTCCGTCCAGTTGGCCAACGGAGCACACCGCAGACCCCGAACTTCCCTACGCCGAATACGCCGCAGAGATTATGTGGCCCTTCGTCGACGGGTCGATCGAGCGTTCGGACTTCGACGCCATCTGCGCAGCGGCCTACGCGAGCTTCACTCACCCCGAGGTCATCCCGACCGCAACGCTCGCCGACGGAATCACCCTCGTCGAGTTGTTTCACGGTCCGACGCTCGCCTTCAAAGACGTTGCAATGCAGCTTCTCGGTCGGCTCTTCGACTTTGAGCTCGGGCGACAAGGCCGGCGGGTCACGATCGTCGGCGCTACTTCTGGCGATACCGGATCCGCTGCCATCGAGGCATTTCGCGACCGCTCCAATGTTGACATCGTGATTCTCCATCCGCACGGTCGAACCTCAGATGTGCAACGTCGGCAAATGACGAGTGTCGATGCCGCCAACGTGTTCAACGTCGCGATCGAAGGAACCTTCGACGATTGCCAAGACCTCGTGAAGGCAATGTTTGCCGACTCGGCGTTCCGTGAACGGGTAAGCCTCGCGGCCGTCAACTCGATCAACTGGGCTCGGGTTATGGCCCAGGTTGTCTACTACCACTGGGCAGCAGCCAGGGTCGGGGGCGGTCCCGTGTCAATAACCGTGCCAACCGGGAACTTCGGCAATGTGTTCGCGGGGCGTGTCGCCAAGCGTATGGGTGCGCCGATCGGCGAGTTCGTCGTGGCGAGTAACCGCAACGCGATCTTGACCGAGTTCTTTACGACCGGTTCCATGACGATCAGTCCCGTCGAGCCATCGCTGTCGCCGAGCATGGACATCCAGGTGTCGAGCAATCTCGAGCGACGAATATTTGAACTCCTCGATCGCGATGGACAAGCGGTCGCTGCGCTGCTCGAACGCTTCCGAGCCGACGGTGAGATCACCCTTCCTTCCGAAGCGATTCCGCGAATGCAGGAAGGGTGGGTCGGCGAGAGTCTCTCCGACCCAGAAACCACCGATATTATCTCGACGGTGTTTGACGAGTCCGGGGTCATCCTCGACCCACACAGCGCCGTCGGCGTCGGCGCAGCGAGACGTCGACCTGACTCGATGCCTCGTCTGGTGATGGCAACCGCGCATTCGGCCAAGTTCCCCGACGCCGTCGAAGCGGCGACCGGCGTGCGCCCAGCGCTTCCCGCGCACCTCGGTGACCTATTCGATCGGCCAGAACGCTTCGACGTCCTACCCAATGATCTGGTGACTGTGCAGGACTACGTCGATAGATCCCGCAGCGCGAATCGGTAGTCGCTGGCCATCGGCGATGTAATTTTTGCGGCGGAATTGGTGTGTAACGGCGGCGCAGATACACTTTGCGTGACTGCAACTCACCTCATGTGTGGGGCTGGCCACCGTTCGGAACGGTCAGTGTTGTTTGCAGACACAGGCATAACGAGCGGATCGAACGTCGAGGCGCTCACAACCGGACAACCACAGAGGGGACCTGACGTGGAGGCCACTGAACTCCGTCGATCAACGCTGGAACGAAAAGACCGCGATGAGCTCGTAACGATCGCAACCGCGCTGGGGGCAAAGCCGCCATCACGAGCACGCAAAGCCGAGATCGTCGACCTGATCATTACGTCCGCCACAACCGCTGGCGCCGACGCACCTGAGGAACCCGACGTCAAGGAGGAAGCGGTTGGTGATGACGCAGCAGGTTCCGAGGACGACGGATCGACCTATCACGCAGGCGATGACGAGTTCGACTTCGGTGAGGTGACCACCAAGAAGAAGAGTGGCAACGGCGACGGGAATGGGTCTGGCAAGGGCAGGGGAGCCAAGTCCAAGAAGGGCGATGCCTCGGCCGACAATAACGACGATGCTCCAACCGAACGAGGGAATCGACGTCGTCGGCGTCGGGGGCGCGGTGGCGACAACGACTCCGATAGCGGTCCGGTCAACGTAGATGGGCACCTCGACCTCCGAGAGGACGGCTACGGCTTCTTGCGGGTTGGAACAGCCAGTTCTTCGATGGACGACGCGTACGTCTCGGTCAAGCAGGTTCGGCAATTTGGACTCCGCAAGGGCGATCACCTCGTCGGCACGAGCCGACCTGCCAATCGCAACGAGAAGAATCCAGCGATGTTGACCATCGACTCGATCAATGGCAGCGAACCTGCCGCCGCACTCGATCGGCGAGTCTTCGATGCCCTGACCCCCCTTCATCCATCGGAGTCACTTTCACTCGAAGGGGACTCGAACAGTGCAGCGATGCGGATAATGGATCTGCTGACGCCGATCGGAAAGGGCCAGCGAGGGGTGATCGTCGCTCCGCCACGTACCGGCAAAACCGCGCTGATCGCCGAGATCGCCGAGTCCATAGAAGCGAACTATCCCGAATTGAACCTGTTCGTGCTGCTGATCGATGAGCGACCCGAAGACATCACCGAAATCAAGCGTGCGGTGAAAGAAGCCGAGGTGATCACCTCGCCGTTCGATCGTCCAGCCGATGAGCACGCCGCTCTAGCCGACATGACCGTCGAGCGCGCAAAACGTCTCGTCGAGTTGGGGCGCGACGTCGTCTTGTTGTTCGACGGCGTGTCTCGTCTCGTTCGAACCCACAATCAGACAGGATCGTCCTCTGGGCGAACCATGCCTGGCGGCATCGATGCCAATTCGATCTACCCAGCCAAGCGCCTCCTGGGTGCGGCTCGTGCCATGGAAGAAGGTGGGTCGCTTACCGTCATCGCGACAGCCTCCGCGGACGAAGCCGATGGAGACGACTCGATTCTCCAGGCGCTGACCGGCCTGGCGAATATGGAACTGCGTCTGCACCGAGGTGCAGCGCTGCTCGGGACCCATCCAGCGATAGACGTGATGGCCTCGCAAACGCGCAACGATTCCCACCTTGTCGACGACAAGGTGCAGCCTCAACTCGCGCAATTGCGGAGTGCTCTTGAAGCCATCGATGACCCTGTAGGCGACGGTTTGCCGCAGCTCGAGAAGCTGCTCGACCTGATCAACGGCTCAAAAAACAATGAGGCACTTCTCAAAGATGTGGCCAAGGGAGTTTGATCTCGCTGAAACACAAGCGAGACTAGGAGAGTTATGAAGCCCGACATTCACCCCGAGTACCGCCCGGTCGTCTTTCAGGACCAATCCTCGGGCGACAACATCATCATCGGATCGACGATTCAGACCGCCGAGACCATCAGTGTCGACGGCGTCGAGTACCCGCTCGCGAAGGTCGAACTTTCGTCACGCAGTCATCCGTTCTTCACCGGACAGATGAAGATCGTCGATACCGCAGGTCGCGTCGAACGTTTCGAGCGTCGTTACGGCACTCGTCGCAAGAAGGGCGCCGCACCTGCAGAGGACGCAGCACCTGTAGAGGACGCAGCGCCAGCTGAAGACGCCGCCGCTGACGGCGAAGACAGCTGATCGACGATCGCATCGCAAAGCTCGCAGCGATCAAGCTGCGGGCGCTAGCCGCAGAGCATCTCGACGTCCCCGTTGATGACCCAGCCATGATTGGCTCGGGCGCAGCGGTCATCGTCGACGATGCATGCTGGGCGTACTTCCCTGAACCGCATCGTGGTGTCTTGGGCACGACGCTCGTTTGGGCACAGAGCCAAGGCGCAGCGCGCATGAACCTGATCACCGATGAGCGCGACGGCCTACTCGCCTTCATCGCAACCGGTTTCGCTGAACCGTCACCGACGGTATGGCAGGCGGTGGAGCGTTCCATCGTGGCGACCGAGCCCGAGGCCCCGGAGATCCCGCCGCCGCCCAACTGTCCGGGGAGCACCGCAATACTTGCCGGACTGGAGCTCGAAGTCGTCGCCGATCACGGGGTTTGGCTCGGTGAGATCCATGGGCTCGAAGTGGCTCGGGTCGGCCTGCGGGGCGACGAGTGTGAGATTGATATTGGCGTCGGTGCCTACGACCAGTTCGCATCCGCAGCGCTCAGCGTCGACCGCGATGACGCGGCTGCGTTGTCGGTAGTTGTCGACATGGTGCGTCCTCATCGAGTCTCGGAGTCTGAGCCACATCCAATTGGTCGTCTCGTGCGCTCGCGTTGGCTGCGGTCTCAACTCATCAACGATCCCCAGATCATCGAGATGGCCAACCTCAATCCAATCCCGCTACTGGTGCCACGGCCAGGGTTGGTCGAGAGTCAGCCAGCCGCGGGACTGGGAGACGATGTCCACGGGGCAAAGACGCTCGTGGTCTGCAGTACTGGTATCGACCTCGGCGTGGCCGAGACAGCCGCGGGATTAGCGGCGTATACCTCGCCCGAACGCGTAGTGGTGGTCATGCCAACGCGGGATCATCATCCGCGAATTGTTGCCTCGCTCGCGACGCTTGGACCACCGGCCGAACTGGTTGCCCTAGACGGCGAGTGGTCCGACTAAGACCAGCCGATATGGGGCTAGGTTGAAGAGGTGCTGAGTCGACTCGAATCACTGGAACGGGAATTCGCGGATGTAGAGGCGCGGCTCGGCGACCCCGCACTCATCGCGGATCAACCGAAGTTCCAAGTTGAAGCCCGCCGTCACAAAGAACTTGAAGGGATCGTGGCCATCGGACGCACGTTGCGCAGCGCATCCGAGGACCTGGAAGTTGCAAAGGAGATGATGACCGAGGCGGTGGGCGACGATCGCGAAGAACTTCGCGAAGAGGTCGTCTCGCTCGAAGAGCAGGTCGAGACGTCGACCGCTGAGTTCCGCCTCGCGCTGCTTCCCAAGGATCCCAACGATGACCGCAACGCCATCGTCGAAATCCGTGGCGCCGAGGGTGGGGAAGAGGCGAACCTGTTCGCCCGCGATCTCTTCGACATGTTTAAGTCGTTCTCGAGCCGGCAGGGCTGGAAGTTCGAGATGATGGATGGCACCGAATCCGACATGGGCGGATTCACCACCGTCACCTTCAGCCTTTCGGGCGAAGGGGTGTGGAGCCGGATGAAGTTCGAGGCCGGTGTTCACCGGGTGCAGCGGGTGCCAAAGACCGAGTCGCAGGGTCGAGTGCATACGTCGTCAGCCACCGTTGCCGTGTTGCCCGAAGCCGAAGAGGTCGATGTCGCGATCGACGAGAACGATCTGAAGATCGACTACTACCGGTCGTCTGGACCCGGCGGACAGTCGGTCAACACCACCGACTCCGCATGTCGAATCACGCACGTGCCCACCGGGGTGGTTGTCGCGATGCAGGACGAGAAGTCGCAAATCCAGAACAAGGCGAAGGCGATGCGCGTTCTGCGTAGTCGCCTGCTGCAGGCAGAGCAGGACCGCCAAGCAGCCGAGGCAAGCGAAGCACGAAAGTCCCAAACCGGCAGCGGCGGACGATCCGAGAAGATCCGTACCTACAACTTCAAAGAGAACCGAGTTTCGGACCATCGCATCAACCTGACGGTGCACAACCTCGACAAGGTTCTTTCCGGTGAGCTCGATACGGTCTCGGATGCGTTGGTCCACGAGGAACAGCAACGGCGTCTCGCCGGGGAAGATGGCTGAGCCATCCCCGACATCGGATGATTCCGATCTCGACGACACGGTCAGCTGGGGGACGCTGCTTACCGAGACCCGCCGGGTTCTCGAATCGTGTGGCGTGTCCGAGAGTCCACGTCAAGAGGCGAAGTGGATTCTCGAAGAGGTGACCGGAGCGAGTGGCGCGGAATTCGTCGATGCGATGGACCGGTTGGCAACCGTTCGAGGCGTGGCGCGTCTCGATGAGCTGGTCGCTCGGCGTCGATCGGGTGAGCCCATCCAATACGTGCTTGGGCATTGGGCGTTTCGAACATTGGACTTGCTGGTCGATCAACGGGTCCTGATCCCGCGGCCCGAGACCGAGGTCGTCGCGGGGCTTGCCATCAGCGAGTTGGACCGGCTCGAACGGGTGGCACCACGAGTTGTCGATCTTGGAACAGGGTCGGGAGCGATCGGCTTGTCGATCGCCGTCGAACGGCCAGAGGCCATCGTCTCGTTGACCGACCGTAGTGGAGACGCTCTCGCCGTGGCTCGAGCAAACCTGGTCGGCCTTGGTCGCCAAGCGCGCAATGTCACTATCGAGCAAGGAGAGTGGTTCTCCGCACTGCCGGAAACGCAACGCCGTGGGGTAGACGTGATCGTGTCGAACCCGCCGTATATCCCGGATGCAGAGGCGCTCGATTCCTCGGTGGCCGATTGGGAGCCGTCGATCGCATTGCGAGCCGGAGACGATGGTCTCGACGATCTCCGACTCATCGTCGCGCAGTCCGTCGAGTGGCTCGCCGACGGGGGAGTGCTGGTGCTGGAGATGGGAACAGAGCAGACCGCAACCGTGTCCGAGCTCGCAGAGGACGCCGGGTTCGCAGCAGAGGTGCACAAGGATCTTGCTGGAAAGGATCGGGCCGTCGTCGCCCGACTCGGAGGATAGATCGTGGGGTTCAGCGAAGAGGACGTCGAGCGCACGGTGGCTGCCCTGGCCGATGGTCAGCCGGTGATCATCCCAACCGACACCGTCTATGGGTTGGCCGCTGACCCAAGATCACCCGATGCCATGGACCGGTTGTTTCATCTCAAGGAGCGCCCAGAAGGGGTTCCCGTCGCAGTACTGGTAGGGGCCATCGATGACGCGAAGGCGCTCATCGAATGGTCCGCCGAAATTGACGAACTCGCCTCTACCCACTGGCCCGGAGCCCTGACGATCATTGGACGCGCACGGACCCAGGATCTACAGGCGGGAACGCAGGACACCCTTGGAGTTCGACTCCCGGATCATGCCTTCGTGCGGGCCTGTGCACAGCGATTTGGTCCGATAGCTGCGACGAGCGCTAATCGACATGGCGAGCCCACCATTACCAACCCGATTGACCTCGACGCTGCCTTCGGTGTTGATGTCCAGGTGGTCATCGACGGCGGAGTGCTCGACGGAGTCGCTTCGACCGTTATCGATGTGACTACAAAAGTGCCGGAAATTCTTCGGCAAGGTGTAGTTCAGATCGTTTCTGCCGATTGACCTAGAGGCATCGGCAAATGCCGATCCAGGTCATGTAAACATGAGGTATGGAGAACGTGAACCCAGCTGATATTCCAGTGGTAATTCTCGCAGGCGGGAAAGGTACCAGAATTCGTGAAGCGTCCGAATCGCTTCCGAAGCCGATGATCGACGTCGGCGGCAAGCCGATCATGTGGCACATCATGAAGACGTATGCCGCTCACGGGCATCGCCGATTCGTCATTTTGCTCGGATACAAGTCTTGGACGATCAAGGAGTACTTCCTTGCCTACCGGGAGAAGACGAGCGACTTCACCGTCAACCTCAGTAATCATAAGACCGAGTTCCACGGCGACTACGGCGCCGAGGACTTTGAGGTCACCATGGCCTACACCGGCCTGAACACGCTCACCGGCGGGCGACTCGCTCGCGCCGCGCGGTATCTCGAAGACGCTCCTGCGTTCATGTTGACCTACGGCGACGGACTCGCCGACATCGACATCACGGCACTGCGCAAGTTCCACGCCGAACAGGGCAAGATCGGAACCGTCACTGCAGTGCATCCAACGAGCCGCTTCGGTGAGCTCGGGATCGACGGAGAGATGGTTACCGACTTTGCAGAAAAGCCAGATCTCAACACCGGCTTTGTGAACGGCGGCTACTTCATGTTCGACCGCAAATTCCTCGAGTACACCCCCGACATCAACGGCGACATGCTCGAATCCGACGCGCTACAGCGTCTGACCAACGACGGTCAGCTCGCGATGCGTTTGCACGACGGCTTCTGGCGCGGCATGGACACCTATCGCGAGTACGTCGAACTCAACGAACTTTGGGAGCAAGGCAACGCCCCTTGGCGAGTTTGGTAGACATCTCGCCCACTCGGCGGCGGGTCGACAACGACCGTTTCTAGGCAGCTCGTGCCGAAGCGGACTGTGCTGCGAGGATCGCGGGAATTTCTGACGCCTCGACAGGCATGTACAACAGGAAGCCTTGGGCGCGGTCGCAGCCGAGCTTTTCTAGCGCGCGGAGTTCTGATTCTTCTTCGATGCCCTCGGCGACGGTTAGCGCGCCTAGACCTCTGGCTAGTGAGACGATTGATCGAACTACCTCGGCTCGGCGGGCGTTCTTTGCCTGGTCGAGGTCGGTAACGAAACTGCGATCGATCTTGAGGATGTCGAACTCATAGCGCTGTAGATAGCTCAGCGATGAGTATCCGGTTCCGAAGTCGTCGATCGCCAGGCCCAGTCCCAGGCCTCGCAGGGCGTTGATGCGGCTGGCGATGAAGTCGGTGTCGTCGATCAATACGGATTCGGTGATCTCGATAATGACCGAGGTCGGATCGACACCGGTGCGCTGAAGAATCGACTTCACGCGATCGACGATGTCATTTGCGCGGATTTGTTGGGCGGACATGTTCACACTGATGGTGAGACCTGTAATGGCCTGGTCATTCCATTCGATGAGTTGCAGACACGCCGTCTCGAGGGCCCAGTCACCGAGCTCGTCGATATAGCCCGAAGACTCTGCGATCGGGATGAATACATTGGGGGGGATGTTCCCACGCTCGGGGTGTTCCCATCGCGCCAGTGACTCCATGGAGACGATGTTGCCAGTGGAGAAGTCAACTATTGGTTGATACACGAGTCGCAGCTCACCGTTGTCGATCGACCCGTTGAGTCGATTGCGAATCTCGATCCGTTCGGAGGCCGCTTCACCCATCTCCTCTTCGTACAAGACCACTCGATGGTCGGCGTTTTTCCTAGCCGTATCCAATGCGGTATCGGCCTGGCGCAACAGTGCGGGTCCGTCCAGAACAGCATCCTCGCCGGTTGAAATTCCTGCTCGTGCGGTGACCTCTAGGTCCTTGTCGCCGACGCTCATCGGGATTGCCAACTCCTCGAGCACACGCTCCACCAGTGCGGCCGCTTCGCTACTTTCGGCGACGGTGGGGAACAGCACGGCGAACTCGCCGCCCGAGAGACGTGCCACGCTGTCGGCCAGTCGAACACTTCGGCGAATCGCATGCGATGAGTTGATCAGTACCTGATCGGCCAGGACGGGACCCAGGCTCTCGTTGAGCTGTCGAAAGTTGTCGATGTTGATGATGGCGACCGACACACCAGCACCCGTGAGTGAGGCACTTCGCATCGCGGAGGAAGTCTCGTTGATGAACGCACTGCGGTTCAACATAAGTGTGAGGGGATCGGTTGTCTCCGCGTTCAGCAGGTCGCGTTCTAGGATTCGCTGGTTGGTGACGTCGGACGCGTTGATTACGAGCCCGTTGACCCCTTCAACATCGAACATGTCGGTAAAGGCGCACTCAAAAAGTCGAGTGGAGCCGTCGGAGTGCAGCAAGCGCACTTCAAGGTCGTGGGCTGGTGTGGAGTCGTTGAGGACCGCTGCTACGTAGCGATTGGCA
>CAZLWE010000009.1:0-15101 GCA_964562985.1 uncultured Acidimicrobiales bacterium
GGACGCAGCCCTGTGGCACCAAATCGGCGCTCTCCAGGTCGCCACCGGCGACGTGTTGATTACGTTTGAAACTGAAAGTACCGAGGAAGAGTGATGAGCAACCGCAACGTCTACATGACCAACGAGCTCGAAGCCATCTACGACCAGGTCGTCGACTTCGTTGACAACGAGGTCAAACCCCACGGCGAAGCGTGGGAAGAGGAAGGCAAGGTTCCACGAGACGTCCTCACCCAGATGGGTGAGCTCGGCATGTTCAGCCTGCGCGTTCCCGAGGAGCTCGGTGGTCTTGGCATGGGATACCTGGCGTCGGCCACCTTGAGCGAAGCGCTCGGGTCTTCGACCTTCGCCGGGTTCGACGTGACCGCACTCGTTCACTCCGACATGGCCGGTCCGCACCTCATCAACTCCGGGAGCCCTGAGCAACTTGAGCAGTACGTTCCCGGCATGCTGTCGGGCGAGCTGATCCTTTCAATCGCCGTCAGCGAACCCGATGCTGGTTCCGACGTTGCGGGCATTCGAACCAAGGCCGAGAAGGACGGTGACGGCTGGCGCATCAACGGCACAAAGACCTTCATCACCAACGCGGTCTATGGCGACATGACCATCGTGGCTGCCAAGACCGACCCGGAGAACAAGTACGGCATCTCGATGTTCCTCGTCCCCGCTGGAACTGAAGGCTTCACCGTGGCGAAGAAACTCGACAAGCACGGTTGGCGGTGTTCCGACACGGCCGAACTCAGCTTTGAAGACGTCTTCGTTACCGACGATCAACTGCTCGGCACACCACACCGCGGTTTCTACGAGACCATGAAGAACTTCCAGAATGAACGCATGGTGCTGGTCGGGATGGGGGTGGGCGCGGCGCAAGCGGCCATCGATATGACGAACGAGTACTGCCAGAACCGTAAGGCGTTCGGCGGAGCACTTTTCGACCTGGGCGCGATCCGCCAGCGCATGGCGATGAACCAGGCCAAGGTCGACGGCGTACGGGCCTCGATGTATCACGCCGCCTGGATGGGCGACGAGGGCCAGGACAACGTCAAGGCAATGTCGGCCGTGAAGGCGTGGGGTTGCGAGGTCGTAAACGAGGTCATGTACGACTGCGTGCAGTTCCACGGCGGCATGGGCTACATGCGCGAGTCCGCTATTGAGCGCATGTACCGAGACGCCCGCATCCTGCCGATTGGTGGAGGCGCGACCGAGGTCATGCTCGAAGAGGTCGCCAAGCGGTCCTACGCTTCGACCTGATGAGCCCCAACCCCTTACCTCGTCTCCGATCGGTATTGTTCGCGCCTGCCGTCCGCGAAGACCTCGTGCCCAAGCTGCCCCGTAGCGGAGCCGATGGTGTGGTTATCGACTGCGAAGATGCGACGCCAATCGACCAAAAGGGCGTCGGGCGCGCCAACGCTGCAGCGCTGGCCCCGGTGATCATGGGCCAGGGGAGCGCGGTGTTCGTGCGGATCAACCCGCCCACCACGCAGTGGTTCTACGACGACATCGCCGGTGCGCTCCTTCCCGAACTTGCCGGTGTGATCGTGCCTGTGGTCGAAACGCTCGATCAGCTCGACGAGTGCGCGGCTGCGCTTGCCGATGTGGGTCTAACCCACCTCGGGGTGATCGCGGGGCTCGAAACTGCGCTGGGCGCCGCCGACGCCCGCCAGCTCCTTTCCCATGACCAGGTGGTCGGTGGCTACTTCGGCGCTGAGGACTACATCGCCGACCTTGGGGGCGTGCGAACCGAATCGAACATTGAGGTGCTCTACGCCCGATCGTCGGTGGCCCAAGCCGGGCGGATCGCTCGCAAGCCGGTGCTCGACCAGATCGTGGCCGACTTCCGCAACGACGACCGCATGCGCGACGAGTCCTTCGTGGCCCGTTCGATGGGTTATGTGGGAAAGCTCTGCATTCACCCCGGCCAGGTAGCGATCGCAAACGATGGCTTCACCCCGAGTGCAGACGAAATCGACCGAGCCGAGCGCTTGCTCGCCGCCTATGTTGCTGGCGTTGCATCCGGTGTGGCCGCCATCGACTTCGAAGGCCAAATGGTCGACGGCCCATTGGCCGAACAAGCACGCCATGTGCTGGCGGCGGCAGGAAAGGGAGACGAGTAGTGCCCCGAGAGATCGTCCCCAAAGGCATGTGGTTCGAGGAACTGACCCCGGGCCTCGTCGTGCAACATGCACTGACACGCACCATCACCGAAGCCGACAACGTGGGTTTCACCACCTCCACCATGAACCCCGCGCCGTTGCACCTCGACGCCGACTACGCGGCCACTACCCAGTTCGGCCAAGTGCTCGTCAACTCGATGTACACAGTGGCCCTGCTGGTGGGACTATCAGTGCACGAACTAACCCACGGCACGACGGTTGCGAACCTCGGCTTCGATGAGGTGAAGTTCCCGGCTCCGGTCTTCCACGGCGACACGATCCACGCCGAAACCCAGATCGTTGCCGCACGAGAATCGAAGTCCAAACCCGACCGCGGTATCGTCACCTTCGAACATCGAGCCTTCAACCAAGACGACGTCTTGGTGTGTACCGCGGTCCGCAACGCCATGATGCACAAGCGGCCATAGCCGGTCCGGTCATCGAGACGGTCCCGCGGGACCGCTTAGTTGGCTGAGAGTTGTTCGGCTTGGAGTCGTCGTTGTTCTTGGAGCTCGGCGTTGACGGTGAGGACATCGATGGCGAATGCCATGTCGGCTCGTTCTCCGGTGCCTGCGAGGTTGCCGTTTGTTTGGGTGAGCGGTGTCTTGGTGGGCAGGCGGAGTAATGGGACGTGGTGTTGGTTGCCGTTGGGGTCGTAGAAGACCCAGCCGTGGTCGGTGACGGTGATGTTCCAGCCGCCTTCGTGAGTGCTGTGGTGGTGGAAGTGGCACAGCGAGATGAGGTTCTCGAGTTTCGTTGGTCCGCCGTTTGCCCAGTGAATGATGTGGTGGGCGTGTAGCCGATGTGTTGATTCGCACCCCGGGAATTGGCACATGCCGTGGTCTCGGCGTTCGAGTAGTCGTCGGAGGTTCCGCGGAACCAACCGTGTTTCGGTTCCGCAGGCTCTCTCGCTGCCGTCATCATCGAGCAGCGCTGCTTGAAACTTGCCGTCGCAAGCGAGGCGTTGAACCACGGCCGGGTCGACTCGATGGCTGTCGACGGTGGATTCGGGACCGCTTTTCGCTACAGCTAGATTCTCGGTAGCTCGAAGTACTCGATGTCGCCCATTGCTCCATCATGTGCCGGAATTTCTTGGCCTAAATCTCTACGTAGGGGTTCCTCAACAGAATCAGTCACATGAACCGTTTGATGTACAGGCGCTTGGCCATGCTGTGTCGTTGGCTTCGCCGGCTGCCCGAGGATCCGTCGGGCCACCTGTCGTGTTGGCATCTGTGGGTCGCGTAGGAAATCGACACGGCGTCGGCTTCGTTGTGCTCAAGGTAGTCAATGACCGTGTCCTTGCATGCCCTGATTGCATCCAGCAGGTCTGGGGGAACCACGAGCGTTGAGCTGGTGAGAAGGCGATTCACGTCCTCGGCCGCTTCACGGATCAGACCATTGACCGAAGGAAGATTGTCGCTGCCGGACATCTGCCCAGTATGGGCGCGAAAAACGGTCCCGCGGGACCGTTTAGTAACGGTGAGCGTGAATCAGCGGCGGTCAGCTGTGCGCACGCAATCAACACGGACGACGTGCTACAAAATGAATTACGTCGCCCGACAGATGGATGTAGCTGTGAATGCTGTACCGACAACGCAAGAAACGCAAGAAACACAAGTTGCCAGTATCAACATCGCTGCGACTTCGCTGCTGAGCACAGATGCACAAGACGATGCGGCACCGATGCTTGTTCATGGTCTGGGAGTGTTCTACCCGCAGCTGTTCAACCCCTCCGATGGCTACTTCCAGCGCGTCACGGCCGCGCATGAATTCCAGTCACTCACTGAATCGAACAAGGCCTCGAAGGCAATTCGGTCGGGGATCTACCTAAGCCCCGTCGATCGTCGCGGTGATGAACTGCACTTCAACCTGCTCCGCTGCTCGACGAACCTTTCAGGCCCAACCGATGGCTTTGCTGATGTCGACCACGAGATCGTCGGCGCCATCTCCCGATGTGTCGACCAGACATTTGACGGTGCGGCGCCACTCAACCATGTGCTTGCCCAGACGTATCCCAACCTTCCTGCGGAAGGTGACACGAAGCAGCGCAAAGCAAAGATCTCGAATCACGCCGACAAAACGAAGGACATGCCGCGTTCAGGTGTGATCGCGTTTTGTACGTTCTATGACGACCTCGATGGCTTTGAAGCGCTCGACGAGGACCCATTTGATCGCGGTCGACGGGGAATCAGCGCGCTCAACTCGCTGCGTTTTCGACGCAAGGACTCCGTTGACGCTCCGGAGGACGAACTGCCACTCGATTTCACCGTTCGGCTCTACCCGGGATCGGTCTTTGTCATTCCGCTGTCCACCAATCGCCTCTACACCCACGAGATCCGCTCGTCGAAGCTGGACGCCTCGGAGTCGCTTCCAACCCGGTTGGGGTACGTGGTCCGATGTTCGTCGACTCCGGCAGTACACGTCGACGATCAGACGTGGCTGGCTCGACCTGAACCACGAGTGCCGCTCGGTCCGCCAACCGACGAAGGGGTTGCAGAGCTACGCACGCTTTACCGCCTCGAGAACCAAAGCACTGAGTGGGTCGACTACGGTGACCGGTTTTCGTTCAGCCTGAACAGCGGCGACTACGACGCTCCTCGTTTAGCGCCGAACGAACAGCAGACGTGACGCACCCATTTCAGGCTTTCGCCCTTGAACCTGGCGGGCCGACTTTCGCAGAATTGCTCGGATCGGTGGACTGGGAAGAGGCTGGTAAAGGACGTCGAGGAGCGGTGTTGGTCGAACCTGTCCAAGGCTCCATACCGATCGTGCGCACCACGACCCGTTACAACAACCCAGCGCAACGCTTCGTTGATGCACATCGCTTGCTGGCCGCCAAGATCGGTGAGGCAAGCGGCGTCGACTGTGGCTTCAACAACGCGCTAATCGAGCACTACGACGAGCGCTACCGCAAGATGGGGTTTCACTGTGACCAAGCGCTCGACCTGGCCGCAGGGTCAAGCATCGCCGTCTACAGCTGCTACAAGAACCCAGAGGATCTGCCGACACGACGACTCGTCATCGAGCAAAAGACGGGTGAGGTTGATGAACGCTCAGAGATCGTGATGACGCACGGCAGCGTGATCATGTTTTCCCTGGACACCAATCAGCGTTTCCGGCACAAGATCGTCCCAGCGGTCAGTAATGGAGCGTACGTCGGCGACAACGACTGGTTGGGTGTGACTTTCCGTCAGTCCAAGACATTAATCGATTTCTCGGTTGGCACTCCGCGGTTCAGCGACGGGACCCAACTCGAACTTGCGAACGAAGAACAAGCCGCAACTTTCTTTAGGCTGCGTGGCCAAGAAAACCGGGAGGTCAACTTTGCCTACCCCGAGCTCTCATTCACCGTAAGCGCAAGCGATCTGGTGCCACCAGTAGGTGCAACGTCTCGTTGACTTCGCGTGACCCCATCGTCTTCATCGACGTGCTCTACCGCACGGTCGGGTCATCTACGATAGCGCAGGTGGGTGTGGTCTGGGCTGAATCGTGGCTGGCTGGCGTTGCGATGGGGGAGGCAACGCTCACGATGAGCCAAGTCGAGGATTACGAGCCCGGAAAGTTCTATCGACGGGAACTGCCGTGCTTGTTGATAGCTGTCGAACATGTCGAGTCGGCTCTCAGAGGTGCGGTCGGCGGCGTTGTTATCGATGGCAACGTTCGCCTCGATCAACGAGGTAGAGCGGGTCTGGGCCTCCACCTCCGTGCAGCCACCGATGAGCGATTTCCGGTCATCGGCGTCGCAAAGCGGCCATTTAAGGGGCTCGAGGCCACGGAGGTACTCCGCGGTGGCAGCCAAAATCCGCTCATTGTTACGGCAGCGGGGATACCTGAATCCGAAGCGGCGTCGATCGTGGGATCAATGACGGGCCCGCACCGTACGCCGACGCTTATAAAGCGAGCCGACCAACTCAGTCGGCTGTAACAGAGCGAGCTAGCGTTGTGGTCGTGACAACGCTTGATGATTTTGGTGGTTGGCCGGCGACACTCGGGGCGCTAACCTCGGGCGACGACATAACCAGCGAGCACGCAGAAGCGGTGCTCGACAGCATCCTGGACGGCGGCTCCACCGACGCACAGATCGCAGCATTCATCACAGCCCTGCGTCAGAAGGGTGAAACCGTGGCGGAGCTCAGTGGGATGGTGCGGTCGATGCGTAAGGTGGCCACGCCGCTGAACGTCGCGCCCGAAGCCATCGACATCGTGGGCATGGGGGGCTCGCCGAGCCGCCGCAAGGCGGCCCTCAACGTATCGACGATGGCCAGCTTCGTCGCCGCAGGCGCAGGTGCGGTCGTCTGCAAGCACGGCAACCGCAAGGCTTCGTCCACCTCGGGCAGCTTCGATCTGCTTGAAGCGCTCGGGGTCAACTTTGATGTGCCACCCGAGAGGCTCGAGGAAGTGATCGCTGAAACCGGAATCGGGTTCGCATTCGCCCGGACCTATCACCCGTCGATGCGCCACGTCGGTCCGGTGCGAACGCAGCTCGGCATCCCGACCGTCTTCAACGCGCTCGGCCCGCTCGCCAACCCCGCTGGTGTCAACCGCCAGGTCGTCGGCGTTGCCGACGCCGCTCTCGGCGAAAAGATGGCTCAGGTGCTCGCGGCGACTGGATCGGTCCATGCGTGGGTAGTTACCGGCGGCGGGCATCTCGACGAGATTGCGCCCGGGCCAACGGTTATACACGAGCTCAAGGATGGAGCGATTGAAACCTTCAGGTTCGACTCGGGAGAGCACGGCATCGACGTCCCGGATCCCGATGCCCTCGACGGAGGGGACGCGGCAGCCAACGCGGCGATCGCGCATCGGCTGTTCGCCGGCGAGACCGGCCCGGTGCGAGACATCGTGTCGCTTAACGCAGCCGCGGGCCTCGTCGTCGCTGGAATCGCCGATGACATGGCCGACGGTCTGGCCCGAGCGGGCGAGGCGCTCGACTCGGGTGCAGCTGCGGCTCGACTTGATGCCCTTGTCGCTGCATCAAACGCGTAAGCGCCATGGCCTCCGAACTCTTCGACCCGATGCTCGAGCTTGCGCTCGATCTAGCGAAGAAAGGACAGCGCGCCAAGCCGCCGGTACCAGCGCCTCCGAGAGTGGCTCCGATCCTCAAGTTCAAGAAGATTTCCGCGAAGGCCAAAGAGGTCATCTACGAGACGGTCGACACCGACGCAGAGTTCCGAGGTCGCGTGGCCGCAGCGGCCACCGAAGCCAAGGTGGGCCGAATCGGGATGATGTTTCTTGAACGCCCCGACGGTTGGCAGAACTTCGTCGACACGATGGTCGAAGCGGCAGAGGAACCGGTTGTCGAGTCCTCCAGCCAGATCGCTCGGCTGGAGGATGCTGTCCGCGTAGCCGAAGGTTCCCGAGACGCTGCACGCTCTGACGTAGCGGAGGCCGACGAGCGGCTTCGGGCGCGCGACGAAGAGATCGAGCGGTTGCGAGGCGAGCTCGAAACGGCCCAGAGCGAACTCGCCAAGGTGCAGAAATCCAATGACGAACTCACCGCGCAACGTCAGCGCGCCGTCGGCGAACTGAAGCACACCGAGGAGGTGATGGTCCGCCACATTACCGAACGCAAAAGGCTCGAAGCGCTGGTGGCAACTATGACCGCGGCCCAGCTCTCGACCACCCACGTCGGGGGAGCGGTGACCAACGCCGAGGTGTGTTCGGCGCTCGACGACATGGAGGCAACGCTCAGCGAACTCCGCGAGCAGATGGAGTCGCTACGCGGGTCGGCAACTCCCGAAGCTGTGGCGGTGGAGCGGCGAGTTCCGCTTCCCGTGCCGCACGGGCTTTTCGACACCTCCGTCGAGTATGCGGAATACCTCTTCTCGATCCCAGCAATGACCGTGCTGATCGATGGCTACAACGTCACCAAAGAAGCCGATCCGAATAAGGATCTCGATCTGCAACGTGAGTGGCTGCTCAATGGCCTCGCGGCGCTCGCTGCCCGCTGCGATGTGTCCTTTGAAGTGGTGTTCGATGGGGCCGATGTCACCGTGCCCAACGCTGCGGGGCGCAATGGGGTTCGCTGTAGATTCACCACCGCAGATGTCGAAGCCGACGACGAGATCATCGCGATGGTGGCTTCGATGGACCGCACAAAGCCGGTGACCGTCGTAAGTAGTGACAAGCGGGTGCGCGCTGGTGCCAATGCCGGGGGAGCGAACGTCCTCTACAGCCGCCAGCTCATAGACTTGCTCTAGATGAATATGCACTGGCGTAAAGCCCTCGGTTTCGTACTGTTCGCACTGGCGTTAGCCGCATGTGGAGGCGATGGCGAAGACGTCGCCAGCGACTCGGCCGAAGAAGAAGCCATAGTCGAAGAGTCCACAACCACAACTGCCCCCGAAACAATCAGCACAACAACCACAGCGGCTCCCACAACGACAGCGCCGAGCACGACCGAAGCGTCCGCTGCCGAGGCACCATCGGCGGCCACGAGCGCTGGCGTTGCCGCCTTCGGCTCAGCGATCCTCAACCCCTCCAACATCGAGGGCGTCGGCGACGCTGAAACGGCCTGTGTGAGCGACCGTTTAGACGGTGTAGATACCGCGGTTGGCTTTGAGGGGCTCGAGATCGACGATCAAGTTCGTTCGATCGAAGCGGGCCTCGACTGTGCCGGCGAAGCGCTGCGGCCAGTATTCCTCGCCAGCTTCACCGGCAATGGGGGTGCGGACACAAACCTGCTCGATGCGATTGGCGCCGAGGCTGGCGACTGCTTCTTTGATGGCATCGCCGTCGACGACGCCGACCAGGCCAACCGAATCTCCGCGCTCGTGTATGCCAACGCGGAGCAGCCCGCACCCGAGGCTGCCGTCGTCCCAGGAGCCAACCTCCTCGCCGACTGCGCCGACTTCAATGTGATCTTCACGGCGCTGGCCGGCGGCGACCCGACGTTGCAGGCGGGTATCGACCAAGCGTGTGTAGACGAGACGTTCGATCGTGACGCGGCAGTCAACCTCTACAGCATGCTGTTGGCAGAACCCGCCGCCCTCGACGGTGCCGAAGTTCCCGAATCGTTGAACGGCCTCTTCGCCTGCTTCAACATTGGTGAGCTCATCGCCCAACAGTTTGGCGGTACCGATGTGATCTCCGAGGAGTCAATCTCCTGTCTCAACGAAGTGTTCCAGTCACCTGAGGTCGTCGGTGGCCTCATCGGTGGAGGCGGCGGTGACCTGCCACCGGAGGTCCTCACCGGACTTTTCGGCTGCCTCGACTCCGAAGCCCTAGCCGGGTTGGTCGGCGGCAACTGAAACTCAACACAATCTGGCTGTCACACCGCATCTCTAGTGTTTGGGTCATGGCTACCGACTCGATCACCATCGACTGCGACACATGCATTATGAAAGACACCGACGCCTGCGGCGATTGCGTTGTCACTTACCTCTGCGAGCGAGAGCCCGAAACCGCCGTGGTTATCGACCTGGCCGACTTCCGGGCAATGAAGGCGCTCGCTGACGCCGGGTTGGTCCCCGAGTTGCGCCACACCACTTCCACCTAGGCGGCCAGCCAATACGGCGGCAGCCAATACACTGCCGGGGTGGACTCGGTGCTGCTGAAATCCGAGCTGGCCGAGATCGCGGATCAGCACTCGATCGATCGGATCGGCTTTTGTACCGCTGCGGTGTTCGAAGATGTCCGTGAAGTGCTGCACTCGCGAAAGGCCGCTGGTCTCAGCGCCGATATGGCCTTCACCTACCGCAACCCCGATAGAGCCACCGACCCTAACCGCTCCTTAGTGGGCGCGAAGTCACTCGTGGTTGGCGCACGCTCGTATCGTCGCCAAACACCCGCCGGCGATGACCTCGGCCCCGCGGCACAGGTGGCCGAGTACGTGTGGGAAGAGCACTACCTGGCACTTCGTGCCGGTCTCGACGCCATCGGGGAACGCCTGCGTGCAGACGGCTGGAAAACACGGACCCTCATCGACGACAACGCGCTCGTCGACCGAGCCGCCGCCCACCGTGCGGGGATCGGCTGGTGGGGCAAGAGCGCCAACATCCTCGTTCCCGAGATCGGCAGCAAAGTCGTGCTCGGATCGGTGGTCACCGACGCCCCGCTCGCCACGGCCGACACCCCGATCGCCGATCAGTGTGGAACCTGTCGCCGATGCATCGACGCCTGCCCGACCGGCGCCATCGTCGCCGACGGTGTGATCGACGCCAACCGCTGCCTGGCCTGGCTCGTCCAAGCGACGGGCGACTTTCCACTCGAGTACCGCTCCGCCCTAGGTGGCCGCATCTACGGTTGCGACGAATGTCAGGCAACATGCCCTCCCAACCTCGTCGCTGACCGACGTGAACCGCCACCGGTCACCGACGGCGAAACGCAGGTGGCCGTGACCGAACTCTTGACTCTTGACGACGACGCTCTCATGGAACGCTTTGGGGCTTGGTACATCCCCAAGCGGGACCCTCGCTACCTCCGACGAAACGCACTGGTGGTTCTGGGCAACGTTGGCGACGCAGACTCGCCGGTCGTGCGAGATCTCGTGACCGACTACTTGGCTTCCGACGATGAACTCTTAGTCGAACACGCCACGTGGGCCGCTACCGAGTTAGGTCTCCAATGACCGGGAGACACCTGCTCGTCACCAACGACTTCCCGCCCAAGTTGGGTGGTATTCAGCACTACCTCTGGGAGCTCTGGCGACGCCTCGACCCCAAACGATTCGAGGTCCACACCACCCCCTATGCGGGTGATGGCGCATTCGACGCCGAACAGGATTACCGCATCGTCCGAAGCCCCGAACCGTGGTTGGCGCCCTACCCATGGCTGGCCAAGCGCCTCGACTCCGCTGCACGCAACTTCGACGCCGATCTCCTCGTCATCGATCCCGCGGTGCCGCTCGGCATCATCGGCCCGTTTCTCGAACGTCCCTATGCGGTCGTGCTCCACGGAGCGGAGGTCACCGTGCCCGGACGCATCCCGGGAAGTCGCCAAGCGTTGGCTCGGGTGCTCGACAAAGCGGTCGGCGTGATCTCGGCAGGGGAGTATGCACTCGACGAAGCCGAACGTGCGGTCGGTCGGGAACTCCACAACGTCGTGATTCCGCCAGGTGTCGATGTCGACCGTTTCCACCCGCTCGCGGACGATGCTCACCACGACATCCGGTCGAAGTTCGCCATCGCTGCTGACGCCCCGCTGGTCGTCAGCGTGTCCCGGCTCGTTCCCCGCAAAGGTATGGACACGCTCATCGCCGCGGCCTCGCGCCTGCAGCGCCAGTTCCCCGACCTCGTGGTGTGTATCGCTGGCGATGGCCGCGATCGCGCCCGTCTGCAGCGTCGTATCGACGTGCTCAAGGCGCCGGTACGGCTTCTCGGACGGATCAGCGACGACGACAAGGCGGCCCTACTCAGTGCCGCCGACGTGTTTGCCATGTTGTGCCGGAACCGTTGGGGCGGGCTCGAACAAGAAGGGTTTGGCATCGTCTTCGTCGAGGCCGCCGCCGCAGGCACCCCACAGGTCGCCGGAGATTCCGGCGGGGCGGGCGAGGCGGTCGTGGATGGCGAGACCGGCGTGGTGGTCGCTGCCGACGCACTGGTCGGCGATGTCACCTCCGCAATCGCAGAACTCCTGGCCGATCCGCAACGGTGCACGGAGATGGGGGCCGCGTCCCGGCGCCGGGCCGAAACCGAATTCTCCTACGATGTCTTGGCGATGCAACTCCAATCCACCCTCGACGACTGGGCCACGCAATGACCGCCCCGAGAGGCGAGCGGGTGAGTAATGGTGAAATGTTGCTGCGGGTCGATATTGCAGTCACGGTTGCGATCACGGCGCTGAGCGCGTTGACGTTTCTTCTCGCTGATCGACTCGACCTCATCTTCGCGGTTGTGAGCGCCGTGTTGTTCTTCGTCGGGTCGGCCTTGATGGCGCTCGGGCTGTGGAATGGAATCCAACGATCTCGCATCGAAGACGTCACGCTCGTCGGCTTGGCGGCGATCTCCAAGAGCCACGTACCGGCCCGAGTGCGAAACACCTTGTGGGCCATGCTGGTGATCCAAGTGGCCGTCACGTTGGGGTTCGCTTCGCTACGTGCTTTCACCCAGCAAGCCTTCGGAATTTTGGCCCCAACATTCGGCTTGGGCGTAGCGATTCTCTGGAGCTCGCGATTTGGGTCATTCCATCCGCGGAATTGAGCGTTTTTCTGACGCGGTTGGGATACTGTGCGAGTAGCGGTAAAAACTGGGGGCCCAGATGACCGACCACGCTGCAGAACGAACCGAAATCGAGGCCAGTCCCGAGGCGTGTTTTGCGGTCGCAACCGACTTTGAGAAGTACCCGGAATGGGCCACCGACGTCAAAGAAGTCTCGGTTATTGCGAGCGACGACGACGGTCGTGGTGGCGACGTGTCATTCCGGGTCGCGGCGATGGGTCGATCAACTTCGTACACCCTGCGCTATAGCTACGGTTCGAACCCCCTGCGAATGTCCTGGCGCTTGATCGAGGGCGATGTCATGGAACGCATCGACGGCGAGTATGAGTTCGTCCCGGTCGACGGCGGGTCGCGCTGCGAAGTTTTGTACTACGTTTCGATCGACATGCTCGTTCCGCTCCCCGGCTTCGTCAAGCGTCGCGCTGAAGCCAAGATCCTCCACGCCGCGCTTGACGACCTAAAGAAGCGTGTCGAGACGGTAGAGGTGTGAGTGTCGACCAACACCGAGTCGATGAGGTCCGCGAGCGTCTTCGCGCGGCCGACCGAAGCCCATTTCGCCACGACCCAGCTATTCGGCTCGTGGAACTTGATTCCCCCCGCCAAGAGGCCGCGCTTGGGTTTCATCCTCGCGTCGCAGTCCTTGCGGGGCTGAGCGAGGCTGCGCAACAGGCGTTGGCGTCAACCGTCGATGCCATACGAGTGCGGAATCCGAACCTCGGCCTAACCGGACGGGTCGAAACACATGGCCGACGCCGGCCATTTACGATGCTCGATCGCCTCCAGTTCCAACCCGGGCAAGGAATCGACGCTCGTGTGACGTTCGTCAGCGCTCCCGAGGCAACGTTGTACGTTGAAGTCGCCAAGAGCACCGAGCGGGCGATCCTGGTTTCCGCAGCGGAATTGCGTGGTGCCGACGACCGCGCCGCAGAGATCGACCTGCAACGCGAGGAACTAACTGCGTCGATTGAATCGACGTCGGTGGCAATGGTTCACGGCGATGAACGGGCGGAGTTGGTCGCGGCTATCGACGAGGTCCTCCTTCCGTCCGAGACAATTGAGGCGCTCCAAGTTGGGCTAGATAAGGTCACGACTGATCCGCAACGTGTCGAACTCCAAGGGGCCCTCGAACAAGCCGAGGCGGCCAAGGCGCGAGTACTTCCCGGTGACGGTGCGCAGGCGGCCCTCCTCGCAGATCTCGCCATCGCCGAAGCCGATGGGACACTCGCCTCCTACGACGTCATGGCCGATGGTCCGGCCGCCAAGCTGCACCACCAGCTGCTCGACCTCGGACTCGGCGGCGCATCCGATCAAGCTCCTCGGATCGCCGAGCGCATCATTGCTGAGTCGCTCGAGCTTCGCGACATGCGCCACTCGTTGAACAAGGAACTGGGCGAAACCAACGTCCCCGAGCCGATCGACGACGAAGACTCCCTCCTCGACCTCCGCCAAAAGATCGACGCGCAACGAATACGAATCCAACGACGGCTCCGTGCCCAGCAGCAGTTGCTTGCGATCGCCCAAGCCACCGTCGCGGAGATCAGCGGTCGCGGCGACGCTGGAACGTCGGCCGGTGACCTTTCACCGGTACTTATCGAAGAGCCGCTCGCTGATCTGCCGTCCGAGCTGAACGGGGCGGTCCTGTCGATGCTCCTGCGACACAGCGCACACCGACAAATCATCTGTATCTCCGACCAGCGCCTCATCCAGAACTGGGTGAGTTCGGTCACCGGTCGTGCTGGGTGGACCGAAGCACACGGCTGGTTTTTACGCCAGGGCTAACCTGCGCGAACCTTTCAGGCAATGTTGATTGTTGGATTTGATGTTGGGGGCACGAACGTGCGGGGCGTAGCACTACGCCCAGGCGAGTCTGAACCCCTCGCTATTCGACGGTCACGAACCCGGCCCGACGGCGCGGTGCTAGTCGAGACCATCGTGGAGGTGACCAACCAACTCGTGGCCGATGTTGGTGAACCTGTCGACGCGGTCGGCTTGGGCATGGCGGCGCTCATGGATTCGTCGGGCATCTTTCGGTATGCCCCAAATATCCCCGGTGTCGTGAACTACCCACTGGTCGACAACGTAAAGGCGCAGCTCAACGTGCCGGTCATTGCCGAAAACGACGCCACCACCGCCACCTGGGCCGAAGCTCAGCTAGGTGCGGGTCGAGGTTACGACGACATGGCGTTCGTCGCGCTAGGCACCGGTATTGGTACGGGCTTTGTTCTCGGCGGCAAGCTCCATCGGGGCGCGCACGGGTATGCCGGCGAAGCGGGCCACATGACGATCCAGCGAGATGGCCCCGAACACATCACGGGAGCGCACGGCCCCTGGGAGTACTTTGCATCGGGGAACGGTCTCGGAATTCTGGCTCGCAGGTGGGCAGCTGAAGGTCGCCTAGATGCGGCAGTCGAGCTGGCCGGATCAGTGGCTGATGTACGAGGAGAGCATGTTCAACAGCTCCTCGACGCGGGTGAGCCGGGAATCGAGGCCCTGATCCGTCGCTTCTCTCACGATGTGGCCGTCGGAATGGCCGACCTCGTATACGTGCTCGATCCCGAAGTCTTCGTCCTCGGTGGCGGGCTGGTCGATCTCGGCGAAATGCTTCGTGCCAACGTCGAGAAGAGCCTCGCCGAGCGGATCCTTGGTGCCCAGTACCGACCTGCAGTACCGGTCGTGCTCGCCGAACTCGGCTCCTATGCCGGAGCGATCGGCGCCGCGCTTCTCGCCGCAGAGCTATAGCTTGTTGCAATCGCCGAGCGGCTCCGCCGCGATTTTCGGCGTTCGCAACTGCGCA
>CAZLWE010000009.1:15201-73161 GCA_964562985.1 uncultured Acidimicrobiales bacterium
CTACTCGCTGCAATCACAGCTTCGTCGCTGCGCTCCTCTGGCTGTTCTGCAGATCATGAGCAATCGCCGAGCGGCTCCGCCGCGATTTTCGGCGTTCGCAACTGCGCACTACTCGCTGCAATCACAGCTTCGTCGCTGCGCTCCTCTGGCTGTTCTGCAGATCTTTAGACCCAGCCGCGGCTGCGTTCGAGGGCCTGTAGCCAACGCTCGTGGAGGGCATCGGCCGCAACTTCGGAGTCCGGGGCGGGTTCGACGGTGAGGTCGGCGCGCCACGCGGCGGTGACGTCGTCGGTACTCGACCAGACGCCCTCCGCGAGGCCCGCCAAGTAGGCGGATCCCAAAGCGGTGGTTTCGGTAATCGCTGACCGGTGGACCGGAACGCCGATTTGGTCGGCCTGAATCTGCAGAAGGAGCTCCATAACAGACGCTCCGCCGTCGACCCGGAGGCTCTCGACGCTCACACCGCCAGCGTTCGCCATAGCGTCGATGACATCGCGGCTCTGTAGAGCCATCGATTCGACGGTTGCGCGAGCGATGTGGGCTCGAGTGGTGCCGCGGGTGAGCCCGACGATGGTTCCTCGGGCGTGAGGATCCCACCATGGGCTTCCCAATCCGGCGAAGGCGGGGACGACGAACACGTCGTCGGTGCTATCGACAGAGGCGGCGAGTGGCCCGATTTCTGCTGCCTCGTCGATTATTTGCAGCCCGTCTCGGAGCCATTGAATCGCTGCTCCCGTTACGAACACCGCACCCTCGAGCGCGTAGGTGGTCGACCCGTCTGCCAGGGTCCACCCGACGGTGGTCAACAGGCCATCGACGGGTTCGGGCAGAGTCGGCCCGACATTCATCAAGATGAACGAGCCCGTCCCGTAGGTGTTCTTGGCGGCGCCTGGCTCGAAACAGGCCTGACCAAAGAGCGCTGCTTGTTGGTCGCCGGCAACCCCCGAGATAGGAACTCCGGCGGGTACGGGGAGCCCATCGGTGGTTTCGCCGAAGCGTCCCGAAGAGGGCCGCACCTCCGGCAGAAGCGATGCCGGAATACCAAACAGGTCGAGCATCTCTTCGGACCAGGTCATGGCGCCGATATCGAATAACAGTGTTCGGCTGGCGTTCGTGGTGTCGGTGAGGTGAGCGACACCTCCCGTGAGCTTCCACATCAACCAGCTGTCGACCGTTCCAAACGCAGTGTTGGCATCGACGGAGATGTGCCCGCCCTGAATCAGCCATTCGAGCTTGCTCGCCGAGAAGTACGGGTCGAGCACCAGACCGGTTATGGAGCGAACTCGTTCCAAGTGGCCCGCTTCAACGAGCTGATTACATCGGTCGGCGGTGCGTCGGTCCTGCCACACCAGAGCCCGGTGCAGCGGTTGTCCGGTACTGCGGTCCCAAACGACCACCGTCTCGCGCTGATCGGTGATGCCAATGGCTGCGATCGGCTGGTCAATGGCCTCCACAACCTCACCCAACGTCGTTTGCACGGCGTTCCAGATCTCGAGTGCGTCGTGCTCGACCCAACCTGGCTCGGGGAAATACTGCGGGAACTCCCGATACGACGAGGTGATAATCTCACTCGACTCGCTGAACGCAATGGAGCGAACCCCGGTAGTGCCTGCATCGATCGCAATTACGACGGTCATGCCAGCAGAATAAGTGTGAAAGTGCAGCTGTGCCATATGCGTCGTCGATATCGAGATGTTCGGTGACCGCTTCTCCCTAGACTCGGGGTGTGAAAATCGCAGTTCTCACCGGCGGCGGGGACGCTCCGGGCCTCAATGCTGTTATCCGTGGCGTCGTACGCCAAGCCACAACCGATGGCCACGAAGTGATCGGCTTTCGTGACGGATGGCGTGGTGTCATGGAAAACGAGTGGATGTCGCTCGACGTCGAGTCCTGCAAGGGCTTGTTGACCCGAGGCGGGACCGTGCTCGGCACCACCCGCGTCAACCCATTCATGCAAGACGACGGACGCGATCTTTGTCGAGCGACCTTCGATTCAGAGGGCATAGACGCACTGATTTCGATCGGCGGTGAAGGCACGCTGTCGTGCACCAATGAGATGCACAAACTCGGCTTTCCCGTAGTGGGCGTACCGAAGACGATCGACAACGACATTGGCTTGACCGAGTTCACATTCGGGTTTGCGACCGCGGTAGATATCGCGACCGAGGCGATCGGCCGTCTGCACACAACGGCCGAGAGCCACGACCGAGTGATGGTCGTCGAGGTTATGGGTCGCCACGTTGGCCACATCGCGACATGGGCAGGCTTGGCCGGCGGCGCCACGGTCACACTGATCCCAGAGAAGCCATTCGATATCGACGACGTATGCGATTCGATTCAACGACGTCACGAGAGCGGCAAGTACGCATCGATCGTCGTCGTCGCCGAGGGGGCCAAGCCAAAGCCTGGGTCTCTCGACGTTCCCGATGACACCTTCGACGAGTTCGGTCACGTCAAGCTCGGCGGCATCGGCGAACTCGTCGCCACCGCGATCGCGAAGAAGACCGGATTCGAAACTCGCACGACGGTGTTGGGCTACGTCCAGCGCGGCGGTGAGCCATCAGCATTCGATCGGGTGCTCGCGACGTGGTTTGGCGTCGAGGCGGCCAAGGCGGCCGATGAAGGCGACTGGGGTGCGATGATCGCGTACCAATCAGGGACCATGAACCGCGTTCGCATCGCTGATGCGATCGCCGGCTTGAAGTACGTCAACGAAGACCTCTACGACGTGGCATCGACCTTCTTTGCCTGGGGCCGTTAAGTTTCGCTAGTTGTCGAAACCGATGGGGCGCAGCGAGCTGTAGTCGTCGCGGCTCACCGGGCGGGTTACATCGCCCTCGTCGGTGTCCGTCGAGACGGCGATGTCCTCGTCGACGCCATCCTCGTTGCGGACGAGGAACCGCACGGTGTCGATGCCTTCCATCTCGGTCAAGGTGAAGACCATTTGGGCGAAGGCGACGGATCGGTTCTCGCCCTCGGTATCGGGTGGCTCGGAGAGCACCACTGTCAACTGGCCCTCGATAGCTCGGTCGAGGCTCAGGACCATGATCGGTTCCTCGCTCGCTGGTACCACAACGGAGATCAGGTTGAGGTCGAGTTGCTCTTCACTGGTGGGACCGATGAGCAGCTGTTCGAGGACCAAGAATTCGAGCTCGGCTCCAGACTCGACCACGGGAACCTGACGGGTTACCGGTCGTAGCGATGGTTCACCATCGCCGGGGTCGACGAGGAAGATGGTGACCTCCTCGGTCAGCTGATCGGGGAGGGTGGTCGTGGTCGATGTTCCGGGTTGGAGAGCGGTTGGGAGTTCATCGTTGCTGATGACCACCGGTTCGTTGTCCACCGGAATGCCACACGCAGAGACGAGCAGAGCGACCGATACGAGTGTGATGAGGAGTCGCTGGAAACTCATAGGTAATCCTCATCTGCTGACTCAGGGAGCAGCGGCAACTCCACGATGAACCGTGCACCCGATTCGCCGTCGGGTCGGTCTTCAACCCAGACACGGCCATTGTGCAAGTTCACGTGCTCGGCCACGAGCGAAAGCCCCAAACCGACGCCAGTGTCATAGCCCCGTCGACCGCCAGCGCCGCCGCGACTAAAGCGATCGAAGATCACGAACCGTTCGTCTAGGGGCACACCGGGTCCCTCATCCTCAACGGCCATTTGTACGGAATGCAGTGTTGCGTACACCTCGACTCGGGTCGCGCCGCCCCCGTACTTGCGAGCGTTGTCGATCAGGTTTGCGACCACCCGAGCGAGGCGCCTTTTCTCGGCGAGGACGACCGCTTCTTCGGCGTTGGGATGCACTTCGATAGGTACGTCCTCCGTCGTCGAGAACGGGACAGCGTTGCGAACAAAGTCGGCGAAGAGCATGGGGTTGGCCTGTAGCTCGACGTTACCGACGTCGAATCGACTGATCTCGAGGAGATCTTCTACCAGTGTGCGGAATCGGGTGATGTCGCTCGACAGCAAGTCGAGGGCCGTCCGAGCACGATCGGGCAGGTCGTCGCGCGTGTTCTCCAGCACTTCGACCGACGCGGTCAATGTCATCAAGGGCGAACGGAGCTCGTGGCTCACCTCGGAAGCGAAGCGAGCATCTCGCTCGATCCGTTCCTCCAAACCCCCAGCCATCTCGTTAAATGAGGCGACCAAACTCTCCAAGTCTTCGTCACCGGCTGGGTCGAGGCGCGTGTCGAGCCTGCCACCTGCGATCGCTTCGGCGGCGCCGCTCACATCTCGGAGCGGCGCGAGAGCACGGGTCGCCGCGAACCGGCCACCGAGGGCAGCGAGAGCAGTAACGATCAAGATGCCGCCCAAAAGTACTAACTGCAGCGTCTCGATGGTGTCCTCAACATCGGTCAGGGGCAAGGACTCGAAGTACACGACGTTACTGAAGCCAGAATCTTCGAACCCGCGGATCGGGACGCCATACACAATTGCGGGGGAGTCCTGAACCACCGCACGAATGCGTCCGGCGTTTCCTTCAAAGGTCAGCGTCTGCAGCTCAGCGGGGACATCGTCGAGGCTAAAGGCGGTCGCGTCGCGCGAGAAATTGCCGTTGTCGATGATCAGCAGCGGGCGCGAACCAGTTGCGGTGCTGAGGGAGTCGACCACGCCTTGGACCGCGCCCGGCTCCAAGTCTCCGCCGAGCTGGCGTTGCACGTTCGACGCATTGGAGAACGCGAGTTCTTGCGCGATCTCCTCACGATCAGCAAGCAACACCTGGCGGGTGGTCGTGAGCGTGATGGCCGCGAGAAGGAACGCAACGAACAGGCCGCCCAGAGCGAATGCGACGGTGATTCGGGACCGAAGCCCGAGTCCGAATCGAGACACGTGTGCCGGTCAGGCTTGGAGCTTGTAGCCGAGGCCTCGCACCGTCACTACGTATTGCGGGTCTGCCGGGTCTGCCTCGACCTTGGTGCGTAGACGGCGGATGTGGACATCGACGAGGCGTCCATCACCGAAGTAGCCATAGCCCCATACCTTCTCGAGGAGCGACTCACGAGAAAAGACCTTCCCTGGGGCCGAGGCGAGCTCGACCAACAACCGGAATTCGGTTTTGGTGAGGTGCACCTCTTCGCCTGCCCGGCGGACAACGCCCTGGTCGGGGATTACTTCGAGTTCGCCAAACACCATGTCGCCAGCAGGGGTATCGCTGGTGCGGCTGCGGCGCAGGAGTGCCCGAATGCGAGCGGACAGCTCCTTGGGCGCGAATGGTTTGGTCAGATAGTCGTCTGCGCCAGCTTCGAGGCCAGCCACCACGTCGTGGGTGTCGGCGCGTGCGGTCACCATGACGATCGGGACGTCGGATACGCGCCGGATCGAACGGCAGACATCAAAGCCGTCGATGCCCGGGAGCATGATGTCGATGAGGACAACATCGGTCGGTTGTTGACCAAAGGCCAGTAATGCGTCTTCTCCGTTGTCGGATTCCGCGACTTCCCAGCCCTCATCCTCAAGGGCCATCCGCACGGCGGTGCGAATACGTTCGTCGTCCTCAACGGTGAGAATGCGAGTTCCCACGGCATGTCCTCCTGGGCAGAGCTCTAACAACTGCACACTAGGCGCAATTGTGTCCGGGTTGGGGTTCTTCAGGCCCCAGCCTCTGCCATCAGCGTCCGGAGGGCGTCCGCGATTCCGGGCGTCGTCACCATAGTCATGTGATCCATCTCCACGATCGCGCCCGCTTCAGCAGCGATGACGCGTCCGGCAGCGCCATCCCATGGCTTAATCCCTCGCTCGAAGTAGGCGTCGACACGACCGCACGCGACCGCGCAGAAATCGAGCGCCGCTCCGCCGTTTCGACGGATATCTCGCACCTTCGGCAATACGCCAGCGAGTGCGCGAGCTTGTTCCAAACGGTCATCGGGGGAGTAGGAGAATCCCGTAGCGACGAGCGCGGAGGACAGATCGTCGAGTGTCGTTGGGGCGATTGACTCGCCGTTGCGTGTGGCGCCGTTGCCAATAGATGCCGCGAACAGTTCGTCGCGCACCGGATCGAAGACCGCTCCGGCGACGGGCTCACCATCGAGTTCGACACCGATGGAAACGCTATACCCAGCGAGTCCGTAGAGCAGGTTTGTGGTCCCATCGACGGGATCGATCACCCACACGACACCGGTGGTCCCGGCTCTTTGGGCTCCCTCTTCGCCGAGTAGGCCATCGTCGGGCCGCTGGGCGTCGATGTGTTCGACGACGGCGGTTTCGGCCCAGGTGTCGATCTCGGTAACGACGTCCGTCGAGGTCGACTTCGTCGTCCACGAAAATCCTGCCTCGCGGCGGCGACCGACTTCGGTGCCGACGTCGTACGCGATCTTGGCAGCGATCTCGCCGAGCACGGCTGGATCGATAGAGCTCATGACAAACCTCTCGCTCGACGGGCCCGGTCCCGTGCTTCGATCGCTCGCCATTCCGACATGGCTCGCAGCGTGAGGACCGCAACCACCGCAACACCCACGGCTGCAATGACGGCCCCACCTACGCCGAGCAGGGCTGCTGTGGCGGCGCAATCGCCGGTGCATTGCAGGTTGACGACCGACCATCCGATCAGGCCGCCAGCGAGGCCAGCGATGAGCACAGCGCCCACGGCGACAAGTCGGGCCCATACCGGGGGAGATGCGTCGGGAAGTGCGGTCGCGTCCTGCGGTGAACTCACATCATCAGGCTACCGGCTTACCCCGCTCCCTCTCACCGTGCGCGAGAATGCCTTGTGGCCCAACGCTCGATCCTCCACGTCGACATGGACGCGTTCTACGCGTCGGTGGAAATCGTGCGCAATCCCGAGCTCCGCGGACAGCCCGTCGTCGTTGGCGGAACGGGGCGTCGTGGCGTGGTGGCTGCAGCCTCCTATGAGGCGCGTTCCTACGGGATCCATAGCGCGATGCCGTCATCGCAAGCGCAACGGCTTTGTCCTCACGCGGTCTTCTTGGCGGGGGATCACGGCCTCTACGCGGAGATCTCCCAGCGGGTGATGTCGGTCTTTCGCGACGTCACACCTCTGGTGGAGCCGTTGAGTCTCGACGAGGCATTTCTCGATGTGACCGGGGCATTGCGAAGCCAGGGAACAACGGTTGCGATAGCGAAGGCCATTCGGCAACGCATTTACGACCTGGAAGCTCTGACCTGTTCGGTGGGGATCGCGCCGAACAAGTTCTTGGCCAAGCTGAGCAGCGAGGAAGCCAAGCCCGAGGTTTCTCGATCCGGTCCGGTGTTTGGCAGGGGGATCTTCGAGATTGTTCCCGGCGAAGAGCTCGATTTTCTCGAACCGCTACCGGTGCGAAAGCTCTGGGGAGTCGGTCCCTCCACCGGTGCTCGACTTGCGTCGCTCGGGATCGAGACCGTTGGGGAGCTTCGAGCAATGCCGGAGCGAAGACTCGTCGAATCGCTCGGGGCGGCTCACGGCAGGCATCTATACGCTCTCGCCCACGCGCGAGACGACCGTCCGGTTGAACCTGGCCGAGACACCAAGTCGATCAGTCACGAGGAGACCTTCGCCCACGACATCAGCGGTCGAGATGAACTCGATGTCGAACTCGTTCGCCAAAGCGACGCCGTCGCCCTTCGGCTTCGGCGTAATGACTTGGCCGCGCGGACGGTGCAGCTGAAGGTGCGGTTTGGCGACTTCTCGACGATCACGCGGCGACGTACGGCGGAATCGCCGTTCAACTCGTCGACAACCGTGCTCAAACTCGCTCGGGCCCTCCTGCGCGAGATCGACGTCACGCCAGGGGTGCGTCTTCTAGGAGTCGGGGTCGCCAACCTTTTGGCCGACCCAGGCCAGCAACTCGCGCTCAATTTTGACGGCGCCGCAGACCACAAGACCGACGCGATCGTCGACCACGTTCGGGAGCGATTTGGTGCTGGAGCCATTGGCCCAGCGTCGGCTGCGGTGGACGGTTCGCTTCGGGTGAAACGTCGTGGTGAGCAACAGTGGGGCCCTAATACGCGGTGAATATGCTCAAGATGGACCCGATTACACACCGAAAATAATGAAAACAGGCAAAAAGAAGCCGATGGGTCCCTGCAACGCGTTGTAGCGACCGCCAAGCTGTGAGAAGATTGAATGACTGGGACTCGTAGGGGGTTCCAGCAGTGAAGAACACGACCTAACCGAAAGACACCGGGCGAATGCCGCTTTCCGAAGACGAACAACGGATCCTCACGCAGATCGAACAACAGTTGTACGAAGACGACCCTGTGCTCGCACATGAGGTGTCGTCAACGACGGTCTTCACCCACGGGTTCAAACACATCCGTTGGTCAGCGCTGGGCTTCGTCGTCGGCCTCGTAGTTCTGGTACTTACCCTTTCGATCTCGTTCTGGGTTGCCTTCGTCGGCTTCTTGATCATGTTGGCGAGCGCCTGGTATGGCGAGAAGAACCTGCGACGCGTTGGCAAAGCTGGTCTGCAACAAGTCACCGGCAATGCCCGGGGCGTCTCAGCGGGCCGTGGCTTCTTCGGCGATGCAGGTCAGAAGCTGCGTGATCGTCTCAACGATCCGCAGAACAATTCCGACGACGACAAGTAGTCCCTCGGAACCCTCTACTGGCTAACAGTGGCTAACCGACGCTGGTTAGTTCGCTCTCGTCATCGGCAACCTGTTGCGGGCGCAGATGGCTCCAGACTCCGGTGCGGTCGCGCCATACGGTCACGGGGCTGGCGTGATGCCACCACCACTCGAGGCCGCCGCGCCTTTCCTTCGCACGTGCAGCGATCGATTCGGTAACCTTCTCCGCAGCTGCGGCTCCATCGCCCGAGAGGGCGTCGCTGCGGGCATAGGTTGCTCGCAGCACCGCGGTCGCCAGCGGACGTAACTCGTCAGCGGCCTCGTCGTCGGTCTCGGCTACTTCTGCGACCACTTCATCTGGGGTCTTGGCCGGGTCCGCGCTGAACCCCATGAATTCCAAAGCCGCCAACGTCGTGGACCACGCGAGTCCGATTCGCCCTCGCGGGTCGTTCGCTACAGCTCGGAGTTGTCGCCGGGCTCGCCAGATTCCGTACAGCAATGGCGTACCGATGATAATGACGAGCGCAATGAGCGCTGCGATCCACAGCGCGATGGCCGTTGCACTCACGCTTTGGTCTCCACCGATGACGGTGGTGCCCGTTTCAACATCTGGGGCAATGGTCGTGGTTGTCGGACCTGCTCCCTGTTGGTTTGGCACGGTAGTGCTCGGAGCTGGGGCAGGGGCGGCGGGGGCGGTGAGTCCTGATCCCGCCTCGTCACTACCGGTGCTCGCTGGGCTGGCGCCCTCTTGGTCCGGTGGGAAGCCGGTGTGGGCTTCATCGCCGGGGGCGCCGCGGCCAGGCGTCGGCTCAAAGCGCAGCCAGCCAATGTCTTCGATCCAGACCTCAGGCCATGCGTGGGCGTGCTTGCCGGTGACTCGGTAGGCGTTGATCTCCGGGTCGAACTCGCCGGGGGTGAATCCAACCGCGACGCGTGCGGGAAGTCCAAGCGATCGCGCCATCGCCGCATATGATCCGGCGAACTGCTCGCAGTATCCGGCGCGTACCTCAAAGAGGAAGTCCTCGATGTCGGCGGCGGAATGGCCGTTTGCTACATCCAAGTCGTAACGGAAACGGGCTGGGTCGCGGAAGTAGTTCTGTAGTGCGAGCGCTTGGGTGTAGGGGGTTTGGGCCCCGGCCGCATCGACGATGTCTTGGGCTTCTTGTCGGATGGCCTGGCTGAAGTCGTCGGGCAGTTCCAGATAGCGCTCCGCAATCTCGTTCGGGACGCTGCTACCAGCCGCTTCGATCGCGGCACGATCTCGTTGCGGTACGTTCGAGAGCAACGTGTAGGTCAGCCCATCGGAGTTGGTTCGGTCGCGGTTGACAATCAAGGTGCCCGAGGCGCGTTCGTACTCCAACTCGAGTCCCTCAGGGACGTTTACGATCTCGGATGGCTCATAGGCAGCGGGGAGCCAGATCTTTCCAAGCGCCTGGATATCGAAGGTCTGCAGCTCCTGATTCGCGGTCGTTCCGTCGGGAAGCGTTGGCTCCAGTTGCCCCGCAGCGTCATCAAAGGAACCACGAGATCGCCAGATTCGCCCGTCGAAGACGTCGAGTGAAGTGATGCGCCAGTAGTCCGGGCTGTCGGTTTGGACGGTGAACACTTCGACGTCGGGTTGGTTGACGAGGCTCGCCTGGATGTCGACGAGCGGGGAGAGTACGACGCGGGGTTCTTCGGGGGCGGCTAATTCGGTGGGGTCAAAGATCGGTGGCTCCTCGTACCCGGGGAGCGCTTGGGCGACCGCCACGCCACCGAGCATCGTTGCGAGGATCACCGCGAGGCCCACGCGCAGGAGTGCCGCCTGGCCACGTTGCGCGGCGCGCTGGCCCAGCCATGCGCCTGCGGTCTCGGCTTCGGACAATCGATGAATCAAGACGAAGGCGAGTGCAGCGGCCATGAAGACAACCGACGTCACGACCCTCGCTTGGTCGGCGGCAAAGAATGCGCCGAAGACGAACACGGCCAATCCAGGAAGGAGGGCTTCTATTGGAGCACGGAGCCGAAAGGCGGCCCAATCACCGAGGAATGCGACCACCCACATCACGAGGGCAATGACCAAAAGGAACGGTGCCGTGACCTCCGCGGGAGCGCCAACGGTTTGGAACTGATCTGTTGCGATCCGCACGTCCTCGACAAATCCGCGCAACACCGCCTGGTTGATCAGCGCGGTTGTTTCGACGGTGGTCGGAGGAAACAGCACCGCCGCAGTGCCTACGAGGGCGAGAATCGATGCGATCGTCGAAATTGCGACACCGCCGCCGGCCCAACGGATGGCCGCGGCGACGATGTGTGCGGCAACCACCGCGGCAGCGACCGGCATAAAGTAGGACGAATCGGCAAAGAGCCGTTCGAAGGTGTAGAGCGTCGCCAGCGTGAAGATGATTAGCGCTAGTTCGCTCGAAAATTCATAGAAGGACGCGGGTAGGCGCCGGACGGGCCCTCGCCTGCGAGTGATCATCTGATTGACCTCCGCTTCAACATTGACCTCCGCTTCAACAATGACATTCCTATCGGTCTCTGTCGTTTCGTTTCCGGGGATCCTTTGCGAATCCTTACCACCTTCATCGGCGTGCCGCCATGAGCGTCGAGATGGCTCGCGACCACACGGTGGCGAGGTCATCGATCGAGCCCAGTTGAATCCGAATCTCGCCCACGCTCGCCTCGCTCGTGCTTTCCGTTCGAGCGACCTGGTCGTCCCACACGGATGGTTTGAGTATCAGGTACATCACCCGACTAAAGCCGATCAACTCCGGGCGGGTAACCGTTGCTTGCGCGGTGGTGATCACGACCGCAGCTCCTTGGCTGCCGCTCGGGGCCGGGGAGCGCCGAGCATCGGCGTCGATGGCGTCGACGATCGCCAATGCACTCAGGGCGGTTTCCACCCCGGATCGGCCATGCACAAAGCCCGTGTCGTGCCCATCGAGTGTGACCAAACGGAACGGATCAGCTCGACGGGTCATCGTCGATATGACCGATGCCGCAGCCGTCGCCGCCTTGTCGGTGGCCTCCACAGACGGAAGCGCCGCGTTGTCGAAGACCACGGTCAGGTGGTTCTGCGTTGGTGATTCGTCCTCACGAACAATGAGGTCATCATGTCGAGCAGAGGCCCCCCAGTTAATTCGCCGGATGTCGTCACCGGGCACGTACTGGCGCAGCGCGTGAAACTCCTCGCTTCGGCCACCCTGAAATTCGGGGGTGTCCGAAAGCGAGCGTCGTTCCGTTGCTGGCGATGGTGGGGTGGGCGGAAGCGGGATAACCGCGGGGTACACGACGAGCTGGCCAGTGCTCGGGGTTTCGAAACGTCGAAGCGCAAGGCCGAACGGGTCTGTTGCCTCGAACTTGACGGGTCCCAAGGTGACGATTCCGCGGCGTTCGGTGGGTAGACGATATGCGGCTTTGGTTACCTCATCGCCAGCGAGTGGGCTCACGTACAGTTGCGCCCCGGATGTGCCTTCGACGTGATCGGTCATTCGCATCACCGGCGATCGCTGCGAACCGTTGCGCAGCGCGAGCTCCACACGGCCCACCGAACCGACATGGAGTCGTGGAGGGTTCACGTTTCGTGCCACGCCCAAGCGCAGGGGTCGCATGATCGCGATGGCCACAGCGGCTACGACCAGCGCAAGGAGCACTCCGCCGATGATGAAGAGCTCCTGGAGTCCGAGAACTCTGCCCGCGATGATGAACCCAACACCGAGGGCTAGTCCGGACCATCCCCGAATCGTCGGCATCCTTAGCCGACTCGTGGAACAGCGACGGAGGCGAGCACGTCATCGATGATCTGGTCGCGTGGGGAGCCCGAGAGCTGAGATTCTGGGGTCAACATGATGCGGTGCGCCCACACTGGGCGAGCGAGGGCTTTGACATCGTCGGGGATCACGAACGCTCGCCCAGATGCAGCGGCGAGGGCTCGGGAAGCTTGCTGCATCGAAAGAACGGCACGCGGCGACAACCCGAGTCGAAGCCCCGGGTGCGAACGGGTGGCTCCGGCGAGGTCGAGAAGGTAGTTCTTGAGTTCGGGCGCCACATGAACAGAGGACAGTGCCTTGGTCATCATGACAACGTCGGACGGAGACACGGCTTGGGCGAGATCGCTGACATTGGGGCCATCGCCGTGGGAGTCGAGGATCTCGAGCTCAGCGGTCCGGTCTGGATACCCCATTGTCAACTTCATCAAGAATCGGTCGAGTTGTGACTCCGGCAGCGGGTAGGTGCCTTCGTGATCGAGGGGGTTCTGGGTGGCGATCACCATGAACGGACTCGCCAACGGATGGGTGGTGCGATCGACGGTCACTTGTCGTTCGGCCATCGCTTCGAGTAGCGCCGATTGCGTCTTGGGCGAGGCGCGATTGATTTCATCGGCGAGAACAACGTTGGCGAACACTGCGCCTGGGCGGAATTCGAATTCTCCGGAGCCGCGGTTCCAGATGGACATTCCCACCACGTCTGCGGGGAGTAGGTCTGGGGTGAACTGGATTCGCCCGTTGCTTCCGCCAACGGTCTGTGCGAGCGCCTTGGCCATGGTGGTCTTGCCCAGGCCGGGGGAGTCCTCGATCAGAACATGGCCTTGTGAAATGAGCGCGAGCACGGCGAGCTGCACGACGTCGTGCTTGCCTCGGATGACCGTTTCGATATTGTCCACAATGGCCCGAAACAGGGTCGAGAAGGTTTCGGGCTTAGTCGTTGGCGTAGCGGTCACCCGCGGGCTCCTCAGGGTCGGTCGAGTATCCTCCATGCTAGTTGCGACATGGCCGCAGCGTTGGGTCAGCCGCGACGGAGAGAAGCCGAGATCGATGTCATCTGATTTGCAGTGGTTCGCCGAGAGCGCCAAAGTGCTCGTCACGCGCCCAGATTTGTGGCCGACCGTGGTCGGGGTGCTGCGCCGCCATGCGCCGCCGGGTTGGTGGATGCGACGTCCGTTCTTGCCGCTTCCCGATGATGAATGGATGGACTTTCGGTTCGAAACGGCATTCGGTTCGAGCTCCGGGCGCCCCGACAGCGAACAACTCGTTGAATATCTCGAGTGGTCACGTAGCTGGAACTACCTCTAGTCGGGCTGGCTGGTCTGTCTCGTTGCTTCGAGGGCGTAGGCAGCCGCTTCCAGTAGTGCGTTCGGTTCGAGTTCTGTAGTCGTTGCTGCACCCCGCAGTGCATGCTCGGCCTCGTCGCGGGCCGCGGAACCCAACGGGAAGAGGGCGAGGAGTTCCGCTGGCTGCCAGCGCCGCAGTATCGCAACTTGGTAGCGGGCGACGTTACGAGTGCGTCGCTGGGAGATACCCACCAATTTCTTGCCATCGACCGTGATTTCTCCAGGCCCAAGGCCGCCAAAGCACACCAGATCGGACCATGCGGTATTGCGCATCGGACCGCGATGAATTACCGGCTCGATGCCGAATGTCCGTAGGACGTACGCCAGTTGCTCGCTCAACCACATGAACGACTGCCGCACATCGTCGTCCCAACCCGGGTGGTCCCTGGTGAGGAGCACGTCGAACCAGATCAGCTGGTTCTCGCCGACCAGCACCGCGCCGCCCCCGCTACGCCGGCGGACCACTTCGACTCCTCGACGTGCACACGCCTCGCGGTCGACCGCATGTGGGTCTTGGCGGCTGCCCAGGACGAGCACCGGTTTCTCGGGTAACCGTGGTACCCACATCGCCGGCTCACCGACGTCGCCGAGGTCTCGCAGGTGAAAGGCGCCTACCGGCTCCTCAACATCGGTCAATCGCAGCACGTTTGCAGCCTATCGAGTAGGTATTCGGGCCGATTCTGGGCTTTTGTCCCATATTTCTCCCACTTCGCGCCACCATTGCCCCAATCCGCCACCTCAAGGCGCGTAGTCTCACAGAAATCATTGATAAACCAATGCAGAATTGCTGCATGTTCAAGGTGGTCGAGAAGGAAAAATTCGCCGAAAACACTAAGCTTTCTCGCCGGTTTGACGAAATATGGGAATAAATGCTTGCATGGTGGGAGGAAGTGTCATACGGTGTCACGACATGGAGTACGGCACCGCGTTCGGAACAGATGTAAAGGAGAGCGATGTTGTTCGTCGACCACTTCGAGCACTCGCTCGACGCGAAACATCGATTGGTCCTTCCGTCGAGCTTCCGCAAGATCTTGGGCGACCAGGTGTACGTCGCCCCGATGGACAACACCCTGGGCGTCTACTCCGTGGACGAATTCGAGGCGGTGGCCGCCCGGTTGCTCGACCAAGTGCGAACCAAGGAAGCGGTACCGCTGTCCGCCGTGGCATTCGCGTCGAAGTCGGTAATCTCGACGATCGACAAAGCCGGACGAATCACCATTCCGGAGCGATTGCGCTCCTACGCCAATCTGAACGACGAAGTGATCGTGGCGGGTGTGCTCACTCACGTCCAGATCTGGGATCGCGATCGCTACGAAGCGATGCAGGACCAGTTCGACGATGTGGTGGAGAATCAGTTTCAAAACGGGGGCGCGATCAATTAAGGGTCGGGCACTCCGCCACTGATACTCAGAACGTTAGTCGAAGCGATCTAGGTCGGGGGGTCAGCTGAGATAACCGCACATGCGAGCAATGCTCGTTCATTGACAGTCTCCCGGTTGGCAGATGGAAGGCCCCTACTCCGCCCGCTTGCCATCAGCTCGATCGGGGAGACATCCCGACGTGCGCCCGCTGATCGGGGGACTGTCAATGGCCGAGAACCTACGATGCGAGCTCGCATCTCAGTTGACCTGTGGACCACGACCAACACTGCTGTGCTCACGATGACCCCTGCCAACTTCGATCATGTACCGGTCTTGGCCGACCAGGTATTGCAGGTACTCGCGGCCGCTCCCGACGGCCCCTTTGCGGACCTGACGCTCGGTGGCGCCGGCCACGCGCAGGCGCTGTTGCACGCGCGCGAGGGCGTGAGCATTCACGGGTTCGACCAGGATCCACACGCCATCGAGGTATCGACCCAACGTCTCGCCCACTTCGGAGAACGGGTGCGTATCTACCGGAAACGGTTCGACTCGGCCGCCGCCACCCTTCGCTCGTCCGGGGTTGATCGCGTATCGGGATTCCTGATGGACCTTGGCGTCTCCTCTCCACAACTCGATGGTGCGGACAGAGGGTTTAGCTTCCGTCAGGACGGGCCACTCGATATGCGTATGGACCCGGACCGATCACCAACGGCTGCAGATGTCGTGAACTCGTACTCCGTTGGCGAACTCCGAGATGTCTTGGAGGCCTACGGCGATGAGCGACACTCGGCTCGAATCGTGCGCGCCATCGTCGAGCAACGGCCGATCACCACCACGAACCAACTCGCCGAGATCGTTGAAAACGCAGTACCCGCAGCTGTACGCCGAAAGGCGACCACCCATGTGGCCACCCGGACCTTTCAGGCGCTGCGAATCGAAGTCAATGATGAGCTCGCGATCTTGGGCGACACCGTGGACGCGATGATCGACATGCTCGCTCCCGGCGGAATCGGTATTGCATTGACCTACCACTCCGGTGAAGACCGGATCGTGAAAGACCGCATGCGGCGCAAGATCGCCGGAGACACGCCCGCAGGGTTGCCGGTCACCTCGCCATTCGATTGGGCATTCCGCGGCGCGCGAACCGCATCGGAGTCAGAAGTCGCCCAAAACCCTCGTGCTCGTTCAGCGAGGATGCGAGCGATCGTGCGGAGCGCTTCGTGATTCGTGCCCCGCGAATGCGGCGACCCGCGACACGAGATGAGAGCTCGGGTGTCGTTTTCTCCGTCATTGCCGTGGTGGTCATCTTTGGATCGCTCTTAGGCATCGTTGTCGTCCAGACCTTCATCGTGCAGAACCGAGTGCACCTCGATGCGGTCAATGTCGAACTCGAACAGGAGCGCGAGCGCAATCAGCAGCTGACCCTCCAGGTGATCGAACTGGAGGCTCCGGAGCGAATTCTTGAAACGGCCGTATCGCGTCTCGGGATGACCCGGCCAGAGGAACGCACCTACCTTCCGGGGTTAGACCCCGACCTAGACCTCATCGCTCCTCCCGTCGTGGGGGACCCGTTCGGGCCGGGAGCTCTACCCGAGCACCTTCTCGTCGATTCGATACCGGACGACACTGAAGGACAGGGCCAATGACCGCGGTCGTCAACCTTCTTCGCTTGCCGTCCCGCAGTGGCTTTTCCGGAGCCCGTATGGTGCTCATCGCCGCGGCGATGGTCGCGCTCGGTGCCGTCATGATCTGGAGGCTCGTGTCGCTCCAGGTGATCGAGCCCGAACGATTCCTTGAGTACGGCGAGTCCCAGCGCCTCCGGACACAGTCACTTGCCGCGGAGCGCGGAGCGATCGTCGACCGCAACGGCGTCGAACTCGCCGTCTCGAGTCCCCGTCAAAGTATTTGGGCCGATCCACGCCTCGTCCTCGACCCCGAAACGACTGCAGCCCAAATCGCCGCGCTCACCGGTGTTGACCACGACCAACTCGTTCGTCGCCTCTCGAACGAGGACGCGAAGTTCGCGTGGATGGCCCGTCAGCTGGAGGATGAGGTAGCCGCAGCGATCTTGAGTCTCGATCTACCTGGCATCTATCCGGTAGAGGAGCAGGCGCGGTTGACCCCGGCAGGCAGTGATGTCGCTCGCGGAATTCTCGGGCGTACCGATATCGACGGCATTGGCACCTCCGGCCTGGAGTCGCAATTCGATGAATTCTTGACCGGGGAACCGGGCCGCGTCGTCGTCGAACGCGGACTCGCGACCGGCGGTGGAAGGGCGGTCACGATCCCCGATGGCGAATTTGAGCTCATTTCGCCCGTCGAAGGGGATTCACTCGTCTTGACCTTGGACCGGACGGTTCAGTTCGAGGTCGAAAATCTGCTTCAAGCCGCGGTCGCCGAGGCGGGAGCGAACTCGGGCAGCGTCGTGGTTTCTCGAACGGGGACCGGCGAGATCCTGGCGATGGCCAATGTTCGTCGGAGCAACGAGGGCGCGGTTGCGGTGACCGGTGAGAACCGAGCACTGACCTGGATCGCGGAACCCGGGTCGATCAGCAAACCACTCGCGATTGCTGCGCTGCTCGAAGAGAACCTGATCTCCTCACAAACGACGGTCGAAGTTACCGACTCACTCGAGATCTACGACGTCGAGTACACCGATTCGATTCGCCACGACCAGAACATCCTCGATACGGGTCAGGTTCTGGCGGCGTCCTCGAATGTCGGCGTGGCTTTGTTGATGGACCGAATCGATGATTCGACGTTCCATGGCTACCTCGAAGAGTTCGGACTCGGACGCCCAACGTCACTCGAATTCCCCGGCGAGTCCGCTGGCATTCTCCATGACGTGGATGACTGGACCGGTGTGTCCAGAACCCAAATCGCGATCGGCTACGAGTACGCCGCCACGCCGTTGCAGATGCTTCGGGCATACAACGTGTTCGCAAACGATGGTGTCTTGGTTGAACCACACCTCGTAGCTGGTATCCAATCGGCCGATGGTGACTTTGAGATCGTCAGTCCGCGCGAACAGGAACGTGTCATCTCCGAGGAGACTGCTCGAGAGATGACCTCGCTACTGGCCGGCGTGGTGAGCGAAGGTGGCACCGGACAGTTGGCATCGGTTCCGGGCTACGAAATCGCCGGCAAGACGGGCACCGCCTTTGTTGCCCAACCCAACGGACGCTACGAAGACGACGCCGGAAACGTCCAGCTGGTGACGAGCTTCGCTGGGTACCTACCTGCGGCGAACCCCGAACTCTCGATCATCGTGATGATCGAGGACCCCGAAGGTGACGCGTCGGGTGGCCGGATCGCCGCCCCGCTCTTTGGTGACATCTCGAACTTTGCCCTTCAGCACTTCCGGATTCCCCCGGCCGACGCGGTGGGGGCGCAATGAGCCTGGCGATCTCCACTTTGCTCGACCGACTAGGCGATGACGCCCCGACACCCCCGCCCGAGGGGGATTTGTCCGTTTTGGTCGACGACGTCGTGATCGATTCGCGCCGAGTCCAAGCCGGGAGCCTCTTTTGCGCAATTCCGGGATCGACGCACGATGGCCACGACTATGTAGCCGCAGCAGGAGCTGCCGGAGCCGCGGCCGCCCTCGTGGAATCTCGAGTCGACGCGAAGATCCCACAGATCGTCGTCAACGATTCTCAACTGTGGACCGGTTGGCTGGCAGCAGCGATAGAGAACTTGCCGTCTGGCGAGGCCGACGTGGTTGGTGTTACCGGAACAAACGGCAAGACCTCCATCGTCACCCTCATCGAACACATCGTCAGCACGGCGGGAATGCCAGCAGCGTCGATGGGCACACTGACCGGTGCGCTAACCACCGCCGCAGCACCAGCGTTTCAGCGTGCTCTGCGCGACAGCGTGAGTCGGGGACACCGAGTCGTGGCGGCCGAGATCTCCTCGCATGCACTCGATCAGCAACGTGTCGCCGGGACCCGCTTCGCTGTCGCCGTATTCTCGAATCTGTCCCAAGATCACCTCGACTATCACCCGACCATGGAGCACTACTTCGAATCAAAGGCCCGACTCTTCGAGAAGCATCGGACGGCTGCTGCGGTCATCGATACATCCAATGAGTGGGGATCCCGCTTGGCCGCCTCGATAGCGATACCGACGACCGAGGTCGACGGAGCCGCCGTTAGCCAGAGCGCGGTGTTGAGCCCGGGCGGATCGAGTTTCGAATGGCGAGGGCATAACGTCGCGCTGCCGCTCGGAGGTCGATTCAGCGTGACCAACGCGGTTCTTGCTGCCGAGGCCACAGTCCTACTGGGGCTTGAGCCGCAACAGGTCGCTGAGGCCCTGGGGGCTGCTCCCCAGATACCCGGCCGGTTTGAGCTGGTCGATATGGGGCAAGATTTCGTGGTGATAGTCGACTATTCCCATACCCCCGCGAGCGTTGCTGCGGCCGTCCAAAGCGCCCGAGACCTCACAGATTCTCGGGTACTTCTCGTCTTTGGTGCCGCGGGTGACCGCGATCCGGGGAAACGACCATTGATGGGAGCAGCGGCGAGCGCCGCCGATCAGCTCTACATCACGTCGGACAATCCACGAAGTGAAGATCCGGATGCGATCATTGCGCAGGTTCGGGCTGGGGTGACAGTCGACGATCCTGAATCGGTTCGTGCGATCGCCGATCGCGAGTCCGCTATCCACGCCGCGATCGCCGATGCGCGCGAAGGTGACGTCGTAGTTATCGCCGGTAAAGGCCACGAGGACTACCAAATCATCGGTTCCGAACGCCGCGATTTCGACGACCGAGTCGTTGCGCGCTCCGCTCTGGTCGGTAACGGTGGGGACCTGAAAGCATGATTCGCCTCCTGATCGCCGCCGCCACCTCCGTTCTGGTGTCAACCGTCGGCACGCGTTTGCTCATCAATTTCCTCACCAAGGCCAAGGTTGGTCAGCCAATTCGCGAGGACGGGCCCGAGGGTCACATGGTCAAAGCGGGTACGCCAACGATGGGCGGCATTGCGATTCTCGTCGGCGCATTCGCCGGCTATATCGCCGCCGACGTCGCGAATCTCTTCGGCGTCGGTACGTCGATTATCTTCACCCGCACCGGCCTCATTGTCATGGGCACGATCCTCGCCACCGGACTGGTTGGCTTCCTCGACGACTGGATCAAGATCTCTCGTGAGCGCAACCTCGGACTGAACAAGACCGCCAAGATCGTTGGTCTTTTGACCGTCGCGATTGTCTTTGCCGTCCTCCAGCTCTCCTTGACGTCCATCCACACGGAGTTGTCCTTCGTGCGTTTCGACTCGATCGGCGTCGACCTCGGCCAAACCCTGTGGGGTCTTTGGGCTGTGTTGTTGATCTTGGCCACCGCAAACGCGGTGAACCTGACCGATGGCCTCGATGGTCTTGCCTCTGGAGCCGCGATCTTGAACTTCTCGGGGTTCACGTTCATTGCGTTCTGGGCGTTTCGAAATCCGGAGATCTACGACATTCCACATGCCCTCGACCTCGCCGTTATTTCGGTGTCGATGCTGGGGGGCTGCGTTGGCTTTCTCTGGTACAACGCCGCACCGGCACAGATCTTTATGGGCGACACCGGTTCGCTTGCCATCGGTGCTGCGCTCGCCGCACTCGCGCTCAGCACGAACACGCATCTTCTATTGCCGATCATGGGGGCGTTGTTCGTCGCCGAGACGGTTTCGGTGATCCTCCAGGTCGGGGTGTTCCGGTTCGCGAACGGCAAGCGACTCTTCCGAATGGCGCCGATTCACCATCATTTCGAATTGAAAGGCTGGCCAGAAACTCGTGTCATCATCCGCTTCTGGCTCGTCTCGGGACTAACCACAGGTGTCGGCCTCGGCCTCTTCTACGCCGACTCCATTCAGCAGGGGGTAGGTGGCCTATGAGCCTTCCCCTGCTCAACGAGGTAGTCGTGCTCGGGCTTGGCGTCGCCGGGCGAGCGGCCGCCCGTGCCCTCACGAAGCGAGGCTACCGAGTGGTCGCGTTCGAGGATTCACCAACAGAGGACACTGTCGACTTCGCGGCCGAGCATGGGATCGTCTTGCACGCTGCGCCGGGTAGCGCAGATCGTAAAGAGGCCTTCGTAAGCGCTACGGCGTTTCTTCCTAGCCCCGGCGTACCTGAGAGCCATGGGGCCTTCGACGAGGCAGCCGCGCACGGTGTTCCAACGATCTCGGAGTTCGACCTTGCTCGCCTGTGGGATCAACGGCCCCTCGTGGCCATTACGGGAACTGACGGGAAGACCTCGGTGACGATGCTTACCGTCGCGATGCTGGAGGCTTCGGGCGTTCGCGCCGCCGGCGTCGGAAACACCGAGACCCCCCTCGTGGAAGCCATCGACGATCCGACCGTCGATGTCTTTGTTGTTGAAGCCTCGTCGTTTCGATTGGGACACAGCCAAGAGTTCTTACCGGTCGCCGCAGCATGGCTGAACTTCAGTCCCGATCATCTCGACGTCCACAGCTCCCTCGACCACTACGAGCAGGCGAAAGCGAAGATCTGGGCGTCGATCCCCGACGACGGTCTCGTCGTCGCCCCAGCTGATGATCCGGTCGTGCTCAAGCATCTCCCTGCGGGCCGTGCCACCGTGATCGTGTCGTCGGCAACGCTGGAGTCGAACCAGGTCGTGCCCGTCGACGACCTTCGTCTCGGTCATGTGCTGGACGGTGATTTGGTGCTACACGGTGAGCGCATCTGCTCGGTAGAGGAACTGCCGCGGACATTCCCCCATGACATCTCCAACTCGATCGCCGCAGCGGCACTCGCCCGTCGGGTTGGCGCAACGAACGACGGAATCGCAGAGGCCTTACGTGGCTTTACCGTGCCGCCTCATCGGATTCAACGGGTCCGTTCGGTCGATGGAGTCGAGTTCTACAACGACTCCAAGGCAACTGTTCCCCACGCCGTGGCAACCGCAGTTCGATCCTTCGACCGAGTCGTACTTATAGCCGGTGGACGCAACAAGGGACTCGACCTGGCACCGATGGCCGAAACCGCCGACCGAGTCCGCGCCGTCGTGGCGATCGGTGATGCAGCGGACGCGATCGAGTCGGTGTTCACCGACATCGTTCCGACCGTTCGTGCTGACGGCATGGCCGATGCGGTCGACAAGGCCCGAACCCTCGCAGCGCCAGGTGATGTGGTGCTGCTCTCCCCGGGCTGCACTTCTTTCGACGCCTACAGCAGCTACGGCGAGCGGGGGAACCATTTCATGGAAATCGTGGAGCAACTACAGCCAGAAGCCCAGGAGGCTCGGTGACACAGACAACGACACGTCGTACATCCTCACGCCGTAAACCCGCGAGTCGCGGACGTAGCGCAAGTGGGCGCCGCAGGGCACCTGCGACTCGTCCTCGCAACGCGCCCAATCGTCCTCGTAGTGCGACGAGAACGAAGTCCGCGTCGAGGCGAACCACCGTCCCCACTTCGGCCACACCATTTCTCATCTTGCTCGGATTGGTGATCTCGTTCTCGCTGCTCGGTCTCACCATGGTGCTCTCGGCATCGTCGGTGGACTCGCTGACAACGACCGGCTCCCCCTGGGGCCAATTCAAGTCGCAGGCGATGTGGCTCGGTATCGGCGTTGCTGCATGCGCGGTTGGCGCGTTTCTCGATCATCGGTTGCTGCGACGGTTCACGGTCCCGATTTTGGTCGTTTCGCTCGTGCTGCTCGTCATGGTGCTGCTCCCGTGGTTTGGCGTCTCGGTCAACGGCGCGCAGCGGTGGCTCCGTCTCGGGCCGATTCAGTTTCAGCCCTCGGAGGCTGCGAAGTTCGCGCTCGCATTGTTCGCCGCGGATAATTTGGCTCGCTCCAAGACGGTCGGAAACACCCGTCAGCTCAAGCCAATCTTGTTCGTGTTGGTCACCTACGGGGCGCTCATCTTGCTCCAACCCAACTTGGGAACCACGATCATCATGTTCGTCATTGGAATCTCGGCGCTGTTTGCGAGTGGTGTCCGGTTGTCGATCGTTGCGCTGATCGGCCTGGTCGGCGCCAGCGCTGCAGGACTACTCGCCTACCTAACGCCGTTTCGTCGCAATCGACTCCTCGCTTTTCTCGACCCATGGGCAGATCCGCTCGGCGACGGCTGGCAGACGATCCAGTCGCTGGTCTCGGTAGCCAACGGCGGTGTTACCGGTGTCGGCATTGGAGAAAGCCGGGGCAAATTCGGCTTTCTCCCCGAGGCACACAACGACTTCGTGTTTGCGGTAACCGCCGAGGAGTTTGGTCTCGTCGGCGCCGTGACAGTAGTGGTGGGCTACGTCGTGTTCGGGTTGGTTTCGCTGGTCATCGCTCGCCGAGCGGACCGGTTCGGTGGCCTGCTCGTCGTCGCCATCGCCTCGTGGATCCTGGCACAAGCGTTCATCAACATTGGATCCGTTCTCGGTGTCATGCCGATCACCGGCGTCCCGCTGCCCTTCATGTCCGCGGGCGGTACCTCGCTCGTTGTCACCCTCGGCGCCGTGGGCGTGATGCTCAACGTTGCGCGGAGGGCGCAGTGACCCAACCGACCACCGCGCGCGTGCGGGTGATGATCGTCGGTGGTGGTACGGCCGGGCATGTTCTTCCGGGCGTCGCCATTGGAAGAGAACTCGTCGACCGTGGTTTGCTTCCCGAAGATATCCATTTCGTTGGTTCGGATCGGGGGGTGGAAGCCAAGATCGTTCCGGAGGCGGGATTCGATGTCACCTTGCTTCCCGGACGTGGAATTGCCCGTCGGTTGACCCGCGACAACATCGGTGCGGTAGTCGGACTGGCGAAGGCCTTTGGTGAATCGATGCGTTTACTCGATGCAATGCATCCTGATGTCGTGGTCGCCTTGGGCGGATACGCAAGCGTCCCTGCCGGCTTGGGGGCGATTTTGCGCCGGATTCCCGTCGTGGTCGCGGAACAGAACGCCGTACCGGGCTTGGCGAACAAACTGATCGGGCAATTCGCTCGGGCGTGCGCCATCTCCTACGAAGGCACCGACCTGCCCCGCGCTACCTGGACGGGGAACCCGGTTCGACCGGCGATCCTCGACGTCGCAGAGAATTATGAAACGCGCCGGGCCACCGCCAGAGAGCGATTCGGCCTGAGTAAGAACCAACACCACGTCGTCGTCTTTGGTGGATCGCTCGGCGCTCGAACGATCAACAACGCGACCGTCGGTGCGCTCGGTCAACTTGGAGGGAGAGACGACATCGTCATTCGCCACATCATCGGTCGGCGCGACTTCGCCAGCGTTACAGACGCTGTTGGGTCGGGCCCCGACAACTACGTGCCTATCGAGTACGAGGACGATATGGCCAGCGTCTACGCATCGGCGGACTTGGTCGTGTGTCGTGCGGGTGCAACCAGCTGTGCCGAGTTGGCGGTCACGAACACCCCGGCTGTGCTCGTACCGCTGCCAGGTGCTCCCGGCGATCATCAGACGGCGAACGGCCGAGCGCTCGAAGCCGTCGGCGGTGCCGAGGTCCTTCCCGACGCCACTTTCGATGCCGAGTTAATGACCGCCACGGTCACCCGATTGCTCGCGAAACCCGAGATCCTGGCTTCCATGCGGGAAGGCTCCGGGCGTGCTGCTCGACCTGACGCAGCATCGGCTGTGGTCGACCTGATCACGCCGTTCGTCAGCGCCGCTCTTGAAACGAGTACCGGCCAGTGACGAAGACCAATCTCGAAACGCCACAAACGATCCACCTGATCGGGATCGGTGGCGCGGGTATGGCGGCGATCGCTGAGGTCCTCCATGGCTCTGGCCATACGGTCACCGGCAGCGACCTCACTGCATCAGCCGCATTTGAACGTCTGGTGGCCATGGGAGTCGGCGCCGTCGTCGGACACGATCCGCGCAACGTGGGCAACCCGGACATCGTGTGCCGCTCCACTTCGATACCCGACACCAACGTCGAAGTTCTCGAGTACGAGGGACGTGGTGGAACCGTCCTACGCCGAGGTGAACTCCTCACAGCCATGACGTCGGCATCGCGGACGGTCGCCGTGGCAGGAACACACGGCAAGACGACCACGTCGTCGATGCTGGCGGTGATTGCCGAGAAGGCGGGTGCCGAGCCGACCTACATCATCGGCGGCGACGTCAAAGACCTCGGAAGCGGCGCCACGGCTGGATCGGGGGAGTGGTTCATCATCGAAGCCGACGAGAGTGATGGTTCCGGGTTCGCGCTCGGTCACACGATCGGCGTGGTCACCAATGTGGAACCCGATCACCTCGAGTTCTATGGCAGCGAACAAGCGATGCGGGACGCCTTTGCAGCCTTCGTTGCGGAGTCCGACGTCGCGGTGGTCTGTGCCGATGATGAGGGTGCATTCGCGTTGGCCCAAGGCTCGAACGCCGTGACCTACGGTGCCCAGGAGGGCTCGACCTACGAAATGCGCGACATCGTCCGCAGCGAAGAGGCGACGACGTTCGCCTTGCATCGCGGAGGTTTGCCGCTCGGACAGCTCCGAGTCCCCATGCCAGGTCTGCACAACGCACGGAACGCGACAGCGGCGGCCGCAGCTGCGCTAGAGATGGGTTTGCCGTTCCGGTCGATACAAAGTGCACTCGGCGGCTTTTCGGGCGTGGGACGGCGCTTCGATGACCGAGGAACACTGAACGGCATCGACTTCATCGACGACTACGCGCACCTCCCGACCGAAGTAAACGCTGCGCTTTCGGCGGCCGTTGATACTCGTCACGACCGGATCGTGACCATCTTCCAACCGCACCGATACAGCCGAACCCAAGCGCTATGGCAAGACTTCACCGGCTGTTTCACCGAAGCCGATCTCTTGATCATCACCGGTATCTACTCCTCAGGCGAGACTCCTCGTGAGGGAGTCTCCGGTCAGCTGATCGTCGATGCGGTCCAGGCCGGGAGTGAACCTCCGTCGATCATCTACCACGAAGACCGCACGACCCTCGCCCAGGCTGTTGCCGACATGCTCGCACCTGGCGACCTCTGCTTGACGTTGGGCGCGGGAGACTCGGTCACCCTGGCCGACGAGATCCAAGCGATCCTCGGGGGCTCATGACTCTCGCGTGGTTGGCCGAACGCCTGAGAGGCCTCGACGGGGTCACCGTCGAATCGTCTTTCGGCGCCGGTGCGCTCTGCACGTACCGGGTCGGAGGTCCGCTCGCCCTTTTCGTACGGGTCGATGCGCTGAGCGCACTCGATGATGTCGTCGGGGCGATCGCTGATTCCGGAATCCCGACCTTGCCGATCGGTAAGGGCTCCAATCTGTTGGTCGCCGACGCCGGGTTCGATGGGGTCGCGCTCATGCTCGGTGACGACTTCGATGACGTGGTTTTTGATGGCGACACCGTCCATGCCGGCGCCGCCGCCGCTTTGCCGGTGGTGGCTCGTGCCACGGTCGCTCAAGACCTGACCGGATTTGAGTGGGCTGTCGGTGTTCCCGGTTCGATCGGTGGGGCCGTTCGGATGAACGCCGGAGGACACGGCTCGGATATGGCGGCTTCACTCACCCACGTGCGCGTCGCAGACCTTTCGACCGGCCAGGTCACGACCCGAGCGGTCGACGACCTTGAGCTGGGATATCGCCGTTCGAATCTCGGACCTGAGCAGATCGTCATCGGTGCGACACTACGGCTCGAACATGCCACCGGAGGCGAAGCGGGCGCGTCCGAGCTGAAAGAGATCGTCGGATGGCGACGAGCTCATCAACCCGGGGGAGCGAACGCAGGCTCGGTATTTACGAATCCACCCGGGGACTCGGCCGGACGTCTCATCGACGCTGCAGGACTCAAAGGGTTGCGCGTGGGGACGGCTACGGTGTCGGACAAACACGCCAACTTCATTCAGGCCGACCCCGACGGCTCAGCCGACGACGTCCTGGCGCTCATGGCCGAGATCGTCGATCGCGTCTCGGATACGTTCGACGTCCGTCTTTACGCAGAGACCGTTCTGGTGGGCTTTGCTCACAAACTTGTCGACCATGTGCAGGCCGGGGCCCATCTTGGAGGAGAATTAGACGATGACTGAACGCGCTATGCGGGTAGGTTCGCGCCCACGTCCAGGTCCCAGACCGCGGCAAGCTAGCCGCCAAACGGTGCATGGTTCGACCAAGCGCCGTGTTGCGGTGCAGCGACCACGAGAACCCACGCGTGCCCAGAGGCCGCCACGCCCTCCTCGAGAAGTTCGCGAACCCCGCCCACCGATCGATCGGGTCTGGAATCGCCGTTTGTGGCTGGCCGTCGGCGTGTTCGCAATAGGTTCGTTTATCTTCGCGGTCTTTGAGGCCCCGGTGTTCGAAGCGGCGAGTACCCAGATCAGCGGTCACGCGCGAACCAGCCAGGGGACCATCGATGCGGCCCTAGCGATCCCCGATGACCAAGCGCTTATCACCTACGACACCGGCGCAGCAGCTGATCGACTCGTGGCCTTGCCATGGGTAGAACGGGCCGCCGTGGTCCGCCAGTGGCCCTCTACGGTGCGCGTCGTCATTCGTGAGCACGCGGTGGTCGCTGGCATCGGCGATACCACGGGTCAACGGTGGATCCTTCTCGGGGAGGACCGCTTGGCGATCGAGGAGCGATTCACACCCCCGGCCGATGTTCCGCTGATCGTCGTGGACGACTCGATATATGGTGCGGCGAATCTGGGCGAACAGGTCGCAGGAGTCGAGCGTGCCTACGGACTTGCCACCGGGATCCCCACGCAGCTCGACCCGTGGGTTGCCATGTGGTCTGTCGATGCATCGGGTTCGGTGACGGCAAACCTTCGAGGATCCGCGTCCGCCATCTTCGGGCCAGCGGGTGAAACCCGAACCCAGTTCGTATCGCTTGCCTCGATCCTTGGCGGCGGCGCTTCGCTGAGCTGTATCGACGTGATTGACCTGTCGACGCCGGACACCCCGGTGATCCATCGCGGCGCATCCTGCATTGAGACGAGCAGAGCAGTCGGATCCTGAGTAGCGTGATTCACACGCTTCGTTTTGCAACTTTCTGCAATATGCGGTTTCATTTCTCACGTGAGGTGTTTAGCGCACCACACACAGCGAGTAGGGGCCGTGTGGGATCCGTAGCCCATCCTTTGTTACCCACGAAGGTTGGATTACCCCCCACGACAGCGAGCAGTATGCGATGATCGGGACCGGAGGAACGAGCCCCATGAACGGAATAGCCCAGAACTACCTTGCAGTGATCAAGGTGGTCGGCGTAGGCGGTGGCGGAGTTAATGCCGTCAATCGCATGATCGATGCTGGCCTCAAAGGGGTTGAATTCGTCGCGGTAAATACCGACGCTCAGGCGTTGTTGATGAGCGATGCAGACATCAAGTTAGACATCGGCCGCGAGCTCACCCGTGGGCTCGGCGCAGGATCGGACCCCGAGGTCGGCCGCCAGGCTGCTGAGGACCATCGCGAAGAGATCGAGGCTGCGCTTAAGGGCGCAGACATGGTCTTCATTACGGCCGGTAAAGGCGGTGGCACCGGAACCGGCGCTGCACCAGTGATTGCCGAGATCGCTCGTGACGTGGGTTCGCTCACCATCGGCGTCGTGACACGACCGTTCGGGTTCGAAGGTCGTCGGCGAGCGGTGCAAGCCGAGCAGGGCATTCAGCGCTTGAAAGAGAACGTCGACACGCAAATCGTCATCCCCAATGACCGGTTGCTCACCGTGTCCAATGAGAACACATCGGTACTCAATGCGTTCAAGATGGCCGATGAGGTACTCCTGCAAGGCGTGCAAGGCATCACGGACCTGATCACGACTCCCGGCTTGATCAACACCGACTTCGCCGACGTCAAGATGATCATGTCCGATGCTGGTTCAGCACTGATGGGCATCGGTTATGCCTCTGGTGAAGGGCGAGCGCTCGCCGCAGCCCGCGCTGCGATTAGCTCACCATTGCTCGAAGCATCGATCGAAGGCGCCCGCGGCATTCTGCTCAACATCTCCGGTGGCTCGGATCTTGGCCTCTTCGAGGTCAACGAAGCCGCGGAGGTCATCCACGGCGTGGCCCACCCCGACGCCAACATCATCTTTGGCGCGGTCATCGACGACGAGATGGGCGACGATGTGCGCGTCACCGTTATCGCTGCGGGATTCGAACGCTGGGAAGGATCGGCCGGGACGGCCGGGACCGCTGGCGTCGGCGCAACTATGGCCGAACGTGCACCAATTGGCGGTTCAACTCCGTCATTGGCGTCGGCCGCTGATGCCCCTGACCTCGTCACTAGCGAATCGGTTGTCGCTGGCGATCCGTCACCGTCACCGTCATCGTCAGCATTCTCGATCGCGGAGTCCGACGATGACGACGAGTTGGAGATCGCCGACGTGTTCGCGGACGTCACCGACGACGACGTCGCCGACGTTGCTTCCGACGACGCCGACGATGACGACGAGTTCGACGTACCGACATTCTTGCGCTGACCCCTATGCTTCGCCGCTGGCAACGAAGCGATGGAAACATGGTCGAGGTGGCCATTACCACCCGAGCGAACGGGGACTTTCATATCGACGCGCCGCCGATCGGGCTCGGCGAGCGCCGTGACGAGATCATGGCCGGTCCGTGGGCGGTCGTGCGCCAGGTTCATGGCGCGGCGGTGGTGGAGGCCGACCCGACGACCACACCCGAGGCCGACGGTATCTTCACCGACGAAGTCGGCCAGGTAGTAGCCGTGCAGGGTGCTGATTGCGCCCCGGTCGCGTTCGTTACCGACCAGGGGCCCGTCGGGGTCGTACATGCAGGCTGGCGCGGACTCGCCGCAGGGGTTATCGACGCGATGGCGGCGAACCTCACCGACCGAGGAGCGAAGATCCAGCAGATCGTCGTGGGTCCCACGATCGGGGTGGGGTGCTACGAGTTTGGAGCCGAAGACCTTGATGCCGTGGCCGCGCGTCTGGGAGATGACGTGCGGGCGACCACGGGATCGGGGGCTCCCGCCCTCGATCTTGCGGCTGGGATCAGCAGAGTCTGCGACTCCCTCGGTCTCGGGCCGGTCGAATTTCTCGCTGGCTGCACCTCGTGTGAAGCACAGAGTTTCTTCTCGCACCGCGCCCGCCAAGAGACGGAACGCCACGCACTGGCAATGCGCATCATTACCCCTACCTCAGGTGATCTCGATGGCTGAGCAAGCTGGTTCGCCGTCGTTGCCGTCGATGTCGCTTAGCGACGAAGAAGTTGCTGCGAACCTTGGCGCTGTCCGCGACGCGATTGGAGACTCGGGGCGAAGCGACGTCACCATCGTCGCGGTCACCAAGGGATTCGATAGGAGTGCGATCGAGTGTGCATCGCGGCTGGGAATCTCCGATATTGGCGAGAACTACGCTCAGGAGCTGCAAGCAAAATCGCCAACGCCAGAGGAAACTCGGGTGCATTTCATCGGACGGATTCAACGGAACAAGGTGCGAAAGGTGGCCGACCAGGTCGATCTCTGGCAGAGCGTTTCCCGGCCTGAGGTAGTAGTGGAGATCTCCAAACGGAGCGCACACCCGCAGATATTGATACAGGTGGCGGCGGCCGGTGACACCACCAAGGCCGGAGTAGCGCCAAACGAGGTTGAACCGTTGCTCGAGGTCGCACGCGAGCACGGGGTAGATGTCGCGGGTCTCATGACGATCGGCGTGTTGGCAGATGAGGAGCGGACGACGCAAAGCTTCGCCGACCTCGCCCGGCTCGCAGACACATTCGAACTCCGTGAGCGCTCGATGGGAATGTCGGGCGACTACCGTGATGCCCTCGCCCACGGAGCCACGATGTTGCGACTCGGCTCGGCTCTATTCGGGCCGCGGCCAATGCAGTGGTAGTGTCTTGATACGAACGAGGAGGTCTGAACGGTGTCAGGCTTTTATAAAAAAGCAGTGGTATGGCTCGGACTAAACGAGGAGTATCCAGACGAACCGGGTCCTTTGGATCCGGCGCCTAGCCGTCCAAATCCCCGTCCAGAACCGGGACAGGTCGCTGCTCGTCCCGCGCGCCAGGCCGGCGCTCCGCGCCCCCAAGGGAACGTGGGGCCAGCACCTCAGGCTTCGGTCAGGCGAGTCGAGGCGACGCCAAAGGATGCTGTCATGCCAGAGTCAAAAGATGGAACGGTTCGAGCCATCCCAATGGAAGATGATCCACAAGCGCGCCCACAACAAGGTTCGGCGATCGGCACTGTCCGAGCTGTGGCGTTGTCAAAAACTGTCAAACCAAAGGTGATCGTTCCTCAATCGTTCAACGATGCCCAGGTGGTTGCCGACACCTTCCGCGAGCCCAAGCCGGTGATCGTAAATATGCAGAGTGCGGAACGCGATCTTGCCCGTCGTCTGATCGATTTCAGTTCCGGGCTCTGTTACGGCCTCGGCGGACAGATGGAAAAGGTCGCGAAAGACGTGTACCTGCTCACTCCCGATGAGGTAGAGGTCGCCGACGAAGATCGCGACAACTACTAAAGAAACCCTTCTTCGCGCGCTGGCGGAACTACAGTCGGGCCATGGATCTCGTAAGACAGCTGAGAGACGTTCGCTTCGAAACGGCCGTGCGCGGATATGACTATGCGGGCGTTGATACGTTTCTTGCCACCCTTCGTAGCGACGTAGCCGATTTACAGGAGCGCTACGAGGCCGCTCAGCAACGGATAGCGGAGTTCGAAGCCAAGGGCGGCACCCAAGACGGCAACGCGTCCGAGGAAACCGAGGGAGAGCTTCGACGCACCCTCGTCCTGGCCCAACGCTTAGCCGACGAGACCGCAGCAGACGCGAAAGCGAGCGCGGATGAGTTGGTCAACGCAGCGAACCAGCAGGCCGCCGAGACCACCTCGCAGGCCGAGGCCGACGCGACCGAGATGCGCGAAGCGGCCGAAGCCGAGCTGGTCGCGGCCCGAGAAGAAGCGGAGACTCTTCGACAGCGAGCTGGCGAAGAGGCAGAACAAAGCAATTCCGAATCGCGTCTACGGGCGCAAGCCCTCCTTACCGACGCCGAGACGGCCGGAACAGAGCGGGTCGTCGAGATCGAGGGATTAGCGCAAGCCGAAGTTGCGACCATGCGCGAGCCAATCCGTGAAGAAGTCGAGCAACTTGAGGACGTTCGCTCCCGTCTTCTCAGCGATATCGCAGAACTCGAAGCGCATCTCGAAGCCCAGCGGGTACGAGTTCGTAACGCGGTCGAAGCCCTGCGGGTCGGAATGTCAGGTTCGATCCAAGATCTCGAACGTGTTGCCGACGATGACGAGCTCATGGCGCCACAACCGGCGCCCGAGCACAGCAACGCGAGCGGCGCCGACGTCGCGGCGGCGCCAGACATCGAGATTCAAGAAGCGGTGCAGGCCCAGGCGGCCGCGACCACACCAACCGTTGAGGCCCTCGCCCCCGAAGCCGATAGGCCACAACATGCGGCCTCCGACCCCGACACGCAGCCACTCGAGGTGATCGAGAGCCCCGAGGACGTTTTAGAGACCGAGGTCGTTGACGGTGCGATCGCCGAGACGGAGATCGTTGAGACCATCTCTGAGCCGGAGGTTCCTGAGGCTTCCATTCCTGAGGCTGTCGTGGAGCCGGAGGTTTCTGAGGCTGTCGTGGAGCCTGAGGTTTCTGAGGCTGTCGTGGAGCCTGAGGTTTCTGAGGCTGTCGTGGAGCCTGAGGTTTCTGAGGCTGTCGTGGAGCCTAAGGTCCCTGAGGTTGAGTCGGAGATCCCCGAGGTGGAGTTGGAGCAACCTGAGGTTGCATCCGTTCCTGACCTAGAGACCGGTGCCGAGTCGATGCCTGACGTGATGGTTGAGGAAGTCGATTCATCAATGAGTGTCGGCGGTTTCGCAGGGGGCGCTATCGCAGGCGCCGCTGTCGGTGTCGCAGCGTTGTCGGACAACGACGGTGGCGACGCCGTCGACCTTGAGGCCACGCAGTCAATGGCGACCATCGAGGACCTGGACCAGGCAGAAATTGTTGAACTCGACGAGGAGCCTGGCGCACTCTTCGGGACCGACGTTGGCGCCGATGCCGAGGCCGTCGAGGCCGCCGTTGATTCCACCACAACCCCTGCAGATGTGGCGGCAGGCGGCGAAGGATTCGTCGCGAAGTTCGCATCCGCTTTGGATCAACTGCCGATCGAACGATAGAAAATCCTCGGTTCGGGTCCGTGTTAGGGGCCTGCTTGCCCCCTATACTCTTTGCCTCAAGGCGTCAAGCTCGATGCCTGCATATACGTTCATTTTTGTGAGTAATGAATGGTGGAGAAAGGTTCAGTCCTAGTGGCAAAGAAAGCAGCCGCAAAGAAGACAACGGCGAAGAGGAAAGCGGCAGCCAAAAAGGCTCCGGCCAAGAAGAAAGCAGCAGCGAAGAAGGCTCCGGTCAAGAAAAAGGCAGCAGCGAAGAAGGCTCCGGTCAAGAAAAAGGCAGCAGCCAAGAAGGCTCCGGCCAAGAAAAAGGCAGCAGCCAAGAAGGCAGCTGCTCCAAAATCTGAGGTTCAGAAGGTAGACGAAGCGCAAGCAGCGGCGGCAGCGAAGCTCAAAGAGAACAAGAAGACGGCGACGAAGGCCTTTAAGAAGCCCTTTGTCAAGAAGCAGAAAGAGGAACTCTTGCGCGAGCGCGAGAAGTACACCCGGTCTGCTGCGTCGTACAAAGAGGAAGCAGACTCGTTGGTTCTCAATCGAGAACCTGGTGATGTGCAATTCGATGAGGAGTCCGGCGAGGGCGACACGTTGGCGGTCGAACGCGAGCGAGACCTGGCGTTGAGCGCCCAGGCCCAACAAGCGGTCGACGAAATCGACGCGGCACTAAAGCGGATCGAACTCGGGGTGTACGGCGTGTGTGTCGAGTCCGGCCGTCCTATTCCCAAAGAACGACTCGAGGCCATCCCTTGGGCGTCCCAACGCGTGGAGTTCAAAGTCGGTGGCCTCGGGCGCCGCTGAGGACACCGCGCTCGCACCTCCGGTCGAACTGACAACGGCCGAGGTAGTGGCTCGGCGATGGCAGCTAGTTGCGATATCGCTGCTGGTTATTGCTATCGACCAGATCTCGAAGGCGTGGGCCCTAAATTCGCTCGCCGATCGGGATATTGAGGGACCCTTTGGGTCCGGTTTGCGTTTGGTCTTCAACCGCGGGTCGGCCTTCTCGCTCGGCGAGGGTTTCGGCCCCATCTTTGGCATCCTCGCGATCCTGGTGAGCATCGCCATGTTTTGGGTCGTGGGGAAGGTCGTGCAACGGTCGGTGGTGAGCGGACTGGGGCTGATCCAGGGCGGTGCCATTGGCAACGTGATCGACCGGGCCTTCCGTGATGGAGATGGTTTCCTCGCTGGAGCTGTCATCGACTTTCTCGAGATCGGCGACTTCTGGCCGGTGTTCAACATCGCTGACGTGGCAATCGTCGTCGGTGGAATCGTGGTAGCGATCCTCGGCTCCCGTGAATAGCGAACTGCCAGAAGCCCTCGATGGTGAGCGCGCCGACCGTGTTGTCGCAATGCTCGCCGGGGTGAGTCGATCTGCCGCGGTCCGAGCAATCGACGACGAGTTGATTCTCGTCGATGGGGTAGCGGTCGCGAAAGCATCACACCGGCTTCGTGTCGGCCAAGTCCTCGACCTTCCAGACACCCTCGGCGCGGAAGAACCGCCGCTTGTCGCTGACCCATCGGTTGACTTGGATCTCGTCTTCGTCGACGAGCATGTCATCGTCGTAGACAAATCACCTGGGATGGTCGTTCATCCCGGGGCGGGTAATCGGGAAGGAACTATCGCGCAGGGCGTGATTGCACTGTTTCCTGAAGTTGCCGATGTCGGAGAACGGAACCGGCCGGGCATTGTGCATCGGCTGGACAAGGGCACATCGGGCGTGTTCGTCATCGCCCGTTCGGCCCTCGGCTATGACTCCTTGAGTGAGCAGTTGCGAAAGCGTGCGGTCGACCGCCGCTATCTCACCTTTGGTTGGGGCCAGCCCCAGACCGACCGAGGCGTGATCGAGGCACCGCTTGGGCGTGCCGTTCGGGATCCGACCCGCATGATCGTCCGCCCGGATGGAAAGAGCGCTCGTACCAGTTACGAGGTGATCGCTCGATGGAGCGAGCCAAGCCTCGCCCTGTTCGCGTGCACGCTCGACACCGGTCGTACACACCAGATTCGCGTGCATCTTGAAGCGATCCACCATCCCGTCGTAGGCGACTCGAGGTATGGGAGTGGTCGGGATCGCCTTGGTATGGACCGCCCTGCGCTTCACGCGAGCGAACTCGGATTCGCCCACCCTGCCACTGGAGAGATGATGCAGTTTCGCTCTCCATTGCCCCCGGACCTGACCGAATTGGCCGAGCGCCTCGGCTCTCCCGATTCGGGCATTGTTGGGCCATGATGTCCTCTATGCCCCCAGAGCCGACCCTCGTCATCCCCAACTACGGTGACGGCGGCAACGCGTCGGTGATTCCATCGTTGACGTGGGGGACACCCTCAACGTTGGTTCCCGATGCGGTCGTGTCGGCACCGAGATGTGTGGTCTTGGTATTGGATTCACTCGGTTGGGTGCAGCTGCGCGAGCGAGCCGAGCATGCACCGACGTTGGCAGCAATGTCGGGTGCTTCGGCGACCACCAGTGCTCCATCGACAACGGCTACCGCCTTGACGACGATTTCGACGGGAGTCCCGCCGGGGGAACACGGAATCGTTGGGTATCGCTTTCCCGCAGGCGGATCGGTGATGAACGCGCTGCGCTGGACGACGACAGCCGGGGACCACCGCCGGACCGTTCTGCCCGAAGAGATCCAGGCGACGGCGACCTTCGCCGGCGGTTCACAGTGGCGAGTGGTGGGTAGTCGCCAGTTCATTGGGTCCGCGTTCACCGAGGCGTATCTGGGCAAGGCACCGTACCGAGGGGTAGAACATCCGTCTTCGCTCGTCGCCGGTATCCGAGCGGAGCTGGACGATGGCGCCAGCCATGTGTACTCGTACTACGACGGGTTGGATCACGTGGCCCACATCTACGGCTTCGATGGCTCCTATTTCGATATGGAGCTCCGGTTCTGCGACTGGTTGGTGGGCGAATTGATCCAGGCTCTTCCTCCGCAAACCTCACTAGTGGTCACCGCCGATCATGGACAGGTGCACGCTCCCGACATCGTGAAGGTCGATCAGGAAGTGCTTGCGATGACCGCGAATCGGTCTGGAGAAGCAAGGTTTCGGTGGTTGCATGCACGACCCGGTGCCGTTGATGAGCTCGCGTCTGCGGCACAGGAGCGCCATGGAGATGTTGCCTGGGTGCGTACCCAGGAGCAAGTGATCGACGAGGGCTGGTTTGGTCCAACGGTGTCCCACGATGCGCGGAGCCGGTTGGGCGATGTGGCGCTGGTGGCTCACGAACTCATCGGTTTCGACGACCCGGGGGAGCCTCATGTGGACCGCCTCGTTGGGCGCCATGGCTCGCTGACCGAAGCTGAAATGCTGGTCCCTGTACTTCACCACGTCGCGTAGGTTGCTCGGCTGCGCGGACGCAATTACCAGCGTGTAGTTTGAAAGCTCCATGGCCGGTTCGTTTACCCATCTCCATGTGCATACCGAGTTTTCGATGCTCGATGGTGCCTCGCGCCTGGACGACCTCGTCGCGGCCGCGGCCGCCGATGGTCAACCAGCGTTGGGAATCACCGACCACGGCAACATGTACGGCGTCCTCGACTTCTATAAGTCATGCAACAAGGCCGGAATCAAGCCGATCATCGGCACCGAGGCGTACATGGCGCACGATCATCGCTCCGAGCGTCTCTCGCGTCGGGGCAGGGTCGACGATTCAGGCGGTAGCTCCGACGGCGGAAAGAAGCTCTACTACCACCTGATCATGCTCGCCGAGAACAACACCGGCTACAAGAACATGATCCAGCTCGCGTCAGAAGCGTTCATGACGGGCTATCACTACAAACCTCGGGTCGACTGGGAGCTACTCGATCAGTACTCCGAAGGGATCATCGCTACTACTGGTTGTCTGGGCGGTCAGGTCCTGCAGGCGCTTCTGCAAGGCAACTTTGAAGAAGCCGTCAACCGCGCCGGCCGACTGCAAGACATCTTTGGTCGAGACAACTTGTTTATCGAACTGCAAGACCACGGGATTCCCGAGCAGATTCGTACCAATCCGCAGCTTCTGGAGATCGCCAAGAAGATCGGTGCTCCGATCCTGGCGACCAACGACAGTCACTACACCCATCAGGTCGACCATGCTGCTCATGATGCTCTGCTTTGCGTGCAGACCGGTTCATTACGTTCTGACCCGGACCGATTCAAGTTTCATGGCGATCAGCACTACCTGAAGTCCGCGGCGGAGATGCGCCACATGTGGCGAGAGGTCGAGGTCGCCTGCGACAACTCGTTGTGGATCGCGGAGCGTTGCAATGTCGAGATCGAGTTCGGCGAGCCCCAGCTTCCGAGCTTCCCGCTTCCTGACGGTTTCGCCGACGACGATGCCTACCTGTTGCATCTCACCATGGAGGGCGCAAAGAAGCGGTGGGGTGAGGGCGGAATTACCGATGAGATTCGTCAGCGTCTGCTGTTTGAACTCGAAGTCATCAAGAACATGGGGTTCTCGTCGTACTTCATCATCACGTGGGATCTGATCAAATACGCCAGGGACCAGGAGATTCGAGTCGGCCCTGGCCGCGGGTCTGCTGCTGGTTGCGCAGTGGCATATTGCCTCTGGATCACGGACCTCGACCCGATCAAGTACGACTTGCTCTTTGAGCGGTTCTTGAACCCCAGCCGTATCTCGATGCCCGATATCGATATGGACTTCGACTCCCGCTATCGAGACAAGATGATCCGCTATTGCGCCGAGCGCTACGGCCGAGACCACGTCGCCCAGATCGTGACGTTCAGCCAAATCAAAGCGCGCGCTGCGGTCCGAGATGCTGCCCGCGTCCTCGGATATCCCTATGCGGTAGGTGACAAGGTCGCCAAAGCGATGCCACCGCTGATCATGGGACGAGACACGCCGCTGCAGTATTGCTTTGAGAAGCATCCGAAATACGCGGGTGGCTACGCCCAAGCCGGCGACTTGCGCGAGATGGTCCAGACCGACCCGGTAGTCGCCGAGGTCGTTGAGGTGGCCAAAGGCCTCGAAGGACTACGGAGATCCGACGGCATTCACGCAGCGGCGGTAGTGATTACCAAGGATCCGCTGACCGACTACCTCCCAATCCAACGTAAACCAGAAGCTGGCCAAGACATCGAAGACGCTCCTGTCGTCACGCAGTACGAGATGAACGGGGTCGAGGAACTCGGCTTGTTGAAGATGGACTTCTTGGGGCTGCGCAACCTCGACGTCATCGATGACACGCTGGCCATGATCCAGGTCACTCAAGACGTCGAGGTCGATATCGACAACGTAGATCTCGCGGACGCAAAGACCTATGAGTTGTTGCAGCGGGGCGACACGATCGGTGTGTTCCAGCTCGAATCGACCCCGATGCGAGCATTGATGAAGTCGCTCGGCCCAACCGAATTCGACGACGTGGCAGCCCTCGTAGCGCTCTATCGGCCCGGTCCGATGGAAGCGAATATGCATAACGACTACGCCGATCGAAAGAACGGGCGCCAAGAGGTGACCCTGCTCCACGATGACGCAGCGGAGATCCTGGGCGAGACCTACGGGTTGATGATCTACCAGGAATCGATGATGCGAGTGGCGCAGAAGTTCGCCGGGTACTCGCTCGCCGATGCCGATTCGCTTCGAAAGGCCTGCGGCAAGAAGATTCGCGAAGTCATGGCCAAAGAGAAGGTCAAGTTCATCGATGGCTGCGAAACCACCGGCTACGGCACGGCGCTCGGCGAGAAGTGGTGGGAGATCATCGAGCCCTTCGCCGACTACGCCTTCAACAAGAGCCACAGCTACGGCTACGGGTATGTCGCGTACCAAATCGCCTATCTAAAAGCCCACTATCCCGTCGAGTACCTTGCGGCGCTATTGACCTCGGTGAAGTCGAGTCTCGACAAGGCGGCGATCTATCTGAACGAATGCCGTGTCATGGGCATCGACGTAACGGTTCCCGACATCAACCGGGCGCGCATGGACTTCAACCCTCTCCCAGATCTGTCGGGCAACAACCTCGGCGAAATTGTCTTTGGCCTGTCGGCGGTGCGAAACGTGGGCGAGGGCCTCGTAGAACTCGTGCTCGCAGAGCGCGACGCCAATGGGCCCTTTGTGTCCTTTACTGATTTCGTTGAACGAGTCGACTATCAAGTGCTCAATAAGCGCACCATCGAGTCGCTCATCAAGGCGGGCTCATTCGACTCGTTGGGCCACCCGCGCAAAGGCTTGTTGAACGTCTATGAGCTCATCATCGATCGGACCGTATCGTCCCGCAAGGATCATGACATTGGAGTCGCGACCCTGTTTGGCAGCCTGGGCGATGAGCCGACCTTTGACGATCGCCCCGAAATCCCTGACATCGAGTTCGACAAGATGCCCAAGCTGGCGAACGAAAAGGAGATGCTCGGGCTCTACATTTCCGATCACCCGATTCTCGGATACGAAGCCGCGCTGGCCCGCAGGTGCGACAAGACCGTCGGTGCCCTCGAAGATGAGTCCGATGGTGCCTTCTTACGGGTCGGGGGAGTGGTGACGAATCTGCAGAAGAAGTGGACTCGCAAGGGCGACCTCATGGCCATCTTCGAACTCGAAGACCTCGAGGGCTCGATCGAAGTCATGGTGTTCCCGCGCCAGATGACCGAGCACGGATTTAAGCTCGTCGACGACTCGATCGTCGTGGTTCGAGGCCGCCTCGACGGCAAGGACGACATCTCAAAGTTCATCGCCCAGGACATCGACGTATTCGACAGTTCCCAGATGACCGAGGCAGCGCCGCTGCGCTTGCGGCTTCCCGTACACGCGCAGGATCCGAGCACACTCGATGAACTGAAGATACTTTTGTCGGACCATCAGGGCGACTCAGATGTCTTTCTCCACTTGGATGGTTCCCAGGTGATTCGCCTGCCCGATAGCTACCGCGTCAACACCGGAAATGGCCTCGTGGCCGAGGTTCGAGTGCTGCTCGGACCCGACGCTGTAGTCGTGTAAGACTGGGTGGTCTGTTACCCAGTTTGCGTAGAAGGCCGTTTGTCGACTGGAATTGACGTCGGTGGTGCACGCGACGGCGGCCAAGCAATAAGACAGAGGGACCCATGGCACTCGAAGTGGAAACAAAAGATTGCAGCGCTCTCAGCGATGCGGAGATCTCCGAAATGGCTGATCTCTGTACCGAAGGGCCGCTTCCCTATGAAGCTGGTGAGCTCTCGAAAGAGACCGAAGAGTGGGTCTTGTGCTGTCAAGCAATAGACGATGGCCGCTTGAAGGGGTTTGCGTATTACACCCTGGAGCGCATCGGGGGAACGCCTGCCATCATTGTGGGTCTTGGTTCGATTGCACGCTCCTCGCGCCGCGACACGATCATGCGTGGAATGATCACCGATCTCATGCATCGTGCGGTTATGGCATTTCCGGACGAAGACGTTGTAGTCGGACTCCGCATGCAGACTCCCGATGGGTTCGCGCTGCTCAGAGATTTCCACGACGTCATTCCTCGCCCAGACCACAAGGCATCTGGTGAAGAGCGGGCGTGGGGTCGTCGATTCGCCAAGCGTTTCGGGATTTCCCCACTGCGCTACGAAGATCGCAAGTTCACCTCAAAGGGCAAGGGCGGTCTTCCCTGCGCGTTTGATTTCGAGAGCTCGGAGCCTGACGATATTTCCGATGATCTGCGAGCCTTCTTCGACGGCATCGATGCAGGTAACGGAGACGTGCTGATCGGCTTCGGTTGGGCAATGTCAGAGGAACTCGCCAAGTTCGCATAGGCGAGTGGACATCTTCACTGCGTTGAAGGCGCGCCAGATGACGCGCGCCTTTACCACCCAAGCCGTCGACGCTGAGGCGGCCGGGAAACTGCTCTATGCAGCCACCCGCGCACCGAGTGCGGGCAATACCGCCTCGGTTGAAGTGCTCGCGCTCGTCGAAGGTGATGTCTCGTCCTATTGGGAGATCACCTTGTCTGAGCAACGTCGGTCCAGGTTCCCGTGGCCGGGACTATTGCGAGCACCATTGCTACTCATCCTCACGGTGGACCCCTCGAGCTACGTCGCTCGATATGGCGAGGTCGACAAGGCGGCGACCGGGCTCGGTGCCTCGACCGATGCCTGGACCGTGCCGTACTGGTGGGTAGACGGTGGTGCCGCGGTCGAGAACGTATTGCTCGCCGCGACCGCTCTCAAACTCGGCGCCTGCTTCTTTGGCCAGTTCGAGCACGAGCCGGCGATCGCTGAGCACTTCGGGATCCCCGCGCAACGCCGAGCCCTCGGAACGATCGCGGTCGGTCATCCGGATCGAGGAGCGGACCGTCCGAGTAGGTCATCGCAGCGTCCGACAACATCGGTAGAGGAACGGACACACTGGGGACGATGGTGAACAACCTCCCAACCGGAGCCGCACTGTGGTTGGCCGGAGCTCGCCCAAAGACGCTGCCCGCCGCGGTCGTTCCGGTTGCCGTCGGAACCGCTGCGGTCAGCAATGAAGCGTTCATCGCGTGGCGAGCGATCGCTGCGATGGTGGTAGCTCTGGGGTTGCAGGTGGCCACCAATTACGCGAATGACTACTCCGATGGCATTCGAGGCACCGACGACGACCGGGTGGGGCCACTGCGTCTGGTGGGCTCTGGTGCCGCGTCTCCCGAGGCGGTCAAACGGGCGATCTTCCTATCGTTCGGAGTCGCCGGAGTTGTCGGGCTGGTGTTGTCGCTCGCCGTCAATCCGTTTCTGCTGGTGATTGGCGCAGCGTCCATTGCCGCGGGTTGGTTCTACACCGGTGGAGACAAGCCCTATGGATACCTCGGTTTGGGTGAGGTGTTCGTGTTCGTGTTCTTCGGCTTGGTTGCGACGATCGGGTCGGCCTATGTGCAGACCGTGTCGATCTCTGGGCTCGCTGCGGTCCTATCGATTCCCGTCGGAGTCTTCGCGACCGCTTTGCTGGTGATCAACAACCTGCGTGACCGCGAGGGAGATGCTGCGGTGGGAAAGAACACGTTGGCGGTTCGGATGGGAGACCAGCCGACCCGAGTCCTGTATGTAGCCACCATGTTGGGAGCGTTCGGCCTTATCGCGCTCACCGCCGCTTTTACGGGTCGCCTCGGATTGCTCTTAGGTCTCGTCGGCGTGGGAACCGCAGTGCCCGCGATCCGCACCGTCGCCGGAGGCGCCCAAGGGCGGGATCTGATCCCGGTCCTCGAAGCAACTGGACGCACGCAGCTTGTGGCTGGCGCCGCGTTGACGATCGGGCTGCTGCTGTGAGCGAGTTTGCAATCGGACTTCCCTAACGCAAGGCTGCGTCGATGTCCTCTACTGCTGCCGACCTCGCGAGAGCGCTTCACCACGCTGCAGACCTCCTCGTGGGGCGTGGCCACGAGGAGCAAGCCCTGGAAGATGCCCGTCGCCTCGTTGAGGCAGCGAATGAGCTCCTGAGCCAAGGCGAGGAGCTCACGCCCGAGCATCGAGTGCTGGTCTTCGCCACTGAAATGGTCGCTGAGCTGGGTGCGCCAGTTCCCCAAAAGGGCGAATACTTCGACGCGTTCTCGTTGTCGCCCTTTTCTGGGGCGAGCAACGCTCTGCGGCCAAAGGAGATTACTTACCAGCGGGTTGGTGATGAGGTCCGGGCAGAGATGGTCGCTGGCATTGCCTATGAAGGGGCGACGGGGCGAGCACATGGCGGTTTGCTCGCCGCGGTCTTCGATGACCTCATGGGGGCGTTACAGCGGATCGTTGGCCACCAGGGCTTTACCCGCACCCTCGATGTTTCGTATCTGGGTCCGGTTCCAATCGACGAACTGGTCATTTTTGTGGCCCGGCTCGAGTCGGTTCAGGAGCGCACGTTCACGCTCACATCTGAGGTCACCCACAACGGTGAGGTAGTCGCCACGGCAGAGGCAGTGTTTACGAAGGTCGATTTCTCCCGTCTGGAGCGGGGAGCGGCAGCAGAGGGTTAGGCCTGCCGCTCGCTTCGGGTAGCCGTGATGAGCTGAGCCGCACCGAAGGTGAGTTGCTGATGATCGACGTGGTCAAAGCCCGCTTCGGTGAGCGATTCGAGCATCTCTGCCCTCGGCGGCAGGTACGCCAGCGAGCGAGGGAGGTAGCCGTAGGCCTCTTTGTTGGACAGCAGGCCGCCGATGAATGGCACGACCTTGCCGAAGTAGAGACCGTGCCCGAATCGGGCGATTGGGTTGTCCGGTTCGCTCGCATCGAGAAGCGCTATTCGGCCGCCCGGGCGGACGATGCGGCCGAGTTCGTTGAAAACCTGTCGGAGGTCCACGAAGTTGCGAAGCGCGAACCCGCAGGTGGCGCCGTCTACGGATCCATCTCGGAGGGGCATCTGCATGCCGTCTCCTTGGAGCAACGGTTCGTTTGTTCGTGCTGATTCGAGCATCCCAAAGCTGAAATCCGCGCCGACAGAGCGAAAGCCTGCCTCGGCGAGTTCGCGGCAAAAGTCCCCGGTGCCGGTGGCCAGGTCAATGAGCAGCGACCCCTTCGGCAGGGCCAGAGCGTCGATCGCCTGGCGTCGCCATCTGACATCCAAGCGGAACGTCATGATGCGGTTCACCAGGTCGTATCGAGGGGCGATGGCATCGAACATGGCCTGCACCGATGCGGCCTTCTCGTCGCCAACCGGCAGTGGCTCATCGAGCGAAGGGAGATTCCTCACGTGACCAGGATATTGGCTCAGTGTGGGAAGAGGGAGACGTTGCCCGCTACGGTCTATGGCGCATGGGTGAGGACGAAGACGAACGTGAACTCGAAGTAGCTGAGATGGCCCGCCGGGCTGCAATGGCTGCATCGGAGCGCCGCAAGCAGATCAAGAGCGCAGGTGGGGGACTCACCTTGGACGATATCGATCCCGGGGCCTTAGAGGAGCTCAGCACCCTTCTCGAAGAGATCGAGGCGTGGACCCCAGGATTTTCGGGCGCAATGGTCTTTCACGGGGAAGGAGCGCTCCCGGTCGTTAGCTTGATCCGGGCGAGCAATCGCGAATCGATGCGGCGGTCCTTGACCCATGTCGGCTCCTCCGTTCGTCAGGAAGTGGATCTACTCGAACGAGATGCCGTTGGTGGATTCGTGGATTCGGTGATGTCCACCACCAAGGGGGCCGTCTTAGTCTTTCGACTGCACGAAGACCTCTTGGTCATCGCGATCGAAGGTAAACCAGCGAATATCGCTGAGGCATGGAAGGCCGTTGGTGCCCGCAAGGACAGACTGCTCGAAGCGTCCGCGAACCTCGTGGCCGCTGCCTAGCTGTCGCGGCGCTTACGCATTTCCTTTGCGTGACGCTCCAGCGCTTGTTTCTGCTGTTTCGTCAGGCTTCCCATACCTTGCTCGCTGACCTGGTCGAGGAGGGCATCGATTTCGGCATCAGAAGCGCTCGACGTAGCTCCGGTGGGGACGGAACGAAGGTTGGCGTTGCCGGCTGCTTTTTTCTTGCGGCCGAATCGTTTGCCTCGCTTCTTTGGTGCTTTGGGTGAAGGAGTTGATGGCGCTGGCCCTCCACCCATGAAGCTGGGAAGTTTGACCGCGGGGATCCACTCGACGTTCGAGAATCCAAGGGAACGGGTTACGACCAGACCGATGCCGGTGGACAGGATCAACAGAACAAGTCCAGCGATGCTTCGGGTTGCGAGTATCGAGAGCAGTTGAATGACGAAGAAAAAGGCGATCAGGACCCAGAACGGAATGTTGAAGAACGTGCGAGCTTCAGGCTGTGCCGCAGAATAACCAGCGGCCATTCCAAAGAAGATCGAATCAATGCCGCCGAGGGCGAAGCCTTGACCGACGGCGACTGCTGCGAGAACGGCGAGGATCGCGGGAATGAACATCAGCGCGAGGAAGAGTGATGTGAAGACCTGTCTTCCCATGATGCGCTCAAGTTGTGAGCCGATGAGGTAGAAGAAGACCAGCCCCAAGATTTCCCAGAAGAAATCTCCGGTGGCAGGGACGATGTAGGTGAGGAAGCGCCAGATCTGGCCACCGAGAATGGCGTCGTCGGTGAGGACGATTGCCTGACCGACGGGGCCAAGGCCACCCTCCACGACAAAAAGCAGGATGCCCAGAGTCGACAGGGCCGTGACGGCCACGGTCGTCGTGACGGCTACATTTCCGACGGTCACCCACGGATCGGAGCCGTGACCTCGAGAGAATGGGCTTTGAAATGAATATCGATCAGCCATGTCACTACAACGATAACCGAGAGTGACCCAAGAATCAGGGGTTATGTGGGCGGTCGTCGTTGCTTGATCGTGGGAGCGGCAACCGGCGTCGAGGTCGATGTGGTGCTCGACGCCCGCAATTGACCGCACGCCGCATCGATATCGGTGCCCCGATTTCGGCGAATTGTGGCGTTGGTATTGCGATCGAGGAGCCACTGTTGAAATTGCTTTACTCCATCCGCATCGGTGCCAACAGTGAGGTATCCAGGCGTTGGATTCAATGGGATCAAATTGACGTGGGCTCGCAGTTCCTTGCACAGCTCGCTGAGCGCCTCCGCTTGTTCAAGTGTGTCGTTCACCCCGGCGATAAGCGCCCATTCAAAGCTCAGGCGACGACCGGACGCCGCGACATACTCTGCGCACGCGTCGGCGAGTTCAGCGATCGGGTAGCGGCTGTTGATCGGGACGAGTTCGGTGCGTAGCTCATCGGTCGCAGCATGTAGCGATACCGCGAGGCTTACGGGCAAGTCTTCGGTGGCCATACGCCGTATGCCCGGTACGAGACCAACGGTGCTCATCGTGATGTGACGCGCTGACAGCCCAATGTCCTGGTGGATTCGGCGGATGGCGCCCCAAACAGCGTCGTAATTGGCGAGTGGTTCGCCCATGCCCATGAAGACGACGTTCGAAAGTCGCCGAGGCTTTGCGGTCTCCCGAGCCCGAACGACTTGTTCGACGATTTCTCCCGTCGTGAGATGTCGCCGGAATCCCTCTTGGCCCGTCGCGCAGAAGCCACACGCCATCGCACAGCCCGCTTGGGAGCTCACACAAACCGTCGAGCGGTCGGTGTAATGCATCAAGACAGTCTCCACCGCATCACCGTCGGCGAGGCCCCACAACCATTTGTGCGTTTCGCCGCCCTCGGATACTCGCACGACGCGATCGAAGAGCGCTGGTGGCAGCAATTCGCTGAGCTCGGCACGGAGCCCCTTTGGCAGCGTGGAGATCCCCTCGATGGGGAGACCCTCGTCGTAGAGCCCCTTCCAGAGTTGCTCGACCCGGTACTGCGGTTGATCTTCGAGAAGATCGGCGAGCGCGTCACGGCCAAGCTCGTAGCGAGTCTCGGCGCGGCTCACTCCCATGAGTGCCTCCAGAGCGTGTCTTCACGATGGGTGCTGAACCCGATTCGCTCATAGGTGCGAACCGCTGCCTCGTTGTCGGATTCGACGTAGAGCATGCCGGTTTCCAGGCCGGCAGCCGCGAGCCATTCGAGTCCGGCCAGAGTCATGGCTTTACCGAGGCCCTGACCGTGGAACGGTGGATCTACGGCGATGACATAGATCTCCCCAAGTGCGGGGTCGGTGTCGGTGGAGGCGTGGACCTTTGTCCAGCAAAATCCGGCGAGTGCGCCATCGACGTGATGCAGACGAAAACCGTCTGCGTCGAACCAGTCGGTGGCCATCTCTGTCTCAACCCATTCAGGGGTTTGACCGCTCTGCTCAGGGTGCCAGTCGAACGCCCGGTTGTTCACCGCGAGAAACTCCTCGATGTCGGCTGGCGTGAACGAGCGGGTAGCGATCCCAGATCCCGCTGCGGGCAACGGCATGCGCATTTGCAGCAGGGTTCGTTGCGACGTCCTCCCCGTGGCTGTCATGAGTTCGGCCCGCTCATCGTTTGAGCCGTGAAGCCAAAACACTGCGTCGTCACCGGCGTTGGCGCCAAGCGCCAAGCCGTCGGACAACTCGGTCAGCGCCTCGTTGGGCGTCAACGTGAGGTGCACGACCGATGGCGAATCCTCCCGATGTTCGATGACGAGATCCATGAGGTCCTAGAAGGCTCGCATCGCGCTGCGAAGGCTTCGCCCGGCGCTCATCAGCGAACGCTCGACCTCAAAGAGTCGGACCGCCGCAGCGTCTTCGTCGGTGCCGTGATATCGCTCCGCTACCTCGGTCACGCGCGAGACGAGCTCGTCGATTTGGGTAGCGACGGTGGACAGTTCAGCCATGTCGGAGTTCATGGTTCGACGCTAGCGTGAAGAAATGCGACCACAGGTCCGAGCCGATATTGCTCTTCGGGAGGGCTACCACTCACCCCAGATCGACGTGGATGTGCGTCTGAACACCAACGAGGCTCCCGAAGCTCCTCCTGAGGGGTTCCACCGGGCTCTTCATGGCCTACTCGACGAGGTTGCTTGGCATCGCTATCCCGACCGCTCGGCCGCGGTCCTACGCGCACGACTGGCGGAGCGCTACGGCCGTGAACCAAGCGAGGTCTTTGTCGCGAACGGCTCGAATGAGGTCTTGCAAACACTGTTGCTCACCTACGGGGGAGCGGGCCGCAAGACCGCGCTGTTCGAACCCACCTTTGCCATGCACGGACACATTGCAAAGACGGTCGGGTCCGCAGTGGTCGAGGGCGACCGCGCCGAGGACTACAGCCTCGATCTCGACGAGGTACGCCGAGTCGTCGCCGAACATCAGCCAGAGGTGCTGTTCTTGTGCTCGCCGAACAACCCGAGTGGCATCGTTGATCCCCCCGGCACCGTCGAGAAGGTGCTGGACATCATGGACGGCACCGGTGGATTGCTGGTGGTCGATGAAGCGTATGGTCAATTCGCCGACTACTCCGCCGTTCCCCTGATCGACGAGGACACTCCGCTCGTCGTCACACGTACGTTCTCCAAAACCTGGGCGATGGCAGGTGCTCGACTCGGGTATTTGCTCGGCCCTGCATGGCTTGTTGCCGAGCTTGAGAAGACGGTTCTTCCATACCATCTGGATTCCTTCAAGCAGGCGGCCGGAATTGCCGCTTTGGGTTTTGCTGGTGAGATGGACGAACGAGTCGAGGGCATCAAGGCCGAGCGGGAACGTATGGTCGCCGCCCTAAGCGAGATGCCGGTGACGGTGTGGCCGAGCGGTGCGAACTTCTTTCTGTTCCGGGCAAACGACATGTCGGGGCAAGACCTGTGGCAGGCCTTGGTCGACCAATCGGTGCTCGTGCGGAACTGTTCAAACTGGCCGCGCATTGCGGAGTGCCTCCGGGTTACCGTCGGCACCGCCGAGGACAACGATCGTTTCTTAGAAGCGGTCAAACAGATCCTGAGCTAAGTCTCCGCAGTAACAATCGGTTCCAATTCACACCGGTCGCCCGAGCTGGAGGCTGCTCCGCGGACACACAACCGTTGGGTTGATGTGTCACACTCAAAGGTGTGAGGCGCTCGGCGGTGATTCTCGGTTTCGGGTTCGGTCTCCTAATCGCTGCGCTCGTGATTTGGGAGAATCGCTTCTTCTTCGCCCACCAATTCGATATCGGCGATGTGACTGCCAACGAATGGGTTCTCGATGGTGTAGATGAGGACGGCGATCGGCTGGTTGTGACGACGACCTTTGGCGGCGTGGCGTCTAGTTGTGTGCGTTTTGACGGCTGGGAGGTCGACGAACGCGATGATGCCGTTGAGGTGACGGCACTTCTTTGGGTGCGCAGATTCGTCGCTAGCTGCACCGACGAAGCTATCCAAGAGGAGCTAATGATCGAATTGGACGCTCCCCTTGGGAATCGGGCGTTGCTCGGCTGTGGGCAGGCCGATTGTCTCCCAACGGTCACTGGTGATCCAGGGGCTGACGCAGGTGAAATTGTCGTGGCGGGGGATTTCCTGGCCGTCCAACGGCTCGGATCTAACCAGGCCGTGTTGACCACCGACGGGTCCAGAGCGGACCGCGAACCGAACCCTGATCAACGTAGTTTCCGAGAAGGTCGTGCCCTCTTCGGGAGCGTCGCGGTGTTCAACTCCGATCGGGGACTGGTAGCGCTGGACTTAGGTACCGATGAGGTGCTGTGGCGTACATCAGGGTCCCATGAGGCGGTAGAAGAAGATGTCGTTTATGTATGCCGTGGCCCGAACGAGGATCGAGTTGTGAGCATCAATGCCCGTACTGGTGAGGAACGGTGGACAGCTCAAATACCGTGTTCGGGGATCGTTCCACAAGGCGACCTGGTCACCCTCGTTACGTTCGATCCTGAGGTCGATGGCGGTCACCTGCTCGCTCAGATTGACTCTGGAACAGGCGAAGTCTTGTCGATTGTGCCGCTGGATGACGGGACAGAGGACCAAGTGACCGGCCTAGACGGCGCTGTCGGGGTAGCTGGCTTGACCGTCACCGGTGGCGAGTATGCCAACCTGATCATCTTCGACTCGCTGGGACGTGAGGTGTTCCGTCAACAAGACGGAATTGCGCAGCCGTTGGCGTCAGTCGACGGTGTCGTCTTCTTCGGCGGACATGACAGTTTCGTTGCCTACGACCCGGAGCGCCGCAGAGAGCTTTGGCAACTAGATTCCGACGCTTTCACGAATGTCGCTATTGATGACGGAGGAATCTGGCAACTGACTACGAGCCATGTCAGTCGCCTTGACCCCTTAGACGGAAACACGCTTTGGACGGTCGAGGTCGGAGTAACGAGCTCATTCGATGTTCGAGAGCACGACGGTGTTGCCTTCGTAGTGACAAGTTTGGAAGTGTTCGCGATCGATAACGAAAGCGGTCGAATCATCTGGTCTGAAGCGGTCGAGCGCTAGCTGACAGCGAGAACGAGGCAGAACTACTCGACATTGCCCACGACCGCACGGCCAACCGGCTCACCACCGCGAAGTAGCCGCAACACCAGCAGACCAAGCCAACGACGAACCTGCCCAGCACGTAGATGCGTCCGCGGACGCACCCGACAACCCCACGGATGGCAAGCCCCCAATGGGGGCGCAGATCCGGGAGCTGAAACAGTCGTGGCAACCCGAAGACGCCGACGACTACTTCATTCCGACCTTGGGTCAACAACGAGCTGACGCGTTCGTGTTGCTGTTCTTAGGAAAGAACAAAGGGCGTCCCAAGGTTTACGCGGCCTCGCACGAGGCGCAGCCGTGGCCGTAGGCTGGGACGATGCGTTCGGCCACAGCATCACGAGATACCAAAGAAACCCAGATCCGAATCGAGCTTGAGCTCGACGGTGAGGGCAACACCGATTGCAGCACCGGTCTGCCGTTCTTTGATCACATGCTCGATCAACTCGGACGTCACGGAGGCTTCGATCTGACCGTGGCCGCCACGGGCGATCTGGAGATCGACTCACACCACACGGTTGAAGACACGGGCATCTTGTTGGGCAGCGTCTTCAAGGACGCGCTTGGCGACAAGGTGGGCGTACGCCGTTTCGCGTCGAATCGCGTGCCGCTCGACGAGGCGCTGGTCGATACTGCGCTCGATCTGTCCGGTCGTCCATTTCTGCATTACGAAGTGGAGTTTCCCGGCGAGAAAATCCTCGGAACCCCGCCATTCGACCCACAGCTCTGTGAAGAGTTTTGGCGAGCGTTCATCACGTCTGCTGGCATGACCCTGCACATCACGTCCGTTCGTGGAAAGAACACCCACCACATCATCGAAGCGACCTTCAAGGGCGTAGCCCGCGCCCTACGCGACGCCGTAGCCGTAACCGGAGGCGGCCTCCCTAGCACCAAGGGTCTTCTCTAAGAATGACTGACCATGAGAACGCGCCTGAGGGGAGCGCAGCTCGCGAAGCGATCAAGAGTGATTCCGCGGTTCTGGGGCGGCAGTCCCCAGTGATCGCCGTTCTTGATTATGGGATTGGGAACCTTCGCTCGGCACAAAAGACACTTGAACGGGCTGGCGCTGACCCGGTCCTGACCGCCGATCCATCGGTGGTTGAGGCGGCTGACGGTGTCGTTCTTCCGGGCGTTGGAAATTTTGGTCGCGTGATGGAAGCCATCCGGGAGGTCGGGGTCGACAAACTCGCCCACGATGCGGTCGCGAGTGGCCGCCCCTTCATGGGTATCTGTGTCGGCATGCAGGCGCTCTTCGAGTCGAGCGATGAGGTCGATGGGGTCAAGGGCCTCGGCATCCTGCCAGGTCGAGTGGAGTTGCTACGCGGCGAAGTGAAGCGGCCGCAGATGCAGTGGAACACGATGTCGTTTCCCACCGAGTCGCCGCTCTTCGCCGGTCTACCAGAACAGCCGTGGGTGTACTTCGTGCACTCGTACGCCCCGCACGGCTCGGAGTACGCGATCGCAACGTGCGACTACGGCGAACCCTTCACCGCTGCCGTGCAGCGAGACAACGTGTTCGCCACCCAGTTCCACCCGGAGAAGTCCGGGCCGGTGGGCCTGCGGATCATCGAGAACTTCGTGCAGATCTGCGGGGGCAACGAACCAGATCATGATGCGCCTGTCGCCGACAGTCGTGCGGAGCGCGCAACCTCCGGCTCCCCAACCGCCGTGCGGGTGATCCCGTGTATGGATGTTGATGCTGGGCGAGTCGTGAAGGGCGTGAACTTCGTCGATCTCGTCGATGCTGGCGACCCGGTCGAGCTGGCTGCTCGTTATGACGCGCAGGGCGCCGACGAAGTCGTGTTTCTCGACATCACCGCCTCCTCCGATGCTCGCGACACCATTGTTGATCTGGCCAGCCGTACCGCCGAAGAGCTGTACATTCCGTTCACGATTGGCGGTGGAATTCGCAGCGTCGAAGACGCACGTCGGCTCTTACGGGTCGGCGCTGACAAGGTCACCGTCAACAGCGCTGGCGTCGACCGTCCCGAGGTCTTTACGGAGATCTCCGATGAGTTTGGCTCACAGTGCGTTGTGGCGTCGATCGACGCCCGCAAGAGCGATACGGAGGGCCTCGCGAGTGGCTACGAGGTATTCGTTCGTGGCGGGCGCACACCGACTGGCTTGGACGCGGTCGAATGGGCTCAGGAGTGCGTGCGCCGAGGCGCGGGGGAAATCATGTTGACCTCGATGGATCGCGACGGTACCCGTGACGGTTTCGATACGGAACTGACAGCGATGATCACCGATGCGGTGAATGTGCCGGTGATCGCAAGCGGCGGTGTCGGGACGCTCGAACACCTGGCAGACGGACATATCGAAGGCGGCGCTGATGCCGTTTTAGCGGCCTCGATCTTTCACTTCGGCGAGCACACCGTCGGTGAAGCCAAGGAGCTCATGGCTTCCCGTGGCGTGACCGTTCGTCCGCCCCAGTAGCCTGGCCCGGTGACCGCAACGACAGCGAACGGCTTCACCGCTGAGAATGAAGATGGCGACCGCCTTCCGATCAAGATGCTCAACGACCGCATTCTTGTTGGACATGGAGATGAGGACGGCGAGCGCCGTTCAAGCGGTGGCATTTTGATCCCTGCGACGGCGCAAATTGGCAAACGACTGGCATGGGCGCAGATCGTGGCGTCCGGTCCGAATGTTCGCAATATGGAGATCGGCGATCGAGTGCTGTTCAACCCCGAGGATCGCTATGAGGTGGAGGTCGGCGGAGTCGACTACATCATCTTGCGTGAGCGCGACGTACACGCGGTGGCAGCCGAGCGCCTCGAAGAGGGCTCGACCGGCCTGTACCTCTAGGAGCACCATGTCGGTACAGCCAGACTTTGAACGCTTCGTCGAGTACAGCCGGGCGCATCGGATCGTGCCCGTTTGGCGGTCGCTGCTCGCTGACCAGGTAACGCCGGTAGCGGTTTTCGCCCGATGTGTAGGCGACCAGGACGGCTTCCTGCTCGAATCGGTGGAGAACGGTGAGCGCTGGAGTCGATGGTCGTTTCTCGGCCGCAATCCGCTCGCATCCATCGTTTCTCGCGGAGGCGAAGTAGCGGTGTCGGGGCCTCTCTCCAACGAGATCCCCGTTGGCGACGGCATGCTCGACACTCTCGAGGCGCTCCTTGAAACCTCCAGCACCCCGGAGCTCGATGAGCTGCCCCCACTGCACGCCGGGCTCATGGGCTACATCGGCTACGACGTTGTTCGAGAGGTCGAACGGCTTCCCAATGTCCCCGATGACGACATGGGACACGCGGATGGCGTCATGGCGCTCATCGGTGAGTTGGTTGCATTCGATCATTGGAAGCAGCAGGTAACACTCGTTGCAAACACGGTCGTACCAGTCGACGCCTCTACCGACGAGCTGCGTGCGATCTATGACGACGCTGTCGACCGCCTGACCTCTTTGCAGAACGATGGGGCACAACCGATCGACGAACCCCTCGTCTCGCCGCCTCCAGCGAATCCGACGCTGCCCGAGGTCTCCTCCTCCATGGGGGAGGAAACCTATTGTGCCGCGGTCGAAGCGGCCAAGGAGTACATCCTCGCCGGCGACATCTTCCAAGTGGTTCTCGCGCAGCGCTTCGATTTCGAGCTCGACGCGGAGACCTTCGACCTGTACCGAGTGCTCCGCCAGATCAACCCAAGCCCGTACATGTACTACATGCGTATCGGTGATCTCGACATCGTCGGCGCATCGCCGGAACCCATGGTGCAGTTGCGTGGCGACACCGTGGTCAGCCGTCCGATTGCCGGCACACGCCCTCGTGGCAAAACCGATGCGGAAGACAAGCAACTCGCCGCGGAGTTGATCGAGCACCCAAAGGAAGTCGCGGAGCATGTGATGCTCGTCGATTTGGCTCGCAACGACATCGGGCGCGTCATCGAGTACGGCACTGAGTCACGAGACCAGATCATGGCCTTGGAGCGCTACAGCCATGTGATGCACCTGACTTCGCAGGTTTCGGGCACGCTGGCCGAGGGCAAGTCGGCGATCGATGTGCTGCGAGCCACGCTTCCAGCGGGGACGGTTTCGGGAGCGCCGAAGGTTCGTGCGATGGAGATCATCGACGAGCTCGAACCGGTGAAACGGGGACCGTACGCCGGTGTTATTGGCTATCTGGATTTCTCGGGCAACATCGATACCGCCATCGCGATTCGCACCATGTTTGTCACAGATAACCGTGCATCGGTACAGGCCGGCGCCGGGATCGTGGCCGACAGTGTCGCGATCGATGAGCACAACGAGTGCATCAACAAATCGAAGGCACTTCTCGCCGCCGTAGAAGGAGCTCGCATCATGACCGCCCAACGCCGAGCGAATCAGGAGCAAACGTGAGTGTCTTTGTTGGTAAGCGCGATGTTGTGACCGTCTCCGGTGAAGAAGCGAAGAGCTTCCTGCAAGGCCAGATCAGCCAAGATGTCGAGCAGTTGAGCGGCGGTGCGGGAGCCTCCGCCTGGAGCTTGATTCTCCAGCCGCAGGGGAAGGTGGACGCCTGGTTTCGGATCACCTCTACCAACGAAGAGAACAGCTACCTTCTCGACGTCGACGCCGGTTACGGGGAGGCGCTTCTGGTTCGTTTGAACCGCTTTAAACTGCGCACCAAGGCCGAACTTGGGTTGGAGACGTGGGACTGGCACGAGTTTATTGATGAAGCGAGCGACCAGATGAGTGTTTCCGCCGACGCGGGCGTCTTCGTTGTCGCTGGGATTAGTCCGACTAGCTATGGCGTCATCGGCGCGACCTTGGCCCCGCCAAACCTTGAGCCGGTAGACCGTGCGGAGTTCGAGCGGCTGCGGATCCTCAACCGCGTCCCCGCAATGGGTGCCGAGCTGACCGAGGACACGATCCCTGCCGAGGCGGGGGTCGTCGACGTGTCCGTGTCGTTCACCAAAGGCTGTTACACCGGCCAGGAACTGGTCGCTCGGGTGGACTCGCGCGGCAACAACACGCCGAAGCGGCTAGCGCTGATCAGCGGGCCGGGCGCAGCGTCAGTCGGTGAGGAGCTAACGATCGATGGAGCCGTCGTCGCGACATTAACCTCGGTGGCTGATGATCCGGACGGCTTTGTAGCACTCGGGTATGTGAAGCGCTCCGCTTTCGACGCAACGACAGCGACTCTCGGTGACCGAACGGTGAACGTAGACTTACCGTCGTAATGGCCACTCTCTACCTCGACGACATTTTGCAGGATCATCGCGCCGCGGCTGCACAAGATGACCGGTCGCTCGACGATCTGATCGCACAAGCCGGCGAGATGCCCGCGACCCGAGGGTTCGTCGATGCGCTCCGATCCCAGCCCGATCTCGGTGTGATCGCTGAGGTAAAGCGGCGGTCACCGTCGAAGGGCGATCTGAACCTCGGGCTCGACCCAGCAACGCTGAGCGCTGCCTACGCGAGCGGTGGTGCGGCGTGTTGTTCGGTCCTGACCGACGAAAAGTACTTCGGCGGCTCGGTTGCTGACCTCCAGGCCGTGCGAGGAGCGGTCGACATCCCGATCCTTCGCAAAGACTTCACCGTGTCAGCTCACGATGTGGTCGATGCTCGTCTCATGGGAGCTGATTGTCTCCTGCTGATCGTGGCTGCGCTAAGCGATGGGGAGCTTTCTGAGTTTCATTCGCTCGCTACCGAACTCGGTCTGGATGTGTTGATCGAGGTCCATGACGAGGCCGAGGCCGAACGTGCGATGGCGCTCAATGGATCCTTGGTCGGCGTCAACCAACGAGATCTCCGAACCTTCGAGGTCGACACCGAACGAGCAAAGCGAGTTGCTGCATCGTTGCCCGCCGACGTTGTGCGTGTAGCTGAATCTGGCATTGGCGGCCCCGCAGACATCCCTGAACTCGTCGCCGCTGGCTTTCAGGCCGTGCTCGTTGGTGAGTCGCTCGTGAAGCACTCCGGTCCATCCGTTGGTGTCGCAGCGCTTATCGAGGCAGCACGATGACCTTCGTGAAGATCTGTGGCGTCACGACCATCGATGATGCGCTCTTGGCCGTAGCGCTCGGCGCTGACTCGATTGGCATCAATTTCGTATCGGGGTCGGTGCGCCAGATCGCTCCTGGGCGAGCCCGTGACATCACCGCCCGCGTTCCTGCTGAAACGTTGACCGTCGGAATCTTTCGCAACGTTGCGAAGGAGCGCGTGGTCGACATCGTGCATAGCGCCGGCCTGAAGGCAGCGCAGCTCCATGGCAACGAGGGCCCCGAAGAGGTCGCCTGGGTGGCCCAGCGGGTGCCGACCGTCATCAAAGCGGTTGCCGCGGGGACCGAGCAGGCGAGGCGGGCATCGGAGTTTCTCGTGCCGATCATTCTCGTCGACGGATCCGTGCCCGGTAGCGGTGAAGTTTTTGACTGGTCGTTGGCCGAGTCGCTTCCCGATGACCGCAACATTCTGCTGGCGGGTGGGCTCAACCCCGACAACGTCGCCGAAGCAATAGCGACCGTGAAGCCATGGGGCGTTGATGTGGCATCTGGCGTAGAGAGCGAACCAGGCCGGAAGGATCCGACTGCGATGCGCCGATTCATACAAAATGCAAAGTCTGCGGGAGAATCACTAGCCGAGCCGGATCCCGAAGGGGACGGCACAATGTACGACTGGGAAGTGGAGTAGATGGCAAGCGTAGAGCTTGGATCCGAATCGATCATGGGTGAACCCACCCCCGAGGGGCGGTTCGGCCGTTTCGGCGGTCAGTACGTTCCGGAGACCCTCGTCCCAGCGTGTCAGGACCTCGAGAAGGCATTTCGCTCCGCCTGGGGCGACCCGGAGTTCCGAGCCGAACTCGCAGGACTGCTCGCCGACTACGCAGGCCGCCCGTCACCCATCACCGAATGCCATCGCCTCGGCGAGGAACTCGGATATCGGATCCTCTTGAAACGAGAAGACCTCAACCACACCGGTTCGCACAAGATCAACAACGTGCTCGGCCAAGCATTGCTCGCAAAGCGGATGGGCAAGACCCGTCTGATCGCCGAGACCGGTGCCGGTCAACACGGCGTAGCCACCGCTACCGCTGCGGCGCTCATGGGCATGGAATGTCGTGTGTACATGGGCGAGGTGGACATCGAGCGCCAGAAGCTCAATGTGTTCCGCATGAACCTCCTCGGAGCCGAGGTCGTTCCCGCCTTGTCGGGCTCGCGTACCCTCAAGGATGCGGTGAACGAGGCCATGCGCGATTGGGTCGCCAAGGTCGAGGACAGTTACTACTGCCTCGGTTCAGCAATGGGACCACACCCGTACCCATGGATGGTTCGAACCTTCCATGAGGTCATCGGCTTGGAGGCTCGCGAGCAGTGCGCTCGAATCCTCGATGGCGGCGTGCCAGACGTCGTAACCGCATGCGTCGGCGGTGGTTCGAACGCGATTGGGATCTTCTCCGGCTTTGTCGACACTGACGCGGAGTTGGTCGGTGTCGAGCCTGCCGGGGGTGCCGCTGTTGGCCGTGAGGTACCCGGCGTGGTGCACGGCTCGATGAGCTACCTCATGCAGGACGAAGTCGGCCAGGTACTCGAGGCCGAGTCGATCTCGGCCGGCCTGGATTATCCAGGTGTTGGCCCGGAGCACGCGCACCTCGCCGATATCGGGCGAGCTCGCTATGAGCCGGTGACCGACGAAGAGGTCATCGAGGGATTCCAGCTGCTTTCGCGCACGGAGGGGATCATCCCCGCACTCGAATGCGCACATGCTCTTGCATGGATGTCTCGTGCTCGCGAGGAACTTGCCGGGAAAACCGTGCTGATGAACCTCAGTGGCCGTGGCGACAAGGACGTGGCGCAAATGATGGACGTGCTAGGTAAATGAGCGAAGTCGGAACCTTCGAGACGGCGCTGCGTGCGCGACGCGAGAGCGGCGGCAAAATCTTGGTGCCCTATATCACCGGCGGACTGGGCGATGACTGGATCGAGACGATCCAGGCGGCGGCCGAGTCTGGAGCAGACGCCATCGAGGTGGGTATCCCATTCTCCGACCCGGTTATGGACGGTCCGGTTATCCAGGAAGCTAACGATCGGTCGCTGACCTCTGGTTCAACGCCACAATCGATCCTGTCAGCTGTGCGCGACGCGGACATCGAAGTTCCTCTCGCCGTGATGACCTACTACAACATCGCGTTCCGGGCAGGGGAGAAGCGGTTCGCCGAGTCGCTAGCCGATGCAGGGGTTTCCGCCGCGATCTTGCCCGACGCCCCGCTCGAAGAGATGGGTCCGTGGACCGAAGCTGCAGACGTTGCGGGGGTCGAGACGATCCTGCTGGCAGCCCCAACAGCTCCCGATGAGCGCC
>CAZLWE010000010.1:0-72499 GCA_964562985.1 uncultured Acidimicrobiales bacterium
GATCTCTGCGGGGCAGCGACTGCGTCGCGATTTTGCCCCTTCGAGCTGCAGAGCAGCGACTCAGTCGAGTTCGCGGAGGAACTGTTCTAGTTCGTCCAACAGGTCGTCGGAATCGAGGAACTCGGCTTCTTCGTCGTATTGATGTTCGAGTTGGGTGACGAACTCTGCGGTCTGTTCATCTTCGGCGACGAGCTCGCCTACCTGGCGCTCGTAGGACACAGCGGCGATCTCGAGGTCGGTCGCGTAGACGGCAACGTCGAGCATGTTGGTCAGGCGTTCGACCAATGCGAGCGCTGCCTTCGGTGAGGTCGCACCGGGGACGTAGGACGGCACGGCCGCCCACAGAGATGCGGCGGTAAACCCTGCATCGCGCGCCTCGGCGTGCAAAACGCCGATGATGCCGGTCGGCCCTTCGTAATTGGAGGGCTTCAAACCCAGTTTGTGTGCAGTTGCTTCGTCGTATGCCGTACCGAGGACCTGCACTGGACGAGTGTGCGGTACGTCCGCGAGGAGTGCCCCCATCGTGACGACCATTTCTGCGCCGAGGGCTTGCGCGGTGGCAAGGATCTGCTGGCAGAAGGTTCGCCATCGCATTTGTGGTTCAACCCCGAGCATCACGATGGCGTCAAAGGGCGCATCCGCGAGGCGTGCGGCGTAGAAGCTGGTGTCTGGCCAATGCAACTCTCGCTCGAAGCCATCGACGATTTCGACGGTCGGGCGGATAGCGGTGAAGTCGAAAAACTCCTCAGGATCGATGTCTGCGAAGAGTTCGGCGTTCCAGCGGTCGATCAAATGATGCGCGGTCGTAGAGGCGGCATCTCCCGCGTCGTTCCAACCTTCGAGGGCCACGATAAGTACTGGCGAACGGAGTTCCGGGAGCGATGAGCACCGTACAAACTCCGCACCGCCGATCGAGTTGGTCACAAACAAAACGGTATCGGTTGAGCCAAAAATTGCCACGCGGAGCCGTCGCGGATGGGCACATGTTTTCGCGCGCGGCCCTACGATCGGAATGCGTATTGTCGAAGGGAACATCATGATCGCAATCGAAGTAGTCGAAGCAGCGGACGCGGAGTTGGTGGCAGCATTCGCCAAACTCATCCCGCAGTTGTCTCGTTCGAGCACCCCGCCAGACATGGAGACACTTGATCGCATCGCGAAGAGCGAAGCGTCGACGTTGTTGATCGCTCGCAACGATGAAGGGGCCATCGTTGGCTCGATGACGCTCGCAATGTTCGATATCCCGACGGGACGGCGAGCATGGATCGAAGACGTGGTCGTCGATGAGTCGGCACGCGGTCAAGGCGTGGGCCGAATACTCAACGAGCGCGCACTGGAAATCGCAGCCGAGGCCGGAGCAAAAACCGTCGACCTCACCAGCCGCCCCCACCGCGAAGCCGCCAACCGCCTCTATCAACGAATCGGTTTCGTCCAACGCGAAACCAACGTCTACCGCTACGCCGCCCCGTAGAGATCAGAGATCAAATCCGCAGAGCACACCGAGCCGAAGGCGAATGTGTGATTGCGGTGAATGATTGGCGCTGCAGCTCGGAGGGGCAAAATTGCGACGGAGCCGCTGCCCCGTAGAGATCAGAGATCAAATCCGCAGAGCACACCGAGCCGAAGGCGAATGTGTGATTGCGGTGAATGATTGGCGCTGCAGCTCGGAGGGGCAAAATTGCGACGGAGTCGTTGCCCCGTAGAGATCAGCGCAGGATCGAGAGACTGCAGGCATAGTCACCCTGCGGGTCGGTCATCCAGCTGACCATGTCGAGGCCGACCATTGCGAGTTCGTAGCGGACCTTCTGTTCGCGGAACTTGGCGGAGATCTCGGTCCGTAGTTCCTCGCCTTCGGCGAAGTTCACCGTGAGGTCAAGCTCTTCGATGTAGGCGCTCTGCTCACGAAGTGAACGAAGTCGAAGGTCCATCCACTCGTTGTCGGCATCAAAGCTCGCGACGTGCTCAAAGCCATCGAGGTCAAAGTTGGCGTTTAGGCGGTTGTTGAGAACCGACAGCACGTTCTTGTTGAATGCAGCGGTCACGCCATGAGGATCGTCGTAGGCGAGCACGAGTCGGTCGTGATCTTTCACCAGGTCGGTGCCGAGCAAGAACGCGTCGCCCGGGGCCATGTTCGCCACGATGGCTCGGAGTAGTTCTTTGCGCTGGCTGGGTTCAAAGTTGCCGACCGTGCCCCCGAGGAGAGCGATCATGCGGGTGCCGCCTCCAGGGATCTTGTCTAAGTGATGCTCGAAGTCGCCGACGACCCCATGGACCTCCATGTCGGGGTAGCGGCTCATCAATGTCTCCGAGCTTGAACGCAAAATGCCATCGCTCACATCGAATGGGACGAACCGCTTCAGCTGACCTGCCTTCTCCAACCCATCGAGAAGTGTCGTGGTCTTGTCTGCGGCGCCGGAACCCAGCTCAACGAGAGTGTCGGCACCCGAGATGGTGGCGATGTCGTCGGCGAAGGTTCGAAGAATCGTTCGTTCGGCTTCGGTGGGGTAGTACTCCTTCAACCGGGTGATCGCCTCGAAAAGTTCGCTCCCGCGATCGTCGTAGAACCACTTCGGCGGAAGCGACTTCAGCTCGCCAGGCGCGACGCCGAAGCCTCGAAGCACGTCTTGTCGCAGGTTCCTCTCGAAGTAGCCGTCGTCCAGATAGTCATCGATCACAAGTTGCATGGTCATGGTTGTTTGTACTTCGGAGTAGTGCCGATGGGTGTTCGTGCCAGCCGAAGTCCCGAGAACATCCACCGTGAATGTGCTGGGAAGAAGTTGCGGTATGTCGAGCGCGTATGTGCGCCTGGTGTTGCGCAACAGCCACCGCGAAGCACGTACTGGTTGACCATGAACTTGCCGTTGTACTCACCCACTGCACCTTCGGCTGGGGTGAAGCCGGGGTACGGGCCATACGAACTGGAGGTCCACTCCCATACGTCGCCGATCAGCTGGCGCAGGGTCCCGTCAGGCGCTCCTGGGGTGGTGGGGTGGAAGCGGCCCGAGGGAGCAAGATTGCCAGCGATAGTCACATCGCTCGCGGCGTGCTCCCATTCGAATTCGGTCGGGAGGCGGGCGTCAACCCAACGGGCGTATGCGTCGGCTTCGTAGTAGCTGAGGTGACACACGGGTTCGTGCGGTTCAACCGGTTGGAAACCGTGCAGGGTGTGCATCTGCCAGCCGGTTTCTGTCGGCTCCCAATACATCGGCGCTTCCCAGCCCTCAGTTTGGATGGTCGCCCAACCAGCGGACAGCCAGTGTTGGTGTTCGTGGTAGCCGCCGGCCGCCATGAACTCGAACCAGTCGCCGTTGGTGACGAGACGATCAGCGAGTTCGAAGGGCTCGAGGTATTGGTGATGGCGGGGGGCTTCGTTGTCGAAGTGGAACCCGGTGTTGTCGGTGGCGTGACCCACCTCGACGACGCCACCCTCGAAGCGCTGCCATCCCATTGCGGTGCTGGCACCGTTGGCGGGGTCCACCGTGTGGTACCGAGGGCGGGTCGGGTTCATCGACAGGACATGCTTGATGTCCATCAGTAGAAGCTCCTGGTGCTGTTGCTCGTGGTGCAACCCGAGCACGACGAGGTCACGAACCGAATCGTTCTTGGCCGCCACGGTGTCGATGAGTCGACCCATGGCCTCATCGACATGACGGCGATATGCGCCGACGTGTTCAGCGGAGGGACGCGAGATTAGGCCCCGCTCGTCGCGGGCGTGACGGTCGCCTTTGCCCTCGTAGTAGGAGTTGAACAGGAACTGGAAGTCGGGGTCGAACGGTTCGTAACCGTCGAGAAACTCCATGAGCAGGAACGTTTCGAAGAACCAGGTGACGTGCGCTCGATGCCATTTCGTCGGGCTGACATCGGGCATCGACTGAATTTGTTGGTCTTCAGGTGAGAGCGGCGCAGCGAGATGTTCGGTGAAGCCACGGACATCGCCGTAGTCGGCAACAGAAAGGTCGCTAGAAAAAACCCCTGGTTGCATGAGAAATCCTTTACGTAACCGCGTGACCAAACGCCGGTCACATGCGATGTGTTCCCGTCAGAACCGGTAAATCGAACGATTCACGCAGCCAAGGTGCTGCCGGGATCCCCATCGGTATTGGCCAACCAGTGTACTCCGCCCTCATTTTGGCGGCACGCGTTAGCCGACGAGGCCCAAGCCGTTGAGCTGGGCGTTGAGCTGGCTCTCGTTGAACGGTGCGAACACCGTGTCGACGAGGTTTCCGTTGGCGTCGTAGAACGCGGTGATCGGCATACCACCGGTACCCCCCAGGCTTCGATACAAGCCGTTTCTACTCAGACCTTGAATGTCTTGAGCGAGAACGAAGTCATCACGGATACCGGTCCGTTCGGCCATTGGCTCCCAGTCACCAGTTTCGTTTGAGTTGACGAAGATGAAGTCGACCTGGCCTTCGAGGTCTCGGGCGGTGTCGCGGAACGCGGGGAGTTCGTCTTCACACGCGTCGCACCAGGAGGCGAAGAAGTTAACCACGGTTGGAGTGCCCGAGAAGTCTTCGATGCGAACTCGGCTGTCCTCGTTGTCCTGGTCGTCGAGGACCGGAAGGTCGAACGCTGCGGTGGTCACGTTGCCCGGGCCGCCATCGTCTGCCGCGTCGGTGATGGCCGGGAGCAGTACGAACACGAACAAAATGGCTGCGCCAGCCAAGCCGATGAGGGCCCACTGAGCCGTCGCCGAAAGGCCCTTTTTCTTCGGTGCAGGAGCGGCCTTCTTCTTGGCGGCGACGTTCTTCTTCGGCGGGGTGTCAATCTTTTCAGCCACTACCTCGTCCTGGACCACTGCCTTCTTCTTGGCTGCCGCGGCCTTCTGGTTCTGGACCGGTGGATTCTTCTTCTTCTTTTTCTTCTTAGCCATGAGTCTTGTATTCCTTATCCGAGGTTGACGATCCATTCGAGCCCGACAGCTCGAAGGGCCGATTGCAATTCAGTAGTTACGCGAATGAGTTGGTTGGTCATCAACAGGACGCCGAAGACGACCAAGGACACCGAAGACACTAGGACGATTCGATCCAGATGGCGTTTGATCCAATCGAACGCCCCGGCAAGGCGACCAAAGAGCAGCCCTGTCGCGAGGAACGGTACGCCCAGGCCTGCGGAGTAGGCGGCGAGCAGTGATCCGCCCGTTAGCGCGTTGTCTGCGCCGGCGGCGATTGTGAGGATCGAGCCGAGCACCGGACCGATGCATGGGGTCCACCCGAATCCAAATGCGGCTCCAGCCACGGGTGGTGCAGCCTTGCCGAACCGACCAAGGTCGGGATGAAAGCGGGCCTCTTGGTAGAAGCGGGGATTCTTCGTGGTAATGGAGCCGAGCAGAAAGAGCCCCATCGCAAAGACAAAGAACCCGGTCAGGCGGGTGAGCAGGAGCTGATTGTCGAACAGCACGCCGCCGATGGCGCTTGCGGACAGGCCCAGTCCGATGAACACCGACGAGAAGCCGAGGATGAACAGCCCGGTGTCTCGGGCGATGGGCCACTGACGCTCACGCCAGCTTGCGCCGTCTTGTGTCGCGGTGACGTCGAGACCGGTGATCACCGACAGGTAACCGGGCACAACCGGCAACACGCAAGGGGAGAGGAACGAAATCACACCCGCGCCAAAAGCCAGCAGGTATGAAACGAAATTGACCGTTTCAATCACGGGCGGTTAACCCGCCGTGTGTCTGTTGTGTTCCATTACTAGGACATTTTGCGGTACGCGGCCTGGTATCCAACGTCAGCTGGCCTGTTGAAACTAGATTCTTATGGCTGTTTGACTTTTTGTCGCCCCCCGAGCGACGAGATGAAGAAGCTCTACATGATGCGTCGAAACATACTGGTGATGTTATGTGCGGTCGCCCTAGCGATCGCTGCCGCGGGCGTAATTGACTATGCCGAGGCTTCAGGTATCCATGGTTTCAGCACCACCTGGTGCAACGCTCCAGAGCTAATTCCACTGGCCGAGCTCGATATCGGTACGGTTACCACGACTGAGAACGTAGTGACTTCTCGCGGAACGTCGGGTTTCGTGGCCTCCGAGGGCCCAGCGATTCGCATGAACGATCCGGGTAGCCGTGTCCAAATCACGTTCGATCAGCCGTTGTTCTTTACCCAGCTTCTGTTCGACAGCATCGACGTTGGAGATTCGGTCCGAGTCGACGCCTCGCTTGGCGACTTCCTTCAACCGGTCGACGCTTCGTCGGTGCGAGGTTCACTCATCCGGGCCGAAGAACAAAGTGCTTTTGGGTTGACCGCGGAGGCTCGGCCACAGCGCGATGGTTTCGGCCAGATCGATCTCTTCGTCGGGGCCACGGAGGTGCTGCTCACCAACGAAGGCAACACCCCGATCGAGGTCCTCGGCGCGATTGGGTGCCCGGCGCTTGAACTCACGAGTGAGACGGTCAGCTCGCCAACATGGGATGTCGAACGCCAGGAGTTCGTCGCGCAATACGAAATTTCGTTCGCGAACCGTCTTGCGAATCCTCGGACTGCAGCCCTGCGCCTCCAGGAAAGCGAGGCAACCACGACCACCATCGACGATTTGACGATCGACTTTGCGCTCGACTCTCCCGGGTTCAGGTCGGCACGAGTCGGAGACCTCCGACTTTCGAGCGACCTCGAACGACGACGAGACATCGAGTTCGACGGAATCGGGAACCGTTCATTGCTCGATACACCACTTGAGCTGACCGACGGCGACGACGAGACCATTCGCATCGAGGTGGGATTCACCCCCGACTTCAATGACCCGGCGTGGAGCGATGGGGTGACCGCTCCAGCACCATCGATCCAGATTCGCGGTTCTGTAGGTGATATCGGTGTGGCTGTCGGCGGACGCTTGATCCCAAACGGGGTCGATCTGCAAGCATCCGACATGCTCGAGGCACCTAGCCCCTCGCTAGTGATCGAACATGAATTGCTCGGTGAGCCGCTTTCGGGCGCAAACGGTGTGGTCACCACGTCTGAGCGAATCGAAGTCATCAATACCGGTGAGGCAGCCGTCGCTGAGCTGCTGATCGACTACTCGCTTCTCGACCTGTGGGGTGAAGGAACGCAGGTCCTGGCGATCGAGGGCCGAGCCAGCGGCGGCTGCGCCGGGCTGTTCTCCAGCGCGTTCACCGGCGTTGGACTGACGACCGTCCTGTTCGACGCCGACGGTCTCGATGTCGACGGCCGATGCACGGTAGATCTCGAAGCCCAGGTTCTCCCGGGGATAATCCCTGACGAAGACGGCGTCGAATACGAGACGGCGATTTCCGCATCGGCACGTTCGGGCGCCCGCCAAGTTTCCGACATCGTCGCCGTACGTACCGAAGTCGCGCAGTCATCGGAAGCATCGATCTCGCTCGAAAGCACCGTGGCGACGAACCTGCGTGATGGCCGCTACCGCTTTGCCGGCTCACTCACCATTCAAAACACCGGGGACCAAGACCTGAGCGGGTTTTCGTCTCGAATCGACATCACCCACGGTCGTGGCAATTCTGCCGAGCCAGCGAATGTCATCTTCGAGGAACTTGTCGGCACCGAAGAGTGCGGCGTTGTTGGAGTCCCGGCCTTCGCGGATTCGGGGATGTTGCTCTCCGGCGGGGCCACGCTCACCCCCGGCGATACCTGCCGGTTCGATTACTCCATGATTATTCGCCCTGGCTCGCGAGTCGCCGATTGGCAGATCCGCGGCCTCACGACCATGACGACACCACGCGGAATCCCCATCGAGTTCAGGGCCACCGAGGAACGGTTCGCGATTCAGGAGGCACCAGAGGTGCGAGCCTCCGTCGACATCGCAGATGTCATCAACATACAAAACGGCAACTACATCCTTGACATCGATACCACCCTCGAGAACACCGGCGACACACCGCTGATCGGTGCGGATACTGTCCTCGACGCCGAAGGTCTGTTTGGTGCGCGGCTACTCAGCCAAGAGCGCACGGTCAATACCTGCCCAGCGGTCGAAGGTGGTTCCCCTTTGGCATCGTCGGTCGTTCCTGATTCGTGTGTGATTCGCGAACGGTTGATCGTTCGACCAATCGGGCAACTCGACGGCTGGTTCATCGACAGCGAGGTCGTTGGTCGGTCAACCTCGACCGTCGAAGTACGAGATGAAGCGACGAGCGACGAGATCGTTTTCGCCGAGGCGCCCGCGATCGCTTCGACGCTGAACGTCCTAAGCGTCGACAAGATCGATGACGAGTCCCTTCAAGTTCGACTGTTCGGATCCGTAGAGAACACCGGTGATATCGAACTGCGGGCGATTTCCAACTCGCTCAACCTCAAGACGATCTTCAACGGTGCGGCCGTTTCGATCGAACAGATCGGGGCCCGTGGCGTGTCCATCTCCCCGAGTTTCGATGGGGTTCGTTCCCCGGAGATGTTTACCCAACGAGACGCGCTTCCTGTCGGTACCAGTGCGCAGTGGGACATGACCCTGATTGTTGCAACGGGAACCGATCCTGGGCCCTTCGACATCGTTTCGACCGCCGGTGCCAGGTCGCCCTCTCGAGATAGGGTGTCGTCTCCTACAGCGACCACTTCCCAAGCGGTCCCGATCATCGGCGTGGTCGAGCGATCGTTTACCTCCGAGAACAACAACGACGGCACCTACTCCATAGAGCATGTGCTTGGTGTGGAGAACCTCGGCGGAACCGACTTGGAGCGCATCAACGTCTCCTCCGACCTCGAGAACCTCTTCGACGGACTCATTCTCGGAGACGTGAATACGCTCACGAGTTGTGCTGCGACGGTTCGGGTAGGGAACAGTTGCACCCTTACGCAGCGCGCAACCATTCGCCCGGGATCGGCCAGCGGGCCCTACTCGGTGACCTCCTTCATCAGCTCATTCGACGACGATGGATTGCGAGCGCTCGTCGCGCCGGAGGTCGCTGAGGCATCGAGTATCGCGCCAGTCGTATTCGACGAGGCCCCGTCGATCGAGGTCGAGGCCACCTTCGACAACGTTGAGAACCTCGGAGATGGCACGTATCGAGTCGGATTCGACTTCAGCGTGACCAACACCGGTGATGTCCCGTTGTACGAGGTATCAAGCCCCGACCCGATTCAATCGGCATTCGGAAACAACATCGTTGGCAACACACTCGTCGAGGACTCGTGTGGCATCGTCAGCTTTGGCAACCCGCTCTCCCCTGATGGGGAGTGCACACGATCCCACGATGTCGTCATCCGACCCCTCGACACCTTGGGGCCCTGGAACGTCGAGTACGACGTAACCGGACGCTCACCGTCCTTCGCGGTTGTCAATGCGAGCGAGCAAGCAGATTCGCTGACCTTTGAAGAGTCTGTCGGGATTGAAGTGGAGTCCCGCTTCGAGGCGATCGACAACCGTGGGAATGGAACCTACGACGTGACGATCGCTCTCGAAGTCGAGAACACGAGCGATGTGCCGCTGATCGAGGTTGTCGTCGACGACACCATCGCGGCCTACGACCAACTACGAACCGATCGCAGGCTCCGGGTCGACTCGTGCTCCTTCGTCTCCTTCCGCGACCCGTTAGCTCCAGGAGCAACATGTCGAGTTGAAGTGGACGATGTTGTCGTGCCAGGGGCAGAACTTGGTCCATACTCCGCCACCACAGGGGTAACCGGACGCTCTCCCTCACAAGTTGCAATTGAGGTCGACACCGATACCCAGGAGATCACGTTCACGGAGCGCCCTCAGGTAACACTCGAGAACCGCATTGCCTCGGTCGAGACCGTTGAAGCCGAGACCTTCCGAGTGGTGACCGTCCTTGACCTCGAGAACACCGGTGATGTTCGAATCGATGACCTTGACCTCACTCTGGATCTCGACCAGATGTTCCCCGACAGCGTGTATCGCATCGACGGAGTCATCAGCGACGACTTCGAGATCAACGAGGGATTCGGTCTTCTCGAGTCCACCAGCATGCTCGTGCCCGACCAGTCACTCTTCGTTGGTCAATCGGCGTCGGTGATCCTGGTCCTGTCCATCGAGCCGGAGGCCGAAGCCGGGCCGTTTGCGGGTGAGCTAAGTCTGGTTGGCGTGTCTCCCGCCGAAGCTGAGACCAACGCGGTCATCGACGCCCAGATCGATCTTCCGTCCGTAGCGACCGAGATCGTGGCCCAGTCGGTCGAGAACAATCAGGATGGCTCGTACACGGTTACGACGAGCTACGGGATTGAGAACGACGGTTCGACCGATCTTGAGTTCGTTCGCCTGCGCGAGAATCTGGCAGAGATCTACGCCGGAGCTTCCGCCCGGGTTATCGACATCGATTCACCAGACATCACACCATTCGACCTCGAGCAAGGACCACGCGGCGACGACCTCCTCGAATGGGGAGTGGGTCTTGGTTCTGGCGATCGGGCGATTGTCACCTCGACGGTGCTGGTGACCCCCGGCAACCAACTCGGGCCGTTCCAAACAGCCATCGCTGCTTCGGCCCTCTCGCCTGCGGGCACGCCGGTAGCGACCGAGGAACTCGGCATCGACCGCATCGTCTTCGTCGAACAACCGGCGCTCCGAGTCGAGCAACGCCTGCTTCGCCGCCCGGAATGGAATGTCACCGGCCGCTTCGACGTGACCTTCGGGATCGACGTGATCAACGACGGCGACGTCGAATTGCGAGGTCTGCAAGTACGTGAGGATCTACTCGCCGCCCTCGGTGCGGACGCCCGAATCAACGTTCGAGACGTCCGTTCCGAAACGCTGACGGTCAACAGCCGATTCGATGGCATCGGCCGGCCACCCGTCGAGCCCGAAATCGGTGAGGACGGTGAGGTCATCGAAGAACCGGTTCAGCCACAACGCGACATCGGCGACACTCGCCTCCTCGGTGGTCTCGACACTCTTGCGGCCGGCGAGACTGCCACGATCGAGGTAGATCTCACGATCACCCCCGAGACCCGCGGAGTCTTCAACACCCGCGTTGTAGTCGCCGCACGAACCCCAGCTGGAACCGGTGTCGGCTCCGACGGAGATGTGATCGAGGCAACGACACTGACCCGCCTTAGCGTCCAAGGCGAACTCGGACTGGCGAAGCGAACGATCGGCGAGCCGTCGGTTCGTCCCGATGGAAGCATCGGAGCGACCTACGAGATCCTGGTCGAGAACGTTGGTCCGTTCCCGTTGACCAATGTGGAGGTGCACGACCAGTTGAGCCAGGCGTTCGGCCTCGGTTCCACATTCGTAACCTCCACCGTTCGCGTCGATGCAGGCTCACCATGCGTGGGCTTTGCAAGCTCCAGCTTCGATGGTGGCGCGGTCGACCCAGTCCTGGTCTCCGGGGCAGAACTCGCACCAAACGAGCAATGTCGAATCCAATACGACGTCGCCGTGCTTCCGGCGAACGAACTACCTGGACCTTTCCGAAGCTCGGCGTTTGCCATCGCTTCCGACCCCTTCTCCGGCACCGTCATCGATGATTCGACGGACGGTACGAATACCGATCCCGATGGCAACCAAGAGCCTGGCGACAACGACATCGCAACCGCTGTCCGAGTCGAGGTTCCCGAACCCGCTGTCGAGCTAACCGTCGAACCTCTCGAAAGCCTGCCCATCGACCGAGATGGTTGGCATGAGTTTGGTTACCGAATCACGCTCGAGAACACGGGCTCCATCGATATCGACACCACTCGCCTGCTCGCCGCACTTGACGATCAATGGGCAGTGCCTTACGAAGTGGTCGGCCTCGCGAGCGAGGACGTGATCGTCAACGACAACTTCGATGGCGACCGAAACCCGAATCTTCTCGACCGCCGCAACCGGCTTCGTGCTGGTTCGCAGGCGGAGATCACCGTGCTGTTGCAGTCCGCGGCGCCTCGCGAGGGCGAGCTTTCGCTCGATCTTGGCTTCTTGGCAACATCGGTCGTCGGCACCCCACTCGAGCTACAGGCAGATACCACGGTGATCGAGACGAGCGGATCGAACAGCTCATCGCTACGGGAGTGGTTCGATGCAATGACTATCGAAGAGCAGCGCCTCATCGGTCTCGGGGCCGGAGCAATCGCGCTGTTCGTGCTGATCTTTATCGTCGCCGCTGTCCGCAAGACCCGTCGCCTCCTCGCCAAGCCAGTGAAGGACGAGACCGAGGAGCTCATCGACCTCAGCGAAAGCCAAATCGAAGAGGTCATCGATGTTCGAGAAATCGCAGCCGAAGACGACAAGCCTCGCCCGTCGGTCAAGGTCGAAAGCCCAACGGAAGCCCACTACCGCCCCCGACGCCGTCGCGGCCAGCGACGGGTACGACGCTAGATCTTTCTAGTCGCCGCTTGACGGAACGTTGTTGGCCTCGATGGCCATCACCTGATCGATACGACGTTGGTGTCGTCCACCCTCGAACTCCGTCGTTGCGAAAAGCTCGACAATCTCTTCGGCCAAGCCGAGTCCCACGACTCGTCCGCCAATCGACAACACGTTTGCGTCGTTGTGCGACCGAGCCAGGCGGGCCGTGTAGAGACAATTGCACAAGGCAGCGCGGATGCCGCGGACCTTGTTCGCGGCGAGCTGTTCGCCCTGGCCGGAGCCGCCGATAACGATGCCCCAGTCGGCTTCGCCCCCCACGACCGCCTCGCCAACCGCCGCACAATACGACGGATAGTCGACGGGCTCGGTGCTATCGGTACCGAGGTCGATAGTTTCATGACCTGCAGCCGAAAGAAACGATAGGAGGTGGGTTTTGAGGTCGTAGCCAGCGTGATCGCTGCCGAGGGCTATGCGCATAGTCGTATTCTTCCCGACCACGCGACAAACCTCCACTTGAAGAACTTCAACCGGTTACAGCTCGCGAAAGGATTGTCGGTCATCGCTGCCGGATATAGGCCGATCGGACCCACTTTCTCTAGGGGTGTACACCTTTCGTGGAAACCTGCCGATAGCCAAGGTATGAAACTGTGGAGTCGCATTGGTCGCGCCCGACGTACGCGCAAAGAAAAGTCACGCCGCGAGCGCGGCGCGGCGTTGATCGAGTTTGCCCTGGTCGCTCCAATTTTCTTCGCAGTTGTCTTTGGCGGTATCGAGGTTGGTCTCATGGCCCGCGGCTACCTCGGTTTGCAAGATGTTGGCCGCAACGCCGCGCGGATAGCGGCGGTCGAACGAAACGACATCAACGCAGATCTCGCAGTTGCGCAGGCCATCGACAACAGATTGAGCCGCCTCACCGGCAACCTGACGCGAGTAGTGATTTACAACGCTCCGAACCTGTCCAGCAACGTCACCGATATCAACATGGGCAGCTGTGTGGATATGACTAACTCGGGTACCCCGGGCCAGTGCACCGTCTATACCGGAGCTGCGCTTGACGCGTTGATCGCTGGCGGGCCGGTAATGCCAATGCCTGATGGCGCTCCTTGCGGTCCTACGGGTTCGGGACCTGTCGATGGTTTCTTGCCCTGCAATCGCATGGAAGACAGCTTCATCGGGGTCTACATCGAATATGACCATCGCTCCGTGACCGGATTCTTCAACACGGTCACACTGCGGTCGGACACGGTACAAGTGATCGAGGCTGATTTTAATGCATAGGCAAGCCGAATCTGACGCCGACAAGCGCACCATGCGTTCTCATCGCCCCCCTCGTTGCGATAGAGATCGCGGAGCGGTGCTCGTTGAAGCAGCCCTTGCTATCCCATTGCTCATGTTCGTCATTCTCGGGGCATTCGAGTTTGGCATTGGTTGGGAAACCCGATCGGCGACCAGCAGCGCAATTCGCACAGGCCTCCTGCAGGCGTCAGCTGAACCCGATAATCCCGACACCGACCTACGAATCCTGCAATCCGTTATCGGCGAGATTGGGGCAGGCAACGCAAACCAGATCAACTGGGTAATTATCTACGACGCGTCAGCGAACATGGGCGATCAGGCGATGACCATCGATGCGTGCGCCATGACGGTCGGCGGCGCTGGTGGCAGAGCGGGGGAGTGCGTGGCCTACGGCCCGGCGCTGATCCAACAAGTCGCTACCGCTACGGACACCATGGCGATTGAGGACATGCTTTCAAATGCCGCTACCTGCGATACCTCAGCTATCGACCGGCACTTCTGCGCCACAAGCCGAACCTTCGATGCAATGACCGGTGATAGACGCGATATTCAGGTTGGGGTGGCCTTGCAGTATCAGCACCAGTGGTTGACAGGCATTCTTCCCTTCGATGCCCCGCTCTTCCATGAATCGCAGTCGTCGTCAACCTTCCGGGTCGACGGCGTGACCATCACCCCGAACGCCAATATCACCGGGCCTGGGACTGTTGTGGCCAACGAGAACTTTGCTTCGGGGGTGCCGGCAGATGTTACTGGCGGAAGCGTTCCCCCCGGCGTTGATACCGATGGGGACGGAACCCTCGACACGTTCTATTTGGAGCCAGCACTCAGCACGGTCGCCGGACCTCGACATGGCCAAAACACCACGATCAGCGTGGATGTCGGCACCCAGTCCATCGTGTGTATCGAGCTCGACCTCATCTTGTTTGGTGGCTGGGACACCGTTACAGGGGACCGAATCGAAATTGCACTCGCCCAGACCGGAGAGACCGAGACTTTCGACAACTTCACTGCCAATGAAACCACGAACGATGGCATCTTGGGTATGTCTGTGCAGGCCCACGCGGACAGCATTCCGAGGACCTGTTTCGACGTGATGGGCAATGGTCCAACAGTCGACCTCGTGATTACGTCGAACACCTCACAACCTAGCGCGACATTCGGCATCAATAGCTACCGGACTGAAACGGCCAACTAGGAACGCCGCTCTCGCTGGCTACCCGAGGGTTGCCGCCCAAGGGTTCTCGGCCAAATAGTCTCCCGCGTCTCGAGGTTCGGGCTCGTCGAATCCGACCGGTAGCCACAGGGTGCCTTCTACGGAACCGACGTAGACCTCCCAATTGTAGATCCCCCGGAAGGCCCGCTCATCCAGGCGGAGCATTTCCGCGTATGCCAGTACGGCATTGCCGTAGTGGTCGCTGTTGTTGTACCCCCAAAGACCGGCTCGAATGTCCTCCAAGCCACCGCGCTGCACCAGATAGCGAGCGGCACCGGGAATCGCGTCGGCGGGATTGAGCACGTCGCCTCCCTGGCTGACCTCGGGCCAGGTTGTCGGGAGGAATTGCATTGGGCCGAGGGCCCCGGCGGAGCTGACGCCATCGATACGACCCATCACCGTCTCGATCAAGTTGATCCCGGCGAGGACCTCCCAGTCGATACCGGTCTCTTCCCCACCGCGCTGGTAGTGGCTGAGCAGTACCTCCATTGGAGCGGGGTCGATGATGCGCCAACCGGGCACACGTTCGCCGCGCGGAGCACCGGAATGCAAGAGCCCGAGCTCATTTCGGGCTTCGATATGCAGCTCACCGATCCGGGCATAGTCGTCGGGCAGCCCAGCGAGGAACGGTTCTTGCCAGTCGGGCTGACGTAACAAGGTACGCACGATCAACTGCTCGGCGTGGCCAAGGTCGGCCCAATCGTCCTGTGTCGACCCTTCGGCTCGCAGACCGTCCTGAACGGCGACAAACATCGCGATCGCCTCGTCCGCGGTACTTGGTGCTGGCGGAACGGGTCGACCATTGAACGCCCGTACGACGTCAACAGGGGCGATCGTGGTGGTGGAAGTGGTCGTCGTTGTGGTTGGCGCGGCCGTTGTGGTTGTCTCGTCCACCTGCGGGGCTGCTACGGCCTGACCTGTCGAGGCCTCTGTGCCGTCGTCCGCGCTGCAGCCCGCAAGGATGAGGGCACTCACAAGGGAGGCGGCACCGAGTTTCGATACCGCTTTGGGGGGTTTACGCATTTCTCTAGTTTGGACTGACGCACCCCTTTGTGGGTGTCATGCCCTAGCCTGGTCTGAATGGACCAAACTCGCCGCTTCAACGTGGCGCGCCTCTGGGAAGAGTACGGGACCCGGTTGGTGCGATTTGGTGGGGTCACAATCGTTTCCACCATCGTTGGCCTCATTACCCTTTTTGTCTGCCTCAGCGTGCTCAACATGAGCGGCGTGGTCGCCAACTTCTGGTCGGTGGTGCTCAGCACCCCGCCCGCGTACTACCTCAATCGGGCCTACGTTTGGGGCCGAGGCACCACCGATCACAGTGCTTCTCGCGAAGTCGGACCATTCTGGATCATGACATTGCTCGGTTGGGTCGTGTCCACGATCGCCATCGCCATCGCCGATACGCAGACCGACTCAGACATTGCCTTGCTGGTCGTGCAGATGGCATCGTTCGGGGCCTTGTGGATCGTGAAGTTTGCGTTCCTCGAGAAGGTCCTGTGGCCCGACTCTGACTCACGTGTCAGCGAAACCCTCTGAGCTGACTCCTCGCGACGTCGAAAACGCACGCGCCGCGCGAGGGTTTATGCCCGACGACGAAGGAGCGGCGCTTCATCGCTTCGCTTCAAGCTGCCCGGCCGCCGGTCCGTTTCTCGAAGTAGGTAGCTACTGCGGCAAGTCGGCCATCTACCTCGGTGCAGCTGCGAGGGATTCCGGAAGGCTGCTCTTCGCGCTCGACCATCACCGAGGCTCCGAAGAGAACCAAGTCGGTTGGGAATGGCACGAGCCCGACCTCGTCGATCCTGATCTCGGGCTGCTCGACACCTTGCCGATCTTTCGTCGGACCATTCATGACGCCGGGCTTGAAGCGACCGTCATCGCGCTCATCGGTGACTCACCAGCTATCGCGACCGTGTGGGAGACACCGCTCGCTTTGCTCTTTATTGATGGGGGACACGGGGAGAAACCCGCGCATCTCGACTACGAGGGCTGGGCCCCAAAGATCGTCCCCGGTGGCACGTTGTTGATCCACGACGTGTTTCCAGACCCCGCCGACGGCGGTCGTCCGCCCTACGAGATCTATCTCCGGGCCCTCGACGACGGCTTCACCGACATCGAGACCGTTGGTTCCCTCCGGGCCCTTAGCGCTCCCGGCTAGTGAATCGGGAGACGGTCGTGGCTGGTGAATAGGTTGGAGGCCGGGGTGGTCGTGGCAAGCGCGTCGTTGGCAAGCAGCACCGCTGCCGCCGAATAGGTCGACTGTTCGCCGCCGGGAAAGTGGACTTCCTCGGGGTGCACCTCGCCGGTCCAATAGCGCCCCGTGTGTGTTCGCATCCGCCATGTCGTCTCGAAGAGACTTTCGGCCATTGGCGCGTTCCCCACCGCGAGATATGCCATAGCGCACTCGCAGGTCTCGGCGGTCGTGACCCACGGCCGGTCGCCAACACAGCGGATACCCAGGCCGGGCATCAAGAAGGTGTCGATCCGGTCTGCGAGTTGATCTCTGGCTTCGTCGCCTCGCACCGCACCACTCAACACGGGGTAGTACCAATCCATCGCCCAACGGCGCTTCGGCGCAAAGGCGCCGACGGGTTGGGTTCGCACGATATGACCCAAACGCTCGATACGTTCCACCCAGTCATCTCGCTCCACCCCGAGTTCACGACTCGCGGCGAGCGCACATCGCGTGGAGTGGTACATCGAAGACGAGCCGGTGAGCAGGGCAAATGACCACGGCGTGTCATCGGCATGTCTCGCCCAGATGATCTCCCCTCGGTCGGTCTGCAAGTCGAACACCCAGTCGATCGCTCGTTCCACAACCGGAAACATGCTTTCCAAGAAGCCTCGGTCACGGGTCAACAACCAGTGATGCCACACACCGGTCGCGATGTATGCGATGACGTTGGCGTCGAACTTGTCCTCCTCGACCCCATCGTCCACGTAGTACTGATGCCACGCGCCGGACTCAAGCTGGCGTCCACGCAGCCACTCATAGGCTCGCTCTGCCTCGTTTGTAAAACCGGCGGTTGCGATCGCCATCGCGGCTTCAACGTGGTTCCAGGGGTCGGCGTGACCGCCGGGGAACCAGGGGATCATCCCTGACGGCAGTTGCCACTCGACAATTGACTCGGCCGTTGCCCGAATCTGGGCGTCGTTCAACAAGCCGGTCATGGGCTGGGAGCTCGTCACTGGCTGGCACCCTTCGGAATCGGCTTGGAGGCGTACACCACAAGAGACTTGCCGAGCACCGGGTTAAGAATGCGATCGGCCACCTTCGTGGCTGTTGGTTGCTCCATGATGTCCCAGGTAAGGAATCGGTTGTAGGCCGACGTCAATGGGTTGTCCTCCACATCGGATTGTGGCCCGACGGCACACCGCAACCACCAATACGGCGTGTGTAACGAATGGGCACGATGAGAGTCGAACACCGTCAGCCCGGCGCTGCGCATCCGGTCAGCCAGCTCGCCCTTGCCATAGATACGAACGTGTCCACCCTCGACTTTGGGTGCGTGGTACTCGTCGGATAGCGCCCAACAGATCCGTTCGGGCATATGGGCCGGGACGGTCGCAGCCAGGATGCCCCCCGGGCGCAACACGCGGGTCAGCTCGGTTAAGGCGGCTACGTCGTCGTCTATGTGTTCGAGTATCTCTGACGCGATGACCCGATCGAAGGAGCCATCGGGGAACGGCAGCTGGGTGACATCGCCGTTGCACGACGCCGATGACACACCTTCGGGCAACTCGCCCTCGGTCTCCATGGCCCTAACCCACGTGTCGACCTCGATCAGCTCCGGCAGCGCGAAGTCGCTACTGACGACGTCGGCACCTCGACGAAGCGCTTCATAGCTGTGGCGTCCAAACCCGCAGCCAATATCGAGCAACCGATCACCAGCGTGCAGATCCAAGCGCTCGTAATCAACCGTGAGCATGGGTTTCTTCTAGCAGGGCGCGGTATTGCGCAATGGTCTTTTCGGCGGTGTGGCGCCAGCTCCAATGGTCGATGACGCGCTGGCGGCCGGCTTCGCCTATTCGAGCGCGTAGCTCAGGCTCAGCCAAGGCGGTACTGATCATCGTGGCGAGAGCATCGCTATCGCCGGGAGGTACGAGCAGGCATGTCTCATCGTGGGTTCCACATACCTCCGGCAGCGCCCCGCCCGTCGTCGCGATGAGCGGCGTGGCACAGGACATCGCTTCGATGGCTGGAAGAGAGAAGCCCTCATAGAGCGAAGGGACACACGCGAGTTCGGCCTCGGAGTACAGCTCCACGATCCGCTGATCGCTCACGCCGCTGACGAACTCGACGACGTCTTCGAGTCCGAGGCGGCGCAGCGTCTCTGCGGTCTTTGACCCCTCCTTGGGCTTACCGATGATCACGATGTTCACCGGTCGCTCGGCGCGCACCTTGGCGGCTGCTTCGAGCAGGTACACGAGCCCCTTCATGGCAACGTCGGCGCTTGCTGTCGTGATAATCCGGCCCGGCACTCTGGCAACGCCATCGACGGGCCGGAAAAGCTCCGGGTCGACCCCAACGGGCACCACATGGATTCGATCTACGGGAACCTGGTGATCCGCGGCGATGTCGACCTTCGAGTTCTCCGACACCGTCATGACCCGCGTCATGCGTTTGGCCACCTGTGTTTGCATCCGAGTGAACGCGTACCAGCGGCGCTTGCCGAACCGTTCCACCCAGGTGCGGGCGTGCTCGATCTCCAGACGACGGTCGACGGTGATGGGGTGGTGGATCGTCGCGAGGATCGGGAGGAACTTCTGGATGCCTAGGAGGCCCCACCCAAGGGTTTGGTTGTCGTGCACCAGGTCGAATTCGTGGCTACGGGTGCGTAGGTTGTCCCACGCTCGCCAGGAGAAGGCCATTGGCTCGGGGAAGTTTCCGAGGTTGAAGGATGTGTTCTCGATCCAATCCCACTTGTCCTTCAGCTCGAACATGCGTGGCTTGCGCATCGGGAACTGGTCGTTAAACGTCTCCAAGCTCGGGAGCTTGGTGATCGGAACACGCTCGTCCAAGATCGGGTAGGGAGGTCCGCCGAGCACTTCGACCGAGTGACCGAGATTCACTAGGGCCTTGGTGAGGTGGTGGGTGTAGACGCCTTGGCCGCCCACGTGGGGCTTGCCTCGATACGCGAGATACGCGATTCGCAGTGGACCGTCGCGCAGACGTTGATCAAGAACCATGGCCCGCTAAGCCTACTGGGGGGTAACCGTGGCTCGGCTAGCGTGTCCGGATGCGATCCTTGATCCAACGATGCAGCGAAGCCTGGGTGACCTCTGAAGGTGTCGAGGTAGGGCGCATCGGCCAGGGTTTGTGTTGCCTGGTCGGCGTAACCCACGACGATGACGACACCACCGCTGCCAAGATGGCCGACAAGCTTTGGAATCTTCGAGTCTTTGACGATGCCGATGGGGTCATGAATCTGTCCGTCGCCGACACGAGCCAGTCATTACTCCTCGTTTCCCAGTTCACTCTCTATGGCGATGCGCGCAAGGGGCGACGGCCCTCCTATGTGAACGCGGCACGCCCAGAGCACGCCGAGCCGCTCTTCACCGCCGTCGTCGAAGCGTTACGTGCACTGGGTGCCACGGTCGAAACCGGACGCTTCCGAACAGATATGCGGGTAGGGCTGGTTAACGATGGCCCAGTAACGCTGATGATCGAACTCTAGGCATCGCGTCGAGTTTCGAGCATTGACGACGCTGAGCTGGCTAGCAACACGACGAGTGCCAGGATCAGCCACGGGGCAACGCCAAATCGCGTGGAGAGCGTCAGCCCCTCGCGCCGTTCGATCGTGTCGAAGAGCACCCGTTGCTCCGACACATCTGTTCGCTGCAGGACGTTGCCGTCAGGGTCGATGATGCCACTGAAGCCGGTCGGCGCCGCCTGGAGTACCCATCGGTCGTTCTCTTGGGCTCGCAGCTGCGAGGATGCAATCTGTTGCGACTGGACGATCTGCAGCCAAAAGCTCGAACCGTTGGTCGGGTTGATCAGAATCTCGCCGCCGTCTCGGATGGCCGCACGGCCCCGGCTCTCGAAGAAGATCTCCCACGAAATACTGACCCCCAAATCGGCCACGGGCGATTCGAGAAATGCGGGGCCGGTGCCCTGGAGCACATCACGGCCTGGAACCTCAGCGGTGAACTGTTCGATTAGCCCGCGCAACGGCACGAACTCACCGAACGGTACGAGGCGGACCTTGTCGTAGCGCGAGACCTCTTCACCTTGTGCGTTGACCGCGGTCGAGTAATTGACGGTGTTGTCCGGGAAGGTGCTGCCAGCGGCGTGGAACCAGCCAGGGATCAGAACCGTGCCCTGCTCACGAGCGATCTCGGCCACACTCTCTTGTGCCTCGGTCATAAAGAACAAGTCGTCACAGCGACCGAGCGGCGTGTTGTCCGGAATGGGGTTCACCACGTTCTCCGGCCACATGATGAGGTCGACCTCTTGGTCGATGGTCGCGGTGGCTTCGCGATGGCGATCGAAGACCCGTTGGTTCTCGCAGGCATCGGCCCGCGTGCGTTGTGGTCCGCCGCCCTGCACGACGGCAACGCGGATCTCGTCGATCACGGTGCTTCCCGGAGAGATAACGCCAGCCAGAATGGTGACGGTTACCGCGCCCAAGGCCATACCGGCCATGTCGTAGCGCTGGGTTGCGAGCAACCGCAGGGCTGAGCCGGTCAATACGGTGACCATCGTCAGCAATACCGGACCCCCGAGAGGCAGCACCTCCGCGAGCACCGAGTTGACCTGTGTCATCGGCGCGGTGGCCAGTGGTACACCGCCAAAGGGCCACGACCAGCGAACCCACTCATACAGTGCAAATGCAGCCGGGAGGGCCAGGATCCTTCGATCGCCATTACCCGCGACCAGGCTCACCAGTCCATAGCCGCTGCCGAATACCAAAAACACCACGACGTACCCGGGGGCGGTGAGGTCGAACATCCACAGTTCGCCCATTGCTAGCCAGACCATGCCAGCAGCGGCGCCCGTAGAAAAACGTTGGCGGCGAGAGGCGTTGGTGCCGAGGTAGTCGAACAATGCGAAACCGGCAAAGGCGCTCGGCCACCAACCCCAAGGGGGTAGTGCAAACGCGATTAGGAATCCAGCGAAGGCGCCGAGCAATAGGACGAGAGGTCGGCGCATGGCCACCATTGTGGCCGCGGTCGGCGCGATTGCGTTAGCGGGGGGCCATCAGCCCTAGTAGTAGCGCTCAAAACGGTGCCCAAACGTGCCGATTGAAAATGAAGGCCTTCCAGCCGGGGAGCGCCGAATTGATCTACTGCCTTGGAGGGCAAAGTGAAACTGCATCGAGCTGCCATCGTGGCCGGAGCGACCCTGATCGCCGCTGCATGTTCAGGAGAAGAACCGGCCGCCGCCCCAGATACGACCTCCGTTGTTGTGGCGACAACCGCTGCGCCTGCGACCACGGTTGCGCCAACCCCGACCACGGTTGCGCCAACTACCGCACCCGCAGCTGACGATACGCCCGAGTCCCTCGCCTTTGCCTCCTCTCGTGACGTGGGTCGCCTCTTTGAAATCGACGGGGCCACCCAACTCTTCGACGGCCCCGGCGGCGATGTGATCGCGACTTTGGAAGACGGCCGACTCGTCCAGGCGGGAGTTGCTCGAACCGTCGACGGTGTGTTGCTAGCGGGCATCGTCGATCCGAACGATCCGACCGTCCCCCTCGGCTGGGTAGAAGCCGACGATCTTCGCCCGACCAACCAGTTCGTCACCAGCACTGATCCTTCCCGCATCGACCAGCTCGGCGTCGCAGTGCAGACATCAGGCGAAGGTCCCATCGATGTTGCATCGCAGCCCGGTGGAACGTCCGTCGTGACTACCTTGGAAGATCGGGAGAGCGTTCTTTTCACCGGTAACTCTGCGATCGCATCGGACGGGGAGAGATGGGTCGAGGTCGCCGACACGAACACCGGGGCAACGATTGGCTGGATTCCCTCGCAGAACTTCGCTGACTTCCGGGGCGTCAGCGCAGTCGACGGCAACTTTGAGCCCACGGATCTACGGCCGTCAGACGAGATCACCTACGGTGCGCAGCTCCCAGCGGTCGCGATTACCGCATCAGGGTGCAACGCTGTCCAGATTGAGCTGGCGAACCCGTCCACGTCTCAGGGCCTGGCTTTCGTAGCGGGGACCCAAGTTCCCTCGGCCATCGTGGGAGCGAGCCGAGAGGTGTGGAGCGGCTCCACACTCTTCGTGGCACCCGGAGATTCGACAACACTCACGATCCCGAACGCCATCCCGGCTACGTGGTATTTCGCGGCGCTTGACTCGGAATTTAGAGCCGAAGCCGACCGAACTGCTCAAGGCGAACTCGTAGGGGCGGAAGGCTCACGTGCGGCTGCGACAGACGTCGAGCAGGTATCGATCCCAACCGGTTCATGCGGATTCGTGCCTCCAGATCCGGAGCCTGATCCGTCCGAGGACTTGGCCAATAGTGTCATCGAGGACGACGCCGAGCAGGTTTCAGCCGAAGGGGTGGATGGTGGGACGGGTGATCTTACAGACTCCGAGGGAGAAGCTCTTGAGAGCGACGCTTTAGTCGATCCGAATGCGGCTCCCGCTACTGTGACGCCAGACTCGACGACCACCGCGGCCCCAACTACGACAACAACCACCACCACTACAACCACAACGACGACGGCCCCGCCTCCTCCGCCTACGACCGAGGCGGTCGTTGTTGATCCCGCGGACAACGGTGATCCAGCGCAGGGCTAAACTAGGAATACGAGCGATAGCCAAAGGGGTTACGTAAAAGTATGGAACTCGTGTTGACTCCAGAGGCGACCGCCTTCATCAAGAAGAAGGGTGGGGTGGCAGCGATCGACTTCGTGCCCCCAATTGGTTGAGGCCGCACCAAGCATGACGTGTCGGTCGACACGCACCTCAAAGGCAAGAACCTCGCTCCCTATCGGGTCATCCGTACCGACGACGTCAAAGTGCATGTGGCCCCGACCCTGATGGGCTATGCCCACCGCGTGCAGCTTCAGCTCGTTGGCAGCGTACGAAAGAAACTACGAGCCCAAGTCCAAGGTGACGCGTGTTAGTTGCGACTGCGCCGAAGGCGCTCCGCGCCTAATTTTCGGCGCACGCAACTAACCATCATTCGCCGCAATCGCACATTCGCTTCGCTCTGTGTGCTCTGCGGAGGCGACTGCGCCGAAGGCGCTCCGCGCCTAATTTTCGGCGCACGCAACTAACCATCATTCGCCGCAATCGCACATTCGCTTCGCTCTGTGTGCTCTGCGGAGGCGACTGCGCCGAAGGCGCTCCGCGCCTAATTTTCGGCGCACGCAACTAGGCCTCCCGGGCTGCGCCCTCCAGGGCTCGGATCCGGGCGGTAGGCCGCCCTCGACCTCGCGCCTGCTGCGTAAGCGGCGTCCGCCCGCACCTGCGGGCTACTCGCGTAGAAGGCGCTCCGCGCCTAACCGCGAGAGCACACACGCAATTGCTAGCGGAGAGCTGCCTTGGCTGCTGCTTTGCCGGAGGCAACACAGGCGGGGAGGCCTAGGCCGTTGCGCCAGGCTCCGGTGAGGGTGAGGCCCGGCAAGGAGGCGAGGGCGTCGTCGATGGCCGCGATCTTTTCCGCGTGGCCGACGTCGTATTGGGGGAGTGCTTGCATCCAGCGGGTGATGTGGGTCGGTCCCGGTGGGATTTCAGCATCGAAGATCGTCCCGAGGTCCGAGCGAATCGCCGTGGCGAGTTCGTCGTCGGAGAGGCCTTGCCATGCTGTCTTGTTTCGGCGGCCCGTCGAGACGCGAAGGACTTGGGCTCCGTCGCGAGCCAAGGCGGGCCACTTGTGTGAGGCGAACGACACTGCCGTGATGTACAGCCCTTCCAGGCGGGGGACGAGCACACCGCTGATGGTGGGGTCGATGTCGATCGTCTGTGGGGGAAGGACCAACAGGGTGAGTGCAACGCTGCTGTAGTCGATCGCTCGCAAAGCAGCTGCCCCGTTTGGGGCGAATACTTCGATCAGCGAGCCGCTGACGTATGCGGGCGTGGTCACGATGACGTGATCAACGTCGAGGCTGGTCATGTCCGTGACGACCTGCCACCCGTCGTCTCGGCGTTCGAGTTTGGCTTCCGAGCCCAGATGCATCTGAACGCTGAGATCGTACAGCTCGGCTTGTGCTGCTTCGACGAGTCGGCTGAGTCCACCGGCGATGCTTTGAAACACCGGCCCCGCGGTCGCGGCCGAACCGTTTGCGCGGGCGGCTGCCGCGGCTTCGATCAGGCTCGGGTCGCGATCTCGCAGCGCCAACAGCTGTGGCACGCCCGAGGTGATGCTGATCAGATCGCTGTCGCCGGCGTTGATGCCGCCGAGCAATGGGTCGACGAGATACTCGAGCGCCTCGTCGCCGAGGCGGCGACGAATGAGGTCACCAGCGGACTCATCCCCATCGGGTGCCGAATCTGCCATCTCCAGATCCGCGCCGAGTCGAGCGATGCCATCCTCGCTAAGCAAACCCGGCGTGAGGTCGGCCGTGGCGGGGATACCAAGCACATTCGGGGGCAGGGGATACAACCGTGCGTCCCGGAAGATTCGTGGCGATGCCGCAGCCGGGCTCACCAGTTCCGATTCCAAGCCAAGCGAGATGGCGAAGTCGGTCACCTCTGGTCGGCGAGCGAGAAAGTTGTCAGGGGCGGTCGGCAGGACTCGCCCGTCGAGTTCGACTTCGGCGATCTTGCCGCCCAGAACGTCGCTTGCTTCGAACAGGTGGACATCAGCCCCGAGGCGAGCTGCCTCACGGGCGGCCGCAATACCCGTGATGCCTCCGCCGATGACCGCAACGCTTCGGCTCATGGGCGGTATGCGTGTACCCGCTCGACGACCTTCTCGAGCACCTCGGGGTCGACGTGCGGTGTGACGCCATGGCCAAGGTTAAAGATGTGTCCAGGATGGCCCGCGTTCGACGCGAGCACGGCGTCGACCTCGGCAGCCACCACTTCCCAGGGTGCACCGAGGATCGCTGGGTCGAGGTTGCCCTGAAGCGCGCAGTGCTCTGGCACCCGGGTGCGAGCCTCGCCGAGTGGGATACGCCAGTCGACACCCACGACGTCTGCCCCGGCATCAGCCATCAATCCGAGCAGTTCCCCGGTGCCCACTCCGAAGTGGATGCGAGGAACGCCGCTGGCTTTGACCGCCTCGAACACCTTCACGCTCGCGGGCATCACGTATTGCTCGTAGTCGGCGGCCGAGAGCGACCCGGCCCAGGAGTCGAACAGCTGGATCGCCTCTGCGCCATGCGCAATCTGGGATTCGAGCGATGCGATCGCCAGGTCGGCGAGCCGATCGGCGAGTTGAGCCCACAGCTCAGGGTTGCCCTTCATCATCGCCTTGGTGTTGTGGTACGTCCGGGAAGGTCGGCCCTCGATCAAATAGCTCGCTACCGTAAACGGTGCGCCGGCGAAACCGATCAGAGGGATATCGAGCTCAGCGACGAGATTATCGATGGTCTCCAACACATATGGCGTGTCGGCCTCGGCATCGAGCGGACGCAATCGGCTGAGGTCATCGCCACTGCGGAACGGCTTTTCCACCACTGGTCCCACGCCGGGGACAACGTCCATCCCAAAGCCGATTGCATGCACCGGCGTCACGATGTCGGAATACAGGATGGCCGCGTCCACCCCGTAGCGACGGATGGGTTGCAGCGTGATCTCGGTCGCAAGGTCAGGGTTCGCAATCGCGTCGTTGATACTGCCCTCGCCTCGGATAGCGCGATACTCCGGAAGTGAGCGACCGGCTTGGCGCATAAACCACACCGGAGTGATCTCGTGGGGTTCGCTTCGACAGGCGGCCAGAAACGGGGAATCGGGATGAGCGGTCACCTGCTCAGGCTACGGCCCCAGCGTTGCCGTCCCCTGCCGCACGGGAGAACGCTCCCGCGCTCGATATCATTGATTTCCCCCAATTTGGGACCATTTGACCATCGGAGACCTGAGATTCATCCCGAACTCGAAGCCGAACAGCATTACCTCGACAAAGCCCACGCGGCGCTCGAACAAGCGCGGGAATTGGCGCGCAAGCTCACGGAGAACCTAGAGGTGGGTGCGGGTGGAACGAACCAAGCCCGCTTTGAACGCGAGGCCTTCACCGAAAACGTGGTCGATCGTCTTTCCCAGCTCGACATCGGTGATGCGTCGCTCGTCTTCGGCCGAATCGACCACGACGCCGAAGGCTTTGGCGACTCGTTGTACCTAGGTCGAATCGGGGTGTGGGATCGCTCGCAAGACCCGATCGTCGTCGACTGGCGCGCACCGGCTGCTGAGCCCTTCTACCGAGCCACGGGCGCCGACCCGCTTGGACTCGAGCGCCGTCGCCACTTTGCCACTCGGGGTCGCCAACTCTTGGGGATCGAAGACGAGTTCTTCGGCGACCTCGACCGTCTCGACCAACAAGCGGCGACCACGGGCGGAGTCCAGGGCCATGGAGCGCTGATCAACGCACTCGAAACCGCTCGCTCGGGACGGCTCGGCGATATCGCTGCGACCATCCAAGGTGAGCAGGACGAGATCATCCGCGCTCCGCTGTCTGGGATGGTGGTGGTGCAAGGCGGCCCTGGCACCGGCAAGACCGTGGTGGCCCTACACCGGGCCGCCTACCTGCTCTACACGCATCGCTTCCCGCTGCAAGACCAGGGCGTGTTGATCATCGGACCAAATAGGTTGTTCTTGGGCTACATCGAACAGGTCCTGCCGTCGCTCGGCGAAGCGGGCGTCCGCCTCGCAGTTCTGAGCGATCTGGTGGTCCCTTCGGTTCGTAGCGACCGCTTGGATCCTGAACCGGTGGCTGAGGTCAAGGGCGACCTAAAGATGGTCGAGCTGATCGGTCGAGCGGTTCGCCAACGCCAACGCGGCCTTCGAGAAGATCTGGTCCTTGGGTACGGCTTGCAGAATCTTCGCCTTACCCGGTTCCAAAGCGAGGAGATCGTCGCCGAGGCGCAGCGTCGGTTCCGCACCCACAACGCGGGCCGCAGGTTTATTGAGACCGAGGTGTTTGCAACTCTCACTAACAGCGCACGCGATGAAGTCGACGCACGCGAGGTCCGAGACCGCATGCGCTGGACCCAACAGATTCGCCAAACGCTCGAATGGATGTGGCCGGTACTTACACCAGCCCACTTGCTGCACGAACTATTCGGCCACCGCGCATTGCTACAAGCAGCGGGTCGTGGGCTGTTTAGCGTCGAGCAACTCGACTCGCTTCGCCACGACGCGACCGAACATAGCGATTCGGTCGTGTGGTCGTTTGCTGACGCTCCGCTTCTCGATGAGGCCCGGTCACACCTGGGCGCACGACCGGGAAAGAAGACGCTCGATGAGGTGCGAACCTTTGGCCACATCGTGATTGACGAGGCCCAAGATCTCTCGCCCATGGCGTTGCGGATGGTCGCTCGCCGATCGCTGAACGGTTCATTCACGATCGTTGGCGATATCGCACAAGCCACGGGCCCGTACGCTCGTGACAGCTGGGACGATGTCATCGAGCAGCTACCGAAACGGCGCGATCCCCAACGTCGAGAGCTGCGAACTGGCTATCGCATACCGGCACCAGCGATGGAGTTTGCAGCACAAGTCCTGTCCGTTGCGGCACCCGAATTGGAACCGCCGGTGTCGATCCGTCAGGAGGGGGACACGCCGCTCGTGGTACGCGCTGATGACGTGCTCACGGCTTTGGACGGGTTCATCGAATCGGAGATCGCTGCCATCGGACATGGCAACCTCGCGGTGGTCGTCCCGCGCTCCCTACGAGAGGCGGCAGCGGACGCGCTTAGAGCAAGTGATCGAGAGTTTGGAGAGGCCACTCGAGTGGGCCTGCAAACGCAGGTGGCGTTGGTTCCCGTGCAGTTGGTGAAGGGGCTAGAGCTCGACGCAGTGATCGTTGTCGAGCCGTCTCAGATCGTGGCCGAGGAGCGGCAAGGTATGCGCGCCCTGTACGTGGCACTAACCCGCGCGACCAAGCGTGTTGGTGTCCTCCACAGTGACGAGCTACCGGAACCGCTTCGCCCGAACGCGCAAACACCCGGAGGCGGGTAAGCCTACCGGATGTTTGGAAACGGTTTTCGTTCGGACTAATTGGTCAGTGTCGGATGGCTAACTACCGAGAGGTCGAAGGTTGCGGTGCCGGGGATAGAAGGCACCCCACCGACGATTTCCGTCTCCACCTTTAGCTGCAGCTCGACGGCGAGCACGCTGGTGTCAATGCCATCGAGGTTCACGAAGCCGTTCGTGGCCATCGGGTTGACCGCGGGATCCGGTCTTCCGACGTCGATGTCTTCGATCCCCGTTGGGAAGAACGACGTGGTGACGATTGGCCCGGTTCCCGACTGATAAGTGGGCTCTACCAAGCCGGTTGTTGGGTTTACTTCGTTGACGAAGACGCCGCCAGCACCTGGCGTAGCGTCGCGCACTGTCGCTTCAAGGCCAGCGACCTGATTCAGTAGTGAGTCAGGGAGCTGGACTGCTGCCCAGTTTGGAACACCGGTGCCGGTGCAAAGACACGGTTCGATAACCGTGCTGGTTATCGTGTCGACGCAGCCGGTGAGACGCTCTGGGCTAAGTGAGAAGAACTCCGACTCATCCCCAAGACCGATCAAGCACTCTTCTGTGACCTGCGCCAGGAAGTACGGCTCAATGACGTTGTCGTCCCGGAGGTCTCCGCCGCCGAGTTCAGACAGGTTTCTCGTAACAGCGTCTGGGGTGGCAAGAGTTTCTGCGTTGATAATGCCGTTTGTGATGGTTCCGTCAGAATTTGTGCAGGGAAAGCCCGTCGAGAAGTTCCAGCACACGATGCGTTCGTTGCCGCCACCGTTCAAGAAGAGACGCTCTTCATTCCACACAAACGCTCGGCCGACAAAATTGCCATTTTGCGGGGTGACTCGACGCATGTTCGCCAGCAGGGTCGTAAGTCCAGCGGGCGCCGTGAATACACCACCATTTGCCGTGGTAGCGCACCCGATCGCAGCCGGATTCGGCCTCTCGCGACGCGTAGCGCACACAGCGACTAAGTCGCCAGAGGTGTTGTAGTAGGGGAATGCCAGCGAGGTGTTGTCGCGTACGTCGGCCAGGCGGACCCCGTTTGCATCGCCCCAACCGTTACACGGCGAACCATTGTCGAGGTTGAAGCAGTGAAAGACCGCTCGGTTGCTGCGGTCTCGGTTCATCGCATACAGCAGGTCGCCCTCTACGTGGCCCCATACCCGTCTATTGCCTGTCTGGTTTAGGTCCGTCACATTTCCGGTGCCGAACGCAGAGGTATCCACGGGTTGGTTGTTGTCGCAAAACGTCATCCCACCGTTGATATTTCGGTTGGTGTTCACGCATGCGATTTGGCCAAAGTGGCTCAGAACCCACACCTTCCCATCGTGTTCGAACACACCAGCCGCAGGTGAGCCGTTGGGGTTTGAGTCACCGGGCCAGATCGGGAGGAACTCGATTCCGCAGAAGTTGCGTGCTTCCACATCGAAACAACCCAACCCGGAAACGTTGGCCGCTGTGTTAGGCGAGCCATCTGCGTTGAACCCTCGTCGTGTTGTCGGGAAGTAGATCTTTCCGCGCAGGACGGGGTCGGCGGCGGTCGGTGGAAACTCCACAAGGACTTCGTTTGGGGAGTGCGGGGTGGAGTAGTTGACGAGAGAGTAAGGGGAACCTGGACACTGCGCGCCGGTTTCCCGCAGGACACAAACGATGTCACCGTTACTGCCTTGGGCGAAGTTCCGGTTGTCACTGTTGGAGTGGTGGTTGATAGCCCAGACCGACTCATCGCCGAAGAGTAGCGGCGCAAAACCATCACCGGAGCCGCCGGCGTTGAATCCGGTGAAGGGTGGGTCGATGGTCACTGGCTGGGTGCACTCGGCGCCGCAATTGGACACCGTAGACTCGCCCGTTCGTGAGATTTGTGGAGCGTCTCGAAACAGGCTCGAGAAGAACTGATCGCCCGGAGCGGTGAGAGTCACCGAGATAGTGCTGACAAGCTCGCCACTGGCAAGCTCCACGACACCGCGAACAATCCGTACGACGGTGCCATCTTGGGCGGTAAGGACGACGACTGACATGTCTCCAGCCACGTTTGGCGGGACTGCCAGCGACACGCTGTCAGGGGTTGTGTTGTTGAAAACCAGTCCGCCGGTTTCAAGAAGCCCGACGATGGTATCGACGGCGGCGAACATGGCCTGTTGTTCACCCGCCGCTCTTTGGGCTGGGCTGAGATCGGTCCAGATGGTGCCGGTACCGAACGATTCGAGGTAGGCATTAACCTCGCGGTCGTAGGCCTGCACACCGTTGAGCGAGCTCACATCGGCCGCTTGCTGCTGGGCTTGGCCTTGGCGGTACCAAGCGCCGAGGTCGGTCGCGAAGGCTGCAATAAACAACAGCAGCATCAGCACGAACGCGGTCAAGATCAGGATCGCGCCGCGCTCTTCACCATCGCGGGTTAACCGGTTACGGAGTTTGGTAATAAGGTCCACACTCCCAGGTCGGCGGTAAACGCCGAAAACTGTGTAGGCCGAATGGACCTCTCCTGCCATGACCGCGGTCACGCGAGCGTCGATCGGAGCTCAACCGCCGACCCGCTTTAGTATCACTCGGTATGTCGGCCGATGCTCTGAAGCGTTTCTCACCTGCGGTGCGGGCATGGTTTGAGACTTCGTTCGCGGCCCCGACTCCGCCCCAGGCCGCCGGATGGCCCGCCATCTCCTCTGGCGACAACACGCTCATCCTGTCGCCGACGGGGTCGGGAAAGACCTTGGCGGCCTTTCTCTGGGGCCTCGACCGATTGATGACGGAGCCGGTTCCCGAGCGCGAAGCGCGAACACGGTTGCTCTACCTCTCACCGCTGCGCGCACTCGCCGTGGATGTGGAGAAGAACCTGCGCTCTCCTTTGCGGGGGATCACGTTGGCCGCCGAGCGTCTCGGAGAGACAGTGCATGTTCCGACGGTGGGAATGCGTACCGGCGACACGCCCTCGAACGAGCGTCGCCAGCTCGTCCGGAACCCGCCCGACCTCCTGATCACTACGCCCGAGTCGTTGTTCTTGATGCTGACCTCCGCGGCGCGTGAGACACTTCGCAACGTAGACGCGGTGATCATCGACGAGATCCACTCGGTAGCGGGGACCAAGCGCGGCGCGCATATGTCGCTCAGTCTGGAACGACTGGAACTGCTCATTGGTCGGCCGGTGCAACGCATCGGTCTATCCGCGACGCAACGCCCCTTGGAGGAGATCTCCCGATTCCTGGGTGGGCGTTCGCAAAGCGACGACGGATCGTTTACGTGGCGGCCGGTAGAGATTGTGGATGCTGGCGCTGAACCGAACATGGATCTCGAAGTGATCGTGCCCGTCGAGGAGATGGCCGACCTCGGCAAGGCGAAGGAGGATCCGGGGTCAAGGCCCGAGTCGAGCGGTCCGCAACGGACGAGCATCTGGCCATCGGTGCATCCGAAGATCTTGGAGGAGATCCGACGGCACAAGTCGACCATCGTGTTCGTAAACAGCCGCCGACTCGCCGAACGCCTCGCCGGTCGCCTCAACGAACTCTGGGACGAACAATTACATGTCGACACTTCCGGTCGACCTCCCCACTCAGTCGACGTGGTCGCTCCGCACGGCTCCGCTCCCCCTGAGCTATTACACGCCGACACTTCCGGTCGACCTCCGAGCGAGCCAAGTGGAACGGCCGAAAACCAGGAGCGAGGGACGAGCGACGGAGGCCCGCCTCTGGCGCAGCAGGCGCGAGGTCGAGGGCCGTCAGGCCCGGATCCGAGCCCTGGAGCGAGGAACGAGCGGGAGAAGGCCGAAAACCAGGAACGAGGGACGAGCGACGGAGGCCCGCCTCTGGCGCGGCAGCCGAGCATCGAGGAGCGCAGCGACGGATTGCGACCGCTGGAGGCGAAGCCGGGAAATACCGCGAGCCGTATAGCCGCCCACCACGGCTCGCTGAGCAAGAGCCAGAGGCTCCACGTCGAGGATCAGCTGAAGAACGGCTTGATTCGAGCGATTGTCGCGACGAGTTCGCTCGAGCTCGGGATCGATATGGGGGCGGTCGACTTGGTGATCCAGGTTGAGTCACCCGGCGCGGTCAGTCGGGGTTTGCAACGCGTCGGCCGCGCTGGCCACCAGGTCGGAGCCACGTCGATCGGGAAGATCTTTCCGAAGCACCGGTCCGATCTCTTGGAGACAGCTGTGGTGGTCGACCGTATGCAACAGGGTGCGATCGAGTCGACCAGCTACCCGCGCAACCCGATCGATGTGTTGTCTCAGCAGATCGTTGCCATGTGTGCACTCGACGACTGGTCGCTCGACGATCTCTCCACGGTGGTGCGCGGCTCGGCCAACTTCGCGGAACTTTCCGACGACGTTCTCGACGGTGTGCTCGACCTTCTCGCAGGCCGGTATCCGGCCGAGGAATTCCGAGAGCTCCGCCCGCGCATCGTGTGGGACCGCGTCGGCGGGATGATCCGTGGCCGTTCCGGCGCCCAGCGTTTGGCCGTCACGAATGCGGGGACCATCCCCGATCGTGGCCTGTACGGCGTGTTCCTACCCGACGGCACCCGTGTGGGTGAGCTCGATGAAGAGATGGTCTATGAGTCTCGTCCAGGCGAGACGTTCCTGCTCGGCGCGTCCACGTGGCGAATCGAGGACATCACCTTCGAACGCGTCGTCGTAACCCCTGCTCCCGGTGAGCCGGGCAAGATGCCGTTTTGGCACGGCGACGGGCCGGGTCGACCGGTCGAGCTAGGCGAGGCGCTCGGCTCGTTCGTGCGTGAGGTCAGCGACCTGACCAACGAGGAGGCGATCGATCGGCTCATGGAACGTCATGGGCTCGATCCGCTGGCAGCGAGCAACGTAGTCAACTATCTCGACGACCAGCGTCAAGCCACGGGGCTGGTTCCCGACGATCACACCATTGTCATCGAGCGGTTCCGCGATGAGATCGGGGACTGGCGGGTCTGCATCCTGTCGCCCTTTGGCGCCCAAGTGCATGCGCCCTGGGGGATGGCGCTTCGAGCAAAGCTCGGCGAGGTGTGGGGGATGGACGTGGAGATGATGTGGGCCGACGACGGCATCGTCATTCGCCTTCCCGAAGCCATCGACGAACTCGACCCAACCGATCTCACGTTTGATCCCGCCGAGATTGAAGACGCCGTGGTTGCCGAGCTACCGGGCAGTGCACTATTCGCCAGTCGCTTTCGTGAGTGTGCGGGCCGCTCGCTGTTGTTGCCCCGACGGCGTCCTGACCAGCGCACCCCGCTGTGGCAACAACGGCAACGTAGTGCCGACCTCTTGCGGGTAGCGGCGAAGTATCCAAGCTTTCCGATCCTGTTGGAGACCACCCGGGAGTGTTTGAACGATGTGTTCGACGTGCCCTCGCTTCGGCGGATCCTGCAAGGCATCCATGATCGAACGATTCGAGTGGTCACCGTCGAGACCGACCGGGCGTCCCCGTTTGCGCAGTCGCTGCTGTTCGGATGGATCGCCGTCTACATGTACGAAGGTGACGCCCCGCTCGCCGAGCGCCGCGCAGCGGCGCTGTCCCTCGACCGGGAAATGTTGCGCGACCTTCTCGGAGCCGAGGAGCTCCGCGAGCTTCTCGACCCCGGCGTTCTGGCTGATCTAGAACTTGAACTGCAGCGGCTAGTTGATGGCCGCAAGGCACGCGATGCCGATGAGGTTCACGACCTCGTGCGGCTGCTCGGTCCGCTCGAGCTCCACGAGATCGACGCTCGTGTGGTCGATGGGTTCGACGTCAACTCCACCGTGGAACAGCTGCTGTCTGATCTACGACTCATCGAAGTAGGCATCGCCAACGATCGGCGCTTCGCCGCAGCTGAGGACGCCGGACGTTTGCGTGATGCACTTGGGGTCGCTCTTCCGCCAGGGTTGCCCGCGGCCTATACCGACAGCGCGGAGGACCCGCTGGGCGATCTCGCGATCCGCTTTGCCCGAACCCACGGCCCGTTCGTAACCGAGCAATTCGCCGTGCGCTATGGCGTTGTGTCCGAGCGAGCCGAAGAGGTGCTCAACCGTCTAGCGGGCGACGGGAAGGTTCTTCGAGGTGAGTTTCGTCCGGATGGCACGACACGTGAATGGGTCGACGATGGGGTGCTACGGCAGTTGCGGCGGCGATCCTTGGCGGCGTTACGCGCGGAGGTTGCCCCGGTCGAGAGGTCTGCGTTGGGCCGGTTCTTGCCGGCATGGCAAGGCGTCGGCGTGAAGCGGCGAGGAGTCGATGGGCTCGCCGACGTTCTCGGCGTGCTCCAGGGTGCAGCCCTTCCGGCATCGGCACTGGAGCGTTCGATCCTTCCCGCGCGGATGGCGCAGTACCGGCCAGCGGATCTCGACCTGCTCTGCACTTCTGGCGAGATTGTGTGGGTTGGCGCTGGCGCTGTGGGTTCCAACGATGGGCGAGTGCGACTGGCATTTCGCGACCAGGTAGCGCTGTTGGTCGACCCGAACGTCGAACCACCGGCAGAACCGCTGCATGACCTCCTTCGAGCGGGTCTTGGTGAGGGCGGTGCCTCGTTCTGGTTCGATCTGGTCTCGGCGGCTAACGCGGACGGGGTCGGCTACACGAACGATGCGGTCTTGGCTGCGCTATGGGATCTCGTGTGGGCGGGCGAAGTCACGAACGATTCGCTCGCGCCACTACGCGCCTTTCTCGGGAAGAAGTCGGCCCCCGGAGCGCGCAAACAGCGTCGGCGGCCGCGCGTCGGTCAGCTTCGCCAGAGCGGTCCGCCGCAGGGTGCTGGGCGGTGGTCGCTGGTCTCCTCGCTTCTCGTCCCACAACCAGCTCCGACGGCACGCACGACCGCCCGAGCGCTGCAGCTCGTCGAGCGGTATGGCGTTCTCACGAGGGAGGCAGCGTTGGGCGAGGGGATCACCGGTGGGTTTGCCGGGGTGTATCCCATGCTCAAGGCGTTGGAAGAACGCGGCGAGTTGCGTCGTGGGTACTTCGTCGAAGGGCTTGGCGCGGCCCAGTTCGCTACTCCGGGCGCCGTCGATCGACTGCGTGCCTTGAGCGATTCTCGCGGGGAAGGAACGACGGTGGTCTTGGCGGCCACCGACCCGGCCCAACCCTACGGGGCGTCTCTTCGATGGCCGGAGTCCAATGGTCGGCCACAGCGAAGCGCCGGCGCGCACGTCGTGCTGCTCGACGGGGAACTCGCGCTGTATGTGGAGCGGGGAGGGAAGAGCCTGGTCAGTTTCCCGGTCCTGCATGATCGTCCTGAACTGCTCGGGGATCCTCGTTGGGTCGAGGCCTTGAAGGATCTGCTCCGTAGCGCGATGCTGCGATCCCTGGAGGTCGCCAAGATCGATGGTGACCCTGCCTCGGACAGTCCGCTGTACGAGATCATGACCAACAACGGTTTCGTCCGCGGCTACAAAGGCCTGACTTGGGTTCCGCCGCGGCGCTGACTAGTCGGCGAGGCCCTCTGCCTCGAGGCGGGTGAGCAGCTCGTCGCGGACCGACCGGCCGGGCTCGCGAGCTTTGTCTCCCGCCTTGCGCCAGCCATGGCGCGACGAATACAGCAGCGGGTCTTCGCCGAGACGCCCTTCGCCAAACGACGTGACCCGAGCGAGGACGAGCTCGTGATCCATGTCGGCTCCGAGGCTCGTCTCTAGCTTCTCGATCACTTCACATCCCACCCAGGAGATGCAGTCCGGCACGATTGATTTGCCGTCGTCATTCTCGACCAGCCATTCGGACGCGATGTGTTTGAACTTTCGCCCGGGGTACGAAAAGTACTGGCCGATATCTACCTGATCGCCGGCCAGGTTTGAGACCGTGAACCACCCCGATGCTTCGATCAGGTCGTAGGTGTCGTGCTTGGGAGAGATCGATGCCAGCATGATCGGTTCCTCAAAGGAGACCTGCATTACCCAGTGCGAACAGTACGCCCGGGTGATTCCCTCGTGCGAAGACGCGACGACTTGCACCCCCTTCATCATCTGTCCCAAACAACGTTTCAAATCTCGGTCCATCACAACACTCAGCCTAAGTCAACGGTCGTGTTCTCCTGAGACGGCCATCTCGATACGTACTAGGAGCACGGAGTGTGAGGGCTGGCTCCGCGAAAAACCGAGACGAATCAGCGCCTAGCATCATTCGGGCCCGACTCCTCACTCAATGTGGTGTGTCGATACCTTTGTATTGCGTGGTGGCGTGGAGAATCGGACCGTAGTGCCAGGACCAGAGAATCGAACTCGATTTGTGTTGGCAATCACCGTCATTGTCGCGCTTTTGGGAACAACGTTTCTCATCTTCCGGCCTGGTGACCAAGCGTCGGCCGGCGTCGCCTTTGCCGATCCTGAGGCGTGGATTGAACACGGTCTCGAAGGTGAACTCTTGAAGGTCAATGGATCGACGGGGGAGGTCACCACTCGTATCGAAGTTGCTGAGGCCGGCGATGACCTTGCGGTGGCTCCACACGGAAGCGGCGCAGCGCTATTGAATCGCACTGCTGGCCAACTCCTGCTGATCGATGGGCAGCGCCTAACTACGGCGCTTCAACTCGATCTTGAACTGTCGACTTCCGAAGAGGATCGCGCATTACAGGTCCATCCATCACCCAATTTCGACAGCCTGGTGATCGTCTCCGACACCGATCAAATTATGGTGATCGACACCCAAACCAGCTTGGTCGAGTCGATCCCGATCGCCAATCCCCTGAGCAGTATTGGTGTTGAAACATCGGGGAGGCTTATCGCGCTGACGAACGATACGAACTCGTTGGTTTCACTCGTTGGTCAGCGGCTCGATGAATTGGAGACCCTGCCTCCTGCCGTTGATGACGAGCAGCCCCGACACGTAGTGGCTGCCGGTGGTGACGCGTTCGTCGTCGATCCAGCCAGGCTGCTGGTGAATCAAGTCCTTGAGAGCGGCGAGCTTGGCTTGCCATTTTGCCTATCCGGTTCGACCGTGGCGGGAGCCACGTTCGGAGGTACCGAGTCGAACGACGAGCCGGTGATCGTGTCGTTCAACTCCGAACTGGGGATCGTTGCCCTCTCAGGTCCCAACGATGGGTGCGATGAGATCACCGTGGATATCAACCCATCGGACGAATTCGGCGAGCCTGTCGTTCACCAGGGGTTTGTGTATCTGCCCAACTACACACAATCCCAAGTCCATGTCGTAGACATTGCCGAGGAAGCGGAAGTGTCCGTGTTCTCGTTTGGGACCGACGAGGCCCCGTTCGATCTGAGTCTTCGCGGCGCGGCGGTATGGGCGAATCAGCCGCTCGGCGCTTCAGCGGCGGTCATCGATGGTGGTGAGATTACTCGGGTGGTCAAGATCGATTCGGTAGTCGCAGGGTCGGTCGCCTTCAACCCCGACGGCGAGGAGGGGGACGACGCGGTCGGTCGTGGCGATGAGGCAACCGACGACCGGGGCGGACTACGAATTCTTGGTGCGAGCGGTGAAGCCGTTCTCGCAACTGGTGAGGATCCAGGCGACTCGCCAGATTCCGAAACCGCTGAGGACGGGTCAGAGTTGGATGAACCGGTCGACGCGGACCCAGAAGAGGCTCTGGAACCTCTAGGAGTCGGCGTCTCTGCCGAAGTTGTTGCGACGCCTGAGCCGGTTCCCGAACCCGAGGCACTCATCGAAGAACAAGTTGAGACCGAGGAGCTCATCGCGAACTTTGCGGCGTCGGCGGTCACGGCGAATGTTGGTGAGTCGATTCGATTCACCGATTTCAGCTCGGGGACGCCGACCTCTTGGACATGGGACTTTGGCGATGGAACCGGCGCGCGTGATATCGCCGTGGTGGAGAAGTCCTGGGATGAGGGCGGCGACTACACGGTGTCGCTGATCGTCCGCAACGGCGCCGGAGATGAAGCGTCGCAATCTGTTCAGGTGACGATCGTGCCCGAGGCGGTGGATATCACACCCACCGCCGACTTCGGCTTCGATCGAAACACGGTGGAGATTGGCGAGTCGGTTACGTTCACGGATCGCAGTACCGGTTCGCCGACAAGTCTTCAGTGGGATTTCGGCGATGGAAGCGGTGACTTGGGCGACTTGGTCACCCATCGCTACGGCGAAGCCGGCACCTACACGGTGACCTTGACCGCTGCGAGCGAAGTAGGGTCCACAACCGCATCGACGATCATCACGGTGTTGTCCGGCGTCGATCCCCCCGAAGCGGTAATCGGCGACTTGCCCATCGAGATTGCCGATGGCCAGTTGGTGACCTTCACCAGCCTCTCGCGCAACGATCCGACGTCGGTGGTTTGGGACTTCGGCGACGGCACTGAGGCGACTGGTCAGACGGTTCGACATCGGTGGGAAGACCCCGGCACGTACCGAGTTCGCTTGGAGGTTTCCAACTCCGCCGGTTCGGATTCGACCTTCATCGACGTGCAAGTGCTACGCCGGCTGGATCCTCCCGCGGCGAGATTCACCCAAACGGCAACCGAGGTATTGGTCGGTGAAGTTGTCACCTTCACCGATCTATCCACCAATGCCCCAACATCATGGGATTGGGACTTTGGCGACGGCACAACTCGGCGTGGCGAGATAGTGAACAAACGGTGGTCCGAGCCCGGCACGTACCGCGTCACCCTCGATGCAGCCAACGCTGCGGGATCTGACCGAACCCGAGTGACCATTACTGTGCTGGATCCCGTCGATCCGCCATCTGCGGCCTTCGCGCTGAGCGCGGGTGTTGTCGCCCCCGGCGACGCTGTCTCGTTCACCGATCAATCGCAGAACACGCCGACGGCTTGGGCGTGGGATCTGGGTGATGGCACCACATCGGCGCAGCGCTCACCAAACCACGCCTACCAGACTCCAGGCACCTACCGAGTGTCGCTTCGAGCGTCGAACGAAGGCGGAACGTCGATGGCAAGCCAACAAGTAGTCGTGGTCAACCGTCCTGTCGCAAACTTTGACTTCGCGATTGACGGGCGAACCGTCACCTTCACGGACACGTCGACCAATGCGGACAGTTGGGCGTGGGATCTTGGGGATGGCAACACCTCAACACAACCTTCGCCACAGCACACCTTCGGCACGGGCGTGACATTCAACGTCACGCTGACCGTGCGCAACCAGCTGGGTGCGTCGCAACCGCGGACAGCTCAGATCCAGATTTCCGAACCGCCGGTCGCAGTAGCGACATGCACGGTGGTCGGCCGAACATTGCAATGCGACGGTTCTCAATCAGAGAACGCCGTGAGCTTCCTGTGGGTGAATGGCAACGAAGTCGTGAACACCACTCCGAACGCCGCCCAGACAGTGTTCGCCTGGAACTCCAATGGACGTCGGACGATCCAGCTGACCGTTACATCCGCCGACGGCCAAACGTCGGAAACGACACTTCGCTCTGATCAGGTGCTGCGCGGTCTGCAACCCGAAATCAGCGATGTAAACGTCACCCAAGAAGGTGACCTGCTTCGACTCGAGGCGGTCGTTGAGAACGACCCGGTGACCTGGAATTGGGAACTTGATGGCGCTGACTTGGTGCAGGGTGGCAATGGGCCTACCGCGGTCTTCCGAGTTCCCGACGACGGACGGTTCACCGGCTCGGTCTCGGCGGAGAACGCCTTCGGTCAAGACACTGACCCATTACGAATCAACGTCGACAGCTTTGATCCCGAGGCCTCCTTTACGTGGGCGGTGATCGAGCCTGGGGTTGTTGAACTCCTCAACACCTCCACAGCCCAAGCCGGGGCATCCTTCACCTGGGCGACCCCAGGCCGTGAGGAAATTATTTCCAACAATGCCCAACGGAGAGTCGTTCGCTATCCCCCGGAGGGTGGCTCTTTCACCGCGAGGCTCGAGGTAACGGATGCCTTTGGTTCGGACACGTTTGAGACGACGATCAACGTTCCGGCGCTTGGCCAGCCACCCGTTGCATCGTTTACTTGGGAAGTTGTTGGCCCGGGGTTGGTGCGATTCGATAACACCTCGGAGGTCGCAGACGACTTTGCGGTGACGTGGCGAACTCCCGGCGGCCTGGAGAACGTCACGCCGAACCGAGCCATGACCACGGTGCAGTACCCGCTCGAGGGTGGTCGCTTCGATGTCAGCCTCGAGGTGCGCGACGACTTCGGCACCGACACATTCGAAACGACAATCCGAGTGCCAGCGGTCGATCAGGGCACCGTGCTTGGCTTCACGCTCTCGGTGATTGAGCCCGGCGTTGTGGAGGCCATCAACACGTCGACGGCAGGAGCCGGGGCTGCGTTCCGCTGGGTAGCAGTCGGTGACGACGAGGTCTTGGTGCGTAGCGATGAACGCTTCGTCGTCCGTTTCGACGAGGGTGGCACCTACGAAGTGCGCCTCTTCGTCGAAGATGACTTTGGCGACGACCGACTCTTCCAAGACATCCGCGTACCGGATTTCTGATTCGGACTAGTCGGCACTGATCGCGTCGAGCACGTTCAGTCGACCGGCGGTCCAGGCCGGGAAGACCGCAGCGAACAAGCCGACGATCGATGCGAACAGCAAGTAGAACACGAGTGTCGGGATCGGAACGCTGATCTGATTCACCAGAAACTCTGGCATCTTGCTGGTGGCGAGCACGCCGATCGGTACACCGATCAAGACTCCGGTGAGTCCACCGAACGCGGCCACGATCACCCCTTCCCATCGGATGATCCATCGGGTCTGCTGCCGAGTTGCTCCAACGGCTCGGAACAGTCCGATCTCACGAGTGCGTTCAAAGACCGACAACGCGAGCGCTACGAGAATACCCAGCGCCGCGACCACGCCTGACAGGCCGAGAAGTACGTTGACGGTCGCGAGCGTCTGGTTGATCTGGCGCTCGGTGTTCTCGGCGAATTCCTCGCGAGTGCGGATCTCGATAATGGGGAAGTCTTCGGCGAGCGCTTCTTCCATTGCGATACGGGCATCTTCTTGGGGGACCCCCGACGCCGTGATCGCCGAGAGGAACTGGTCGCTATCGGACGGGAAGTGCCGATTCCACAGATCAAGGTCCATCACGCGGTTACCCAACACGAAGCCGTTGTCGTAAATACCTGCGAGCACGAGGTCTTCGCTTTCCAGATCGATGAACAGCGCAGAGAAGGTGTCGCCCACTTCGAGTCCGGCCTCCTCGGCCACGCTCTGTTCGAAGTAGACGGCGTTTGGGCCCACGAGCGATTGGTCGAGTTCGATCCAGTCGGGATCGTTGTGGTCTTCGAGCGTCGAGATATCTGTGGCTGATGCATCGTTGATGTTGATGTCGGTTCCGAGCTGTTGTTGTAGCGCGAAGACTTCCTCGGGGCTGAGATCGGCGTCGTCATTGATGAGCTGCAAGATGATCGGAAGGAACTCTTGGAAGTCTGCTGCGTTGAGTTCGCCGGATTCGCTCGTTGCCCATGCCGCAGGAAAGGCGACTCGAAACTCCAAGACTGATTCGATCTCGTCGAGGGCTTCCAGTCGTTCAGCGACTTCGGTAGAGAACGGGATCGCTTGTGGGCCTCCACCCTGCCCGGCTTGGATCAGCCAATCCGCGGTGATCGAAGAGGACAATGCAGCGCTCACCGATGCCTTGATCGAGTCGCCGATGACGGTGACCGCGGTGACGAGCGTGAGTCCGATCATGAGGGCCGCAGCGGTTGTGGCTGTGCGCTGAGGGTTGCGAGCGGCGTTTGCGCGAGCGACCTGGCCTGACAGGCCCCGAGCACCGATCGCGGTTCGCACGATCGCAAACGAAACGACCGCCATGATGAGCGCGAGGATCAGGAGGGGGACGATGAGAGCAACGGGAGAAACATCCATTCCGCTGGCGTCGATAACGAAGTCGGGGGTGCCCGTGGCGGCTACAAAGATCGCGCCACCAATGTTGGCCAGGGCGGCAATACCAAGGGCCACGCCGATTAACCCGAGCACGACCGCTGTTGGAGCCCGTCCGAGTACCGACGTCAGTCGAGTTGCGATGAACGGCATGAGCAGGATCGTCCCAACAATGGTGATGAAGGCACCAGCGCCGATCAGCGCGAACGTTGCGCCGAGACCAGCGTCTTCGACCAGAGCCACAACGAGTAGGAAGACACCGAGCACGAAGACGCCGAACTTCGCCAGGTTGATATCTATTTGGCTGAGACCGATCCAGAGCAACAAGGCCGCGAGCAACGGGAGACCAAGCCGCGGCACCCAACCATCAGCGACCCGAACGACGAACCCGAGCAACACGGCAACAGCGATGATGGGTACTACGGCACGGCCAGGTCGGGTGATCCGCTCGATCTGGAGGAGTGCGCCATCGCGCAAGGCAGCGATCGGAGGGACACGCTGGGCCTGTAACGCTGGCACAGTCGCAGCTGCGACGGTGACAACGACACCCACGATGAACGCCGCGATGACGGCAGTTCCCGTGATGGGTAGGCCAACGTTGTCAGGGAAGCCGAGCGCGCTCAGGGCGGCGCGCAAAAGCCATGCGAGCCCCAACCCGGCGGGAAATCCGATGAGAGCTGACGCAATTCCGAGGAACAACGCCTCGCCGATCATGAGTTGCGTGACCTGCGAACCGAACGCTCCGATGGCTCGCAGGAGACCTAGTTCTCGAATGCGCTGGCCCAGCGTGATGGAGAACACATTGAAGATGAGAAACGCACTCACGAGCGTGAGGATGATCGCGAACACGAGCAATACGGTTTGGAAGATGGTCAGGATCTGGCCAAAATCCCCTTGGGTCCGTTCAATCACCTCCTCTTGGCTGAGGACCGCCAAAGAGTCATCGAAAAGCGGCTCGATTCGTGCGATCACATCTTCGATTTCCTCGCCTTCATCAACCAATAGCGTCAAGTCGCTAAAGCCGTCACCGCCGTTGATGAGCTCGATTGCCGTTGGGGTATCGAGCGCGACCAGTTGAGCGCCCACCGTGGAGTTGTTGTCTGGCGAACCGAAGGTGAAGGTGCCGGTGAGTTCGAACGTTTGGCCGTCGGTGGAGCTGTTGGGGACCTGAAGCACGTAACGCTCGCCGACTTCGTAGTTGCCTAACTCAAAGAGCCCGACATCGATAGCGAACTCGTCGGGCGACGCGGGCCGACGACCCTCTTGGACGAAATACCGTGCGGCGCTTCCCGCATCGTCTCCCCACGCGACACCGAGGTTGGTGCCCCCCTGGGCAATACCTGGGACGCCGTCGGCGTCGACGGACACGACCCCAAATCCGACGACGCGAGGCGAGATTTCGCCGACCCCTTCTACGGATTCGACGAGGTCGAATATCTCCAGAGGCACGGTGGGAGCAATGAACCCGTCTCCGAACTCAATGTTGGGTTGCACCGCGATGTCATAGCCTGATTCGATATTGGTCGCGAGCTGGTCAAAGGTGGTCCGCAGGCCACCCGTGAAGATGAACACGGCCGACACCACAGCCACGCTGAAAACGATTGCGAAGCTTGTGAGTAGGTAGCGAAGAGGTCGCTGAAGGACGTTCTTCGCCGTAAGCCGGAACAGCACGTTCACAAACTATTCGATCTATGCGTTCATGGTCTGTCGAGTGACCGAATTCGCCAACTCAACGAACCGGAGGGGGTGCGGGTAGCGTCGGCGCGTGGATGAGTTTTGTGCGCTCGTGCGTGGTGGCGGCCTTTCCGTGCGCAGAGTTTGGTTGGGAGGTGCGGGCCTGTTCCTGTCGTTGTTGCTCGTTGCTTGCAGTAGCGAGACGGCTTCAACGGGGGAAGTAACCGCAACCGATACTCCCCTGGAAGCGCAAACGACTACCACGACGACCGAGGTGGCGAATCGGCCCCCAGAGATCCGCGTGGCGAGCGTGGGTCGAGCAGAGATCGGGCAACAATTCACCGAAGCAATCCTGGGCTTCGACCCAGACGGCGATGACGTCATAGTCTCGGTCTCCGATGGGCCGCTCGGCTTCGTTCCAACGCTCAACACCCGGGGGCGGGTTACCGGCTTTACCTGGGAGCCCGTAGAACCGGGCGAGTGGACGGTCGAGGTAACCGGAACCGATCCTGATGGCGCAGCCACATCCGCCGAAGTGCTTCTCGTTGCCCGAAACCCTCGGTCCGTAGACCTGCTCCTCGCGATGGGAGACTCCGTTGCTGCAGGTTTCGGTCGCGATCGAAGCGACCTGCTCGGCATCGACGACTGCTCCCGCAGCGAGGCGGCCGCCTATGGGATACAGACCCATCAAGAGCTCGTTGACGTTGGGTCGCTCGGTGCCGATGGTGGCGCGCTCCTCGTTGCCTGTGCGGGCGCGACAACCACATCGGTCATCAATACCTCTGTCGCAGCGACCGACCCCACTGGGGAAGTAACCAGCGATGCTGCACGATCGCAACTGCAATGGGCCCTCGACCTGAACCCGACGATCGTCACGCTTACCGTCGGTGTCTCGGACCTCGGCTTCTTCGATGCCGAACGGGTTGACGAGATCGTGATGCCGAGCCCCGAAGCCAGAGGCCAGCACGGGACGTTTGCGGAGAACTTGGCGACGATCGTCACCCAACTCGTGACGGCAACCGACGCGCATGTGGCCATCACGACGTACTACGACCCGGTCGCGAGTTCCCCGAATGGAGTCGAAGGATGCGAGAGCGAGTGCTTCCGAAGCGTGTTTGCAGAACGGATCACCGCGTTAAACGAGACGATCACCAGCGTGACCGACAACTTCCCCGAAGGGCGTTTGTCGCTGGTTCGCCTCGACGATGAGAACGACGTGTGGGAGGCCGGCAACGCTACCGGACCAGACATCCTGCGCGAAGGTCTCGGCCCGCTCGATGGGCTCGTGGATCAATTCACCGGCGGCGGTGGCGCGACATGTGCCAGTGACGGAGCTCCCGACCGCGATCTCATCTCTGGGCTTGATTGTGTTCACCCGAACGCAGATGGGCACGGTGAGATCCGTCGCCTCGTCGTTGAGGCGCTCCTTTCTATCTGAGCGACTAGACATGTGTTGTGGTTTCCTCGATCGCCGTTGGCCGACACTTCGGGCCGTACCTGATCCGCGATGTTCTGGGGAAGGGCGCCTCGGCAACGGTGTACATCGGTCGCCGATCCGATGACGTCGACGTTGCGGTCAAGGTCCTATCAACGTTCGCCATGGGTAATGCCGACTTCCGGCGAGCCGTGCCACGGGAGTACGACGCGGTTTCTCGCATCGACCATCCCGGGGTGATTTCGATGAACAAAATGGGGACCATCGCGGACATCTTGTTCATCGAAATGGAATGGATTGACGGCCCAACGCTCGACGCGGTGCAAGTCGTCGGAAAAGCACTTCCACTTGAACAAGCCAGCCAGCTCATCGCCCAAGCTGGGGATGCAGCTCAGGCCTGCCATGACGTAGGCGTTGTTCATCGCGACCTGAAGCCATCGAACATTCTCCTTCGAGACGGCCATCCGGTGCTCTTCGACTTTGGACTCGCTCAAGACGCCCAAGCTCTCGACGCGCAACCTGGCCGTCTCTATGGCACACCGATGACAGCTTCGCCAGAGCAGGTACTGGCTGAGGGCCCGGTCGATGGACGTGCCGATGTGTACGCCCTTGGCGTGACACTCTTTCGTTTGATTACGGGGAAGCTGCCGTTCTACGGCGAGCGCATGGATCTTCTCCGACTCCATGCTGAGCAGCCCGCTCCTGCGCCGAGCTCAATTAACAAGTGGCTACCGAGCGAGTTCGACGAGTTGGTGCTTCGGTCGCTCGAGAAGAACCCAGACGACCGTTATCCAAGTGCAGCCGCTTTCGCTGAGGCGGTTCGTGCGATCCCTAGCGAACTACTGGTTGAGAAAAAGCGCGGCTGGCGACGCAACGCCCGTCGAGAATAGATCCCGCTATTCGAGGATGCGTCGGTCAGGGTTTGCGATAACCCCGTCTCGCCCGCAAGACCAGCACGGCGTGCCCACATAGGCTCGCCATGTCACTTCACAGCGTCGGCACTCGTGGACTGTTGGTGGAGTTGAAGACACAGAGGTCCCGAGACGGTGCGAGAAGATTGCGCCTAATTGTGGATCGGGGCCCATGCGCGGCCACCTTAGAGGCGACCGATGCTGCGGTTGGTGGATGGGCTTAGAGGAATATGTGAACCAGTGGAGACCCAACTTCGGTTGGAGTTTGGACTACGGTGCGACGAAACGCGAACGGCACTTCGTTCGCCGGAGAAAAGGTACTCAACATGGCCACACCCTGTCCCCCCGTAGACGGTTCTGCTGAGCGTCAGACACAGTTCGATGGCCCACCACCGATGTGCATCGATCCAGCGAAGTCCTACACCGCAGTGCTCGACACCAGTTTGGGTTCGATCACCATCGCGCTCGATGCAGCGGCAGCACCGAATACCGTCAACAACTTCGTCGTGCTCGCCCGCTACAAGTACTACGAGGGCATCGTCTTCCATCGAATCATCAACGGTTTCATGTGCCAGGGCGGTGATCCCACGGGAACGGGACGCGGTGGCCCCGGGTACAAGTTCGCCGACGAGCTACCAGCTCCGAACACCTACAAGGTTGGTTCGGTCGCGATGGCCAATGCTGGCCCGAATACAAACGGCAGCCAATTCTTCCTTGTGAGTGGTGCGAGCGGTGTGGGTCTTCCGCCGCACTACTCGCTCTTCGGTCAGATCACCGAAGGCCTGGACGTTCTGAACACCATGCAAAACGTTCCGACCGATCGCGGGGATCGGCCACACGACGACGTCGTCATCAACTCGGTAGCGATTACCGAGTCCTAGATTATTCAGGGGCGAAGCTAAACGAGCCCAAGTCGCTCGCGTACGCGCCGGCCTCGGCCTCTCGAAGCAAGGTCGCAGGTCCCGCGTCGTGGTCGGGGAGCACCAATCCGATGCGAGCGTCCAGTGATGATGCTTGCAGCGCTCCGAGAACGCGTTCGGCCATCGCGAGACACGCTGCCTCGCTATCGATCCCGGCCGCACAGAGAACGAATCGACCGTCGCTAGAGCTAGTGAGGAGATCCGTTGGACGGATAGTCGTCAAAAGCTGACGAGCGGCTTCCTTGCGGCTGACGTCGTCGGTGGCATGCTCGTCGGCGAGCAGAACAACGGCTCCAGCAAACGAGCGCCCGTTGTCGAGGTACTCCTCGAAGCGGCCAAGTACAGCTTCGGTTTCAGGCAGTCCCGTGACCGCGTCGGTTCGCCAGCGCGGGGTCACGGTCGATTGCTCGCGTTCAATAAGTGCCACTGCGCCGGTGACCACATCGTTCTCCGTAACCGACTGCGCTCGCATTTGGAATCGGCCTTCGACTCCGGTGAGGTGAAAGTGCAATACACCTGCGTCTTCATCGGTCGGGTTGAAGATCGACGCCCAGAAGCTATCGACGAGGGCTCGGTCGCCCTGCTCGACGTATAGCCGCCAGTCATCGCCAGATACGCAGCGCATAAGCTGGGTGAAGATGGGGTTCGACTCCAACACCTTCCCGCTTGCATCGGCGAAAAAGACTGCTGAATCGAGAACGCTCGCTAGAGCGGTTAACGGTTTCATTGTGCTATCTCCTGTGCGTCGGCCGACTCCTCGTCGGTGGCTTCTTGTTCTGTTGCTGGCTCAGCTGGGGCCTCGGTCGTCGCACCAGATGCGAACGCGAGCCCACTGGGCCATGTGCAGGGGTCGTCGGGCGAGACTTCGGCACCCTCAACACTCACGAGGGTGTCAACGGACTCTGCGAGCTGTTCGTGATCGAAGGTACGGCCCGCGATTCGAGCTTCGACCGCTTCTCCTTGGTTCGATACGAGTAGTTGTGCCCCATCTCCGGACAGTTGTTCGCCGGCCGTGACCGTGTCGATGGTTAGTTCGTTGGTTGCTTGGTCAAACTCGAGGAGGAAGCGGTTCTCACCGACGGGCTCTCCTCCGAGTCGCAGACTGTCCGAGCCTCGCGATGGTGAAACGGCAACCGTCGCACCATTCGACTTGGTGGTAATGATCGCTGGTCGGCTCGAACCAAGCGGGGTGAAGATCCGCGCGGAACGAGCAGATGGGAGGGGAGCGGTGTCGATCAGGGTGGTGTTCGTATCAATGTTGATACCTGAAGTTTGAACGGTGGTCGGTTCTTCTCCCACACAGGCGATGAGTTGCACGATGACCATGGTGTCGCCAAACAACGCATCGACTTCGCCCTGACTCCATTCCCGAATTGGTGCCTCGGTCGTTGTCGTAGTGGGAAACAGGGTCGTTGTCGTCGTCTCTTCGAATGCAAGGTTGTCGGGCTCAGGCGCTGATGCTGATCCGAAGGTGGTCCACGCAAGCCACCCGACCGCCAACACGAGCAGCCCAAGGAGAACGAACACACGGCGGCTGGGGTCTTCGTTTCGCAAACCTCGGCTGGAGCCGGGCATCGTTCCGATGATCGGAATGTCGGTTGCGGTTTTTGCCTTTGGAACGGCCGTGACCTGCGCGTCGGGAATTCCTGGAGTCGGCGCTTCTCCCCCGAGTCCGAGTGCGTCGGACAAACGGCTGTCGTCGAGTGTCGACTTGCGCCGAAGTTGGCTCAGGCGGCTCGTCTTTTCGGACTTCTTCTTCTCGACTGCGGGCAACTCGGGTTCAGCTACAACCTCAGGTTGAGGTTCGGGGTCGCTGCCGAGCTTGAGAAGTTGACCGCTGCAACGGGAACAAAACGACGCAGCGGGGTCGTTCTTTGCACCGCAGAGATAACACTCATGATCCGACATAACCCTTTCAACATCGGCATTTCGATCCGCACGTTGAGCCTCATTTGCTTACCGTTAGGGAATATTCGATCCGCTCCTTTGGGCCCATCTAGCCGCCTCTTCGCGAGCTTCTATCTCGAAGGGAATGTCCAAGTACGCCTGTCGGTGGTTCCGACAGGAACGTAGATTCCGTAGGTAATCGCCCACATAGCGTGCGAGGAAACGGATCGGTCCATGCTCTGCGAACTGACGGACGTGGACCAGTTCGTGCGCCAGAAGCGATGTTGCCCGGTGTTCGACGCGGTCACCGCGCAGGAAGACCAAGTTACCGATGGTCATGCCGTCTGCTGCCGGAGGCAAGAGGTTTGTGCGGATAAGACGCACCCGGCCGAGAATCTCATCTCCGACGTGATCGAAGATCGAGATTTCGTCATGGTCGAGGCGACGCCTGCGAGTCGGTGGCATCTACTCAACATATCTGTTGGGAGGAATTACGCGGATGTACTTTGGATCGTTGAATTGTTAGGCTCGAACCTATGTCTCGGCTATGCGCCAAGCCCACGTGCTCAGAACCTGCGGCTGCATGGATTAATGTTCTCCGCGAGGAGCGGCGGGCCATCGCCCACGACTCTGCGTCTCCGCATGGGTTGGCGCTTTGCCAAGCGCACCTCGATCGCTTCGTGGTTCCAGCGGGATGGGAACTGCACAAAGGCGATCGTGGGAGCACTACTGCAGCGCCAAAGGAACCCCACGACGACATCTCCGATATGGAGCCTCTCGATGATCCGCGTTCAGCGAGCCGCGAGCGGCCGTGGTTTTTGGCGGGAACTCTAAGCGACGTTCCCGTCCATCCCTTGCTCGTGGCCAGCGACGACGCGGGCGTCGATGAGTCCCCCTCTCTCGCGAGTGGTTCGCTCTTGCGCCGGGCCTTCAACGGACCCGAGCGAAACGACGATCAGGCACGTCGAGCCCACGCGGCAGCGGCGGTCACCGATTCGGAGGACACCCGATACGACCGAGAGACCGAACGCGCGGCTCGCTCACTCGATGAGTACGGCACGGCACAGTTGCCCTTTCCGCCGTTCACGCCCGACGTGCAAGCCGCTGTTTCGTAACTCATCGTGACCGCAACCGAACCGAAAAAGGTAGAGCTACCCGAGAACATCACGCCGGACCAAGGTCCGCGCCGTAGGTCGCGGTCGCTGCGCGGCGCTCGCCGGCTCCGTGCGTACCTTGCCATCGGTGCACTGGCCATCGGCGCAACGACGCTGGTGGCCACACCATTGGGCGACACGTTCGTTGCCCAAACCCAGGAGATCATTGCCAACGTCACCGGGTCTGAAACCGCGGAGCCTGAAGCAGAGATCGAGGAAGAGCCGGTCGTCGAGGTGTTGCCTCAGATCGTCTTTGATGACTCCGTGTTCGTCGATCCACAGATGGTCGGATTGCAGCCACCGTGGGACTTCGATGGTCTGCTGACCTTTCGTGGTTCACCTACCCGCAGCTTCTACGGCAGGGGTCCGGTGCCCGATGACCCCGCCGTGCAATGGCGCTTCCCTGAAGAAGGTGGACTGTGCCGTCAGTCCACGGTTGGGGCCCAGACTTCAACGTGGTGCGGTACGGGTTGGACGGGGCAGTCGGCACTGTTCCGACTCGACGGGCGCCTCTGGTCCGTGTTCGGGGCGCTCGATGGTGCGGTCCACTTTCTTGACGCCGAGACCGGCGAACCAATTCTCCCGAGCTTCGAGACCAACGACATCATCAAGGGGTCGGTCACGATCGATCCCGATGGATTTCCACTCGTCTACACCGGTTCGCGCGACAACCAGTTTCGGATCATCGCATTTGACGACGGAAATCCCCGCGAGCTGTGGTCTCTCGACGCCGAGTTCACGAGCGAGACCTTGTGGAACAACGACTGGGACGGCGCAGCACTCGTCCTGGAGGACTTCTTGATCGTCGGCGGAGAGAACAGCCGAATCCATGTCATCCAATTGAATCGAGTGTGGGGGGACGACGGACTGGTGCAGGTCGACCCCGAGGTCATCTTTAGCGCTCCGGGCTGGGACGCCGAACTTCTCTCATCTATCCCCGACGACAACGTCTCGATTGAGAACTCCGTCGCGGTCAGTGGCGACACGTTGTACTTCGCAAACTCCGGCGGACTGGTTCAAGGTTGGGATCTGGCTCCGCTTCGCGACGGCGGCGACCCAGTCCGCTCGTTCCGCTATTGGGTTGGGGACGATGTCGATGCTTCGATCGTTATCGATACCGAAGGCATGCTCTACGTGGCAGCCGAGTTTGAACGCCGAAACGCTCGATCGCAGGAACTCGGCCAGCTCTTCAAGCTTGACCCCACCCAAGACGGCGAGGACGCACTCGTGTGGTCGGTGGAGGAGAACCAGGGGGCCAACACCGGTATCTGGGGTACGCCCGCCCTGCACGACGGTGCAGTGATCTTCGGCAGCGAAGGCGGCCAGTTCCGGGCCGTCGACCAAGAGACCGGCGAAGATCTTTGGAACATCGAGGGCCTCGGCTTTCATCTTTGGTCTTCCCCGGTTGTCGTTGACGACGTCCTTCTCATGGGTGACTGCTTCGGAAGCTTGCACGCATTCGATGCCTCGGACATCCGCAATGAACCAGACAAGCTGTGGGAACTACAGCTCGACGATGGCTGCATCGAATCCACCCCCGCCGTCTGGGAAGGCAACATCGTCGTAGGAACCCGCCGCGGCGGCGTATACGGAATTAGCGGTACCAGATAGGACCGGTGGCGGTGTCTTCTAGGGTTATGCCCATTGCGGCGAGGTCATCGCGGATGCGGTCGGCTTCGGCGAAGTCCTTGTCGGCTTTGGCTTGGGTGCGGGCTGCCACGAGTGCTTCGATCTTGGCGTCGTCGTCACCCGATGAGGCAGCGCCAGCATCGAGGGAGACCTGTAGTCCCAGAACGTTTGCGAGTTCGATGGCGGTGAGGGCGAGAGCTGCAGCCTGATTGGATTCATCGTTCCCGTCTAGGGCGCCGTTCGCTCGACGAACGGTCTCAAACACGGTTGCCATCGCGTCGCCGGTGCCAAAGTCGTGATCCATCGCCTCCCGGAACCGCGCAACGGTAGCTTCGTCGCGCTCGACGGCATCGGGGTCGACTCCTGCATTGGCTGCCTTGCGTGCCATCGCATCGAGTCGTTTGATGCCCTCTCGAGCATCGGCCATGACGTCGACATTGATCTCGATGATCTTGCGGTAGTGGGTGCGAAGAAGGAGGAGCCGAAGCGCCCGGGCATTGAGCGGGTCTTCATCCAGGAGTTGCTGAATCGTCTGGAAGTTGTTCAGCGATTTCGACATCTTCTCGCCGCCGATGTTGAGCATGGCGTTGTGTAGCCAGTAGCGAGAGAAGGGTCGACCGGCCGCTATGGCCTCAGCGCGTTCGTTCGTGTGGTGAGGAAAGATCAGGTCGTCCCCGCCACCGTGGAGATCGAAGCCGTCGCCGAGTACCCCAAGGCTCATCGCCACGCATTCGATATGCCAGCCCGGGCGCCCTGATCCCCATGGCGAGTCCCAGGTTGGTTCGCCTGGTTTGGCGGCTTTCCACAGCGCGAAGTCGAGCGGGTCTTCTTTCGACGCATCCGCTGCTACACGGTTGAGGGCGTTCTCTGCGATCTCGTCTGCGGTGCGGTGGACGAGTGCGCCGTAGTCTTCGATCGAACGCACTCGGAGATATACGCCGCTGTCGGTCTGATACGCAGCGTCCTTCGCAACGAGATCTTCGATGAAGGCGACCATCTCCTCGACGTATTCGGTCGCGTGAGGCCGATCGTGCGGCGCAAGGATGTTGAGTGCGTCCATCGCCTCGATGTAGACGGCTTCCCAATATTTCGCTACCTCAGGTTCGGTCGTTCCCTCGTCCAGAGCCCGATTGATGATGTTGTCGTCGATGTCGGTGATATTGGCGACGTGGTGCACGTCGTAGCCCGAGTACTCGAAGTAGCGGCGAGCAATGTCGCACGTCATTGCCTGGCGGGCGTGTCCGAGATGAGGGTGGCTGTAGACCGTCGGGCCACAGGCATAGAAGGACACTTGGCCTTCAATGCGTGGGACAAAGTCGACGATCTTGCGTTGCAAGGTGTCGTAGATCTTCACGGAATTTGCACTCCGACTAGTCGAGCTGCAACAGCTAGGCCTTGCCCCGACTGTGGGTCTGCGCCGGTGCCACCCAGGATGGCTTTGGCGAGTTTGTCGAGCGCGTCGCGGGCGGCGGGGGCGTCGAGGTCATCGTCGAGGGCCGCGCGTACGGCGTTCAGCGCCGACTCGGGGTTCGGGCCCGTACCGGATTCGACTGCGGCAACGATGCGTTCGAATCGCTCTTGGCCGTCGTCGATGTCGCCATCAAACCATTCCCAGTCGTCTCGGTAGTGGTGGCCCATCAGCGCGAGTCGCACCGCTTGAGGCGAGTGCGTGGTGACGAGGTCGCTTACGAACACCAGGTTTCCAAGTGATTTCGACATCTTGGTGCCCTCGTATCCAACCATGCCGGTGTGCATCCAATGCTTGGCGAATGGTTCGCCGTAGCCGAGTTCACTTTGTGCTCGTTCGCATTCGTGATGAGGGAAGATGAGATCAGATCCGCCGCCGTGGATGTCGAGGGTCTCCCCGAATTGTGCCCAACTCATGGCGCTGCACTCGATGTGCCAGCCAGGTCGGCCCGGACCGAACGGGGTATCCCACGATGGCTCGTCGTCAGCCGATGGTTGCCAGAGGATGAAGTCGAGCGGGTTGCGTTGGCGGGGGTCCTCTGGCGTACCGCCGCGTTCAGCAGCGAACTCGATCATGGTGTCTTCCGCGTATCCGGAGAGTCGACCGAACTCCGACGCCGTGCTCACATCGAAATACGTGATCCCGTCGACCTCGTAGGTGTGGCCCTTCTCTTGGAGTCGAGCGATCAAGTCGACCATCGCATCGATGGACTCGGTCGCGCGAGGCTCGGCAATCGGGGGACGCATGTCCATGGCGGTCATGTCGCCGTGGAAGCGGGCCATCTCCCTGGCCGCGAGCTCCAAGAAGTCAATGCCGAGTTCACGGGCTTTGGGCAGGATCGAATCATCGACATCGGTGACATTGCGGACCATCTGCACCTCGTGGCCCAGATCCTCAAGACGCCGGATTAGCAGGTCGTAGGTGAGGTAGGTGTTGGCATGGCCAAGATGTGTCGAGTCGTACGGTGTGATCCCGCACACATAGATGCGAACAATCGGGCCAGGCTCAAAAGGCACGACCATCGATGCTCCAGTGTCGAATATTCGAATCACGGCCCTAAGACTACTGCCGTTGGTAGGTGCCTTCATCCGCAGAGCACACCGAGCGAAGCGAATGTGCGATTGCGGCGAATAACCGGCTTTACGGGCTTGCAACCTCGCAGGTGGTTCCGGGCTCTTCGGCGAATTCGAACTCGCCGAGTACCGGAGTCTCGTTCTGACCGAAATCAGGGATGCCGGCGATGATGACGTCGACGTCATCGGGATCGGCGCCTTGGGCTACGACTTGGTCTTGGTAGGCGGTGACGATGGCGGCTTCGGTTTGGTCATAGGCCGCTCGCATGCATTCGGACCCGCCGATCACCGTCTGTGCGAAGGCGAAGGCCGCGGGTGTCAACTCATCATCTTCGTTGGTCCAGGGGAGTACCTCGACCAGCTGGTTGATGATGCCGCGGTCGGTCGTGACCGAGCCTTGGGTGGCCACAGCGTCCACTCGTGGACGCACGAACTCAATGGCATCGGCATCGATGATTACCCCGGTGGTGCCGTCGGCTCGCTCGATGATCTCGACACCATCGGAGTTCACGCAGGTGTCGACGTCGCCAATCGCCCGCATGCGAACCGTGTCGGTGCTGATCGTGGCCCCGGCGACCGAAGTTCTTTGGGTTCCAATGACGGGCACGCTGGCAGTTACTCGCGCTCGGCAGTCCAAAGAGATCGGTGAAACGGCGATGACCGTCGGCCCTTCCTCGACGTCCACGCCAACCTCAGCAGTCTCCTGAACGACGTCTTCCCATGGCCAACGAATGTCGATAACACCAGATGCCAGCAGACCAATAACGACGACGCCTGTCAGAAGGAACACTCCGGCGACTGTTGCTAAGGCGATGCTGCTGCTTCGCAAGGTTCCTCCTCGGGGCCCCTATGAACAGTAGGCCGAAAAAGGGCCCGACTCTGAGCCGGTGGCGGGAAACCGACCCAGAGCCGAACTTCTAGTTTTGGCCCCGACTCGGTGGCGGGAAACCGAGCCGAGGCCAAAAAACTTGGGCTCACAGACCTTGGGGGAAGGGAGCCCTGCGGAAACCAAAGGGGGAATTGGTCTCAGCGACTGTACGAATTGGTCCGACACCGACCCGGTGGCGGGAAACCATGCCGGTGTCGGACATCTAAATGACGCATGGGTAACTCCAGAAGTCGCGGCAGTTCATGTGACGCTCGTCACAGTGTGGTGATGTCACCACACTGGGCCGTGAATCCGACGGCAAAGGGCTTTAGATCCCGTTGACGAAGGACTGGATCAGTACGAGTTGTTCGGCGTTTGGGTTGCCGCCGATCCGAGATGATGATTCGTCACCCAAGGCCCAGTAGGCAAACGATTCGGCAAAGTCACCGGCACCGGTTTCAAAATCGCTGGCGTAGGCGTCGGGCCACCATGGGGCATCATCGATATTGCGAGCTTGACGCCATTCGTTGCGCTCTCCGTCACCGAAGTGTTCCACGTCGATCGCGTGGGCCAACTCGTGGGCCAGGATGCCCGCCAGCGACTCCGGGGTGTCGTTGTCGCGTACGAACATGTCGATCGACTTCTCGTAGGGATAGGTGAGGCCCCGGAACCGGTCGTCGGGTCCGAGGTAGTTGATCTCCCACCCGGGCAAAGTTTCTTGCCAATCGAATGGCAACAACGCCTCTGCCTGAGCGCCTATTGCCTGCGGGGTGTTCGCAAATGCGACCTCCGCCGGAGCGTCTGTCGCAGGAGGCGCAGGCAGGCTGGTCGATCCGGCAGGGGCTGGATTGGCGACCGTGCTCGGCACCGAGGTCCTCGACCCGATGACTGGCCCGGTCGCCTCGCCGGTCGATGGCGGCGGAGTAGTTGTGGGTGTCGTGGTCGTTGAGTCTGTCGGCACCGTGATGATGGCTGCGCCGGCGGCGGTGAGGCCTCGAAGCGGTTCGGGTTCTGGTTCGGGCTCTTCTGTCGACTCGGCGGGCGCTTCAGCTGTTCCGCTAACCATGATGAGCGTCCCCACCGATACCGCACTAACGATCGCTCCGGCGGTTGGAACCCACAGCCGGCTCTTGAACCAGCCGACGAGTCCAGGGACAACGTCGTTTTCGACGAGCATCGAGGCGAGCAGCTGCTCCTCGATAAGTTCACGTCGTTCGGCAAGTGACGCGGCCAGGATGTCGAGGTCTTCGCCACGAAGTGGCACGCTCGATCCGGGGGCCCGGTCTCGAAGGACGTAGAGCAGCGACAGATAGCGATCCAGCACGTGCTGATGAGCGGCCGAATCCAGTGGCAACGCATGGCCCGATGCGGTCAACAGATTTTGGTTTAGGTCGATCGTGAGTTCCGCACGCTGGGGAATGATCGGCCCACAGTCCAGTGCGTACAACGATGTGATCGACGCCACGATCTCGTCGTTGAGGACGCGGTGACCTGCTTCAAAGTCCGCGAGTTCGCCAACGGTGAACGCACTGGTTGTCGCGAGTTCCTCCAGGTCGGTGCCGCCGCGTTGGCGAGCCTCGGTTAGGAGTTGGCCCAGTCGGTTCGCTGGAACGATGGTTGGTGCATCACTACCCACAGTGATGTGGTCGGCGAAGATGCCGTCATAGTTGAGCCTTGATCAGGACTGTGAGATGTCTTGGGGGTGAGATGCGGAGCGCAGCGACTCCAAGATGCTCTCGGTTGTTGGGTCCATCAACTCGCTGACGATCTTGCCATCGGCCAGGAACAAGACTCGGTCCGCGTACGCGGCTGCGGTTGGATCGTGGGTGACCATCACGATGGTCTGACCGAACTCATCGACGGCGCGACGCAAGAAGTTCAGAATCTCCGCGCCGGTCTGGCTATCGAGGTTGCCGGTCGGTTCATCGGCGAAGATCACTTCGGGCCGTGAAGCCAAAGCTCGAGCGACCGCAACACGTTGCTGTTGTCCCCCCGACAGTTCGTTGGGCTTGTGGGTGAGTCGGTCCGCAAGGCCGACGGCCTGCACGATCTCGTTGAGCAGCACGTCATCGGGAGCGGTGCGGCCGAGATCCAACGGCAGGGTGATGTTCTCGCGGGCGGTCAATGTGGGAATGAGGTTGAACGCCTGAAATACGAATCCCACCTGTTCTCGTCGGAGCAAGGTGAGCTGCTTCTCGGAAAGTTCGGCCAAGTTTGTCTCGCCGATCATGATGTGCCCGGAGGTCAAGGTGTCGAGTCCTGCGAGACAATGCATCAGCGTCGACTTGCCCGATCCCGACGGGCCCATGATCGCCGTGAACTGGCCTCGAGCGAACGAGACGGTGACGTCGTCGAGTGCGCGGACCTCCGTATCACCGGAACCGTAGATCTTCGTTGCCTGCACTGCACCTGCGGCCGCCACTGCGAGACTCATCGGCACTTCTCCTGAACAAATAGCGAGTAGCTCTCATACTACGGGTAGGGTCGACATCGTGTTCGATGGGTTTTTGGAACTCTTGGAGTCGACCGAGGAATTCGTCATTGATCTCTCGCAGAACCCGTGGTTCCTGCTGTTCCTTTTTGTGGTGGCATTTCTCGATTCCGTCTTTCCCGTAGTTCCATCGGAGTTCAGCGTCATCGCTGGCGGTGTCGCGTCGGGCGGCGGCATGCTCATCGACGATCAACGCGTGCTGTCCGTCATTTTGGTAATCGTCATCGCGGCGATCGGTGCCTATCTCGGAGACTCGTTCGCGTATTTGATCGGAAATCGATCCGACAAGCTCTTACGGAGGATTTTCTTCCGCGGCGAAAAAGGCGAGAAACGGTTGATCGCCACCGGTAATCAGATCCGCAAGCGTGGAGGGTTGCTGTTGATCACGGCGCGCTTCATCCCCGGTGGACGCACGGCCATGACGTTCAGTTGCGGTCTGACCGGCCAACCGTTCTTGGCCTGGTTCACCCGGTGGGATCTCCTCGCAACTTCACTGTGGGCTACCTATGGAGGCTTGCTCGGCTTCTTCTTCGGATCCGCCGTTGAAGATCCATCAACGGCGTTGTGGGTGGCCTTCGGCTTCGCCCTGAGTGTCACCGTGTTGATCGAAGTGGGACGTTGGCTGCGGGAGCGCTTCACGGACCATGAAACGCCAGCGACGCCCGACGCTGACGCGATCTAGGTCAGCGCTGCGACGGTGGCGTCGAGCGCCCCGATCAATGCGCGAGGCGCAAGGCCGATATCGAAGCCCCGCTGGCCACCACTGACATAGATCTGGTCGCAGATCTCCGCGGTCTCGTCGATGAAGGTTGCAAGCGGGCGACGTTGCCCGAACGGGCTTATCCCGCCTTTGACGTAGCCCGACGATCGTTCGGCGTCGGGGATCGACGACATGGCGGCACGTTTCGTTCCGGCAGCTTTCGCGAGTGCCTTGAGGTTCAGCATCTCGCTTACAGGCACGATCGCCACCACTAGGGGGCCATCGCCATCGAGGCGGGCGAGCAGCGTCTTGAACACCACATCGGGATCGAGACCCAATAGCTCGGCCGCCTCCAAACCGAACGACTCAGCCGCAGGATCGTGGTCATAGCGGTGTTCGGTGTAGGGAATGCCCTCGCTATCGAGAAACACGGTTGCTGGGGTAGCCACGACTTGAAGATAGGCCACGTCGCCAGTACGGCGATAGTTACTCGGCGGCTGCCAGTGAATCTGGTGTGCCAGCAGGATTGACAATGATCTCACGGACGAGGGCATCGATTGCTGCAACGGATCCGCTCGTTGCGCCGTCAGCGCCGTTCACGATGACCGAGAAGATCGCGTCTCGGCCGTTGGCCATACGCGCCCAACCACCGAGGGAGCGACCGGTCAGGATCGTGCCGGTCTTGGCTTGGACGAGTCCGGCGTTCGCGCCACCGAAGCGTCCTGCGAGCGTGCCCGAAACTCCACCGACCGGAAGCTGTGAGCGCAACAGTTCGCCTTCAGGTGTGCCGTGAAGTGCAGCCATCGACTGCACGAACGAACGAGCCGTGCGAAAGTTCGCTCGACTCAAGCCGGAGCCATCGCTGGTGGTGCCGTCAAGCGAACCGCAGCTATCGAACAAGACGGCGTCGACCGCCGCCGCACCGGCAGCCAGCGAGCCTTCACCCAAGGCCACGCGACCGGCTTCCATCAGCAGTAGATCTGCGTGTTGGTTGTCGCTCGACAGCAACATGGAACGTATGAGTGACCCGATTGGTTCTGATTGCACGGTGGCGATTTGTTCGCCTGCCGCAGGACTCACCAGCCGCGCGACGGCAACCGAAGCGACGTTGACGCCACGATCTCTGAGGAACGACGCAATCCGCTGCCCATTGATCTGGTCGGGGTCTCGCAGCAAGGTGGGGTCCTGCGTCCATCGGTTGTTCTCCAGCATCAGCGCAGACAACGGACCAACGAATTGGGGCATGTGCCAGTCGAGCCACCCGTCGGCTTCCGGTATCTGTGGAAACTCCGTGACGTCGATAATGACTCGGTCGATCGATGTGCCGAGGCGCGGCAGCGCGGTATCGATCGCCCCCATTAGACGTGAGAACGTCAACGTGGGGTCAGCACCCGCACGAATTACCAGATCGTTGCCGAGTAACTCGATCTCCGTGGTGAGCCTCGCATCGAGGTCGAGTAGTTCGTTGGCACCGATCGCCGTGATGACCTTCTGGTTCGATGCCGGGTTCAGGAGCAAGTCCGGGTTGTGCGTCGCAACTTCGCCCCAGCCATCGACCCAAACCGAGATACTCACATCGTGGCCGGCGAATCCTGGATGCTCAATCGCCGCGTTGATTCTCGTCGCGAGCCCCTGGGCGTCTGGGTGGATTTCATCGCTTCCAAAGCCGTTCGCCGAGCACGCCGGATTGATCGGGATCGTCGTAGTGGTCGTGGTGGTGGGCGGTGGGACGGTCGTGGTGGTGGGCGCCACGGTGGTCGTGGTGGTGATCGTCGTGGTCGACGGTGCAACGTCTTGGGACAGAACCTCGACGTCGACAATTGGGGCTCCGGTTGCGGCGGAGCCTTCAGTCGCGCATCCCGCAGCGACAAGGGCCACTCCCAGCATGAGTGGCGAGAAGAACCTTCTCATTACCTTCAATCATCGCCTAGATCGAGCGATTTATGCGGGCACCCGCATCAAAGTCCGTCAAGAAATTTCGTGACGCAAAGTTAAGGAGACGCCGACGCTACTCACTTGGAGCGTTGCCCAAGGTGCGTAGGAGCCCGTTCTCGATGGATTCCTCCAACGGGTCCAGGGGAGTCTTTGTGGTGGATTCTTCGACCGGCTCGAGTGGCGTCGGCGCGGTGGATTCTTCGACCGGCTCGACCGGTGGTGCCGGGATGCGGACGATCTCCTTGACGAGGGCGTCGATTGCGGGAATCGCGCTGCCCATCGTGCCCTCTTCACCATTGACGATCACCGAGAAGATCGCGTCTCGACCGTCCGCCATTCGGGCCCAGCCGCTCAATGCACGAGCAGTAAATAGTGTGCCGGTTTTCGCTTGGACGAGGCCGGCGTTCGCGCCACCGAAGCGACCTGCGAGGGTGCCCGACACACCGCCGACGGGCATCTGCGAGCGCAACAGCTGACCTTCAGGTGTCCTGTGGATAGCGACCATCGATCGCACCAACGAGCGAGCAGAGCGCCAGTTCTCTCGACTCAACCCCGATCCGTCATCGATCAGACCATCGAGCGAACCGCAGTTCTCCCACAGCACCGACTCGATTGCCTCGGCGCCGCTGGCCAGCGAGCCTTCGCCTGAACTCGCTCGACCTGTTTCCATCAGGAGCAGGTCGGCCTTGGCGTTGTCACTGGTACGCAGCATCGTTTGGACGATCGAAGCAATCGGCTCCGACTCAATGGTTGCGATCGTTGTACCAGCGGCTGGCTTGGCCAATCGTGCGACGAACACCGAGCCAACCTCGACACCGCGCTCCCGCAGGAAGAAGGCGATTCGTTCGCCGTTCGCCTGCTCGGGATTACGGATGAGCAACTCGTCTGCTGTCCAGCGGTTGTTGTTCAACATCAACCCCGACAGCGGCCCGACGTAGGCAGGTGTGTGTCGCTCGAGCCAACCGTCGGCGGCTGGGACTTGTGGATATTCGGTGACATCGAGGATGATTCGGTCGATCGACGTCCCGATCCTCGCCAGCGCGGAGTCGATGGCTTCCAGCAGCCGAGGGAATGTCAGGGTTGGGTCTCCACCAGCGCGAATAACGAGATCGTTACCGAGCAACTCGATTCGTGTCGTGAGTGAAGCGGCGGGGTCCAAGACTGCGTTGGCGCCGATGGCCGTTAGTACCTTCTGATTTGAGGCTGGATGTAAGCGCAAGTCTGGGTTGTGAGTGGCGACCTCGCCCCAACCTTCCACCCAGACCGACACGCTCACGTCATGGCCGCTAAACCCCCAGTGTTCGAGGGCTAGGTCGATTCGACTTGCGAGATCTTGGCTTTCTGGGTTCTCGTCAGCGAACGCGAAGCTGGCGGCTGAACATGCGGGATTGATGAGTGGCGCAGCGCTCGTGGTTGGTCCGATGGGTGTTGATGTGCTCGACGCTGGGGTTATCTCCGAAACGGCTGGCGCCACACTCGTCGGGCTGAGCGATGCCGACAGAACCTCGACCGTAGGCACCTGAACGGTCGTGGAGCCCTGCGCGACAATCGCGGAAACGAATATGGCCACCCCAAGAACGAGGAGTGAGAAGTGCCTTCTCATTCACCCCATTGTCAACAAATATGACAGTGAAGTGACATTGGGCGTTCAAAAAGATGCACAGAGTGAATAATTGCGCCCCCGGCAGGAATCGAACCTGCGACGCACGGTTTAGGAAACCGACGCTCTATCCACTGAGCTACGGGGGCTGTATCTTCCGCACCGCTCGGTCTCGCCAGGCGGGTGGGGGCGGTGGGTGCCGCTCGGCCTTTCACGCTAGCGCCGCTGCGCGTTGGAGAGCAGACCAGGACGACGAGATCGCGATCTTCCGAGATCGTCGCGAACCCCACATAATCCGATGGCCTGATGATTGGTAGTGCTCAGCGGCCGCGGCGCGGTGCTTGCTTGCGTTCTTTGCGCGCTTGGGCCCGCTCCCACTTTCGTTGACGGCTTCGACATGCCTTGCGACAAAAGACCTGGTTCGAGGTCTTGGTCTCGAACAGCTCACCGCAGCGCCAGTACTCACACTCCCGAAGTTTCTCCGGGTCGAGATCATCCCAATCGTCGGGAAGTTCGCTATCGAGGGGTTCGATACTCACCTCACCAGTCTTGCCTACCGGGCTCATCGCCTCGGCCATGTCGGTGTGAGGTGCCCGGCCTAAGCCAGTAGTGTCAAGGCGATGACCACCGCCACTGTGGAGGAACAGCTCGCTACTGTCGACCGGGAGCTCGACAGCGCCCTCATCGGCACCACGAAGTGGAACGAGTCGCGCATTCCGGTCATCAAGGGCACCTTCACCCGGCTGCTCGGCAATGTCACGCTCCTCACCAGCGACCAGACGACACTCCCGATCTTGGAGATTGGGTCCGACGGGAAGCTCGCCAGCGCCAAGGTGTTGCACGCACTCACCGGCCTCGATGTCGTCGCCTCGAACCTCACCACCAAGGGGCTGGAATCGAGCGTGGGGGACTACCCGATTACCATCCACCAAAACGAGGTCGGCAAGCTCGACTTCCCCGATGACAGCTTCTCGATGCTCTTCGGCCGTGCTGTGCTCGAACACATCTCGGATATGGACGCCTTCTTGCTCGAATGCGACCGGGTGCTCGAACCCGGCGGGGTGCTCTACCTCGACGGCGGCCCGCTCTACTACAGCCCGAAGGGTCACCACGTTGCGGTCAAGGGGCCGTCGGGAACCCACTACGGCTTCGCCAAAATGCCCGACTTGGTGCCGAACTGGTGCCAGCTCGATTCGAACGAGGAAGAGATCTTCCGGCACCTGGTGGAGAATCAAGACATCGACGAGGCCGACGCTCGCGTCGTTGCGCACTACATCTTCAACTCGCCCGAGCAGAACCGCATGTCGGCATCACAGGTCATGGCAGCCTTCGACCGGTCACCGTTCACCCAGCTGGCGCACGACACCATGCACGTCAAGAAGTTCGAGCCGCCTGCACACCTCGTCGAGAAGTACGGCGAATTCGACCTCACCTGTAACGGACTCGCCTACTACGTGACCACCGGCGAGGCGCCCACGAACGAAGTGGCCGTCGAGCCAGCGAAGGTTGGCTCAGTCGGTCTGCTCTCCAAGCTCAGGGGGCGACTCCGCCGCTAGTCGTTTCGTGCGAGCTTCGTCGCGACGAAGCAACGGGGCCAGGATCAAGCCACCGACAAATCTAATGATGATGGTGGCGGGGAACGTCAACCACACCGGCGCTCCAAAGAAGAAGAAGAACGCTATTGCACCTGCAGCAGCCGCCACGACCTTACCGGCGAGCTGCGACCGCCATGAGAACAAGCCAGGGTTCCCGTCGATCTGGGCGGTCACTCCAGCATCGGCTTCGCTAAGGAGCGACGCTACGCCTTCACGGTTGATCGAGTTGTGGCGTATGTCGAGTTCTTCGAGGTCGGGGTAGGCCGCGCGAATTTGCGCGATGTGTTTGTTCTGTAGCTGGTTCATTCACAGTTCGAGTGAGCGCAACGGAAGATTGATGTCATAGAGCTCGGGGATTGTCCGAAGCTGGGCGCGATCGGCCACCATCACCATGGCGTTCATTGCGAGCTGGGTGAGGGTTGGGGTCACCTCAGGCAGGTCTCGCAGCAGTGCGGCGACGTGGTCACTCGTAAAACTATTCTGTGAAACATCGAGCGTCTCCAGTTGCGGCTGAGAGCCCAAGATCACCCGGATACCAGCGAGGCGAGCTTGTTCCCCGGTACGCGCAGTGTTCTGAGTAGGCCGTGAGTCAGCCCACCGGCGATCGCCGTCGCGCCGTCATCGAACACTCCGGTATGTTCGAGACACAGCTCTTCCACAATGCCCAACCGTGATGCCAACGTGCCCATCGCGTCACGGTCGATGTACACGTTTTGGATCCGCAGCGAGGTGACCTCCGGAATGAGCCCGGCGAGCTCTTTGGTGATGGGGATCCTCCCCACGACAAGCTCAACGTGGCCATGATCGGTCGCTTGACGGTGCGACGGTGTGTCCGCGTGGAGATCGTCGTCGATCGGTCTGATGATCGAAAGTGAGGTGGCGCCCGGGTGCAGATGCTCCAACGCAAACCGCAGATCTTTACGATTCATCCGGTCAGCCACGGAACCAAGTTTGGAACCCCGTTCCCCGGGCCGCAAGAGGCGCAACATCCGCATTCGTTTGTGAGGACCCTGGCGAGTAGCCTGCCGAGGTGGGTTGGCGCAGTGGTGTCCCCTGCGGAAGTCAGCACCTCCGCGGCGGGTTCTCCTAGACAACCCACTCCCGACCCCCAGAGCATCTCACCATGTCGCTTATCTCCCAGCTCCGCGAATTTGAACTGCGGACCCGCCCGGTCGACCCGCAAACGAAAGCCGCGCTAGAACGGCGGTGGAACGACCTTCCTGCAGCCCAGCAGATACCGAGCCAGGTGCTGGGCAAGCGCACCACCGGCTGCGAGGGAACCCACGGTGTATTTCCAAAGTGCGACTTCTCCTGCAAGCCCTGCTACCACTCGAGCGACGCCAACAAGGTCCGTGTCGACGGCCCGCACACCCTCGCCGAGGTCGAACGCCAAATGCAGTACACCTCGGAGAAGCTGGTGAGCACCACCTACGCCCAGCTCATCGGTGGCGAGGTCAGCCTGCTCGAGCCCGAAGATCACGCGAAGGCGCTCGAGATCATGTGGTCGTACGGACGCAAGCCAATGAGCTTCACCCACGGCGACTTCGACTACGACTACCTCCGCAAGATCGCGCTCGACGAGAACGAGAAGCCGCGCTTTCCAGAGATCTCCTTCGCATGCCACATCGACACCACCATGGTCGGTCGCACCGGCTTCAAGAAGCCAGAGTCCGAAGCTCAGCTCAACGAGGCCCGAGCGAACTTCGCAGAGATGTTCGACCGGCTGCGGCGCGACTACGGCGTGAAGTCCTTCCTCGCGCACAACATGACCGTCACCCCCGGCAACGTCGACCAGATCGCGGATGTCGTCGCAAACTGCTGGGATCAGGGCTGGCGACTCTTCTCGTTCCAGCCAGCGGCCTACATCGGCAACGAGAACCGATGGAAAGAGGGCTTTCGCGAACTGACCTCCGACATCGTGTGGTCCGAAGTAGAACGCGGCGTGGGCACGCGTCTGCCATATGAGGCAATTCACGTCGGCGACACTCGCTGCACCCGTTCCACTTGGGGCGGATGGGTTGGCGATACCTACGTGCCGTTCGTCGACGATCGCGACGCTGACGACCGCGAGTTCGTCGCTACCGCCCTCGAGACCTTCCCCGGCAACATGGTCACCTACGACAAGTTCGAAGCGTCGGTACGCATTGCTCGGTCCGTGGCGGCAACACCGAAGTTCGTTCCTAGCGGCGCCCGCTGGGCTCGTCGCTTCATCGAACGAGGTGGCGGGTTGTCCTCAGCCTGGAAGGATTTCCGGCCGATGACGTTCGTTATGCACCAGTTCATCGATGCGGCCGACACGGCGGCGGCATGGCAACACATCGAGCTCGGCACCCGAGCTGAAGATGAGAAAATTCTCGTGGCCCAAGAACGGCTCGAAGCCTGTGCCTACATCATGGGCCACCCCGACCGCGACAAATCGGTGCCAGCATGTGTACAACATGCCGTCTACGACATCGAAGAGAACCGCGAGCTGGTGCAACTCCTTCCCTTGCCGACCAAGCGTTCGGCATGACCATCAGGCGGGCCTTCGATGAGTGAATCGCCCAGGCGACTCGCCGTCCTGCGCCTCGGCCTGCTCTTCGCCACCTTGGTGATCTCTGCAGTGGTACTGCTGGTGTTCGTCGGCACGGAAAGCCTCGCAGATGCCCTCGAAGCCGTTTCGAATAGTCCGTGGGGCATCGCCGGGTTTATTGCCGTCTACATCGTGCTCGTGGTGGCCTTTGCCCCTGGGAGTTTCGCGACGGTCACCGCCGCAGCCCTCTTCGGATTCTCGGGCGGCTTGTTTGTCGCGATGACCGGCGCCACGATCGGGTCGGCGCTTGCGTTCTTGATCGCACGAGTGATCGGCCGTGAAGGTGTGGTTGAGTTGTTCGGCGACCGCGTTGGTCGAGTCGACGACTTCATCAGCGAACGAGAGTTTTTCTCCATCTTCGTTCTTCGGTTGTTGCCGATCGTTCCGTTCAACGGCCTCAATTATGCGTCCGGGCTTACCAACGTTCGGTTCTCTCGATACGTACCGGCATCGATCCTCGGCATTCTGCCCGGCACGGCTTTGACGTGTTGGACCGTGTCCCAAGCTGGTGACATGACGAGTACTGCGTTCCTCATCCCGGCGGTCATTACCGGCATCGCAATCATTGCCAGCATCGTGGTCGCACGCCGGGTAACTAGCGGTCGCTCCACTCAACTCGGGGCGTAACCCTTCACGATCTAGGGATCCTCGCCGTACGCTTAGGTCGTCATGGCAACGGAACGAGAATCTGGGACGGATACATCCCCCGACCGTCGCCTAGCGATCGTTCGCCTGAGTGCACTTGGTCTGCTGCTAGTCGCGTGTGGCATCGCACTGGCCCTCGTCGGACTCGACGGGTTACGAGATGCGCTTGAGTCAGCAGCGGATAGTCGATGGGGCGCAGTCGGGTTCGTCGCCGTCTACGTGGCGCTCGTCGTCATCTTCGCTCCGGGAACCTTTATCACCATCACTGCAGCAGCACTTTTCGGGTTTGCGACCGGGCTTGCGGTCACGCTCGTCGGTGCCGCTATTGGCTGCTCGCTGACCTTCTGTATCTCTCGTCGGCTCGGTCGTGAAGGAATCGTCGAGCTGCTCGGCGACCGATTCACCCGAATCGATGAGTTTGTGGGAGAGCGGGAGTTCCTGTCGGTCCTCGTTTTGCGAATCATGCCGATCATGCCGTTCAACGTCGTCAACTATGGGATTGGCCTTACGAGAGTTCGCTTCTCTCGGTACTTTCTCGCAACGGTCATCGGGATGGCGCCAGGGTCGACCCTGACGACCTTCACCGTGTCGCAGGCGAGCGAGCCTGGAAGCACCGGATTTCTCTTCGGTGTTGGCCTCACAGTGATTACGATTGGCCTGAGTGTGATCTTCGCTCGTCGGATCGCATCAAGCCGCTCGGTCGACGCCAGCCCGGAGGGCTGACGCGAAGAGCAGGAACGGCGGCAGCAGGAAGATCAGATCGAGTACGGCTGCGATCTGTGGGTCGCTGCGCACGAACGGCACGAGGACGAGCGGCAACATCGGAATGCCACCGCCCACGCCCAGGCTCGATCCGTACTGCGACCACGAGATGGTGAATCCCAGAACGAGCGCCACGCCGACGCGGCCTGCGAGGATTCGGGTCGTTACTCCCCACCACACCTGAAAGCGCGTTGCGCCCAAGACTCTGGCTGCCTCTTCGCGACGCCGAAGGGCACTCGTAAACCCGGGAAGGAGCACGAGGATCATGTAGGGAACCACGCTGATCAGATGCGACAGCCCAATACCGATGAGCCCATCCGCGAGGCCGATTCGGAGGAACCAAACGCGAAGGCCCTCACCCACGACGAGCGGCGGGAGCAGCACCGGCGCGAGCACGGTCGCCGTGAGCAACGCCGGAGTGCCCGGAGCACACAGCGAACGCGCTGCAGGCCAAGCCAAGATCAACCCGACGATCATCGTGCCGAGACCGACGATGATCGAATTGGTGAGCGCGTCGACGATCAGTGCGTCGTTTCGCACCGCCTCGAGCGCCCGGGTTCCGAATCGTTGCGGAATGAGTGCAGGGCTTCGCCACTCATCCGCGATTGCACGCACGGGGAGGATCAAGAAGGGCGCGGAGAAAAGAAAGACGGCGATCCACAACGGGATGAACTTGATGCGTTCGAGGATCATGCCCTCGGTCTCCGAGCTTCACGGGTGATCTTCACGCCGATCGCGACGGCAGCGGTAACGGCCATGACAATGAGCGACGCGGTGACGAGTGCGACCGCCGCGTCGGCGCGCGCGATCGGTCCTCGGATACGCACCCGCGTGATCGACCAGTTCGAAAGCGCCTCGGGGTTGAGCGGGCCGATAACGGCGGGTACCTCCGTCGAACCCACAACGAACGCGGCGACGAGCAAGCTACCGAGGACGAGCGGCTGGGAGATGGCTGGGATAGTCACCGTCGCCCATCGACGGAGCCGTCGTGCTCCCAGACTCCGAGCTGCCGCTTCTCGTCGCGCCAGGTCGTCTGTAAGCGACGCGTGCGTAATCAAGATCAGAAACGGGACTTCCTTCAGAACATAGACGAGGATCAACCCAAGCCCGAAGCCGTCGCGTACGACGGGGAGCTCTAAACCGATGCGGTCGAACAGTCCGCCAGGCCCCAACCACACCACCAATACGGACGCCGCGACGAGGTGAGGTACCGGGACGACGGTGGAGAGAGCAGTTCGGGTGATCGCACCGCGACGGTGTCGTAGCAGGAAGGCGAGCGGAATGGAGATGATCAGGCTGATGAGCGTCGCCAGGACTGCGCTTCGGAGGGTGAAGCTGATCGACTGTCGAAAGGATGCGTCGGCGAATACCTCGGACCACGCATCGGCTGAGTACGATCCTCCCAGAATCGCCCCCGGTCGAAGCGAGGACGAAATCACCCCGGCGAGCGCGCCAATGGTGAGAAGTCCGAGCACAATGATTGCCGGCACCGCACCCCGTATTGAGGACCACCTCCGATGCTCGACTCTTCCATTCGCTCCCAAATCGTCCCCATCATGAGCCGACTCGGGCACGGGCTCGCCAACCGTGGGGTTAAGGCCAATCATTTGACCGCAGTCGGGTTCGTCATCGGCGTTGGAGCGTGTGTCGCCGTGGGCACCGGTCGTTGGGGTCTCGGGTTGGTGCTCTGGTTGGTTAACCGCGGCGTTGACGGCCTCGATGGTTCAGTTGCGCGCGCCAACGGCCCGACCGAGTTAGGCGGATTCCTAGACATCGTGGCGGATTTTGCCATCTACGGCGGGCTCCTAGTCGGGTTTGGATTCGCAGGTGAAGAGTTGCGGCTGCCGGCGCTGGTGCTGTTCCTTGCCTACTACCTCAACGGGACGGCCTTCTTGGCGTGGTCCAGTCTTGCCGAACGACTGAAATTGGGCGAAGGCGGCGACGGACGAAGTCTCGACTTTTCCAACGCCGGACTCACCGAAGGTACCGAAACCATCATCGTGATGTCTGTGGCGCTCGCGTGGCGATCTCAGGCCGAACCGATCCTATGGATCTTCGCTGGAGCGGTGTTTATCACCGTGCTCCAGCGAGTGGCCTTCGTTATCAGCCACCTCCGGGATGGTCGAACCGATCCAGGAAGTCCAGAATTGGCATAGTGACCTTGCGAGTCTTCGCCGAGAAGTACTTCTCACGCAGCTTCTCGTTGGCAGCCTTGGCCGAACTCTCGGCATGGGTTGGGTACGGACGGATCATCGAGCCGATATCCAACAGCTTCGCACTGTTCTTCACACGCAAGGTGAGCTCGTTGATGGTCTCGCCTGCGGTGTCGCCGACCACTGTGGCGCCCACGAGCTTGCCGCCGACGGTGAACAGCTCGGTAAACCCAACCGGGTCTCCTGAGGTGATTGCGCGGTCGACCTCTTCGTGGTCGATGTGGTGAACCTCGAAGTCCTTGTCTCCGTCTTGGGCTTCGATCTGGCCGACGCTCGCAACCTCTGGCTCGCAGAAGATCGCAAAGGGGATCTGATCGTGGTTCACCGTGCGGCGTAGCTTGAAGAGCGCGTTGCCGACGATGGTCGAACCGTGTGCACCAGCGGTGTGGGTGAAAGGCTTCTTTCCGACGACATCTCCGCCAGCAAAGATGTGTGGGTTGGATGTTTGGAGGCGATCGTTGACGATAACGAGCCCTCGCTTGTCGAGCTCAACGCCAGCCTCTTCGAGGCCAAGATCCTTCGTGTTTGGGCTACGGCCGGTCGCACACAAGATGGCGTCGACGATGAACTCTTCTGAGTCTTCCGTGCCGGCCTTGGCGGCGATCAGGGTGTAGGTGCCGTCGGCGTTGGTCTTTACTTCTTGGACACCGGTGCCGTCGCGAACGTCGATTCCTTCGGCGCGGAAACGCTCGGCGATGAGCTCGCCGACGTTGTCGCCGAGGAACGGCATGACCTTCGGTGCGTACTCGAACAAGGTGACCTTTGAACCGAGTCGGCTCAGCGCTTGGCCGAGTTCACACCCGATCGCGCCACCACCGATGACCGCAAGACGAGCTGGGGCCTCTTTCAAGTCCCAGACATCGTCGGAGGTGAGCGGGTTCGATTCACGCAGCCCCGTGATTGGGGGGATCGACGGCTTGGCGCCGACGGCGATCATGGCCTTGCGGAAATGCAAGACCTCGCCGTCTGCTTCGATGCTGGTCTTTCCACAGAATTTGCCGTACGCCGGGATAACCCGTACGCCGCTTTCTTCGAGGCGTTCGACCGAGTCGTGGGGAGCGATGTGATTCTGGGCGTCCTTGACGCTCTGCATCACCGCTTGGAAATCGATCTCAGGATCAACGGCTTTGATGCCGTGATGATCGGCGGTGCGCATCGTGTGCGCCACCTTGGCTGCGGTGAGCAATCGCTTGCTCGGGACACAGCCGTGCCAGAGGCAGTCGCCGCCAGGGTGATTTGGTTCAACCATCACCACCTCGGCGCCAAGCCCGCCAGCACCGTGGGAAGCCACGAGGCCCGCGGACCCGCCTCCGATTACGACCAGATCGACACGTTCTTCGCTCATTGTGTGATTTCTACTCTCCAACGCTCGTCGAGAACTCCAACCTGATCGGCTTGGAGTTCCTCAAGAGGAGTACCAAAGTCGGTCAGTTGGAATGGGGATGGCTCAAGTTCACCCTCGACGTCGACGACTGATGGCACACCAACCTGGATCAACTTCTCCGCTTGGAGAGTCGCGTCGAGGGTGACGTTCGCGGCGACGATGGCGCCGGCTGCCGAACCAGCGTTCGCTGGTAGGGCGAGGAAGCTCACGTTCTGGAGTGTTCCGCTTTCGAAGACGAACGGTGCCGACGTGTCGGCAAAGATGCCTTGGTCGACATTTACCTGTACGAAGTTCGGGTTATAGCTCATTGCGAGGTCAACTTCGCCGTTGCCGAAGAGCTGGTTCAGCTCCGCTTCGTCGACTGGGAAGCTCGTGCCTTCTTGCCAGAGGTTCGGGGTCATGCCGTTGAGCAATTCGAAGGCAGCGTCTTCGCCGAGCGCCTGAACGGCTTGGCGAACGAATGCCGAACCGGTGAAGTCCGGAGGAGCTGGATAGGTGAAGCGGCCAGGGTTAGCGGCAACCCATTCGGCGAGCTCTTCGAACGAGGTTGGCGGGTTCTCTACGCGGTCACCGTCGTAGGCGAAGGTGAACGCAGCTCGGCTCCATGGAACCTCCTGGCCGTCGGTTGCGACGCCAAAGTCGGTGAACAAGGTTGGGTCGGCTGGGTCGAGGAGCTCGGAATTGGGAAGCAGCGATACCCAGTCTTGACGCCACAGTCCAGCGTCCTTGCCCTGAGAGAAGTTTGAGCCGTTGACCCAGATGAGGTCGACTGCGCCGTCGTCAACGCCAGCCTCGATTTCTGAGACGATGCGGTTGATGCCGTCGGAGGTGGCATCAATACGGACCTGCTCGAGCGTTACGCCCTGTTCAGCAACCGCTGGGGCCAAGGTGTTGTTGATGTAGTCGTTGAGGACGGAGTCGCCGCCCCACATCCACAACTGAACGGTCTGGCCTTGAGCAGCCTCCAGGACTTCGTCGAAGTTGGCGAAGTCGGCGCTTACTGCGTCGTCCTCCATGGCGTCCTCATCGTCTTCCATGGCTTCGTCGTCGTCTTCCATGGCTTCGTCGTCGTCTTCCATCG
>CAZLWE010000011.1:0-66478 GCA_964562985.1 uncultured Acidimicrobiales bacterium
AAGCGAGCGCATCTCACCCACGTAGGTTTCGATGTCGCCAGCCAAGCTCGACCGGTGGGCAAGCTGTGCATGCCCAGCTGCGGCGTCCCAGGCTGCGACTTCACTCGGCAGAGGAAGCGCCGCTACCTCTTTTGCTCGAAGCCGTATGGCTCGCTTACTCATTCCGGTGCCAGCAGCGCGCTGATAGAGCCACGCGCTCGCCGCCGGTGAAGTCAGTACGGCAGCGAGTCGCCACAGCATCTCCTCATCTGCTGGTTCCACAACCAGGACCGGGACCGAGGGCACCATCGAACCGTCGGTGTCCACGATCGTTTCAACTACTGCGGTCTGCGTGGCGAGAAGCAGTTTTGGCCGACATCGAGAAACGAACCAGTCTCGAACCGATTGGTCATCGATGCGGTCGAAATGGACCACCGGGGCGTTCCAGCGTTCCTTCGCGAACTTGAGCGGCCGCTTACCCCAACGGCTGTGCAATGGATCGATGACTCCGGACGTGACCAGCGCCGGCATCGCCGGGCTCGGGGCAACGTCACCAGCCTCGGAAACCGCGTTGGCTATGCCGTAGAAGTGTTGTCGAAAGCCTGCGGTCAGACTCGCAAGGTCGCCCAACTGTCCGCACGAGTCGTCGAGGTGCACGATTGGCGAATCCTCTGCGGCGGCCAACAAGGGGGCCCAGCTCTCGGGTGTTGGCGTGGGTGTCGACCTCTCCTTCCCCTCGAGCCACACGCTGGTCATCGGTTCGGTGTGCGATGTTTCCTGACCAGTAAGGACCAGCGCGACAACGTCAACGGCCGCGTCAAAGGATTGCCCGGCATCCACCCAGAGTCGTGACAATGTATGTGTCTCGGCGACCGTCCGGCGAAGGTCAACAGCATCGGCCGCGCCGAGAAGTGATGCGGGAACAATGAGTCCGATCGCACCGTTCACGCTCACGCGTTCGGCGGCCATGGCAACGAACAGACCAGCCTCATCCAGGTAGGCGCGACTCACGTGCGGATATCGGGCTCGTAGTCGTTCAGCCCGCTCGCCGGTTCTCGTGGTATCGGTTGACAGCTGCCCAAGAAACGGCGGGTTTCCCACGATAATGTCCAGCCTCTCTGGCCACTCCTCAACCCCGTCCTGTCCACCATCGACCAAAAGGGCATCGACGCAGTACACATTGGGCCGAGCAGCGCCGTCCGACCAGATCTGAAGAGCAGCATCGCAGAGCGCCAACGCGAACTCGTCGATGTCGGTGGCAAAGCATCGCTCGACGAGTGCAACCCGACCTTCTCCGGTGCGGGCCTCAAGCGCTCTAACCGCCGCTAAGAGAAATGCGCCACCGCCGCAGGAGGGATCCCAGACCGTGGGGGTCAGCGCTGGTGGCCCCTCGCCTTCTCTCCCAGCGAAGAATCCATCCAGCACAGGTTCGACGACCTGGGCAGCAACGTTCGTTGGTGTGTAATGAGCGCCTCGACTCCGCCGGTCGCTTCGTGCCATCAGCATTTCCCAGCAACGGCCGATAAGGCCCGGGTCGATGCCACCGCCCTCCGCGATCTCCTCTAGGCGCTGACGTACTCGCGAGGCCCCATGGGAACTCGAGCCGAGTTCTCGCCCGCGTACGGCAGCGGGTATTTGTTGGCCCCAGCTGCGCGCCACAACTTCGACGATCTGCTGGGCGCAGCGTCGCTCCTCGCCGGGATCGACTTGAGCGAGCAGTCCCCAGAACGGGTCATGGTCGCCGACCTGGGCGGCTACTCGGCGAGAGGGTCCCAACCGCTGAGATCCTTCAGTCGATCGTCGTTTGAGAACATCTCAACCATCGGCAAATCCAGACCGACACGTTTTTGCATACGACGAACTTCGAGCTCCTCGTTCCAGAGAAGCAACGTGACGACGAGTCCCTTGCTTCCCGCCCGCGCTGTCCGGCCAGAGCGATGGAGGTAGGTCTTGTGCTCCGCGGGTGGGTCGTAGTGAATGACCACTTCGACGTGATCGACATGGATTCCGCGAGCGGCAACGTCGGTCGCCACCAACACCGCCAACTTGCCGTCAGAGAAGTCCGATAGCGCCTTCTCTCGGTGGTTTTGACGAAGATCTCCGTGGATCGCCGAGGCTTTCACACCGAGTTGATTGAGCTCGCGCGCCAAACGGTCGGCCATGTGTTTCGTAGCGGTGAACATGATGGTCCGCTCAGCAGACTCCGAGATCGCCCCGGCAACTTTCACCTTGTCCATCTGGTGGACCTGGATGAAACGGTGGGTCATCTGGTCGACGGTGACTTCTTTGGACTCCACTTCATGGAATACTGGGTCGTGCTGATAGCGGCGCACGAGACTATCCACCACGCCGTCGAGCGTGGCCGAGAACAACAGCGTTTGGTGGTCGTTCTTCGCTTGGCGAAGGAGCCACTCAACCTGCGGCAGGAAGCCCATGTCGGCCATGCGGTCAGCCTCGTCGACGATGACGTGGGTCAATCGCTCCAACGAAACTGCCTTTCGCTCGACAAGATCGATCATGCGCCCCGGGGTCGCAACGACGAAGTCGACACCTTTTTCTAAGCGGGAAATCTGGCGCTCAATCTTGGCGCCGCCGTACACCGCGGAGATTCGTACCCCACGCGCTTTCGCCAGCGGTTCAAGTTCTTCGGCGACCTGCACGGCGAGTTCGCGAGTAGGCACGAGCGCGATCGCGTGTGGAAACTTCGGTTCCGCGGTTTCGATACCCTCCAGCACCGGAATCCCAAAAGCGAGGGTCTTGCCCGAGCCCGTCTTCGCCTTTCCGCAGACATCACGCCCGGACAGGGCATCGGGAATCGCGATTCGCTGGATCGAGAAAGGTTCGGTGATTCCACGGGCCTCGAGCGCGTCGGTGAGTGCGCTTGATACGCCGAGATCGGCGAAGGTTGTCGTCATAGAGCTTGACTCGTTTCGTTTGGCTTCAGCGTATCGGCCATGGTGTGTTCGCCTCGGGATGCGTTGATCAACTCACAACTCGCCCGTTGGAGGTAGCGACGCCTTCCTCGGCGAGCAGGCGGGCGTGTTCCTTCTCGTTACCTGGGACCAAACGACCCGCCGCAGTGACAACGCGCCACCACGGAAGCCCCGTACTGTCGCGCAGTACCCCACCGACCGCCCGTGCCGCTCCGGGAAACCCAGCCTCTGCAGCGACCTCGCCGTACGTGATCAACTCTCCGGGTTGCAACCCACCGATGACCCGACACACCGAGTCAGTGAAGTCTGCGACCTCGGGGCCGTGATCAGGATCGGTCGGCATTCGCGAGGCGGACGAGTTCGATCGGTTCCTTGATTCCGGGGACCGCAGCTTTGCCGACCGGAACGGCTCGGGTGTTGACGAACAAGGAGGTCATCATTCCCGCTGGCGCCAGGAACTCATCTGGCCCCGCCAGGTCGCTCAATCGCGCGGCCAAATTGACCGCTTGACCAATGTGGTCATCGCCTTCGAACAAGATCACATCTCCCGATGCCACCCCGGCACGCAACGGCAAGGTGCTATCGCCGTTCATTTTGATCATCTCCACGACCGCCTCGATAACCGGCTCTGGCTCAACGCCGACCAGCATTGCACCATCGCCCAACCACTTCGCCACACGGACGCCGTGAACCGACGCGAGCCGACGAATGTTTCCACGGACCGTCTCGAGCAGTTCCACAGCCGCCGCGTCACCCTCACGGTCGGTGAATGCCGTAAACCCAGAAACGTCAACGAAAGCGAACGTTCGCTGCACTCTCGTTACCCCGCCTGTTCGGATGACGTCGCTCACTCCAGTGACAGTAGCTCACTGCGTAGCTTCGACGCGAACAGCGTCGCTTAGATTCGGCCATCTGTCGTGCACCCAATCGCCGAACGGCCTATCGGTCAAGACGACCAAGCAAACGTCGACCGCTGGATCGTTCCAGACGAAGGTTCCCGCTTGACCAAAATGTCCCCAGGTCGCCGCAGAATTCGATGCGCCGGTCCAGTGCGGTGACTTCGAGGAGCGGATCTCTGGACCCAGCCCCCAGGTATTTGGGGTCTGGCGACCGTACCCCGGGAGGACCCCGACGAGCTCCGGCAGATATGGGCTCGTCATGGAAGCGATAGTCGACGGAGCGAGTAGCTGCGGCAGCCCCCGAAGGAACGAAACGAGGTCCGAAACAGACGATCGGGCTCCGTAGGCGGGCGAACCCACCAATTCGGTCGACCTCATGTCGAGCGGTTCGAGAATCCCCTCGCGGAGATAGTCGCCAAACGGTATTCCCGTCTGCTCCTCCACGTGGCTGGCCGCCTGCTCGTATCCACCATTCGAGTAGATCCGCCGGCGACCCGGCCCTTCGAGGGCCGCGCCATCGGGTGCGAGACCGCCCGCGTGGCCCAACAGGTCGGCGAGCGTTGCACCTCGAGAATCAACGGAATCACCAAGCGTGACCGACCCTTCCTCCACGGCGAGCAAGACGGCGGCCGCCGTGACCAGCTTTGTGATCGACGCAAGCGCGAATATCTGATCGGTGTCGCCATGTGCGTGGACGCTACCGTCGGGCGTTATGACCCCAGCAGCTGCATTGCACGGCCACTGGTCAATGGCTGCGAGTGCCCTCACTTCGAGACGGTATCGGCCGTCTCGGTCTCGGCGCTCGACTCTGCTTGCCCACCTCGCGGCCACGCTGCAATGATCAAGCCACCGACGATCAGCGCGATGCTTAGCCAGATATTGACTCGCAGCCCTGCGATCTCCGTCGCGTTATCGATTCGCAGGTTCTCGATCCACAGTCGACCGATGCCGTACCCGATCAAGTAGGTCGCGATGAGGCGTCCCTTCGGCAGCCAACCTTTGCGGTCGACCCACAGAATCACACCGACGAGTGCGACGTTCCAAATGCCCTCGTAGAGGAACGTTGGATGAAATGTTGGAAATTGCTCGACATCAGCGAACTCTGCGGGAATTGAACCTCGATGATTCGCATCGATCTCTAGTCCCCAAGGTAAATCGGTCGGCCGTCCAAACACTTCTTGATTGAACCAGTTACCCCAACGCCCAATCGCTTGGGCGAGTGGCAACCCTGGTACGACCGCGTCAAGAACCGCTTTGACATCGATGCCCCTCGATCTCGCGACGAAGATCCCGGCAATGATGCCGGCTGCCATGCCACCGGGAATCCCGAGGCCGCCCTCCCAGATCTTGAAAACGTTGCTGATCGGTTGACCCGAGAATCGTGAAGGCCAGTCGGTAAGCACGTGGTACGCACGAGCGCCGATGACTCCTGCGGGGATCGCCCATATCGCGATGGCCGAGATGTCCTCTGGGTCGTTGCCCCGTTCGGCCCATCGCTTTTGCCCGAGCCAAATCGCCGAGAACGCGCCGATCGCTATGAGCATCCCATAGATGTTGAACGGCCCAAGGGTGTTAAACGACGGTGACGGGATTGAAGCGATCACGACTACCACGGTAGCCGCCTCACCCAATCCGCCAAATCCAGAATTGGTTAAGTCCCAAATTGGCTTGGCGTGAGCGCCATCAATATCTCGACTGGAGCGAGGACCGCAGCTTCCAAAGCAACACCGCTCGGAAGCAACTGTTCGATGTAGAAGGTTGCCGTTACCAACTTTGCTGCGAGCTGCGGATCGTCATCGCCCGCGTCGATCCGACGTTGCGCTGCCAAGGCCTGAAGGAGTATCGACCAGCCCCCGGTCAGATGGCCCAGCATCGTCAGGTATGGAGTCGCTCCGGCAAACGCATCAGCGGGATTTTCCGCGAGCTTGGCCAGCAGCTCCGTCGTCGTGTCTCGGACTCGACCGTTGGCTTCAGCGAGCAACTCGCCCAGCCCGGCCAACCCCGGAACCTCGCTCGCTGCCGATGCCGTAGCTGCGATCTCGTCAAAGAGTTCGCCGACCACCGCACCACCACGCAAGGGAAGCTTTCTCGCGACGAGGTCGAGCGCTTGAATCCCGTTGGTACCTTCGTAGATCGGGTTGATGCGAGCGTCGCGGAAGTGTTGGGCGACACCGGTCTCCTCCACAAATCCCATACCGCCATGTACCTGCACCGCGATCGAGGTCAACGTGACGCCCAGGTCCGTGCACCAGCCCTTGGTGATCGGGGTGAGGAGCGCCGCGCGCTCCCCCGCGGACACCCGTTCATCTGGATCCGGGTGATGGCCTTCGGCGTCAACAGCGGCTGCATCGAGAAAGGCCACACCACGGGCCGCTTCGATATAGGCCTTCATCGTCAGGAGGTTGCGCCGGACATCGGGGTGTTCGATGATCGGTGACGACGTACCAGCCGGCGCCCCGAGAGCGCGCCCTTGTGTACGCTCCTGCGCGTACGCAACAGCGTCTTGGTACGCCCGCTCCGCGATTGCGACACCTTGAACCCCCACAGCCAGGCGGGCGTTGTTCATCATCGTGAACATGTAGGCCATTCCTTGATTCTCTTCACCGACCAGGTAGCCAACCGCCCCTTCGTCGCCGCCGAACTCGATCACGCACGTCGGGCTGCCATGGATACCCAGCTTGTGTTCGATCGAATTGCATCGGAGGTCGTTGGGGGTGGTTGGCTTCCCGTTCTCGTCGAGCAGATACTTCGGGACGATAAACGTCGAGATTCCCTTGGTACCAGGAGGAGCATCGGGGGTTCGTGCTAGCACAAGGTGCACGATGTTGTCGGTGAGATCGTGCTCGCCGTAGGTGATGAAGATCTTTTGACCGCTGATGCGGTACGTGCCGTCGTCGGCCTTCTCTGCTTTCGTCCGCAACGCACCGACGTCGGAGCCCGCGTCGGGCTCGGTCAGGTTCATCGTGGCGCTCCACGCGCCAGTGATCAACGGGCGCAACCACGTCTCGCGTTGTTCTTCGTCACCGTGGTGCATCAGTAGATCGATCGCGCCTTGGGTCAGTAGTGGGCACAGCGCGAATGCCATGCATGCCGAATTGAGCATCTCTTGGAGGGCCGTCGACAGGAGCCACGGGAACCCACCGCCGCCATAGTCCGCATCGAATGGCACCGACTGCCAGCCCGCCTCCACATAGGCGGCGTAGGCATCGACGAATCCCGGGGGTGTCGTGACCGAGCCATCCTCGTTCCAGATGCTGCCGTGCCGATCGCCAGGAACATTGAGGGGTGCGATCGTGTCCTCGATGAATCGCCCCGCCTCGCTGAGCAAGGGCTCGAGCAGGTCGACGTCAGCCCCCGCAAAGTCGGGAAAATCGAAGATCGTGCTTGCGTCAGCAAGTTCTTCGAGGATGAACTGGATGTCCCAGGTCGGAGCAGCGTAATCAGCCACGGGTTGCCTTCCTTCGAGCGTGCGTTGGTTAGACCATACTCGCTCGTGCACCGCTAATGGCCGGTGATGCGTCTGCGCAAACGTCGATAGATGCGGGTGAAGAACTGCGGTTGGGTCCAGTTCTCTGCCGGGCCTCTTCGCAGCGCGAAGGCCGCATTGACTTCAGCCCCAAGCACCAAACCAATCGCGAGCAAAAAGAGCCACAGTTGGAGTGTGATCGCCGTTCCAATGACGCCAAAGATCGCGTTCGTCGAACTGCTGAGCGTTCGCAGGTACACGCTGAACAACAGCGATGCCACCAGCGCAAACAGTGCGGTGAAGCCTGCTCCGGGCAACTCGTCGCGCCACTGCGCACGACGGTTGGGCGCCACGTGGAAGATGGTCGCCGCCCAGGAGACGAGGATCACCACCGCAGCCGGGTAGCGCAAGAAGATCCACAGGAACGTGAGAATGTCACCGATTACTCCGTCACCTACGAAGTCCTCCCTACCGAGGAGCGGGCCGATAACCAGGCCGGCGAGGGTGATCGAACCGACGATGATGGTTCCGATCGCGAGCAGGATGCCAATTACTTGGGTTCCCACCCAACCCCGAGTGTTCTCGTGGCCGTAGGCAACGTCGAGCGCTCGCACCACCGCGGCGAAACCGCGCGAGGCCGTATAGAGGGTGGCCAGAATACCGAACGTCAAGGCGGAGGTGGACGAGCCGGAGAACAGTGCGACCACCGCATCGGTGACTCCGCCCTCAGCGCCAAAGAGTTGGGCCGACCATTCGGTCACTTGGCCTTCGACACTTGCTGCGAGATCGCTTCCGAGGATCGAGCCGAGTACACCGAGGGCAGCAGACGATACGAGCATCAGCGGAAACAGGCTGAGCAGCGCGAAGAAGCCGATCTCCGCGGCCAATCCCGAAACGCGGTCGTCGTGCCACGACCGGTACAGAAAGCGGATCAGCCACGGAATCGTGATGCGTTCCGGTGGGGTGTCGGTTACTCCCATCGTCTCCAGCATGACCGCGTTCATACGTTCGGAGGTGGCAATCGGCTACGAGGAGTAGAACTTCGGGAGAATCCCTAACGCTGGTTTCGCCGAGTCGGACGGGAGCGACGCCGGCCACCGGCGATTGACGCGATCGACTGCGAATCACCATCGGTGAGGTCGATTACTTCCTCGAGCGTGACGTCGATGATGTCGTCGTCACGCTCTTTACGGAGTCCCACGAGCAATGCATCGGCACGAGATTGGTCTTCGGGCGTCACAAAGGTGATGTGCACCGCGGCGGGTACTGCGTCGACACGACGGCCATAATTTCGCAGGGAGCTGGCGGCACGAAGGTGGAGTGCGAGCGAGACAGGAACGGGACCATATTCGACGGCGAACTCGCTGGTGGTCACGATGGTGCACGTGCGATTTTCCTGTTCCGCTTCGATCAGTTCAGCTCGGCTCGGATCTGCGGCCAGTAGGACGGGAAGGCCCGACAGAGTGAGGCGTTCGGCAAAGCTTGCAGCCTCAAGCTCAGAATGCGCGATCACCGCGATGCGTCGGCGGCGGGTGGAGAGTCGCCGGACCAGCTGGTCTCGGTCGCTGCGCGCCACCTTCCAGAAGTACCCACCGGGATGTACGTTCTCGAGTGTCATGTTCGTTACCGAATCCGCCAGGGCCACGGTCATATTCGCCTTCTGCGCTACGCGATTCTGATTGTAACATCTTTCGTCATCGTGTTGCGTTAGTGTTACCGAATTCGTCGGCCGTCGGTCACCGATTTTTAGCCGTGGCGGTCGATATTGTGACTTCTATGGCAAGCGAACTCGTCCCAATCGCCGCCGGAGTGCACGCATGGCTGGTCGACGAGCACTCCCACAGCGCGACGAATTCAGGTGTCGTGATCAGCCCCGACGGATTGACGGTGATTGACGCGGGTCCTAACCCGACGATGACCGCACCATTCGTCGAGGCTGTCGCGGCGTTGACCGAACTACCGGTGCGGCGTCTCGTCTTCACCGGTTCACATATCGACGTGGTTGGTGGCGGCGCGGCTTTCCCACTCGCGGCGGTCTATGGCTCTGGGCAGTGCTCCCACCTGCTCGACCAGCCTGCCGATCCCACCGTTTGGGGTCGCCTGCACCCGACGCTTGACTTCACCGATGTCGCAACACGGCCCGTAAGTCATACGGTCTCGGAACCCGCGCACCTGTGTCCGGCGTCGATCGCAGTACCCATCCCTGGACCACAATTTGAGAGTCTTGTCGTCCAAGTCCCCGGCGCGAACGTCGTCTTTGCTGGGTCGGTAGCGACGTTCGGCGTCACTCCGCTTGGCTACGAAGCCGACTTTCCCCGATGGATCGAGACGCTCGATCAACTAATGGGGTGGGGCGAGATTTTCGTTCCCGCCCACGGCCCAATTGGTGGAACCGAGGAATTGATCGCGCTTCGCAACTACTTCGAGGCCGTTATCGCCGCGAACGGTGAGCCGGGTTCCATGGCCGACGGACCCTGGTCGAGCTGGGTCGACCCGCATTTGACCGCCATCAACATCGAGCGGGCCTACATGCTCCAATCCGGCGATCCTGGACCGCCGCCTTCACTGCTCTCGTTGCTTGCTCAAGAGTGAAGATATATCAGAGATATATCAGCCGCCTGGCCTCTCGGCCCAACCACCGCTAGTGTGTCGAATACCACCAGGGGTAGGTCAGATGAGCCATTCAGGTTCGGAATGCGGGCTGTTCTTCTCCAGGCATCGAAACCAAGGGCTCGATGTACACGGGTCCATGAGGGGAAGCAAACAACAATGGATTATACGAAATTTGATCGACTGCGACGGAACGCAAGTCCGCTCGAGTTGGACCTGATGGAGCACTACGCGTCCGGCAAGATCAGCCGTCGCAACTTCACCAAGCGAGGAGTCATTCTCGGACTCAGCGCTCCGACCATGGCTGCGGTAATTGCCGCATGCGGCGGCGACGATGGCGCAGCAACCGCGACCGATGCAGGCGCCGACGCCGGTGGCGATGCAGCAGCAGCACCAGCAGCTGGCGAAATCGTCCAAGGTGGCGACCTTCGCGCTGGCATCCAGTTTGGTGATGCGAACTCGGGCCTCGATCCGGTCAACATGCTCGACCTCGGCACCTACGCGGTTGTTTCGCAGAGCTTTGAGTATCTCGTCGGTCTCGGCGACGACGGCAACATCGGCGCTACCGCACTCGCAACCGACTGGTCGCCAAACGACGACGGAACCGTCTGGACCTTCAACCTTCGTGAAGGTGTTACCTGGCACGACGGCACGCCGTTCACCTCCGCAGACGTCGCCGCAACCGTCGACCGCATGGTCGTAGCCGGTGCCGGACTCGCAGGAATCGTTTCCGAGGGCGGCGTTGAAACCCCCGACGATCTCACCGCGGTATTCAACCTCGACGCAGCGAACGGTAACTTGCCGGTTCTGATGTCGTTGTTCAACCCGCAGTCGCTCATCACTCCAGTCGACTATGAGGCTCTCACCACACTCGACGGACGCCCTGCAGGCACCGGTGCATGGATGCTCGATAGCTTCAACGCCACCACCTTCGAGGCAACGTTCATTCCGAACCCCAACTGGTGGGGCGGAAGCGTCAACTTCGACACCATCACCCTCGCTGGCTTCGAGGCTGGCGGCACCCGTGTTGCGGCTATGCAGGCCGGCGAGATCGACATCATCCAGGACTTCACCGTCATCGATGGTGCTGCACTTCTCGGCGCTGACAACTTCAACGTTCTGCGTCCGCCATCGGCGAACCACCGCCAGCTGTGGTTCAACACCCAGCTTCCCGAAGGTGGACCGTTCACCGACAACCGTGTGCGCCAGGCGCTCGGCTATGCACTCGATCGTCAGCAAATCGTCGACACCCTCTACGAAGGCGCTGCGCTCATCGGTAACGATCACCCGATCCACCCGACGCTGCCATTCTTCGACGAGTCCGCAGTGCCACAGCGCACCCAAGACATCGACATGGCTCGCTCGCTGCTCTCCGACGCTGGATTCGCCGATGGCGTTTCCGCCACCTTCGATGTCGGCGACATTGGCGAGGTCCCTGACTACGCCGCAATCGTGCAGCAGCAAGCTGCTGAAGCCGGATTCGAGTTTGACGTTCGCGTCACGCCGAACTCGGACTTCTACGGCGAGTTCTGGTGCGCAGGCGCCGAGTGGGGCGCTCAGCCCGACACCGGTGGCCCAACCCGTCCGTGTGGAGCGTCATCGTCGGTGGGAATTGTTGACTACGGTCATCGCCCCGTACCAGACATCTTCCTCACCCGTGCGTTGCAGACCGACGGTGACTGGAACTCGTCGAACTACGCCTCGAGCGAGTTTGACGGACTCGTCACCCAGTACCAGGGTGCGGTCGACGTTGCCAGCCAAACCGAAGCCATCAACGCTATTCAGCAACTGCTGCACAATGATGCACCAGCGCTGTACCCAGCGTTCTTCGATTACCTCAGCGGTCACTCCGACTCCGTCGCAGGACTCCAGGTAACGGCCCTTGGCCACTTGCAGCTGCAAAACGCTGGCTTCACGGCGTAAGTAAGAATCACATTTCAGTGATGCTCACAAACCCTGTGGGCTCACCAAATATATGAACCACGCGGCGGCGGGGCCTTTCGGTCCTGCCGCCGAAGTGGTTAAGTAGGGACATATGTCACTGTCTGCAGCCCCGATTCCCGGGCCCACGAACCCCGAACATATAGCAGCCGAGATTCTGGACAAGAAAGAATCACGCAATGACATGCCGTTCTTCGTCCGACGCATTTTGTTGTCGTTCGTGACGCTGTTGATCATCATTGCGATCGTCACCCTCATTCCGAACATCGCTCCGGGTGACCCGGCCCGAAAGATCGCTGGCGGTACGGCGTCGCCGGAACGTCTCGCACAAGTCACCGAATCACTCGGTTTGAACGATTCAGTTCCCGAGCAGCTTCGCAACACGTTCGTCTCGGTGTTTACGCTCGACTTCGGTGAAGCATTCACTAAGCCGGGCGAAAGCGTCATCGGTCTTATCCGGACATCGCTGTGGAACTCACTCAAGCTGGTGTCATTTGCCCTGGTGATCCTCGTCCCGCTCTCGGTGGCAGGCGGAGCCCTAGCCGCCTATAAGAAGGACACGTGGATCGACCGCACCATCGTCAACACCGGACTCGCATTGTCGTCGATGCCCGAATTCGTAGCGGGAATCTTGTTGCTCGCCCTTCTTGCGGTGCCATTCGACTTCTTTAAGGTCAGCGGCGCCGCACCACCGGTTCGTGTGCGCGGCCAACTCGTTGAGGCAGGGGTGGTGACCCAGCTTCAGCATCTCATCCTTCCGGCGTTGGCGGTCTTGTTCGTGTACTTCGGCTATATCGCCCGTGTGACTAGAGAGGGCGTGATTACCGCGCTCGACTCGGACTACTCGAGAACCGCGTTCATGAAGGGCCTCTCGACCTTCAGCGTGTTCCGCGGCCACATCTTGCGCAACGCGCTGCAACCAACCGTTGCGGTGCTCGCTACGCAGTTGGGATACATGTTCGGTGGCATGATCGGCTTAGAGATCGTCTTTAACTATCCGGGGCTCGGCAGCCTCATCATCGACGCGGTGCAGAGTTCGGACTTTCCTGTCCTTCGAGCCGGCGTCATAACCGTTGCGCTCATTTACATGGTCGCCACGCTGTCTGCGGATCTCATCATTGGCTGGATGAATCCCCGGGCGCGATTGAACACGGAGGCGTAATCACATGACCACTATCCTCCCTCCCGACCAATCCGCTCCTTCCGACGAACCGGATCCGCGCAAGGCGTCCGACATTCAGGATTCCACCCAACCAGAGCCAGAAGTAGACCTCGGCGGCGCTACCCGTAAACAGGTCCGCCGCGAACAGCTCGCAGTGCTCTACAAGAGTCCCGGCTTCATCATCGGCGCACTCGTGTTCGGGTTTTGGGTTGTTGCCGCGATCTTCCCTGGACTTCTGTCCTCGATCGACCCCAAGGCGCTCAGCAGCGATTTGCGAAATCCACCAAATGCAGACGCATGGCTTGGCACGGATCCTTTAGGACGCGATGTCTTCAGCCGAGTCATCTTCGGTGCCCGCCCTGTTCTGATCGTGACTCCGCTTGCCACAGTCCTGGCCGTTTTCGCTGGCTCGATCATCGGTGTAGCTACCGGCTACTTCAAAGGCACCTTCGATGAGATCTTTAGCCGTGTGGCCGAAGCGGTCTTGTCGATCCCGGCGATCTTGTTGGCGATCGTGGTGATCTTCACCTTCGGAGCTTCCACCGCCGTCATCATCGGCACGGTGGCTGTCTTGTTCACTCCGCCCGTTCTACGTACGGTTCGAGCTGCCACACTGAGCGAATCCGAGCTCGATTATGTAACGTCAGCCAAGATGCGTGGTGAGAGCTCGTTCTTCATCATCGTGCGCGAGATCATGCCGAACATCTTGGGCGTTGTCGTCGTGGAGTTCACTGTTCGTCTCGGCTACGCGATCTTCACCGTTGCCACCCTCGCATTCCTTGGCATCACGGGCGCCGATCCGACAGATGCCGATTGGGGCATCGATGTGGCGAACCAGTGGGAGCGCATCATCTCGGGAGTCTGGTGGCCTACCGTGTTCCCTGCTCTTGCCATCGCGTCTCTCGTGATTTCCGTGAACCTGATCGCTGACTCGATCGAAAAGGCACTCTCTTCGTGACAGTTACCGATCCTGCACAAGACACGGTCGTCTCCGATTCCGACGGCGCGGCTCTCTCGGTTCAAGACCTCCACATGTCCTACATCGTGCGTGGTACACCACGCGAAGTACTGCGAGGCGTGTCATTCGATGTACGTCCCGGCGAGGCCTACGGCCTCGTTGGTGAGTCTGGTTGTGGCAAGTCCACCACCGCCTACGCGGCACTTCGGTACCTTCCCGGAAACGGCCGAATCACGAGTGGCAGAGTGCTCGCGAGTGGTCGTGAGCTGACGGCAATGTCGGCAGCGGATCTACGAGCGTTCCGCTCTACCGAAGCATCGATGGTCTACCAGGACCCGGTTCAGGCCGTGAACCCGGTGCATCGCATCGGCCGACAGGTTGCCGAATCGTTCGAGATCATCGGCGTGCCGAAGAAGGAAGCCGTCAAGCGGGCGCGCAAGGCGCTCGAGACCGTTCGCATCGCCGACCCCGACAGCGTGATGGAACGATTCCCTCACCAACTCTCTGGCGGCATGCTGCAACGCGTCGTGATCGCGATGGCCCTCGCATCCGATCCGAAGTTGCTCGTACTCGACGAGCCCACCACCGGCCTCGATGCCACCGTGGAAGCCGAAGTGCTCGATCTCGTAAAGCATCTCCGTGAAGAGACCGGCGCTGCCATTTTATTGATTGCGCACAACCTTGGCGTGATTCGGAAAATGTGTGACCGCGTCGGCGTGATGTACGCCGGACGCATCGTTGAAGAAGGCAACGTAGACGAAGTCTTCGATGCTCCCAATCACCCCTACACCGTTGGACTGTTGAACTCGATTCCGCGTCGCGGCATTCGAAAGACCGATCGCGAACTCTTCGCGATTCCCGGCAACCTTCCCTCCATCGGCGACGAGCTACCGACGTGTGTGTATGTCGAGCGCTGCCCTATCGCTTCCGACATTTGCCACACGGAGTTCCCGCCGCGGGTGGAACTCGGAAATGGTCGATTCACGATGTGCCATCACTCCGATCTCATCGAGAACGTTCCGGGCCCCGAAGACACCGAGTGGGACCACGACATCGGCCTCGAAGAGGTAATCGGCGTCGACAACGTCTCCAAGACCTTCCGTCAACGCGGCGGCGACGTTCCTGCGCTGGTGAGTGTCGACCTCGGATTCTCTGACGGAGAGACACTTGGTTTGGTTGGCGAGTCCGGCTCGGGCAAGTCGACGCTCGCCAAGACCATGCTCGGTGTGCATGCCCCCGACGAAGGTGGCGCAATTACCTTGCGTGGCCGCGCCATGGCCGACAAGGCCACCTCGCGCAACGACGAGTCGATCCGGTCGATCCAAATGGTCTTCCAAAATCCTGACTCTGCTTTGAACCGGTCATGGACTGTCCGTCGGATCCTCACCCGGTCGATTACGAAACTGACCGGTCTCTCAGGTGCAGAAGCTGATGCTCGCGCTGTCGAGATCGCGACCGGCATGCGCCTCTCGGAGCGTCACCTCGATATGCGCCCCCGTCAGCTTTCGGGCGGCCTCAAGCAACGCGTCGCTATCGCTCGTGCCTTCGCCGGCGACCCCGACGTTGTCGTCTGTGATGAGCCCACCTCCGCGCTTGATGTTTCGGTCCAAGCTGCGATCCTGAACCTGCTCGGCCAGCTCCAACGTTCGGAACGAACCAGCTATCTGTTCATTAGCCATGACATCGGCGTGGTCCGCTACCTGGCCGACCGTGTTGCGGTGATGTACGTGGGTCGAATTGTCGAGCTTACGAGCACCGACAAGCTCTTCGATGGGCCCAACCATCCCTATACCGAAGCATTGCTATCCGCAGTGCCATCGGTGGATGGGCAGACCGAGCATCGGATCCCGCTAACGGGTGAGATCCCAAGCCCGAAGGACCCGCCTCCGGGTTGTGTTTTCCACACTCGCTGCCATCGTGCCATCGTGGGGACCTGCGACACCGTCGTTCCCGAGCTGAAAGAGATCTCGCCCGGGCACCAAATGGCATGCCATATCCCGGCGGAGCAACTAGTCGAACTTCAGACGAAGTCCTCATAACGCGCCGCCCCTTCGCCGAAGGGAACGCGACGCTTTTGGCGCAATAGCGCTAGATTGCTTCGACTTAACCGGTTTCGCTCCCAAGGCGAATGTTGCTGTAAAGGCGATGTGGATGGAACTGACGACTTCGCGTCCGGCGATTAACTCTCCCCTACTCTCGATGTGGGCCCTGTTCACGGGTGTACTTCTTCTCCAGTTGGGCAATGGGCTGCAAGGGACCCTGCTCGGCGTGCGCTCGACGCTGGAGGGGTTCAACACTGCGGTGATCGGTGTGATCTTGGCCGCGTACTACGCGGGCTTCCTCGCTGGCTCACGGTTTACGATGCGAGCGCTCGGCAAGGTTGGCCATGTCCGCGTGTTTGCAGCGCTCGCATCACTCGCCTCCACCGCTGCGTTGTTGTATTCGCTCTTTGTCAACCCACCCGCATGGCTGCTGATGCGATTCGTCACGGGGTTTTGTCTCGCCGGGCTCTACGTCGTCGCCGAATCGTGGCTCAACGACCAGTCAACTCCCGAAACGCGCGGGCGCACGTTATCGCTCTACATGGTGGCCACCATGGGCGGGGTCACCGGCGGCCAGTTCCTGCTGAACATCGGCGACCCTGGCGGGTTCGAACTATTCATCGTTGCGTCGGTGCTCGTCTCCATGGCGCTGGTCCCAATGGCGCTATCCGAATCGAGTTCACCTCGCGTTATCAAAGCCGACCCGTTGCCATTGCGCACACTGATGAACATCGTTCCGACCGGTGTCGTCATCATGTTCTTCAATGGTGCCGCAGCAGGTGCACTGCTCGCCATCGGGCCGGTGTACGCGACCCAGATCGGTATGTCGACACGCCAGGTGTCGTTCTTCATCGCAGCTGCACTTGTGGGATCGACCGTCTTTCAAATGCCCATCGGTCAGATCTCTGACCGGCTCCCTCGTCGAGGGGTCATGGCCGTCACTGCAGCCGTCGCGGCCATTGCTGGCGCGATCGGATCCATGACCACAATTGGACCAGCAGCAATCGCTGTGATGTTCGTCCTCGGTGCCGCGAGTTTTCCTCTGTATTCGTTGGCGATTGCCTACACCAACGACTGGATCGAGGATTATCAACGGGTGGGGGCATCCGGTCTTCTCGTGATGGTGAATGGCATCGGTGCCATCATCGGGCCGCTCATCACATCGGCGCTGATCAGCACATTCGGTCCAGCGGCCTTTTGGTGGACGTTGGTGGCGATACATCTACTTGCGCTCGGATACTTGGCGTATCGGATAGTCGCAAAGGATGGCGTCGCTGTAAAGGATCAATCCACGTATCAGCCCATTCCCGCACGCAGCTCCCCTATCGCCTCACTCATCGGCCGACGAGGGCTCCGGCGCAAAGGACCTGCAGCGACGCAACACACATCCGAACATCACTGACGTGACGACGTAGGGAAAAACGCAGGTGGCGCCACCCGAAAGTGGCGCCACCGAAACGGTTGAGAGAGTCTCTGTGTCAGCTATGCAGCGGCAGCGGAGATGTCGTCCTCTTTGTCTCCAAGGAGGCCACGGTAGATCAGCGCTCCGAGGATGCCACCGATTACCGGCGCAACCCAGAACAGCCACAGCTGCGGGATGTAATCGCCACCGGTGAACACTGCCGTCGCCGTTGAGCGGGCAGGGTTCACGGACGTGTTGGTGACCGGAATCGAGATCAAGTGGATAAGGACCAACATCAGACCGATTGCAAGGCCGCCCATTGCCGGAGCAGCCTTTTTAGCCGTTGCTCCCATGATCACGAGCAAGAACATGGCGGTCATGACCACCTCGGTGACGAACGCTGTGCCGAGTCCGGACCCGTTCGGCGATAGATCGCCATAGCCGTTCGAGGCAAAGGCACCTGCGACGGTGTTATCAATGTCTGGCGCTCCGGCCATGATGAAGACCAGCAGCGAACCGATGATTCCGCCAATGACCTGTGCAACGATGTACGGGCCAGCCTTGGCAGCTGGAAAGCGGCCACCGGCAACAAGGCCAGCGGTTACTGCCGGGTTGAAGTGACCACCACTAATCGGTCCAAATGCGTAGGCACCGGTGACCACGGTCAAACCGAACGCCAAACTCACGCCGACGAAGCCAAGGCCAAGGCTCGTGCCGTTGCCTCCGGTTCCGAAGTCGGCAGCCAGTACGGCTGCACCCGTGCCACCCAAAACAAGTCCGAGCGTGCCGAGAAATTCAGCTACTAACTCTTTGATATTCATATATTCCTCCCCGAGGGTTCGTCCACCGAATGCCACACGACATTACCCCTCGTACGTCAATCAGATAGGAGACGCTCGACACCTCGCAGAAGTCGCGTAACGATCAACCTAGCGGATCGACGGCGCGATCGATCTCACTCTCCGAGACCAAATACCGCTTCGCGAGCGCGTCAAGGCGGCCCCATGTCGCCCGATGCAGGCTAAAACCAGAGCGGTGCAAGGCTGCGGCCTCGTCGTCGAGGTTTCGCTGTTGCATCCGATTCGGCTCTTGCTGCTGGTCGGGCAGACGCTGCAATACCTTCACGGGCCGTTCTGGCTGAGGATCCGCGAACCACTCGCGAGGCGAACTCAGCGAGCCTTCGCCATCATCGAAACGAAGTACCGTGCCGCGCATCTCCCCAGCGGTCACCGCGAAGTACGCGAAGTCGGCCAGGACACTCCCGTCTGGGACGGCGACTGGGTCATGTGAGGTCTCCGCCCGCAGAACATACGGCAGTCCAAAGGTCGGGAGTCGATCGGCCTCCAGCAGTTCGATCCAACGGTCGAGGCAGGCACCGAGATGGCCGATCGAAAATACCGCGGCGCTGGTGAAGCCTTCGGCGAGACCTGCAGGCGCGCCGCCTGTTCGAAACGAGCGATACAGAGAGTCGTGGAGCTCACGAACAGCGACCGTGACCCGATCCGCGATCTCGGGTTGGGCACTCCCCTTCGTCACCCGATGACCTGTTGGAACAGACGAAGCCAGTTTTCTCCGAGGATCTTGTCCCGCTCACCGGCGGAGAAGCCGACCTCTTCGAGTCCCTCGGCGAGACTTGGAAAGTCCGATGGGCCGCCAAACCACTGTGGCCATGGTGGAAAGCTCGGAATCTCCTCAGGCTCTACGGGCCGGTTCCACCGCCCATTGCGCATCCATCCGAGCGCGTCAGGATCCCATCCGAGCACAGCATCGGTACCGATCCCAACGTGATCAACCCCGACGCTGTCGGCGAGGTCAGCGATCATCTGGCAATACGCTTCACGAGGAACTTCGCTACCGCCCATGAACAGCGGGTATAGCGTCACGCCGATCATGCCACCCCGAGCAGCCACCGCCTCGATCACCTCATCTGGCTTGTTGCGAGCGGCTTCGTGAAACGACAGCGGATTCCCGTGGGTGATGGCGATCGGATGCGCCGAGGACTCGGTCGCATCGAGGCCCGTACGGTTACCAACGTGGCTGATGTCGATGAGCACACCGAAGTCGTTGCAGGCTTGGACAATTCGAGCGCCCGCTCTGGTCAAACCGCCATCGTGGGGCTCATAGCAACTCGATCCGAGATGATTGGCAATGTTGTAGGTCAGCTGGACGCACTTGACCCCAATGTCGCTGAACATCCCGACCAGTTCGGGATCGTCTCCGATCATCGATGAGTTCTGGAATCCAAACAACAATCCAAGGACCCCGTCGCGCTTGGCCTGATGAATCTCCGCCACCGAGGTGACGATGCGAACGACATCGGCGTTGTTGCGCACGAGGTGGCGCATCGCGCCGATGCGTTGCATTGCCCCGGCGGTGTCTTCCCACACCCCGACGGTCGCGTGAACAATGTTGACCCCACCCGAGCGGACCTCCTCGATCACCGAGCGGTCCCAGTTGTTGATTTGCAGACCGTCGATGATCACGTCGGCCCGGTCCCGGGAAGTGCTGGCATCATCCATGCGTCGTCGAATGTCTGCTCGGCGAGGTCGCGAAATCGCGGCGCACCTTGAAAGAGGGTGACCCGGAGCCAATCTGTGGACTTGGGCTTGAAGTTATCCATTCCGTACTGGGCGAGTTGCAGACGTTGCACCTGGAGCGGCAGGTACTCGTCGCTGCTCGGGTGATCCCGTGGTTCCCCGTAGGGTTGGTCACTCGCGAACAGCCGATCTACCGCTCCAAGGTATTCGGGGGCGTCCGCCAAGAATTCGCCTAGCGTTGCGCCGTTAGGAACACGCGATAGCGCCTCCGAAAGATCCTGCATCGTTCCGGCGATGTCGATTGCCATGTCTTGGGAGCCATCGGGCCAAGTTGCCCGAGGTAGGCGCCGCGGTTCCTCGGTGTTGTCGCTGTAGACCCACCATTGCGTGGCTGGCGGCGCGTCCACCAGCGCCCAGCCAAATCGCTCATCCAACAAGCGCGTCGCATCTCCGACCGGCAAGGTGAAGTCGATAGCGACCGACTCATCAACGGTAAGAAACGTATCTACGACGGCATCGTCGAGGTCGTCGAGGTCGACGAGTGCAGCGACAACGAGTTCGGCCAACTCCACATCGCGTGTCATCGCCCACGTCATCAAGGCCTCGAAGCGCTCTCGTGGCGGCCCAACCTCCAGTTGATCGACATGAGTGCGAACCTCATGGACCAAAGGCACAAGCTGGGCCGGGGACAAGAAGGGGTCCGCGGATTCAGATGTCCCGCCGCGGTAGTGCGCCTCGGCACGCTCGAGCCAGCTTCTTAGACGATCCCATCGCTGTGGTGTCGCTTCCAGCCTTCTCACTCTCGCCAACGACAGCTCGCGAACGCCGACCCACGCATTGATGATCTTCGGATGCTTGAACGCATAGGGCACCAACCCCAGTCCCGTGGCATTGCCCAATCCAAAGAAACGACCCCATTCGGAGTCGAACACGGCGGCACCATCACCCCCGCGAAGTCGAGCGCAATGCTCCACGACGTCGATGCTGAGCTCCCGGTAGCACCATGCTGCGAGGAACTGCGCCCGGTACGGAGCGGCAAGCGGATGGCTCTCGGGGAATGCCTGGAACGAACGCATGCCGTACTTCCCATTGCCGTAGAAGGCCGTGCTCCGCATGATGTAGCCAGCGTCACCGACCGCGCTGGCATCAGGCTGGCGTCCGGCGGCCAACTCGTCGACGAGATAGTCGAAGAACCGGACGCTGCGGTTCCCACGCGTGAGGGTAAGCGTCGATACATCGAACCGACCCTCCTCTTGGGCACACACTTGCGTGCGCAACGCTTCCCACCCATCGTCGGCGACATCGCCCTCGACCAACGCCGCAGCGATTTCCCAACGTTCGGCAATTACACGATCGCTGTGCGCCGCTTCGGGCAATGTCTGCAGGAAGGCAACAAAGGTGAAACGGTGCCCCTCGGCATCGATTTGATACCCAACCTCCCCTCGACCGTCGGGATCGACATCGAATCGGGTCGTTGCCGTTCGCCACCCTTGCGACAAGGCGCGTCGCAGCAGTGAGCGACTGAACGCGTGCCGGGTGGGTCTCGCCGCTCCCATGCGCTCGGGACTCATGACCTCCGCGGGGTCTCGCAGATTGCCAGCGTGCAGCGCCAGGTCGTCGCGCAGGTCGACGGCTTCTTCACTCGCCAGCTTCGTATCGTCCCCCATAGTCCAACGGTAGTCGGCCTCCACAGTCTCCTCGTGGTTGGGCGAGCGCCCTAGGCCACCGAGCGCCGCAGAGAAAAGGCGGCGAGGAGCAGCGTCGAAGGGATCGTCACGGCCGCGATCGCGACTCCTACCGAGAGCGCATCGGTCTGCGCCAAAACACCGACGAGCGCTGGCGCCCCGACAAGTGCCAGCCGTCCGCCTGCCGTGAGCCCTCCCAGGGCTGATTCGGCGGCGGGGCTCCGGGCGGCGTTGTCGTAGAGCTGGGGATACATCACCGAGATGCCGAGACCCGCGATGAACAGACCGAGGAACGTCGTTGCAATAGCCGGTATGAGCATCGCCACCGCCACCCCGACGGTGGTCACGGTCGTCGATATTCCAAGCATCCGAGCACTGCCGACCTTCGTCACCAGCGAGTCTCCGCCGAAGCGCCCCACCACCATTCCCACGGTGAACGAGACAAACGCCAGCCCGGCGACGGCCTGCGTTGCGCCAAGGTCATCAACGAGGCGGAACGCAGACCAATCGCTGTTGACCATTTCCGGGATGATGGCTGCACCACCGAGGATGGCGAAGAGCACCACGAGTCCAAACGCGCTCGATCCGTTGTTGACCGTCGTCTGTGGAGGCGTGTCGTGATCGATTCGCAGCCCGGGGATTACCCACAAGGCCGCTAGCAACAAGACCACCGCGGCCCCGACGAGATGGACCTGCAGGCCAACATTGGCTGCGGCCATAACGGACGCGATACCTCCGCCGACCACCGTGCCAAGACTCCACATACCGTGCAAGCGGTTCATTACGGGCTTCGACCTGCGCGCACTCAGTGCCGATCCTTGGAGGTTCATCGCCACGTCGGTCTGTACGTCGGCAGCATGGATGAACGCGATAACTACCGCGAGGTGCAGCGATGAGCGCACGAATCCCACGAGCGGAAGCGCCGCCACCAACAAAATCGAACCAATCGCCATCGCACGGCGGGTTCCAAAACGTCGAATGACCGGTCCGACCACGATGCTGCCCAGCACCCCGCCGAGGGTTGCGAGGCCCAAGATGGTGCCAATCGTTTGAAGGTCAAGATCCAAGCGGTCACGAAGTGATGGGAGGCGTGGAACATAGGAGGCAACGACGGCGCCGTTGATAAAGAACTGCGTTGCCACTGCCGCCAAGGCGCGCCCGTCCCCTGCGATCGGGGTCTTGGAATGACCAATGTGCGTTTCAGCGCTCGCAGACACCAGCTCATACTACGATGACGCCGCAACGCCGAGCCGATATCGAGGTCCACCGTGAAGATCGCCGCCCATCTCCACCCGCAACAGGCAAGCTACGCCCAAATCCGAGAGGCAGCGATCGAGGCCGAAGAGTTGGGTGTCGACATCATCTACAACTGGGACCACTTCTACCCGTTGTATGGCGACCCCGATGGTGCGCACTTTGAGGCATGGACGATGCTCGCCAGCTGGGCGGAGGTCACCAGTCGCGTCGAAATTGGATGTCTCGTTACCTGCAACAGTTACCGAAACCCACAGTTGCTCGCTGACATGGCCCGGACCGTCGACCACATCTCCGACGGCCGACTGCTCATGGGAATCGGTTCTGGCTGGTTCGAGCGTGACTATGACGAGTTTGGCTATGAGTTCGGAACCGCAGGGTCGCGACTCTTGGCGCTGCGCGACGACCTACCGAAGCTGATCGACAGGATGGCGGTCGGCAACCCGGCACCGAATCGCCGCATCCCGATCTTGATCGGTGGAAGTGGCGAAAAGAAGACGCTGAACTACGTCTCGCAATTCGCCGACGGTTGGCACTCCTGGTGGAACGATGTGTGGGAACACAAGAACTCGGTGCTCATCGAGTGGTGTGAGCGAAATGATCGCGATAGCGCAGAGATCGGGAGGTCTGTGGGTGTTGATACCGACAGAGTCGAGGACTTCGACGCCCTGTTCGAGAGTCTCGCAGCAGCACCCGTCGACGAAGTGACGATCGGTAAGGGCGGGCCGGACTACGACCTGTCAATGGTCAGGAGTTTCGTTGAATGGCGTGATTCGCTGTAGCGCGTCCTGCGAAGGCCGCTAGCTGAACCGGTCGACACCCGGGTCGAGATCGGTCGCCGCCGCATCTGGCTCGATCCGGCGGAGCTTTGGGCGAGTCACCGTGAGGTACAGGACCGGTCCAATGCATCCGATGAGCAGGATCGCGACGGTCCAAAATAGTTTGTTCAGGCCGGCAGCTTCCCAGGTGGCCTCGGAGTACTTGCTCGAGTCGAATAGCGAGTAGACGAGCAACCCGAGCGGCAACGTAAACAGTAGGAAGATCAGGAAAGCTTGGACGACGCCCACGGTGAACGATGCTAGCGCTGACCGTGCGAAAGTCAGGTGCTCGCCGATGTTCGAGCCTCACCGCTTTGTTTGTTAGGTTCGCCTACGTGGGAGCTTGGAAACAACGCCTGATCTTCTTGGGAGTTGTTCTCGTTGCGGTCGCCGCTCCGACCGGGATGCTCGGGGCAATCGTTGGCGAGGACGTTGAGCGAGACACACCGATCGTTCTCGATGGTGAGGTAATCGCCATCGACCAAGTCGGAGACACTGTCATCGTGGGCGGCACCTTCACCCAAGTGCAAACCTCACGAGGTGGACCGGTTGTAGACCAGCCCGGCTTGTTTGCCTACGACGCTCTTACCGGGGCCTTCGACGATGACTTTCGACCCGTCTTCTCCAGCGACCGAGACTCCGTCGAAATTACCGACATCGAACCGGCACCCGACGGCGAGAGCGTCTACGTCTCGGGTGACTTTCGCCGAATCGATGATGGCGGTGTTTTCTTCCGAGATCGAATCGCGAAGATCTCCTTACGGACCGGCCTCGCCGACCGCACCTTTGCCCAGGGCTCGCCATCCGCGAGACCTCGGACCCTGAGCTACAGCGACGGCTGGCTATACGTTGGTGGCACGTTCGACTCCGTCACCAGCCGATCCAACGGAGTAAGCACCACCCACCCAGTGCGCGGTCTCGCTCGTTTCGATGCCGACACAGGCCGCTTTGACCCGAGCTTTCTGTACCGCACGGAGACCGACATTGGGCCCTTCTTCACCGCCTTCAGGGAGTACGGCGTCAGCGATCTGGAAGTAACGGCTGACGGGGCCAGCCTTGTCGTGGCCCACCGCGGCGCGCAGATCCGCGACGTCGCCCGCCAGACCCTGACCAACGCCCCCGGGGTGGCGATTATCGACTTGGGCGATGATCCCGCAACCCATGGGGTCAACGGCTTTCGAGCGCTCTATCCCGACCCAAACGACCCGATCCAAGACTTCTATCACGACCGGCAATGTGGGGGCGCTGGGCTCCAGATTCAAGATATTGAGACCAGCCCGGACAGCTCGTATTTCGTCGTGGTAGGCCAAGGTGCTGATTCTGGTTTCCAATGCGACACGGCAACTCGGTTCGACATTGGGGATTCTCCGGCCCGGCCCGCGTGGGTTGCCCGAGCATTCGACTCGATTCTCTCCGTCGCCGTGGCGGAAGATGCCATCTATATCGGCGGCCACCATCGCTTCATGGCGAGCCCTAACGCACCGAGCCCGTACCCGGGTGCCACGTTGAGCAACGGCGAGATTCCACGGTTTGGGGAGATCTATTTCGCCGACCCCGAACACGACTCCCCGGCTGCGGAGGCGTTCCGGGATGATCTGTTCATCCCGGGCTACGTCTATCCGGTGGGACAACTCGGCGCACTCGATCCCGACACCGGCTTTGGCATCCCGGACTGGACCCCACAGTCGAATGCGCTCGTCGGTGTGCTCGACCTCACCTTGACCGACGGCGGTCTCCTCCTTGGCCAAGACGGCGATCGAGTCAACGACATCTTCACCGGGCGGGCCGCGTTCCTCTCAGGAACCTTCGTCGCGACGCCTATCGTCTGCTCGGTCGATGTTACGGACGACGGATACGCGGCGCTCACGTGGAACGACACCCATGATGTCGAGTCGTTCACTATCTTCCAAGACGGTTCGCAGCTGGATGTGACCGATCAGTTCTCCTACCTCGACACGCAGACGGTTAACGGAGTTCACACCTACGAGATTGCGTTCGTACGTTTCGGCGAGAACCAGACGGCGGCCTGCGGAGAGGTCGATCTCGGGCCCGTGTGTATCGCACCTACCCCTAGAGACTCGATCCTGCTCATCTGGAACGATGAGATCGACTGGCGCCGGATCACCATCGGACGCGACGGCCGTTGGGGCGTGAATACGGGCGGAGCGATCGATATCGATGGCGCACCGGCAACGTCGCTAGCCCAGGCGGCACGCCATGTGCTCTTCCCAGACCCCATCGACCCGGCGTGCGTGCTCAGCGGGTTCCTCAACGAGTAGCCCTCTCAGCTCTTCCTAGTCCGGTATGAGCACATAGCCTGACGCGGTGCCGATCGTTCTGGGAATAGTGGCCGCGCTGGCGATCGGCGTGAGCGACACGTGCGGACGAGCAAGCGCACGTCGCGCCAGCGCTATCAGTCACGTGAATACACAGATGGTTGTGGGCACCATTCTCGCCCTTCCGCTCACGCTTGTGATCAGCAGTCAGTGGATTTGGGCCGACGTTATCTCTGGCGGGCTCTCGGGCATTCTGGTGGCTCTGGGGCTGACGATTGTCTATCGAGCGATGGCCGATTCCTCCTCGGTTATCGCTGCGCCGCTGGCCGGTGTGCTCGCTGCGGTCATTCCACTCGGGTGGGACCTGCTCGGCGGTACGGCGATCAGTACCCTGTCGCTCGTCGGTTGTGCGATCGCGATTGCCGCCATGACCATCGTGACGTTCGACCCGACCATGGACGGCGGAACGGTCCGCAACGGGGTGCTGCTCGCACTAGCCGGAGGCGTGTTCTTCGGGCTATCGATCGCCCTCGCCGGCGATACGTCCGAGGCGAGCGGGGTATGGCCGGTGGTATTCAACCGAGCTCTCGGTTTCGTGGCCCTCGTTCCGCTCGTGGCCAAGAGTCGAGTTCCCCTCCTGCTCTCCGGTCCGGTCCTACGCTTCGGATTGCTCGGTGGCGCTACCGGGGCGATCGGCATGGTCGCGCTGGTCATCGGCAGCCAACGCGGCAACCTCGGAACGGTGTCGGTAATCGCTGCCACCTACCCGGCGGTCATCGTGGTGCTCGCCTCGACCTTCGATGATGATTCGGTACGTTGGTGGCAGGCCTTAGGGGTCGCTGGCGCAATCGCGGGAACTGCGCTCATCGCTTTGGGGTAACAGGCTAGTTCAGCCTTTCGAATTGCAACTCGATGTCGGTGCCGTTGTTGAGCACGAGGCCTTCGCCATCATTCTCCAAGCCGCCTTCGGTCATCTGCGGCAGCGCTGATAGATAGGTGTTGACGATATCCGTGAGTCTTGGATCACACCCCTCTTCGGTGACTGCGGGCAGCCCGAGGTTCACCGTTGCAAGACTCTCGCCGATCACCGATGTCCCGCCGTAGCTGTTGCACACCGCCTCACCCTCATACTCGCCATCGGCGAGGGTCAGCGTGATTACCGCGTCCGGGTCGATGGTCCGCGGATCGGCAATGATCCCATCGGGGCTATCGCCCCCGACGAAGGCCCAGACCACGCCCGCGAGCAATTGGGTGTCGATCGGAGCCTCTACCTCCGGAGCATCGACTACTGCGCCATCGGTTGTCTCCAGATACTGCAGACCCTGATTGCCCGGCGACGTGATGAGTAGCTGACCACCGTCGAACTCGAACGTGAACCCATCGCCGAGCACACCGACGACGTGCCCGTCCTGATCGGCCAACGATGACGGACACTCCCCCTCTGCGGCGAAGTCGGTAAAGAACACCTCAGCACCAGAAACGGCGAAACTCCCCTCTAGGTCCCGGCACCCCGTCGAACCCAGGAACGTATCGTCGGGGTTGATCGAGAAGACTGCCGGGTTGCCCGCCACGGGGGTTGGGACTCCTTCCGACAAGGTTGCGACAAGCTGAAAGCTGCGCCCATAGAGCACGTCCACAGCAGCAGCGTCCCTCGACGCGAAGATCAGTTCTGAAGCGGGCCCGGACAGCACAAGTTCTTCGCCGACGAGATCGATGCCAGTGATATCGACGAGCGCATTGAAGAAGGCGCCCTCGGCTTGAAGGACCTCAGGCTCACAGCCGGCTTCATCTGAACCGACCTCCCCGAGGAAGATCTCGTTCCCATCGAGCTGATACGTGCCGCCGTAGCCGTTGCATGCGGCCGTACCACCGAAGCTGCCGTCGCCATCGAAGGTGATCGTGATCGGGTACCCGTCGATGAGGACAATCTCACCCTCCGGGCCGCCGCCGAAACGCAGCGTCCAGCTGCGGTTCGTCAAGACATCGAGGTCAATACCAGCCGGGCCTTGCCCATCGTCGATCACACCCGGTTCCTCTTCATCGATCGAGCCCGAGTCGTCTGTATCGAGGGTCTCGTCCGCTGCCGTGGGTGGAGGCCCCTCCTCAGCGGTGCTCACAGCGTCAGGGGCCCCGCATGCAGTCAGGGTCAAGCCCACCACTGCGAGAAATATTTTGAGTCGCCCCATGTTGATCACCTTCCGAGTATCCATCGGTCATTCGTTGCCGTCTACCAACTGGTACGTCCCCGATGTAGACCAGGTTCCCGAACGAGCTGATCCGGCTCGGTCTAACCTGAGCCGATGGGATCCCCGAGCGACAACCGAAAGATCCAGCTATGCGAGCTGTGCTGATTGAGCAGTTCCAACAGGTCCCTAGCGTCGTGACCGTCGACGACCCTACGCCCGAGACCCATGGCGTGATCATCAAGGTCGAGGCAACCGGGGTCTGCCGGAGCGATTGGCACGGCTGGATGGGCCACGACAGCGACATTGAGCTTCCCCACGTCCCCGGCCATGAATTGGCAGGGGTGATCGCAGCGGTCGGCAAAGACGTCAAGAACTGGAATGTTGGCGACCGGGTCACGGTGCCCTTCGTCTGTGGTTGCGGATCGTGCAGCGAATGCGATGCCGGCCAGCAGCAGGTGTGCCTGCACCAGGAACAGCCCGGTTTCACCCACTGGGGCAGCTTCGCCGAGTACGCAACGATTCATCAGGCCGATCTCAACGTCGTGGCCTTGCCCGACACCATGGATTTCGCTGCCGCTGCCAGCCTTGGATGTCGTTTCGCTACCTCATTTCGGGCGGTGATTGATCAAGGCCAAGTTCGTGCGGGACAGTGGGTTGCCGTGCATGGCTGCGGTGGTGTGGGCCTGTCCGCTGTCATGATCGCCAGTGCGATGGGGGCCAACGTGATCGGGGTAGATCTCGACCCCGCCAAACTCAAACTCGCCACCGAACTTGGTGCCGCCGCCGTAATCGATGGCACGGGCGAGGTGGTCGATGCCATCACCGATATTACCGAAGGCGGTGCCCACGTCTCGCTCGACGCGTTGGGGCACCCGATCACGATGACCAATTCCATTCTCTGCTTGCGTCCGCGTGGCAAGCACGTGCAGGTCGGCCTCATGTTGGGTGACCACGCGGCACCGGCGGTACCGATGCCCAAGATCATCGGACAAGAGATCGAGCTGCTGGGCTCGCACGGCATGCAGGCACATCGCTATGGCGCAATGCTCGACATGATCCAAAGCGGAAAGCTCAACCCCGCCCGCCTCGTAGGCGACCGCATCAGCATCGATACAGCCCCAGAAGCACTCGCGAATATGGATGAGTTCCACTCGGTGGGCGCAACGGTCATCACACGCTTTTGAGCCAATAGCCTGAGCCGATGGAACTTGGATTCGATCGTCGCGCTGCCTTGGACGGCATCAAGACGATCTGGCCACTGATGGTTCCGGGAATCCCCGTTGGGCTCGTAGTCGGTCTCGTCATCGCGGAACGCGGGGTGCCCGCGTTTCTGGGGTACTCCACCTCGTGGATTATCTTCGCCGGGTCATCGCAGCTGGCGGCGGTTGAGCTGATTGGTGACAGCGCTAGCGCGCTCGTGATCATTCTGACGGTGTTCTTCATCAACGCCCGCCACATCATCTATTCGGCAGCGCTGCGAGAACGTTTCTCCGTCTACCCGTTATGGATCCGGGTACTGGCGCCGTATCTGCTCATCGACCAGCAGTTTGCCGTGAGCGAGACCGCACCGGAGCTCGCCGACCCAACACCGCGTTATCGCCTCTGGCACTTCCTGGGCGCCGGCGTCTTCATGTGGAGCGTTTGGCAGCTCGCCGTTATCGCTGGCCTTCTCGTCGGCGATCTCGTGCGCGACGAGTGGCAGCTGATCTTTAGCGTGCCGATCTTGTTCCTCGGCCTGATGATCTTGTCGATCAAGAACCGTGCTGGCGCCGCGTCGGCCTTCGTCGGTGGAACACTTGCGCTGCTCGGGCGTGACCTACCGTCGGGCTCGGGGCTGCTCATAGCAATCATCGCCGGCATGGCAGTCGGCGCCTTCATCGACCAACGCACCGACGACCACGCCAGCGAGGTGGCGTCATGAACTGGATCGCCGTCATCATCGCCGGGCTCGCCACGTATCTCTCCCGAGTCTCGTTCATCGCCCTCGGCGACCGGATCTCACTCCCACCCGTCGTCGAGTCGGCGCTGCGCTACGTGGGACCAGCTGCTTTTGCTGCCATCTCAATTCCGATCGTGCTTGGCGGAGACGCCTTCGCCGATTTCGGCAACGACATCCCCCGAATCATCGCGGCAAGCCTTGCCTGCTTCGTCGTATGGAAGAGCCGCAACCTCCCGCTGAGCTTGGTCACCGGCATGGGCACACTGTGGCTGTTGATCTGGGTCCTGTAGCCACCGCTGACCTACGCTCTTCCCATGACGGCCTCAGGCGCCCCAGACATCGACCTTGACGAGGTCTTCCGTTACCGGCAATCCCAACTCCGCAAAGAAATGGCGGCGCGCTCAATCGACGCAGTGATCCTGACCGACGCGGTCAACATTCGGTACGCCACCGGCACCCGGAACATGCAGATCTTCACGTCACGCAACCCCGCCTCTCGGTATGCCTACGTACCCCAGTCGGGCCCGGTGATCATGTTCGAGTTCACCGGCACCAGCCATCTCTCAAAAGGACTGCCCACCGTGCAGGAAGTGCGCCACGCTCGAACGGCCAGCTTCGTCGCCGCAGGCAGCGATATCGGCGCAGTGGAAAAGGCATGGGCGCAGGACATGACCGAGCTACTCACCGAAACCGTCGGCGCCGGAGCCAAGGTCGGTATCGAGCGGGTCAACGCTGGTGCTGCAATCGCTCTACAGAACGCTGGATTCGAAATCGTCGACGCTCAAGAACCGGTCGAGCGGGCTCGGGCGATCAAGTCCCCCGGCGAGTTGGACTGTATTCGGGCGTCGTTGCGAGCGACCGAGGCGGCCATGTACAAGCTGCGCAACGCTATCGAGCCAGACCTCACTGAGAACGAGCTGTGGTCGATCTTCCATCAACACGTCATCGCTTCGGGCGCCGACTACATCGAGACACGACTGATGACCGCGGGCACCCACACGAACCCGTGGTTCCAAGAGACGTCAGATCATGTCATCGAACCCAACGTGCTGATCGCCTTCGATACCGACGTCGTTGGCGTACACGGCTACTACAGCGACTTCAGCCGCACGTTCCATGTAGGCCCCGATGCACCAACAGCTCGTCAACGTGAGCTGTACGCGATCGCCTACGAACAGGTCCATCACAACATGGACATCGTCGAGCCAGGCATGACCTTCGAGGAGTACTCCAAGAAGGCGTGGGACCTGCCCGAGCAGTTCGCCGGCAACCGTTACTACCTCAGCGCCCATGGCGTAGGCATGACCGGCGAGTACCCGTACCTCTACCACCACCGGGACTACGTCGAATGGGGCTACGACGGCGTCATCGAACCCAACATGACCTTGTGCGTAGAGAGCTACATCGGCGCCCCCGGCGAACCCGAAGGCGTGAAACTCGAACAACAAATCCTCGTAACCGAAACCGGCACCGAACTCCTAAGCGACTTCCCCTTCGAAGAAACCCTTCTCTAGATCTGTCGCGCTTTTCATACCGATTGGGTACTTTTTCGGGCACAGATCCCAGAGGCCTAGATCTGTCGCGCTTTTTGTACCGTATGCGTACTTTTTCGGACACAGATCCTGAAGGGCGTACCAAGTTTAGGGAGGCTGTCTGAGGCGGTCGCTAGAACTCTGACATGCGGAACTTCACTGAACTCGATCGTAAGGCGACTACCCAATTCGGACTTCTGACCACAGGACAGTTGCTTCAGAACGGCTATTCGGCCCGGATGATCGCCGACAGAGTTATGAAGGGCGAGTTTCGTCGTCGGGCAAAGGGCGTGCTTCAGCTCCCGGGCTCGGCCAACAGTTGGGAGCAGGACGTGATGGCCGCTGTCCTGAGCGCGTCAGATGATGCAGTTGCGTCTCACCGCACCGCCGCTCGCCTCTGGGGATTCCGATCAGTTGACAACGAGGTCGAAGTCTCGATCCGATATCCGAGAAGGTCGTCAATCAACGGGGCAATCGTGCATTCTATTCGCGACCTCGAACCGCAAGATCGTACCGAGGTCGGCGGCATAGCGGTGACCACTCCCGAGCGTACGATCTGTGACCTCGGCCTAATCTTTCCCGAGACGGAAGTGCACCGAATCCTGCGGCACGCGATCGCCAGCGGCCTCGTGGCACCACGCGACTTGTGGAGCATGCGCCTACGCACGAGCAGACAGGGAAGAAACGGCACAGGAGTGTTGGAGCGTGTTCTGCAGGCGCTCCCAGAGAACACATCATTTGCAGAATCAGGTCTCGAGATTCAATTCCTCGAGATCTGCGAACAGTTCGACATCATCACTCCTGTTCCTCAACTACCCGTTCGCGTCAGCGGCCGGGACTTTCGCCTCGACTTCGCGTGGATCCAACAACGCGTTTTCGTCGAGATCGATGGGGCTGCCTTCCACTCGTCACCAACCCAAATTGCCAACGACGGAACCCGACAGAACCTCCTCGTTCAAGCCGGATGGATACCGCTGCGATTCACCTACCCAGATCTCACGAATCATCCCGCTCGATGCGCCAGAACCGTGAGGGACGCACTGACTTCTGTCGCGTAAAAGATACCTATTCGGTATGAAAAGCGCGACAGATCCTTAGCCGAGGACGGTGCCGGTGGAGTCGGGGTTGATGCTGCGGTTGCGGCTGAAGTTGCCCATGTCGAGCTCGACACCGGTCCAACGGCCGGTGACCACCAGCGGGTTCGCGTCGTGGTCGTGGCCGTTCGAGACGGCGGTGATGAGCTCGGCCATCAGGTGCGAGGCCACGCAGGCGTTCTTGAACTGGTTGCCGCTGGTGCCACGGGCAGCGAAGAAGCCGTCGAGGTCGGTGCGGTCATAGATCGGTCCCCAATCGGAGCTCACGTCGTACGCGTCGGCGAGGCCTTTGCGCTGGTGCGGCACGCCGAACTCGGGAAGCCGCTTGGCGAGTCGCATCATCTGCACATTCCAACGAGGTTCGGTGATCTCCCGGTTGAGCGTCGACATATCGTCGACCCAATCCTCGCCGTCGCATTCGGGGTCGGCCGAGCCGATGAAGATCTGGTTGCCCGTTTCAGGCCGACAATAGAAGCCCTGCTCCTGGTCGTTGATGAGCGCACCGTCGGTCTCAAAGTTGACGCCTTCGGGCGCGGGCGCCACGTGCACTTCGTGACGCATCGGCCGAGAACTGATGGCATCTCGCCCACCAAGACCGGCGAGGTCGTTGACGCCCGAGGAGAACGGCCCACCAGCGTTGACCACAACGGGAGCGTGGATCTCGTCACCGTTTGCGAGCTTTACGCCCGTGACCGCTGAGATGTCGTCGGTCGTCAAGATCTCCTCCACCGTCGATTTGAACCGGAACGTCGCACCCTTCGCAATCGCTGCCGTGTGCAGGTTCTGTGCGGCGAGCTGCGGGTCGGAGATATACCCAGCCTCGGGCATGTACAGCCCGCCGGGAAGCGAGCCCTCCGGGTCAGCCCAGAAACGATCATCATCGACGGTGCACGGCTCGCCGTAGGAGTCGAGCGTGAGCCATGGCATTGCCTCGGCCACCTTCTCGGGACCCCACTCCTCGAACTTCACGTCGGTCTGGGCAAGACGGTCGAGGTACAGCGCATACAGCTCGGGTTCAGAATTGAGGAACAAGTGCCCCGTGGTGATCTTGCGGGCATGACCGAGTTCGTCGGTGGTCTCGAGGTAGTCCTCGAAGTTCTCCCAATACCGGTTGCCTTCCCAAGCCAGATGAATGCCGGCGACGGTCGAGTAGTTGAACCGCAGGATCGCTCCCGAGCTCGACGTCGACCCATGCCCGGGCGCCCCGTTCATATCGACGTTGCAGGTCTTCAGTCCGCGACGGGACAGCTCAAAGGCAATCCCCGACCCAAACACCCCCGCCCCAATGATTACCGCGTCGTAGGTGTTGTTCATGTGCTGGTCCTAGATAGCTATGAGGAAGGCAGGCTGCCGAGGGTTTGCCCGAGGGAAGGCCCGAGCGGCCCGTGAGCGAAGCGAGCAAGAGCGGATAGGTACACCGCCCAGGATTGAGCGCACAATGGCGAAGCCAGCTCAATCATGGGCGGTTCTGCACGTACTGGTATCCGAAGCGGCCCTTTACGCACAGGTTGCCGCTGGTAATCGAATGGTCGTCGGGTGAAGTGACTTTGACGATGCTGTTGTCTTGCACGTGGAGGTCGAGGTTGCAGCCGACACCGCAGTACGAGCACACCGTGCGCGACACCGTTTGCTCCTCGGGCTTCCAGTTGCCCATCTTGCGGAGGTCAAACTCGGTTTTGAATTGCAGTGCGTTCGTCGGGCACACAGCCACGCAGTTACCGCAATAGACACACGCAGAGTCGGGCAGTTCGACGTTGAACTCGGTGGCGATCCGGTTGTTGAATCCGCGGCCGCTCATCGCGATCGCGAACGTCCACTGTGCGTCTTCGCCACATGCCTCGACGCACTTGTAACAAAGCACACACCGGTCATAGGCCCGGATGTAGAGGTCGTCCTCGATCTTGACCTCGTCGGTCATTCGTTCGGTGGTGTCGGGGTCGTAGCGATCGAGGTCGGCCCCGTAGTCGCCAAGCCAGCCCATGATCTCCTCGGACTGGGAGACGTCCGATGACGTCGCCAAGAATTCGAGCACCATCTTGCGGTTCTGATCGACCCGCTCGGAATCGGTGGTAACGACCATGCCGTCTTCGGCCGGACGCGAACACGACGGCACGAGCGTGCGGTTGCCTTCGACCTCAACCACACACGCACGGCACGCGTTGACCGGGGTCACCGTTGGCCCGTAACAGACCGTGGGCGTGTCTTTGCCGGCCTTGTTGCAGGCATCGAGGATGGTGTCGCCCTCGAGCACGTCGATGGCCTCGCCATCGATGGTGACCGATACCTTCGCTCGGATCTCTACAGGTCGTTCGATAAGTGTCATGACTGTCCTCCGATCAGGCCGAGGTCAATTGCGGAGAGAATCGCTCCCGATGCGGTGTGGCCGAGGCCGCAGATCGACGAGTCCTTCATGACCATGGCGAAGTCGTCGAGCAGTTGACGTTCGTCGGCGACCGATGACCCCTTTTCGCGAATACGTAGCAGCGATTCACCTTGGCGCACGGTACCGACTCGGCACGGCACGCACTGGCCGCAGCTTTCGTCTCGGAAGAACTTCGCGATGCGAGCTACGAACCCGTCGAAGTCGACGGTGTCGTTGAGCACCATGATCACGCCTGAGCCGAGCGAGAACCCGTTCTCGCGGCTGGCTTCGATGGTGAGCGGAACGTCGAGCATCGACTCGTCGATAAACGACCCCGCAGCACCACCCATGAGGATGGCGCGCATCGTGCCGTCGACGCCACCGGCGAGGTCGAGGACCTCCCGTAACGTGGCGCCATAGGTGACTTCATACACGCCGGGTTGGTTCACGTGACCCGACAAGCAGAACAGCTTGGTGCCGGTCGATTTCTCGGTGCCGGTGGCTGCGTAGCCCTTGCCGCCGAGCAACATGATCTCATTCACATTGACCATGGTCTCGACGTTATTGATGGCCGTCGGCTGGCCGAACAGCCCGTGGGTGGTCGGGAACGGCGGCTTGTTGCGAGGTTCGCCTCGGTAGCCCTCGATCGAGTTCAACAGCGCGGTTTCTTCGCCGCAGATGTAGGCGCCAGCACCGAGGCGCAGTTCAATGTCGAAGCTGAAGCCATGCCCGCCCACATTCGAACCGAGCATGTCCTTCGACCTGGCCTCAGCGATTGCGGATCGAAGTGCCTTGGTGGCTTCGGGGTATTCGCCGCGGATGTAGATCCATCCCTGCTCGGCACCCATCGCGTAACCGCCAATGGTCATCGACTCGATCAGCGCGAAGGGGTCATGCTCCATGATCACACGGTCTTTGAACGTGCCGGGCTCGGACTCATCGGCGTTGACGACGAGGTGTCGAGGTCCAGGTTCATCAGCGACCGCAGACCACTTGAATCCGGTCGGGAACGCAGCACCGCCGCGGCCGGTAAGACCGGCGTCGCCCACGTGGGAAACCACATCTGCCGGCGACATAGCCACGGCCTTGGCGAGCGCTTCGTAGCCGCCGGTGGCGACATAGCCGTCGTAGCTGTGTGCCGACGCGTCGTGCACCCGGCGTAGCAGGGTGAGATCGTCGGCCGACTGTGGAACCGGCGCAACGGGAACCGTCGGCGTTCCAGCAACCGCTGCCTCGACCGCCTCCTTCGTAGCCGTTCGCACGCTGACGTGTTGTTGCCCAGTGCGTTGGACGAACACGGCCGGGGCCTGCTCGCACAAACCAAGACATGGACTGCCATGCACCACTGCCCCGTCAACCGCTAACGCGTCCTTCAGCTCGAGACCGCCCTTGATGCGACACGCGGTGTCGTCGCACACGTGCAGCACGTCGGCCGCGCCCGGGTCCTCGAAGGTAAACAGCTCATAGAAGCTGGCAACGCCGAACACCTCAGCTGGCGGCACCTGCAAGACGCGTGCGATCTCGTTTACACCACCCTCGCTGATCCACCCCACCGCATCGCGCAAGGCATGCAGCACGGGGAGTAGCAGGTGGCGGCGCTCAAAGATGCGGTCTTGACCAGCGCGGGCAACCCGTTCGTCTTCGAACACGAGCGCTGGGCCGGCAGCGTCAAAGGTGACCTGTCCCGGACTGATCAGTGCGACCGCGTCGGCGATCGCGTTACGTTCCGCGTCGGTAGCTTCCGCCTCGGTTATTGCTATTTCTGGCAACGCTCAGACTCCAGCTTCTGCATCGGCGCCAACCTTGGGCACCACGTTGATTGCGGTCGCCTTGAACTCGGCGGTTCCCGACTTCTTGTCCCAGGCTTCGATCGTGAGCTGGTTCGTGTCGGTCGTGGCACTGAAGTGATACGTCGTGAAGCACAGGCCTTGTGGCAGATCGGGTTGCACCCGGATCGTCATGTCGATCGTTGCTCGCCGTGACGACACCTCGACGCGTGAACCGGTCTCGAGGCCAAGGGCCTCGGCGTCGGCCGGGTTCATGTCGAGGTCTTCGCCGGATCGGATCGGCGAGTTGTAGCCGTCGGACTGGACACCGGTGTTGTAGCTATCGAGCACACGACCGGTGGTCATCAACAGTGGATACTCCTCGTTGACTTCGTCCATCGGCGGCCGCCACGCGTTGACCGTGAACGGGGCCGGATCGCGTCCGTCGAGGTCATCGGCCCACAGCCAACCATGAAGGTAGAGGCTGCCGGGATGATCTTCGGTCGGGCATGGCCATTGCAGACCGCCTTCGGTTTCGAGACGCTCGTAGCTCATGCCCGCATGCATTGGAGACACGGTGCGCAGTTCGTCCCACATCTCCTCTGGTGACGGGTTGCCCCAGCCTGGGACGATGCGGTCGGCGATCATGTTGATGATCTCGAGGTCGTCTTTGGCCTCGCCTGGCGGATCGAGCGCTTTGCGGCCGAGCTGCACTCGACGTTCGGAGTTGGTGACCGTGCCGTCGCTCTCTGCCCAACCTGCGGACGCTGGCAACACCACATCGGCGTACTCGGCGGTGCGGGTCAAGAAGATGTCTTGGACGACCAGGAACTCAAGGCTTTGCAGGGTTTCGCGGACGTGGTTGATGTCGGCGTCGGAGTCGGCCGGGTTCTCGCCGATCACGTACAGGTGCGTGAGTTCCTTGTTGGCCATTGCTTCCATCATCAGCGTGAGGTGCTTGCCCGGCGTTGCGGGAATCTCGCAATCCCAGGCCGTTTCGAACTTGGCGCGGATCTCGTCGTTGGCGACGTCTTGGAAGCCGGTGAGCTTGTTTGGCAGCGCGCCCATATCGCCGCCGCCCTGCACGTTGTTTTGGCCACGGATCGGCACGAGGCCTGAGCCGTAGCGACCGACATGGCCGGTGAGCAACGCAAGGTTGCAGAGCGCCATCACGTTTTCTGAACCGGTGTGATGTTCGGTGATACCGAGCGTCCAGCACAGTTGCGCTGACTTCGCGGTGGCGTATACCTCGGCCAGTTCCGCGATCGCTTCGGTGGGAAGCCCCGTTACCGCAGAGGTGCGCTCAAGGGTCCATTCCTGGATCGATTCGACGTACTCCTCGAAGCCGGTCGTCGAGTGCGAGATGAACTCTTTGTTCTGCAAGCCCTTGTCGATGATGAACTTGCCGATGCCGTTCGCGAGCGCAATATCGCTACCGACGTTCAGCCCCAACCACAGGTCGGCAAACTTTGCCGTTTGCGAGCGTCGTGGATCGACGGCGTACATCTTGGCGCCGTTGCGGATGCCTTTGAGAATGTGATGGAAGAAGATGGGGTGCGCTTCACGGGCGTTGGTTCCCCACATAACCACCAGGTCGGTGGTCTCGATCTCTTCGTAGGACGACGTTCCGCCGCCCGCTCCAAATACTGTCGCCAGACCGACGACCGAGGGAGCGTGTCAAGTTCGATTACAGGAGTCGATGTTGTTCGACCCCATGACCTTGCGGATGAACTTCTGCGCCGCGTAGTTCATCTCATTGGTCGACTTCGAGCAGCTGAACATGCCGAAGCGCTGCTCGCCGTTTCCTCGAACCTCACCGAACCCAGCGGCGATCCGATCGAGGGCTTCGCCCCAGGTCGCTTCGACCAGTTCGCCGTCTTTGCGGATCAGCGGTTTCGTCAATCGTGTCCGAGGCATGCCTGCTCTCCTTCGTCCTTCAGTGACCCGAAAATGGAACAGTTCCACGATGTGGAACCCGTCACATCACAGTAGTACAGGAATCATAAGGCCCGCTGTCGAGCACCAGCAGAAATCTGTGGTCAGCCACCATCACTATCCCCCGGTTTTGGACCACAGATTGCTGACGCATGGATCTGTGGTCAGCCACCATCACCATCGCCCGGTTTTGGACCACAGATTCGTTGGGGGGACCGGGTACAGTTCCCGCTATGCGTTGGTCGAACCTGTTTGTTCCCACCCTCCGAGATGCTCCCGGTGATGCCGAGGCCATCAGTCACAAGTTGTTGGTGCGCGGCGGCTTCATTCGCCAACTGCACGCGGGCCACTACAACATGTTGCCCCTCGGCTGGCGAGTGCACGAGAAGGTCGCCGCGATCGTCCGCGAAGAGATGAACGCTATCGGCGGCCAGGAGTTCCTCTTCCCCGGCATGCACCCCAAAGCGCTGTGGGAAGCATCGGGCCGCTGGGAAACGATGGGCCAAGAGATGTTCCGCCTCGAGGATCGCTCGGGCACCGAGGTGGGTTTGGCGATGACCCACGAAGAAGCCTTCGCCCAGGCCGCAACCGAGATCAACAGCTACAAGACGCTCCCCCAGATCTGGTATCAGATCCAGTGGAAGTTCCGAGACGAACCACGCCCAAAGGCTGGCCTGCTCCGCGTACGAGAGTTCGCGATGAAGGACAGCTACAGCCTCGACCTCGACGCCGCGGGCCTCGACGCTAACTTCGACAAGCACCACGACGCCTATGTGCGCATCTTCGAGCGCCTTGGCCTCGACGCCATGCCGGTCGAAGCATCGAGTGGGGCGATGGGTGGTGCCGGTTCGATCGAGTTCATGGTCGCCGCCTCAAGTGGTGAAGACGATGTCGTTGTTTGCCCGAACTGCGACTATCAAGCCAACGTGGAGCGAGCGACCTCAGGCCTCGATCCCATCAGCGACGAAGCTGGGCCAGTCGAGCCAGAGCGTTTCGCGACGCCAGGCATTCGAACCATCAAGGCACTCGAAGAAGCTGGTGCCCCCGCCGAGAGCCAGATGAAGTCGATGATCATGGTCCTCGACGATCAGATCACCATCGCCGTTGTACGAGGTGACCATCAGCTCAACATGCAAAAGCTTCAAGACTCCACCGGCGCGATCGAAATGCGCCCCGCCACCCCCGACGAAACCGTCAAACACTTGGGCGCCCGGCCAGGCTCACTCGGTGCGGTGGGCGTCAGCGACGACATTCCCATCTATGTCGACATCGCTCTCAAGGACCGCACCAACCTCACCACCGGCGCAAACGAAGATGACTGGCACTTCCGCGGCGTCGACGTCGCTCGAGACGTCAACGTGGCCGAATACATCGATCTTCGCGAAGTCAGCGAAGGCGAGCCGTGCCCGAAGTGCGGGACCGCCATCGAGATCGTCCGCTGCATCGAAGCCGGCCACATCTTCAAGCTCGGCACCAAGTACTCAGAGGTGATGGGCGCGAACGTGCTCGACGCCGACGGTGTGCAGCGCCCGATCGTGATGGGCAGCTACGGCATCGGCATTGGCCGCAACATGGCCACCATCGCCGAGACCAGCTACGACGACAAGGGCCTCATCTGGCCAATCGAAGTGGCACCGTTCGAAGTGGTCATCACCCTCATGAACCTGAAGGACGAGGACACGGTCAACGCAGCCAACGCGCTCTACGAAGAGTTGCTGGCTGCGGGTGTCGATGTCCTGCTCGACGACCGTGATGCCCGCGCGGGCGTCAAGTTCGCGGACAGCGAACTCATCGGCATCCCCTACCGCGTCACGATGGGCCCACGCGGCATCAAAGAGGGCATGGTCGAATTCACGACCCGCACCACCATGGAGACCGAAGAGGTAGCCCTCGACGCGATAGCTGCCAAGGTCATTGACCTCTTCGATTAGGGCGTAGCGCAGGCCGTTCTAGACAAGCACACGACGATCGCCAGGCTCACGGCGATCACCACCAGCAACACCCACGTTGACGGACCCTTTGGAGTCCAGCGAATCCGTTCCCCCGTTTCTGGATCGATGAAGTACCCCAAGAAATCGCCGAGCATCGGCACACGGTAGCCACACTTCTCTCTCTGGCCCGGCACGATCTCGCCCACTACGCTCTCCCTCCAACGGCAACGGGGCGCAACGAGCCAGGAACGGGAGGCACCGATGCTTGCGTCGGCGACTTCTCGAATCCACTCCAGGGCACCCTTGGGGGCGCAATGGCATAAAGCCATCGCACCAGCTGCGGTGCGGCAGGCTCCGCCTGCGATTCCGCACCCAAAACATGGTAGTAAACAGCCACCTCAACCTTCACCGCCGTGACCTCGACCGACTGCGCGCCGAAGTCCACGAGGCCGCTACCAAAGGGCCCAAGGCTGCCAACCGCCGTGCCCACGCCCAGTACCGCGCTCATCTGGAAGGCAAGATCGGTTTCGTGCAATCCACAAATCCGACGCAGGGCCGTCGACTCTGGGCGGCCTTCGACAAGATCGACTGGAGCGCGTGACCTGGCCTAGTTCGGCGGGGTGATCTCGCCGGTCTCGGTGTTGAGTGTCCCCAACCAGTCTGCTACTTCCGCTGTGGCAAATATCTCGGCGAAATTCTCATCTAAAGCCGCCTGTTGAGGTTCGGTCAAGACCAACTGTGCAGGGCTGAGAACGTCGACGATCAGCTGAAACTCGGCAGACTCTTCTTCGAGCACGTTCATCCGGCCATCGTCCATTGCCCGGTTGAGGATGTCCGCCGTCTGATCACGTGCGAAGTCCGAATTCAAATCGTTCACGTCAAGCGACTGTTGAACAGCCAACCCATTTACGACAAACTCCGCCCAGCGAATCGCGTCATCTTCGGGAAGCGTCCCTTCGAATTCGAAGTCGGGCCCCTCACGCGCCACAAACGCTCCATAGAACGTGTCCTCATCAACGATTCGGTCACCGACCTGCACTACCGGGTCAGCACCGGAAGATCCTCCACATGCGTTCAAGGCCATGACCAGAGCGATTCCAGCTGCAATTCGTCGAATCATATGCGCAAATCGTAGGCCCAATATTGGCTGAGGACTCTTCGCCCGCCCACCAGACCTCCCGCAGGTGACGTGTTCCACATCGTGGGACAGAGCGTTCCGCATCGTGGTACGCTCGCTTCATGGCTGGAGTGCAATCAATTGAGCGAGCGTTCACGATCTTGCGGGCGCTGTCCTTGGGCCCGGCTGGGGTTACCGACCTGAGCGAACGCACCGGGCTCCCCAAGAGCACCGTGTCCCGACTTCTCTCGAGTCTCGACCTCGAGCGCGCGGTGCAACAAGGCGAGAACGGCTCATACGAACTCGGCGAAGGCGTCGTCGAACTCGCACAGGCGCTCGACACCGGCCAAAGCGCGATCGACATCGCCCGCCCCCACATGATCGAACTGATGCAACTGACCGGCGAAGCCGTAGGACTCAATCGATTCGATGGATCGACCATACGCACCCTCCTCCAGGTCGATGACCCAGACTCGTCGGTCGTCGTACGCGATTGGACCGACGAGTTCACACCCGCTCACGCCGTCCCCGCCGGCCTCTCCGCACTGGCCTTCTCGCCACGATCGACACAAAACACGTTTCTCGCTGGCGAACTCGCATCCACCACTAAACGAACGATGACCGACCCCGACGCCCTCCGGACTCGGTTTCAGCAGATCCGCGAGGACGGCTACGCCTGGGTGTTTCGCGAATTCACCGACGACATCAACTCCGTCGCTGCACCGATCGCCGATCACACAGGCCGGGTCACCCTGGCCGTGCACATCCATGGACCTGCGTTCCGATTCCCGGGCGTGCTCGACCCAACGGAGCTCGGTGAACGGGTCGCGGCAACAGCACATCGCATCGAGTCGCAACTGCAGACGTCTTAGGGCGCTAGCGTGTGCGCCTGATGGACGCCCGTATTTTCATCGAACCACAACAAGGCACCACGTACTCCGAGGTGGTCACCCTCGCTCAGCGCGCGGAGGAACTCGGTTTCAACGGTTTCTTCAGCTCCGACCACTACCTCAAGATGGGTGACTCGGTCAGCGGCTTGCCCGGCCCTCTTTCGGCGTGGACAACTATCGCTGGTCTGGCCCGAGACACCGAACGCATGCGGATCGGCACGCTGGTCTCACCGGTGACCTTTCACCACCCAGGCAAGCTCGCGATCTCCGTCGCCCAGGTAGATGAGATGAGCGCAGGCCGGGTCGAACTCGGCCTAGGCGCGGGTTGGTACGAGGAAGAACACAAAGCGATCGGGGTACCGTTTCCGCCAGTAGGAGAACGCTTCGATCAGTTCAGCGAAGCGCTCGCCATCATCTCTGGGCTGTGGAGCACCGCCGAAGGCGAGAACTTCTCCTACGAAGGATCCCACTACACGCTCGTCGACTCCCCCGCCCTGCCCCGACCCTGGCAACGGCCCGCACCGCCGATCATCATCGGTGGCCGAGGGAAGCGCCGAACACCGGCGTTGGCCGCCGCCTATGCGAGCGAGTTCAACATTCCATTCGCAAGCCCCGAGGAATGGACCGAAATCTCTGGCCCCGTGGTGGAGGCCTGTGAATCTCGCGAACGCGACCCGGAGAGCCTGGTGTGGTCTGCGGTGCAAGTCGTTGCGCTCGGTGAGAGCGAAGCGGAGTTCGCTCGACGTGCCGAGGCGATCGGCCGAGAGAAGAACGAACTGCGCCAGAACGGTGTCGCCGGCCTGATCGATGAGGCCGCTGAGCGAATCGCGGCCTTTGAAGAAGCGGGCTGCACTCGAATGTATTTCCAGGTCCTCGACCTGAAGGATCTCGACCATCTCAACTTGTTGATGGACACACTCAACCCTGAGCCGACCAACGACGAATAGTCGATGCGGTAAACTAGAGCTATGGCGGACGCCGACCTCTCCCCATCTGAATCCTCTGGACGCGCGGGGATCCCTGAGTGGCTCACCGGCCGTCTCGGTCTCGTAGCCGGCGCACTGGGGATCATGTGGGTGGTCGAAATCCTCAGCGTCGGGATCGACAGCATCGACAACAACGGCATCCTGCCGCGAATGCTCGAAGGGCTCGACGGCATCTTGTGGTCACCGTTCCTGCACTCCGGTTTTCCGCATCTGATCTCCAACACGATTCCCTTTGCCATCCTCAGCGGACTCGTCTTGATCCGTGGGGCTCAGCGATGGCTCGCCGCCAGCTCCATCATCATCGGCCTTGGCGGACTGCTCGTTTGGGCATTCGCTATCGGATCGAACGAGAACCACATCGGCGCCTCCGGTTGGGTGTTTGGGCTCTTCGGCTTTCTCGTCTTGTCTGCCTTCTTCGAACGCAAACCGCTATCCATCGGACTCGGACTCATCACGTTGTTCCTCTACGGAGGCACGATCTTGTTCGGGGTCATTCCCAGCGACGGAATCTCCTGGGAGGGTCACCTCTTCGGATTCATTGCGGGCGTTGTCGCTGCGCGGGTTTTGAGTAGACGGAACGTGAAATCCGTTGACCCTGGATCCGAAGGCATCATCGGTAGCTAGCGTTTATCTATGGCCCTCGACGAGCGCGAAACAATTCTCATTCGGATTTCGGGGCCCGATCAATCGGGAATCACTTCGAGTGTGATGGCAGTTCTCGCTCGAGCTAATGCCAACGTGCAAGATATCGAACAGATCGTCGTTCGGGGACGCTTGACGCTGGAGCTCGTGGTCGACGTTCCACCTGGCCAGAACGTTTTGAAAGACGTGTTGCTGATCGGCTGGGAACGCGGGCTTGACATCGACTTTGACGTCGTCGAGTCGATTCCCGTACCACGGCTCCCCTCCCTCGTCGTCTCCGTGATCGGTCCCGAACTCGGCCCACAAGACCTCGCACAGGTGACGGCCGCAATCGCTAAGGCGAATGGCAACATCGAACGCATCAAGCGCTTAGCTCGAACTCCGGTCTGGTGTTATGAGTTCGAAGTCTGTGGCGGACACCTCGATGAGATGCGTGCGTTGTTGGTGGACGCGGCAGCCGACAATCCACAATTCGATGTCGCAGTGCAACGCGCCGGCCTTCGCCGCCGCGCACAACGATTGATCATCCTCGATGTTGACTCGACACTGATCCAGAACGAGATGATCGATCTCCTGGCTGACCAAGCGGGTGTTGGCGAGCAGTGTGCTGCGATTACCGAGTCGGCCATGCGAGGTGAACTCGATTTCGAGGAGTCCCTCCGTGAACGGGTCGCGCTCCTCGCTGGTCAACCGGTCGAGATCATCGACCGTGCCTATGAACGCCTCGAACTCACCAAGGGCGCCAACACCTTCATCGGCACGCTCAAACACCTTGGCTACAAGGTCGCGATCGTCAGCGGAGGCTTCACGAGCTTTACCCGACTCCTCAGCGACCGCCTGGACCTCGATTACTCCAAGGCCAACACCCTGGAGGTTCGCCGCGGAATCCTCACCGGCAAGATCGATGGACCGGTCGTCGACCGGGCGGCGAAAGCCGAGTTCTTGCGCGAGATCGCCACGATCGAAGGTATTTCGCTCGAGCAAGTGGTAGCTGTCGGCGACGGCGCAAACGACCTCGACATGTTGGCGACCGCCGGACTCGGCGTGGCCTTTTGTGCCAAACAGGTGGTGCGCGAAGCAGCCGACACCACATTGAGCACGCCGCATCTCGACGCGGTGCTCTTCATGTTGGGTGTACGGCGCGAGGAAGTCGTCGCCGAAAATACCGCCGGCGATGACGAGTAGTAGCTCGATCTTGGCCCGGACATAGAGCCAGAAATCACAATCAAGACCCTCGTTCGAGGGCGCCAGCGGGGCCGTCCATGCCTAAGTTGATTGCATGCGGATTCTCATAACTGAAAAGCTGGCCGAATCTGGACTCGACCTCTTGCGCGACGCAGGTCACGATGTCGATGTGCAGTTGGGCCTCTCCCCCGACGAACTGATGGGCGCAATCGTCGGCGCTCACGGGGTGATCATCCGCTCGGAAACCCAAATCACCGCCGAAGTTATCGAGGCGAGCGACGTCCTGCAGGTGGTCGGGCGAGCCGGGGTCGGCCTCGACAACGTCGACACCGATGCCGCTACGGCCGCTGGCGTGATCGTGGCGAACGCACCGACGTCGAACTCCGTGTCTGCCGCAGAACACACCCTCGCGATGCTGCTCGCCGTTGCCCGAAACGTCCCCCAAGCCCACGCCGCGCTCGCCGATGGCCGTTGGGAACGCTCCAACTGGAGCGGCGTCGAGCTTATGGATAAGACCCTTGGCATCGTCGGGCTCGGCAACATCGGCGGAATTGTCGCCGTGCGCGCCAAAGCCTTCGGAATGCGATTGGTCGGACACGACCCGTTCGTCAGCCCCGAGCGAGCGGCCGAGCTCGGTGTCGAGCTGATGGGTCTCGATGAACTCGTGGGCGAAGCCGACTTCTTGACGTTGCACCTCGCACGAACACCAGAAACCGTCGACCTGATCAACGCTGACCGGCTGAAGCTGGCCAAGCCGAATCTTCGTATCGTCAACGTCGCACGCGGTGGGATTATCAATGAATCCGACCTCGCCGCGGCAGTCGAAGCTGGCACCATCGCAGGCGCCGCGATCGACGTCTTCGACAGCGAACCGAAGACCGAGTCGCCACTGTTCGGCATTCCATCAGTGGTGGTCACCCCTCACCTTGGGGCGAGCACCGCCGAGGCACAAACTCGTGCCGGTGAGACCATCGCCGAGCAGGTTCGACTCGCCCTCGCTGGCGACTTCGTACCGTTTGCGGTGAATGTGGCAGCCAGAGGCGTGCCCGAAGTCGTCCGACCGTTCCTTCCACTTGCGGAACTTCTCGGCGCACAGTTCGCCCGGCTGGTCGACTCCCCTACGTCTATCGACGTGGTGTTTGCCGGTGAAATCGGTGGCATGGACTGTCGAATGCTGGAACTCGCCGTAAGCAAGGGGCTCATGAGCTCCCGCAGCGACGCTCCAGTGAGCTACGTGAACGCCGAAGACATCGCCGAGCAACAAAGCGTGAAGATCAACGTACGAGCGACCACCAAGACCCCGTCAGGCCTGGTGAACGGCATCAAGGTCGAAGGCGAAGGACATTCGATCGCCGGCACGATCGACTTGGTTACCGGTGGGGCTCGCATCATTTCGATTGATGACATCACCATCGAACTCCCGTCGTCGGAGCATCTCCTTCTCGTTCTCAATCAAGACCAGCCTGGAATGATCGGCAAGGTTGGTGCCATCTTCGGTCAAGCTGGTATCAACATCGATGACATGCACCTTGGTAAATCCTCAACCGGTGACGTCGCGCTGATGGCGCTGGCGACATCGGCGGAGATCCCAGAGATCATCTTCGCCAAGTTGAACGAGCTTCCCCAGATCATCTCGGTCCGCGATATCAGCGTCCCGCAATAGCCAATTCCTTATGGGATCTCCGCGGCGGTGAGCCTCGGCCGGGTGGTCCCGTCTGAGGCGAGTCCGAAGGATTCCTCCGGTACAGGGGGACCCGGCGGCGTGCCGTCACCAAATGGAGAACCACCCAGAGCTTCACGGCCATGCGCGCTCAGGAGCGAGCGAAGGTCCGGCCCGACGGGAGTGACACGGGTTGGGTTGATGCCCGCGTGCACGGCGTAGTAGTGCTCTTTCACCTGATCGAATTCGACCGTGTCGCCAAAGCCGGGGGTCTGGAAGAGGTCTCGGAGATACCCCCACAACGCGGGCATCTCGGAGATCTTGTTGCGATTGCATTTGAAATGGCCGTGATACACGGCGTCGAAGCGTACGAGCGTCGTGAATAGGCGAACGTCTGCCTCGGTGATCGTGTCCCCCACCAGATACCGCCGGGTCGTGAGGTGCTCCTCGAGTTCATCGAGTTTCGCGAACAGCGTGAGATAGGCGTCTTCGTAGGCGGCCTGCGAACTCGAGAACCCCGTTCGATACACGCCGTTGTTCACATCGGTGTAGATCCCCTGAGAAATCTCATCGATCTGGTCGCGCAAGTGCTCGGGGTACAGCTCGGGCGCACCGTCACGGTGGTAGTCGGTCCACTGGGTCGAGAAGTCGACCGTGATCTGAGGAAAGTCGTTGGTAGCAACCTGCCCAGACGGGATGTCGACCACCGCCGGAACCGTGATCCCTTTGGGATACTCCGGGTCTCGAGCGAGGTAGGCATCTCGAAGGCGTTCGATGCCCAGCACTGGGTCTCGATGGTCAGGGTCGAGGTCGAACTGCCAACTGCGCCAGTCATGGGTAGGCCCGGCAAATCCGAGCGAGATCACCGATTCGAGTCCGAGCAAGCGGCGAACGATCGTTGTGCGATTCGCCCACGGACAGGCCGCTGCTGCAACCAACCGGTATCTTCCTGGTTCTACGGGCCAGTCGGCATCGGGATCGTTGAGAATTCGATCGGTGATGTAGGAGGCGTCACGTTCGAAGGCGCCGGAGTCGTTTGCCATGACCTTGACCTTAACGTGCTCAGCGCGTGGTTCGAGCCTCTGCTGCTATGCGCTCGATTCCCGAATTTGGATGCGGGCTGATGATGTCAATGGGAACCGAAACCCCAGCCTCGGCCGTATTGAGGGTGCTGACGACGCGACCGGTTTGCGCGGCATCCCGGCGCGGGGCGAGCAACGTATCGAGAGTGCCGGCGGTTCGGTCGAAATCGTCACAGACCAACGTCAAGCGACCAAAGGTAGCCCGTCCGCTGGCCTCGATAGCTGAAGGCGAGGGAGCCCTCAGCTCGATGATGGATCGACCTGCCCAGAACACCGCGGATTCGCGCTGTTGGATACCGACCGACTCGAAGGCCATTGCCGAGCGATCCGCGTCGTCGGTATGGATCGTCAGCCGGTCAACGCCAAACACGCCGTTGTGATGGGGCTCGAGTCGATTTGCTGGTACCAAAGTCGGCACGGAGACGGTGGCCAGACCGTCGATGTCGCTGTCCACACCCGCAATCGACCATCCGGTGATGCCCTCGGTTGCCTCTCGGCCGCCGAGCACGATCGTCACTCGCCCGAGGCGGATGGTCCCGTTGATGACGTTGAAGCCGAGTTGTTCCCATGGCTCCACGGAATCGCCGACAATGAGGGTGCGCAGAGCGGGCATCGAGGATTGTTTAGGAGTCTTTGAACGTCAACTCAACGCCGTCAAGTGCGACACCGATCGAGCGAACCTCCAGCTCGATTGCAGCCAGGTCAAAGTCGCCTGACCCACTCCAGCGCCTGTCGAGTTCGAAGTCGAGGCGCGTTCCATTTACCTGGGCCTTGGCCTCGGAGAAGTTGCCGAGAGGTTGGCCGACGGAGTACTTCTGCACCAATGCTGTCGCTCCTGCCCCGGTGATCACTCGAGCGGTCTTCGAAATGGCATTCACTGCGGCGATGCCGTGGCCACGAACAGCATCGCTGAATCCGTCCTGCCCTGGGTGTGCGTGGCACGCCTTGAGCTGGGTGAAGATCGTCTCCGCATCAGGGAGGAGTTTGCCCGCCCGCTCCGTGGGGAGTGGCGGTCCGTCGGTGGTGATGGAGAATTCGTCGCCCGAGGCAACGACGGCGATCTTGGTGATACCGGTCTGCATACGCACTTCTGCGAGAAACACGCAAAGGGCATTGACGACCGCTTGGTCTCTTATGCTCTTGTTGATATCGAAGTATGAGCCGAGCCGTGCTCGAACCGCCTGAAGTTCGTCCTGGGACATCTATTGACTTCCTTGCGTGATGCAGTAGGTGCCTATCGGTTCAAAGGCCCGAGAAGATGAGCGAATTCACTCCAGCATTCGCACACGTCACGAGTCGAGAACTCGCTCCTTGCCCAACCACGCACGGACGACCTCACCACTCATGGGATCTGGAGTAGCCACAAGCGCTTGATTGAGGGTGTCGAGCCCTCGCCGTTCCCGGAGCGTGGCCTGTTCGCGTTGCTCGATTTGGAGCAATGCCTCAACCGGAGTCAGGGGGCCCGGTTGAATGTCGAAGTTCGAGCGAAGCTGAGAAATCGCTGCGTTGTGTGAAGCAGCGATCTCGGCTGCGTTTGCGTCCGGCTCCAACTGCACGAGGATGTTGGGGTGGCTCACCACGTCATGAGACGCCGTGACCAAGAACGCCTCGCCGCCATAACGGGACACCATCTGCACTCCCAGCTCGCCAGCGATCGCGACTTGGTCGTCCCTGGTCCGCCAGAAGAGCCCGAGCGGGCGGGTGAACACGTGATCAGCGTCTCCGATGATCACGTTGTCGGTCAGTGCAAACCCGCTTGCGAGAAGGTCGTCGGCGTGGCGTTGGGCCCGACTACTCAGCGAACGGCCGGTTGGCTGGACCTGCAGACTCGCTCGAGAGAACCGGGAAATGAACCGCGAGCGCAACAAGAATGCCAGTCCCGTTGCGAGCAACATTGCAACCGCGAAGGTTGTGAGAAACACCGTTGTGAGCGATTCGAATGCGGATGCGAGGGCGAGTCCGATCGGCAACAGCGACATGATCGCAACAGCCAGGACAATCGTGCGATCTCGTTCTGCGATCGAAGGGCGCATGACCGGGGATTGATCTGGGACGGGGAACTCCACACTTGGCCAATCGGTTCCTTCTCCGCGCACCTTGAGAAAGGAAGTGGGCCGAACGGCCTATGAGGGGCCCAAATTGGTTCGCCGAAAAATTGTTCGTGACGAATCCATTCCTTGAAACGACGCCCCAGCCCGGAGCCGCTGCTCCGCTTCCCGCCGCAGCGCCAGCTCCAGCGGCGCTGCCCCAAGCTGCCGCTCCGGTGGCAACACCGCAGAGGGGCGCTGCCATTCTTGGTGGTGCTCCAGCGCCACAACAGCCGCAGCCTGCGGCGGTCGATCCGAACGTAGAAGCGGCACGACGTGCACGTGAAGCGAAGATTCTCGAATGGGTCGCCGAGATGCGAGCAGCCGGGCACCCCCGTCAAGCACTCATTGGGCAACTCGCCCAGCAGGGTGTCTCGGAGATGCAAGCTCATACCGCTATCAACGAAGCCGACATGTTCGCCGGAATGATGGGTCGACCACACCCGGTTGATATCGACCCTCAGGTGAAGGCTGAAATCGAAAAGCAGGGACCGATGCTCGTTACTGCACCCCTGTCCAACGCCGCCGACCCGATCGCTGGTGATGAACAGAGCATCAAGATGGCGATCTCTGAAGCCGAACAGATGGCAGCCCAGGGCGCTGATCACAAAACGGTCCTCGCGTTCTTGACGAACGCTGGGGCCCCGGCTGCCCAGGCCCACGAGCTCGCAGCTCGGATGACTAACGGACCCGAAGAAGAGGCGCCAAAGAAGCGCTTCAGCCTGCGTCGCGGCAAGAAGGACTAAACACACCCCGTCGCGATCGCCCTTGAAAGGCGTTCTACACTTCGCGTATGGAAGAAACGAAGCCACCGAGGGGGCGCCGCGCCGGAGGCCGAGCGGCTCGGGTAGCGAAACGATCGCGACCCGCTCCCCCTGCAGCCCGAGCCATCAGACCGGGTCCGGTTGGAGGCGCCTACTCTCCGCTGTCTGAGCGACAGATGGAAGACACCCTCGCCGCCGCACTCGACTTGCTCGAGAACATCGGGATGGGCCAGTCGACTTCGGAGTTCATCGAACTGGTAACCGCCGAGGGAGGATACGTCGATGAACATGACCGGCTGCGTTTCCCTCGCGCCCTCGTGCAACGAATCGTCACCGAGGTCGCGGCCAAGTCCTTTACCTTGCACGCACTCGATCCCGACAAGGGCATGGAGATCGGCGGCGACCGTGTCTACTTCTCCACCGGTGGCGCCGGAGTGCTCATGCTCGACCACGAGACCCAGCGCTTTCGCGAGAGCAAGCTCCAGGACGTGTACGACACGGGTCGCCTGATCGACAAGCTCGACAACATCGATATCTACGTCCGCACGGTCGTAGCCCGAGACATGGTTGAGGCCCATGACCTCGATATCAACTGGGCCTACGCATGCCTGGCGAGTACATCGAAGCCGATTGGCACCTCAATGTTTGACCAAGCCCACGTCGGCGAAATCGCCGAAATGTTCGACATCGTTCTCGGTGGTGCGAGCGAGTTCAAGAAACGACCGTTCTGCATCGCAAACAACACGTTCGTCGTGCCGCCGCTGCGTTGGGCCGAGGAGTCTGCCCTCTCGATGGCCGAGCAAGCACGCCACGGCTTCCCGATCACACTGCTATCGGCGGGCCAGGCGGGCGCCACATCGCCCGCAGCCTTGGCCGGATCGCTCGCACAAGCGCTGGCCGAGTGCCTCGCTGCACTCACGTGCGTCAACCTCATCAACCCCGGCCACCCGTGCATCATGGGTATGTGGCCCTTCGTGTCGGACCTGCGCACGGGCGCAATGAGCGGCGGCAGCGGCGAAGAAGCTGTACTTAACGCGGCCTCGGCGCAGATCATCAACTGGCTGGGATTGCCCTCCGGGGTTGCCGCCGGAATGGCCGATTCCAAAGTGGCCGACAATCAGGCAGGCCACGAGAAGGCACTTACCGTTGCGCTCGCCGCCCAGGCGGGGTCGAACGTGATCTTCGAGTCGGCCGGCATGTTGGCGAGCATCATGGCCGGTTCGCACGAAGCCCTGGTGATCGACAACGACATGCTCGGTTCAATCAACCGGACGGTCCGCGGTATCGAGATCACGCCCGAAACGTTGTCCACCGACGTGATCATGGACGTCGTCCGAGGTCAGGGCCACTTCCTCGGCCACGAACAGACGCTGTCGATGATGCAAACCGAATACACCTACCCGATCGTCGGTGACCGACTAAGCCCAGACGATTGGATGGACGCAGGCGCAGAACGCGCAGCTGACCGAGCACATGAGTGGGTCAATGACACGCTCTCGAACTACCGGCCCAGCCATATCTCCCCAGAGATCGACGCCAAGATCAGAGAGCGCTTCGATATCCGATTAGACCTATAGAGGTCGTCGCCCAACTAGGTCAGGGTGAAAGTCTCTATCCCGGAAACGGTGTGGAGTTGGCCATGTACTTCGACGTCAACTGGTTCACCCGAGACCACCGAGACCGTCAGCTCTTGCGATGTTGCGGTGACCTCAAGGCAGGTCCCTCGCACGGTCACCGCAAATTTCAGCGCCTCCCATCCCGCCGGAATCCTCGGGGTGAACTCGACATACTCGCCTCGGTCGGCGAAACCTCCAAAGCCGCGGACCAGCGCAGCCCAAATGCCCCCAGCGTTCGCTACGTGAACACCGTCGGAGGTGTTGTTGTGGGTATTGAGGACATCGATAAACGCCGCCTCGGTGAAGTATTGCTCGGCTAGTTCGCTTTCGCCGATGTCTGCTGCCGCGAGCGCTTGCACACACCGCGATAGCGAGGAGTCGCCGGTGGTAAGTGGATCGTAGAACTCGAAATTGCGCTGTCGCTGCTCGGTGGTGAACTCGTGAGGCTGCAAGGCCATGGCCATCACGACATCGGGCTGCTTGAGCACTTGCTTGCGGTAGATGTTCAACGGATGGAAGTGCAACAAAAGCGGATACTTTTCGGGCGGGGTGTTCTCAAAATCCCAGCGTTCGCGACTCAAGAAGGCCTCATCTTGGAGGTGGACCTGCAGTTCATCGTCGAACGGCAAGTACATCGTGTCCGCCGCTAAACGCCACCGACCTGGTTCATCGCTCATGAGACTCGTCATCCGCTCAAGCTCAGCGAACCCGTCATCACCATCCGCGGCGAGCGCTTCGACGACATCGGCAGCGAGCCGGAGCGTGTACCGGGCCATGACATTCGTGTAGAAGTTGTCGTTGACGATGGCGCTGTACTCGTCGGGACCTGTCACCCCGTGGATGTGGAACGACTCACTGTTGCCCTTGTAGAAGCCCAGGTCCTCGAACAGTCGAGCGATGCCAATCAGAATCTCGGCGCCGACGCTCTGCATGAAAGACCGGTCTGCGGTCGCAAGATTGATCGTTCCGATGGCATACGCGATCGCGGCGCCGTTGTGATATTGCGCGGTGCCCGCCGGGTAGTACGCCGAAGCCTCTTCACCGTTGATGGTTCGCCATGCGAATAGCGCACCTGGATGACCGAGTTCCTGTGCTCGTGCGCAGGCGGTGCCCAACATGTTGTAGCGCTGCCGGAGCAGGTTCTTTGCGGCGATTGGATTGGTGTAGGCGAGAAACGGAGCAACGTACATCTCGGTGTCCCAGAAGTACTGACCGTCGTAGCCATCTGCGGTCAACCCCTTGGCCGGCACGCCGTCGGAGTCGGCCCGGATCGTTGCTTGGGCGAGTTGCCACAGATTCCAACGAATCGCCTGCTGGAGCTCCGGTTGCCCCTCCACTTCGACGTCGGCGTGTTCCCAGAATTCGGTGATCCGCTCGGCGTGTTCGGCGTGCGCGGCGTCCACGCCACTGGCGTGAGCCCGAGCCAAGGTTCGTTGGCAGCGTCGGGCAAGTTCAGGGGTGGGAACGCCCTTGGAAGAGTGATACGACACGAACTTCGTGATGTGGATCGGCGCTCTCTTCCTTCCTTCAATATTGATGATGGTTACGGCGTGGTCTTCGCGCACCACCGTGTCAGCCGTGAATTCGCACGGAGTGTTCACCGCATGGGTGTAGCCGGCGGCAACGGTCATGCCCGATGACGCCGCCCGGAAACCGAGGACTACCACTCCCCCGTCACCCGTACCGACATCGTGAAGCTGGTCCTCGGGATGCAATACCCGACCCGAAAAAGTTCGTCCCTGGCGGGGATCATCGCCCTCGCCAAGCGCGGCTGATTCCACCCCATACTCGTCGACGCCGTCCTGGCGATTCTGCACTTGGGAAGAGATCGTTATCGAGGCCTCTGAATCGAGCAGCTCCAGTTGCAAGGTCATCACGCCGAGATGGCGATGACGCATGCTGACCATTGAAGTAGAGCTAACGGCAATTCGATGTCCACCCTTGGTCGCCCAGATCAGGTTGCGGGTGAGCACACCGGTCCGAAAGTCGATCGACCGCTCGTACTCGGTGATCTGTGCGGAGGACAACAAGAGCGGCTCGTCCTCGACGTAGAGCTTCATCAACTTCGTATCAGGCGCGTTGATGATCGTTTGGCCGGTCGTCGCCAAGCCGTACGCGGTTTCGGGGTACACGATCGGCCAGGTCTCGTGGAAGCCGTTGACAAAGGTCCCATGGGTATGGGCGTCGCGGCCCTCCGGCGGGTTTGCTCGCATACCCAAGTAGCCATTCGCGATCGCGAAGAGCGTCTCGGTCTCGCCGAGATCATCGACGCAGTGACGGGTCTCGATCAGGCGCCAAGGATCGACCGGAAACCGGGTCAGATCGCGCTCTGGCACTGCTTGCAACCGACCAGCCATTCAGACTCCCTCAAGCACTTCGCTCAGATCATCGACCACTACATGGGCCCCAGCCTCAGATAACGCGGCACGGTTTCCGCCGCGATCCACACCGAGCACACAGCCAAAGCCACCGGCTACGCCGGCCGCCACACCGACCTCCGCGTCTTCAATCACGACGGTGCTCGCTGCTTCGACCCCGAGTTCTCGGGCACCGTGCAGAAAGCAATCCGGCGCCGGCTTTCCGGGCAACCCGAGGGCGTCAGCGGTAAGACCGTCGACAACCAGCGGGAAGCGAGCTCGAAGCTGCGCTGCATCGAGGACCGCTTCTGCGTTCCTTGACGAGGAAACCACAGCTACCTGGACCCCCAACTCATCGAGCACGTCAAGGAGGGCAACAGTTCCTGGGTAGGCCACCACCCCGTCCCGCTCGAGGATGGCGTTGAAGATCGCGTTCTTTCGATTACCCATCCCACAGATGGTTTCCGCTTCGGGGGCGTCGGCTGGGTCCCCGAAGGGCAGCGTGACGCCCCGAGAGTCGAGAAAGCCTTGGACCCCTTCGTAGCGGGGCTTCCCGTCGACGCTGCGCAGGTAGTCCTCTTCGGTAAAGTCGAATTCGGCAAAAAGTTCAGTCCAGGCATGGCGATGCACCGACGCGGTAGGCGTGATCACGCCGTCGAGGTCGAAGAGTACCGCGGAGAAGGATGCCCACTTGCGCTCCGTGCCGTTTGGAGACGTTGCCTCAGCCATGTCACTTACCTTCGATGAGAGTTGGGCAGATCAGCGGGCCTCAGCGGCCGAGACCCTGCGAGGTAGTTCATCGTAAGCGTGCCGGTCGGCCGCGAGGCTCAGGATCTGAGGATTATTCGTCCTGGTATGTCATCACGATGTTCTTGAGTCGAGCGACATATTTGGTCTTCGTCACAAAAACCGACTCGGGGTCTTGAGCGCCACCGTTGTTGTTCTCCGACGTTTCGCGCACCATGTGTTCGAACTTGATACCGGCATAGCGCGCCGCTTCCTCGACCCGTTCGAGCTCCGCGGATGACAAGGGCGGCTCGACATCGAAGTTCGTCGGCCGATTCCCGGAGAACACTCGATCGAGCGAGATCGCGGCGAGCCAGATCACCAGGGCTCCAATCACGCCGAAGACGATGAACGATCCGCCGGTTAGGCGAGCGATAAGTAATCCAAGGACCGCCCCAGGCGAGAGCAACGCAAGCCAACCCGTTGGCCCAAGCTTCACGGACGCAAAGCCTCCCTGACGCATACGCAGTCCCCACGTCGACACACTGACGTGGGGACCGGCGGTCTTTTCTGGATTTTCGGGGAAAGGGTTCAAACCGGCCATGTGCCGTGCAGGTTACTCAGCCCGCCTGGGGTTGGGCTGGGGCCATGATCATGTGGCCACCGGCGAGATTGGGGCTTGTCCAAATAACACGCTGAACCGTTCGCAGTAGATCTCGACCGTGCTGTAGACGTTGAGATCTACGTCTGCGGGGAGCTCGTAGTTCTGGTTGCCAATGTTGCCTTGGAGTGGGCCGAGATTGATGAGATCACCGTTCTCTGCTCGAAGTGTGACCTTGAGGTCTGGGCCGTTGTTGGTCGAGAAGTTCTCGAAGCGCAGGAAGCGTTGATCGCTCCCATCACTGAGCACGAGCGCTTCACCGACGACGGTGTAGCCAGGTTGCCCGAAGAATTCTCCGCTGAACTCGGTAACGATGTCGCCCGCCATTCCGGTATCGCCTACCGACTGGTTCGCTTCGACGGGATTGCCCTCGGCGTCGAGCATGGCCTGCTGAAACTCTTCACTCTCGAGCAGTGTTTGTAATTCTTCCTCGGTGCGCTCCTGTCCGAATGTTGGCAGAGCCTGATCAACCTCGCTGTCGATGAAGGCGCTCTGAATTCCAAGGAATCCAAAGGCCAACCACGCCAGCCCACCGAGGATGGCAAGTCCTACCAGTACTCCGAATGGGCTTATGCCGCTCTTCTGCTCTTTGGTCATGGATGAATCTTCTTTCTCAAGCGTGTCTTAGGTTGACGTTACGCCCCGAGGAAGGCGCTTCCAAAGTTGATTCCGAACGGTTCGCACCAGACCTGCACTTCCGTGAAGAGATCAAGGTCGACATCATCGGGGATAGCGAAGTCCTGCGCGCCTTCAAGACCTTGGAGGTCGCCCAAGTTGACGAAGCTGCCGTCTTCTGCCCGAAGGTAGATGACGAGTTGAGGACCTCGGTTGGTGCTGAATTCATCGCTGAGGCTAAGTACGCGTTGGCCGTCGTCTCCGACGACCACTTCGGCGATTCCCGTAATCGTGTATGGTCCGACCCCTTCAAAGGCGCCGGTGAGACCTACGCCTTGATCGCCGGAGTCGGCCGGTGGGGGCACGGAACCGGATGGGACAACCGCTTCGGCAGTCTCCAGCGGCGCTTCGGCTCCCATTGGGCTAACGACGGAGCCGATGGCGATCAGCGCAACGACTGCGACTGCGATCAGACCCGCGAAGGCAATCAGGGGGTTTTGCTTTACGTGTGTCATGCATAGGAAATACGACCAACGCTGCGCGAGATTCCACCATCCGATGAACAGGTGCTTACATCAATGAAGGTTGACTGGATTCGACTTCGGGATTCGCCGCAGGTGGCGGCGGCGTGTCTCCAACAGGTTCATCGCGGAGCATCCCGGGGAGCACAAAGGCAAGACGCAGGAACGTACCGCCGATGACGAAGAACAGACCTGCACGCCACAAGATATCGACTGCGACCAAGTCGATGAAGATGAGCTTTAGGCCCGTGATGGCAAGTGTCGCCAGGGCCACCGTGATGGCGTTCGTGAAGCGTTCTCGTGCCAACTCGACATTCCACATCGGTCGGCTAAGGAGAACGGCCACACTCATCGCTACCCACGAGATACTGATCCACATTTGTGCCTGTGGCGCTGCCTGCCACATCGATGCCATCCATAGCAGCGTCGCTCCCCACACAAGCGCTGCAGCTACCGTGACATCTTCGCGACGTCGAATCATCCATAGCCCGAAATAGAGCGACAGTAGGACGAGCCCGGTCGCGCCGGCTTCACCCAGCGACAACCCGCCCGCAGTGAGGCCGCCCAGGATGATCGCCGCGTTCCAGAGGGCGGCCAGACCGCCGAGCAGCAAGGCCGCAGCTTTGGCCTCCACCAGCTGCGTTTCGCGAGCCAAGGCCGCAGAGACCACCGTGGCTGCGAGCATCCCCACGAGCAGTACTGGGCCCTGGATGAGTATGGCGAGGCCGACCAGCACGGTTCCAAGACTTGCGAGCTGGTGCAGGGTGAGCATCAGACGGTCAATCTTCTTGGAGGTCAGCGTCACCACCACAGCGCCGAGAAGCCCGATTGCAAGCACCGCGACCCCTGCGGCATCCAGCGTGGTCGTTTCGAAGCGCTGCGAACTCTCGACGAGGTTTCCTATGAGGAGAGCCGAGCCGGGAATGAAGAACGCAAACACACGAGCCTCGAATGCTGCCAGCCAGCCGTACTCGCCGCTTTGATCAGCCCGGAGCTCGACGGCTTGTTGCCACGCAAGAACACCGATACTCGCAATAGCTGCGAGAACCGCAGTCACCGTGCCCGTCTCGATGCCATTGAGAGTGGCGTTGATCGTGGCGTCAAGCGAGAGAATCCCCGCGATGACCACACCACCGCCACGGGCGACGAACCAACCTCGGCGATGGCAGGTTACGGCCAGCGCAACAGACCAGATCGCCGCAGTGGCTGCTAGGACGGCGGGCGAGTCAACACCTGCTGCTACAAGCAAGCTGGAGCCAATGAACGTTGCTGGTGCCGCGAGGAGTGCGATGACTTGGGAGTTGTGGACGCGAGACAGGCCAAGGAAGACACCGATCGCACCTCCGAGCCACGCCGTAGCCATGGCCATAGACAAGATGTCGAGCCCGAGATGCCCAACGACCCCGGAGATGAAGAGACCAGCTGCACCGCCAGCGGCAAAGGTGACCCGCCAACGGCGGTCGTCGAAACGGAAGCTCTGCGCGATGAACCCCAGCGACACCAACGTCGCCAAGATCAACTGCGCGGTAGGGCCGATCCATTCGCGGTTGATCGCCGTCGATACGAAGAAGATCGCTGACAGCACGACGAAGGAGATGCCACCGACGCGGAACAAGAACTCCGGGCCTACCTCGAAGCGAGGGGAGTTAATCCTGACCCCCTGGCGCTCCCATGTCCTTGGTCCCGTGGCCGTGGGAGCCGGACCGGGAACACCCACCATTGCGGGATTGGGCATTCGTGGCGGCGGAGGAGGTGGTGGAGGCGGAGTCGTCGTCTCCGTCGCCCAGGCCGGTGACCCCATGGTGGGAGGGGCAGGCGTTATCGGTGTTGCTGGCGAGCTTGGCGCATCCGCTGCAGCGCGAAGTCGGCTCAACTCCTGTTGCACCGTGGCAAGCACCTCTTCGAGGGCCTCGATCGTATGGGTATTTCCGCTAGTCATACCACAAGGGTCACTGAGTAAGGGCCCCTGCGGTCCTAGGGGAACCCCCCAAAATCCCCTAGGGGATTCGCCAAAACCGTTGTAAACAGTGGGGCGACCTACACTCGAATCTGTGAGTGTCGCTCCCTCAGCAACGGTGGTTGTTGCCTAACGGTCGCCCCGGGCTCTAGTGCGCTCGGAGGTTGCCCGACGTCTGACTGTGCAGATTGCGAGCATGTGGGTTGAGGCCGACGAGCTCCGCCTCGATGCCACGCGAGGCGAACTTCTCCACGACCGCATCGAGCGCGGCAACAGCTGAGGTATCCCAGATACGGGCGTTCGAAAGATCGATCTCGACGTGTTTGACCTCGACCGCGTCGTAGTCAAACTCTTGCACGAGGCTGTTGGTCGAGGCGAAGAACAACTCACCATGGACCGCGTACAGGCGGTTGGTGTTGTCGGGGTCGACCACACTGGTGACCTTGACGACGTCCGACACGTGGCGAGCGAACACGATCGCAGACAGCACGACGCCGATGGCAACGCCATAGGCCAGGTTGTGGGTGAACACGGTGGTTGCGACGGTGGCGATCATGATGAAGGTCTCCGGGCGGGGGCTCGTGCGAAGTGTGTCTGGCATGATGCTTCGCCAGTCGAAGGTACCGATCGAAACCATGATCATCACCGCAACGAGTGCGGCGAGCGGGATGCGGGCGACGAGGTCGCCGAGCACGATGATCAAGATCAACAAGAAGATGCCCGAGAGCAGTGTGGAGAGTCGACCTCGACCACCTGAGCGGTAGTTGATGATCGACTGGCCGATCATTGCGCATCCGGCCATGCCACCGAGGAAGCCGGTAGCGACGTTGGCGATGCCTTGTCCCTTGGCCTCGGTGTTCTTATCTGAATCGGTGTCGGTCAGATCATCGAGGAGGCTCGCGGTAAGGAGCGATTCGAGAAGCCCGACGAAGCTCAGCGTCAACGCGAACGGGGTGATGATGCGAAGCGTTTCAAAGGTGAGTGGCACCTCAGGTAGCGCTACCCACGGCAGAGCCGATGGAAGCTCGCCCATGTCGCCAACGGTTGGGAGTTCCAAGCCCATCGAGATGGCAATGCCACCCAAGACAACGATTGCCACGAGCGGTGAAGGCACCGCATTGGTGATCTTCGGCAGGCCATAGATGATGACCAAGCCTGCAGCGATAAAGAGCAGGTTCAGCGGAAGCTGTGAGCGGTTCTCTTCACTCAACACAATCTGGGGCACCTGCGCCAAGAAGATGAGGATTGCAAGGGCGTTGACGAAGCCGACCATCACGGTGCGGGGCACGAAACGCATCAGTTCGCCCACACCCAGGACACCAAAGACGAATTGGAAAATGCCAGCGAGGATCGTGGCAGCGAAAAGGTGTCCAACGCCGTGATCGGCGACGAGATCGACTACCACGAGTGCCATTGCACCGGTAGCGGCAGAGATCATGCCTGAGCGGCCACCTGCGAAGGCGATCACGATGGCGATTGAGAATGAGGCGTACAGGCCGACCTGTGGGTCGACGCCGGCGATGATCGAGAAGCTGATCGCCTCAGGAATCAACGCCAGTGCGACAACCAGGCCTGACAGAACGTCGGCCTTCGGGTTCGTGGTCCAGGATGCGATAAAGCTGTTGACGTTCTTTACAGGCGCGGTTGCGGGGGCGCTAGATCCTGTAGTCGACATTCATGCCTTCCGGTTGCTAGGCCCGCGGCATTCGCCTAAACAGACCAGGTATCCAACGGCTAAGGGTAGGGAGCTCTGTATAGGCCGACTGGACATTGCCATGTCGCACTAGTCACAGCGGCACCGGCCTAAAATCACTCCATGGCCATTCTCGACGACCTCGCCTCCGTGCTCGGCAAGGAGACCGCGATGAAGGTCACACACGCGGTGATGCTGTTGTCGTCCGAAGACGGCATTCCCCGAGCAAAGATGGCGGGCAAGGGCATCCGCCACCACGCGCTGTTCGCTGGCCCAGCCGGACTGTTCATTTGCGACCTTCACGCCACCACCCACGAGGAGATTTTCTCGGCAGTGTCCACCGGCGATATCGCCGTCGACTACCACGAACGACTCGACCCAAGCGTGGAGGCGGCCATCCGCATTGAAGGAAACTTCCCGTCGCGCAAGGTCCTGATCGACGGCGAGTACTACGCCCTACCGCGCAACTTCGCAAAGCCACTTGCGGAGTTGTTGAACCGCCCAAAGGGAAAGCGTCGCCGGCGATAGCCTCTTCCTCGATGACAACCGAGCACTTCTACCCCATCGGCACGCCAGGCACCCCGTGGAGCGACGACGAGAAGGCCCAATGGCTGGCTGAGCAAGCGATTCAACGCAGCTACGAAGATGAGGTGCTGGATGCGCTCGAGGACCTGGATGTTCGCTTCGACGTGATCCAGCACGGCTCCTTGCCCGTCGACCCGGAACGCTACCCCTTGCTGGCCGTCCAGATGGTGTCGACGAATCCGAATGCTCCCTGGGTGTTGATTACCGGTGGCGTACACGGATACGAGACAAGTGGCGTCCAGGGAGCGCTCGCATTCTTAGCCGACCATGCGCTCGGCTACCGCGACCGAGTCAACTTGTTGGTCGCACCCTGCGTCAGCCCATGGGGATACGAGACGATTAACCGGTGGAACCCGAACGCGGTGGACCCGAATCGTTCATTCCAGGAAGACAGCCCGTCGGAAGAAGCAGCAGAACTGATGGTGCTCGTCGAGCAGAGCGAGTTGGAGTTCCTCATGCATATCGATCTGCACGAAACCACCGACACCGATGAATCGGAGTTCCGTCCAGCGTTGGCCGCCCGTGACGGCAAGGCGTTCGAGCCGGGCATCATCCCCGATGGCTTCTACACCGTGGGAGATACCGAGAACCCCCAACCTGATTTTCAAGCGGCGATCATCGCAGGCGTCGAGACGGTAACCCACATCGCGCTGCCCGACGAGCGAGGCGAGATCATTGGCGACACGCCCACCCAGCACGGCGTCATCAACTATGCGTTGTCCGAGTTGGGCCTGTGCCCCTCGATGACCGACGCACAGTTCACCTCAACCACAGAGGTCTACCCCGACAGCAAGTCCGCAACACCGGAGATCTGTATCGAAGCCCAGGTCGCCGCGGTGCGAGCAGCACTCGACTTTGTGCTCGCCTAATCGGTCAACTTCCCCGATTCGGGCGCGCCCACCTACATTCGGCGATCTACTCATGCGTCGGTGTCACACGGGCGAAGAAGGCTGTTGTCCTTGGCCAGGGCCTTTGCCCCACCATGAACCCGGTCGTAGTCGAGCCAAATGTCGGAGACCAGCGACCAGACTCGATCGAGGTACCGGAAGGGCTTCGTTCGCGTTCGCGACGATAATCCGCGAGCGATAGCGAGGCCGCCGACGACAGCCAGCGCGGCGGCGATCAACATCGCGCTCGCACTGTCGCGCAATGCCTGCTCAACCCAGGCATCCGAGCACGCATCAGGTTCGAGCGGCTGAGGGTTCTCCGCACAAATCGGTGGATCAGGGGGCATGGTAATTGGCACTGACTCGGCTGTTCCGGACGGTCGTTCGCAGTCGCCAAAATCTCGTTGACCGCCCGGAAGGTCGAGCGTGTCCAGAACGAGGAGCGCCACAACGCAGTGGCCGTTGGGCCCTGGATGCAGCGAGCCATTCTTCCAATTGTTTGGGTTCACTGCGGACGAAAATGCGCCGTCGGGGGGCGTGAGCCGCAACCAGTTGACATAGCGCTCATCGCCGCAAAGCTCATGGCCGACGAGCGAGGATTGGCTCTCGACCAGTTCGATTGGGAGTACGCCGGTCCCCCGTTGGGCGTTAAAGGCCGAAACAGCGCTTCGGGTCCTTTCGTTGAGACGTTCCCCGACCTCCCGAATGAACTCCCCTTCGGCGTCGCTAATGACCAGGCTGCAGTCGACGCCGTTGTTGCCAACCACATCGGGCGCCAACGTCACCAACACTCGGGTACTCGGGAAGAGTTCGCGAATCTGGGAGTACAACTCGGCGAGGGGCACATCGAGCCCTGCCGACCGGTCGAAGAACGGCGCCGCAACCTCCTCACAGTCGGCCCCGGGAGTGAGGCAAGCCACGATGAGGTCAGTAAAGCCTGCGTCATTCCCGCCAATGTTCACGAGGACGACGGTGATGTCGTCAACACTGGGCGACTCCGGTAGTGCCAGCCACTCGGCCGCTGCATCGAGTTGTGTGCGACCCGCAGCAAACGGCAGGGGGCTATCGGGTTCTTGTACTCGCCCGCCCTGCAGGACGTTCGCGACGACCGCGCCACTGCACGCAAAAGACTGCACGGGCAAGCCCAGTTCATTACCGACCCGTCGAGGAAACGATGTCGGCGCCCGGCGACAGTCGTTGGTACCTGGCGAGTTCGTGCCTTCGTAATAGCGCGGCGCGCCTTCACCCGAGATGAAGGAGTCACCGAAGGCGACGACCCATTCCCCGCTCCAGCCCTCTGCTGTGATGCTCGCCGCGTTGTCGATGTCGATCGAGGCCGAGTCGGTGTCGGCTGCCACCCACACCACGAGAAAGGCGAAGAGTACGCCAACCATGATCGTTTCGCCGGGAAGCACAAAGAAGGCCCCGACAATCGCGACGACAACGACGGCTGCGACCGCTGACGACGTCTCTTCGGTAAGGCCGAGAAAGACGAGAAACGACCCGACGAGCGCCACCGCAGCGATAGCGCCAAGGAAGCTCTGGCCGCGCTGGGTTAGAGCCCTTTGTTGGCCATCTCCCATCTGTTGAAGTCCAGGCGCGAGGGCTGGCTGTCCGCCGAGGCTGTCGGGCAACGCAACGTCGTTGTGGAGCAACAGGCCGAGCACCGACAACCCGGAGACGAGCAGGCTCATCGCCCACGCGATTGCCACGAAGCCCGAAGATACGAATAGGAGAATCGGGGCGATCACGAGGGCCGCCACGGTCGTTCCCCACGTTAGATTCAGGCGCAGCTCGTGTTGTTCGCCCTCGGCCTCAACATATTGCACCACCGCAAGCTTCAACACGGCGATCGCGACGAACCACACGAGAGCCACGGCCACCGCCGCGGGACCGAACCCGTCAAGCCACGTCGCGAGCGCTGTCGTGATGACGATCGCGACGTTGGCTCCGACGACAGAGACGGTCTGACGAATCGCGTCGCCCCCAGGCTCGACGCGCTGGTTAAACCAGTCAGCGAGAAAAGCACCACCGTGCACGGCGAAGTAGACCCCAAGCGCTGTCAGCACTTGGCTTTCTTGTCGAAAGCCGATGACGGCCGCCGCCAGCCCGACCGCGAGTAGCACGAGACTGAGTAGGAGCATCTTCGCGCTGTCGCGGAAGTTCGCTCGAGTGTTCTCCAGGTAGAAGATCGGCACGAATACGGCGATCATGCCGACGATCGCTGCGATCAGGACCGAGAGGGTACCCACCACCAACCGGCTCTGACTCACGGCGAAGGTGAACAGCCCGACCGAAACGGTCGTCGTTGCGAGCCAGAAGGCAACCAGCTCGCCTTTGGTGATTGACTTGTCCCGCCCGAGTGTCACCGCTGCTCCCCGCAATCTCGCCATCCCGCATGACTCTACGACGTTCTTCGCCAGAGTCGGGCCATGTCCGCGCGACCTAGTGCTTATCCATCGGTGCAGGCTGTTGTCAATTGAGAGGGCCCGCTCTAGCCAAGGAGGTTCGAGACGACCGAATTAGCGAGTTCGCCAGCACCGAAGGCGTGCGCCGCAGCGGTGGTTACGACACCGCCGGCAAAGCGCCTGGCGGGGCGCGGGAAGTCGCACCAGGTCGAGATGGCCCAGTGGAGGTCATCGCCGAAGTTGTGTATGCAACAGGCCCATCGTGGGCGTTGTCGTTCGATTGGGGTGTGCTCGGAATTCACGGTGGTTCCTCCTTCCTAGGTTCTCGTCTGTGGTGGTCACACAGTGGACGCGAGCAGCCGGACCCTCAGCTATACGCCCGTTGGGCACACGAGAGGTCCGGTGTATTGGTGCACCCAAATTGTTGTTGGGTGCCGGAGGGAGACCGATGGCTAGCTAGTTGCTAGCGGGACGACCTCCCGAAAGAAATATGAGTTGCGTCGCCATAGGGAAATCCCATCGGTCTGGCATCGATGCTCCGTGCACCGAGTCGATCACAGTAAAGCAAGGACGCACCTATGACAAGCCCCCCATGGCTGTACCTATTGATGACAACCGTGGGAGCGGCCGGTTAGCCCGTTGGCTTTATGCCAGTTCGGTCTTGCAGCCAGCGTGCGCTGTTCCACCAGCGGTGCCGAAGGCCAGGCCACAATCGGCACATACTCCGTCTTGGACTTGTGCTGACTCGGCGAGGGGTCGCGTTCCAGGGTTGAATTCGCCTTGCCACTTCCCTTCGACGTTAAAGCCGTCCACCCAGGTCCCATCAATGTTCGACGCGTCTGATGAGGCGAACAGCCACCACAGCGCCCCAACCAAGGCTGCAACGACCAGCAATCCCCCGAACAATGTTCCGACCGACAGCCCGGAGGCGACGAAAGCGAAGGCCACAACGCCAACGGCTACCAAGGCGATGCCCTTAACCGTTCTGCGGTTCTTCTCTAACTGCGCCTTCGAATACTTCGCCATGGCTCAATGGTAGAACAGCTTGCAGACTCCCAGGAAGCATCTTCTAACCAGCGTTCCGTTCGGCTACCAGAGCGTGGATCCGTGATCGCGCCATCGCGATGGCCTCTTGTTCGTCGGTGTAGTCGCGGGCTCGTTGATCGACCGATGGTGGCTGGTCATCACCCCAGTGTCCGCGGCTGGTGTCGTTGCCTCGCCAACCGTTGTCGGCTTCACAGACGGGTCGGGTGTTGGGCACAGAGGTATCCCGGGTGTGTGAATAGGGCGTGATGTGGTCGCCGTGTAGCCAGGCGAAGGGTGCATCGCAGA
>CAZLWE010000012.1:0-33540 GCA_964562985.1 uncultured Acidimicrobiales bacterium
GTATTCGTCCGGTCGGCCGGTTCGCAGTTTGAAACGCCGTGGCACCAAGACGAGCCGTACTGGTCGGTCGAGGGGCACGACACCTGCACTATCTGGATGCCGCTCGTTCCCGTGAAGGCCGAGAGCGCTCTGGCTTTCGTACCCGGATCACACCTCGGCTCAGTGGTATTCGACCAATACGACTTCGGCACCTTGAACCCCGACGGCAAGACCGATGTGGATCGAAGCGACTTCACGGCGACAGCAGAGGCCGACATCCCCAACATCAATGCGAACCCGGACGCCTTCGGCGTGTTGAGTTGGGATATGGAGCCCGGCGATTGCGTAGTGTTCAACAGTCGAATCCTGCACGGCGGCTCGGGCAACCTCGACGCAGACCGCAATCTCGAAGTGTTCACCTCGAAGTGGCTTGGCGACGACACTCGCATCGCATTTCGAGAAGTAGGAATGGACCCAGATTTCAGCGAGATCATGAGCGCCCACGGGCTTGATGCAGGCGATCGCCCGGGAACAGCACTCCTGCCCCAGGTGTGGTCGGCCGAAGTCACCTAGCGCCCGCACACGGCCCTGCTGGGCTACAACTACAAAATCCCTCGCCAGAGGCGAGGGATTTTGCGTTGTGCGCGAGGAGGGACTTGAACCCTCACGTCCGTTAGGACACAGGCACCTTAAGCCTGCGCGTCTGCCAATTCCGCCACTCGCGCGAGTGGCTTGATGTAGTTGTCAAGCAAGCGGATCGAGTCTCCCCGAACCGAGGTCATATCGTAGCTGCTCTACGAACAAGGTCCACCTAGGGCGGTCTGCCTCAGGGGTCTATTCGTCGTTGCTGAACTGGTCGAGCACTACCGTGATCGCAGCGAGGTCGAGCGATCCGTCGGACTCCAACCCAACACTGCTCAGGCTCTCACCAAACCACAGGTCATGGTGCGTGGTTACCAACGGTGCGAGTGCAGCCTCACCAAAGACGATGCTCTCTGCCTCGGCGTAATCGAGCTGACGATCCTCGCCATCGAGTTCTTGGCGAGCCTGGGTGAGAACGTCATCGAGTCGATCGATAGAGATGCCAGTGATGTTGTCGGGACCGTCGGTGGCGAACATCGCGGCGATGTCGGACTCACGAGACGGCGAAGCCGACACGGTTCCGAAACGGAACAGGCCCAGCTCGCCGTTGGCCACCAACGTGCCGTACTCGACCGGGTCGTGACCGACCGCGGCGGCATCGAGGCCGATCTCTTGGAGCGCTGCGGCAATCGCTGTCGCCAGTTGCTCTTCGGCAGATACCGGGGTCTCATCGGTGCCGTCAGCATCTTCTCCAGCCGTGCTGTCCTCAGCAGGTGGAGGGGTGGCATCGAAGAAATAGTCCACGGTTAGCGGCACGTCGCGGCTGCTCGAGGCGTCGATCAAGAGTCGCGCCTGTTCGAGGTCAAGCTCACATGCAACAGCGCAGGCGTCAACCGATTCAGCATCGACGTTGCCGTCAGGAGCAAAGCCATCCATGACCGCGAGGCCGGGGAAGAACTCGTCTCGGAGCGACTCACGGTCGATCGTGTGCAAGACCGCCTGGCGAATGAGCGGATCATCCAGTGGAGCCTCGCTGGCATCCATGGCAAAGAAGACGTGAACGCCACGATCAGATCGGCTGTGCTGCAGGCCTGGCGTCACAACGTCGGGGCCGAGCCCTATGCCGAGGTCGACCTCGCCAGCGGCCAACAATGACCCTTCCGGGTCCCAGAGCAGTTCAATAGCTGAAATCTCTCCCGGTGATTCAACGCCTTGCATACGGATGCCGTCCTCCCACAATGCGACGGGCTCGAAGGCCGAAGAAGACGTCAGTGGGAATTCGTCTGCAGCAACCTCCTCGTCGGATTCTTCGGCGGGCGTGACCCCAAAGATCACTCCGGAGAGGACTTCGGCCAGGTCAGCAAAGGGCGTCGTCAACGTCAGCTCCACCTCGGTCTCGCTTACGGCACGGATACCGGACACCACGGCCGAATCGGAGTTGACGGCGCCAGCCTGGTTCCAACCCTCCACGGCCCACAAACTCGGCCCACTTAGAGAACTCACTCCCTGTGCAGCAATCCGGTTGAGACTCGCGACCGCATCGACAGCCGTGATTGGCTCACCCGTGCTGAATACGTACTGGCCCAGCGAGAATGTCCACGTCAGTCCGTCTCTGCTCACGCGCCAACTGTCTGCGAGGGCGGGTGCGGCCAGACCGGTCGTCGAGTCGATCTGGGTCAAACCATCGGTCAACAGGTCGGTCACAAGAACCGCGACCGGGTCTGTCTCGTCAACCGCATGAGGCAGGCCATACTCGAGGCTCGAAACCCCCACCCGAAGGGTGACAGGATCGTCAACGAAGGCGATGACCTCGGGGATAGTTGTCGTTGTTGGCACCACGACAGGTTGCGTCGAGCTTGCCTGGAGCGCTGCGCCATTCCCCGCCACAGCGTCCCCGGAACTACACGCAGCTACCAATAATGCGAGTCCTAAGAGGCTCGCCGCCAAACGAATCGGCCAAGAAAAACTACCTAGAGCGGCGCTGCACACACACTCCCCGTCGGATTAGGAGAGCAATTTGTGAGTCGCTGGACCTATATCCACCGACATTTTCAAGCCGGAAGAAACCCGCTAGCTGAAGTCAAACAACAGCGCCAGAGCCACCGTCGTGAAGGTAAACGCCGTAGCGACAAGAATCGTGATGCGGTTCAGGTTCTGCTCGACGACCGTAGAACCAGCTGAGGTCGCACCCAAGCCACCACCGAACATGTCGGAAAGGCCGCCGCCGCGCCCGGAGTGCAACAGCACAAGGAACACGAGCGCCAGGCTCAAGATGACGTGGATGATGAGGACAAACCAGAACATTGGTACTCCTAAGACCGAATCCCAGTTTAACGCAGACGGTACTGAATACAGTGCGCGAAGTCTTCTGCGGACAGAGACGCTCCGCCAATCAACGCGCCGTCGATATCGGGCTGACTCATCAGGTCGGGTGCAGTCCCGGGCTTTACCGATCCTCCGTATTGGATTCGCACTGTCTCGGCGGTCTCGGACTTGTACAAATCGCCCACCGTGTCCCGAATAAGCTTGCATACCTCTTGCGCATCAGCAGGGGTCGCAGTTGCACCCGTGCCAATCGCCCAGATCGGCTCGTACGCGATAACCATCTCGCCGACCTGCTCGGCCTTCACGCCGGCCAACCCTTCAGTTACCTGGCTGACGATGTGATCCTTCATCTCGCCAGCTTCGCGCTGCTCGAGGGTTTCGCCCACGGCCATGATCGGCGTCATGTTGTGCTTGAAGACCGTCCTGACCTTCAGGTTGACTTGCTCGTCGGTCTCGCCGAAGTGCTGGCGGCGTTCGCTATGACCACAGATCACAAACGACACGTACAGCTTTTCCAACATCGCCGCCGAAACCTCACCGGTGAAGGCGCCAGTAACTTCTTCGTGACAGTTCTGAGCGCCGAGCGCGATCGGAATCTTGTCGCTCTCGAGCAAGGTCTGCACCGAACGAAGACTGGTGAACGGTGGGTGGATCGAAATGTCGACCGCCTTAATGTCGTCCTTTGTCAGCGCATAAGACAGCTTCTGGACGTGTTGGATCGCCTCAAAGTGATTGAGGTTCATCTTCCAATTGCCGCTCATCAACGGTTTACGAGTCATGGTTGGTCGCTTTCTCTATGGGGACAGCCCCGTTTAGCTCCGCAATGCAGCGAGGCCGGGCAGGTCGCCCTTTTCAAGTAGTTCGAGGGAGGCGCCGCCACCGGTCGATACATGGTCGATGTCGCCATCGAACCCGAATTGTTTTGCCGCCGCTGCACTATCGCCGCCGCCGATCACGGTGAAGGCGCTCGATTCGGCAAGTGCCTGCGCAACATGTTTCGTTCCCGCTTCGAATCGGGGATCTTCGAACACGCCGACCGGTCCGTTCCACAGAACGGTTTGGGCATCCGCGATGATCTCGCTGAACTCCGCTGCCGTGCCGGGGCCGATATCGACGCCGTTCCAGCCATCGGGGATGCTCCGACCGACCTGTCGAACCTCTCCCCCAGCTTCGGGGTTGAACAGTTCTCCGTCCGGGCCGAGTGCGGTGATATCAGTTGGAAGCACGATCTTGTCGGTTCCTTGGAGCACCTTGCAGAAGTCGACCATCGATTCCTCGAGCAACGACTCACCAACCGAGTGACCCATGGCAGAAAGGAACGTGTACGCCATGCCTCCACCGATCAGCAAGCGATCGACACGAGGCAACAGGCACTCGATGACCGCAACCTTGTCGCTGACCTTCGAGCCGCCCATGATCGCCACGAATGGCTTACGAGCGTTGTCGCGTACCCCGCCGAGGATCTTGACTTCCTTTTCCAGGAGGCGGCCGGCAGCCGACGGCAAATGCGCCGGAGGCCCAACGATCGACGCATGCTCTCGATGTGATGCACCGAATGCATCGTTCACGTAGAGGTCTTGGCCCTCGATCAATTTCTGCACGAACGCTGGATCGTTCGAGGTCTCGCCAGGATCAAAGCGCAGGTTCTCCAACAAGGTGATGCCCGGAAGCAGCGAGTGGAGGTGCTCGCGCACTGGCTCGATCGAATACTTCGGGTTCGGCTCACCTTTCGGACGGCCGAGGTGACTCATCGCGGTAACTTCCGCTCCTGCGTCCAAGAGATGCCGCAGTGTTGGTAGCGCCGAGCGAATTCGGAGATCATCGGTGATCTCGCCGTCGATGATCGGAACGTTGAAGTCCGCACGTACGAGCGCTCGCTTCCCAGCGATATCTCCAAGATCTTCCAGTGTCGGGACAGCCATCGTGTTGATCCTCCTAAGGGCCTAGTGGTCATAATCGCAGAGTGCGCAAGCCCGATATTTGGACTTGCGCACCTGCGGATTTCGCTACCTGATGCACGCAACAGTTGTTGCGGCCCTGGTTACTTCTTCTTTGCAGCAGCTTTCTTCTTGGCTGGCTTCTTTGCGAGCTTCTTCTTGCGCTTGCCGACGATCTCGGTGAGCTCAACAAGGCGGGTTGAATAGCCCATCTCGTTGTCGTACCAGCCAGCGATCTTTACGAGCGTGCCCATGCTCATGGTGAGCCCGGAGTCGAAGATGCACGAAGCGGTGCGCCCGACGATGTCGGAGGAGACCAATGGTTCGGTGGTGTAGTCGAGGACGTTCTTCATTGGGCCCTTGGTAGCGGCCTCCTTGAACGCGGCGTTGATCTGTTCGACCGTAGCTGGCTTCTTGAGCACGGCGGTGAAGTCGGTGAGTGAACCGTCTGGGATTGGAACTCGCAGCGCCATGCCGTCGAGCTTGCCCTGCATCTTCTTGAGAACCAGACCGGTAGCTCTGGCAGCGCCGGTGGTGGTGGGCACGATGTTCACTGCGGCGGCGCGAGCACGGCGGGGGTCGCGGTGCGGCGCATCGACGATGTTCTGGTCGCCGGTGTAGCCGTGAGCGGTCGTCATCAGACCTTCGACGATGCCGAACTTGTCGTCGAGCACCTTCACCATTGGCACGAAGCAGTTGGTCGTACACGATGCGTTCGAGAGGACGTGGTGCTTCGCTGGGTCGTAGAGGTGATCGTTCACACCGAGAACGAACGTTGCATCACAAGTAGCTGGTGCAGAGATCAGCACCTTCTTGGCACCCGCGGTCAGGTGGGCGCTGGCCTTCTCCTTGGAGTTGAATACGCCGGTCGACTCGATGACGACATCGACGCCGAGCTCTTCCCATGGAAGGTCTGCCGGGTTACGCTCGGAGAGCACCGTGATGCGGTCGCCGTCGATTCGAAGTTCTTTCTTTCCAGCCGAGATCTTGCCGGGATAGCGGCCATGCACGGAGTCGTTCTGCAGCAGCGCTGCCATCTGCTCGATCGATCCGAGATCGTTTACAGCGACGAAGTCGATGTCCGCTCCGGTGGCTTTGGCGGCACGGAAGTAGTTCCGGCCGATACGCCCGAATCCGTTAATTGCTACACGCACGGTCATTGTTCAGGTGATCCTTTCGGGGATGTCCACAGATCGTTCTAGCGCGCGCTGACCAGAAGCGGCGTGAATTGCGCCTTTGTTTCGATGAAAGGAACAAAGGACACAGCCCGGTCCTATCAGAAAAACAGATAGGCAACCTCTCACCGGCGTCCGTTCAGCCCGAGGTGGAGGCCTTCTCGACGTCGCGGTGGGTGACGTGCGGGGAATGACCAATGCGCTGGAGGATCTTCGCTGTCTCCTCGGCAATCGCTACCGACCGGTGCTGACCCCCCGTACACCCGAACGCGATCGTGAGATAGCTCTTGCCTTCTTGCACATAGGCCGGCAGCAACAGCCCCAACATGCGCTCGAGACGTTCTAAGAACGCGCCCGTCAACGGCTGTCCCAACACGTAGTCGCTGACGGGAGCGTCGAGTCCGGTGAGAGGACGGAGTTCCTCCACCCAGTGCGGGTTCGGCAAGAATCGACAATCGAGCACCAGATCAACATCGATCGGCATGCCGTGCTTGTAGCCAAACGACACCACTTGTGTACTCATTGCACCAGCGGGCGACTCCGTGCCGAACAGATCGACGAGTCGATCTCGCAGCTCATGGACGTTGAGATTCGATGTGTCGATCACGACGTCGGCCTCGGCCTTCACCGCTTCGAGTGCAGCTCGTTCCCCCTCGATCGCCTCGGTAAGTCCTTTGTCGCCGAAGGGATGGCGCCGACGGGTTGATTCGTATCGACGCACCAAGGTTGCCGTCGACGCCTCGAGGTAGAGAATTCGTACACGAGCGCCGCTGGCGCGTAGTTCGGCGATCGCGGCGAGTAACTCGTCGACGTTCGCGCCTCCCGGCACGGCGAGAGCGACGTTCCCGGTTGTCGAGCCTGGCGCATCGGCCAACTCACCCACCTTGGGGATCAGCGCTGGCGGAAGGTTGTCGATGACGAACCAGCCGAGGTCTTCAAGCACATTCGCCGCATGTGATCGCCCGGCGCCTGAATTTCCGGTCACTACGAGGAACTCGCTCACAGCCCGATCCTAGCCAGTCACCGACGCTCGGCCACGAGCACGAGCAAACGAGGGATCGCTGCCGCAGCCTCGTAGCTGGGCGACTTGTCGCGAAACCCGGGCGGAGGCGCGGGTTCGTGCATCTCTGTGAGAAACAGCCCAGCGCCGGCCATGGCGTTGATGTAGCGACTCAACGGACGATGGACGAACGGGATGAACACGTCCTTGTGGACTTCCTCCACCTGCGACGACTCGACGAGATACGGGCCAAGTCGCCAATATTGCTCGGCGGGGTCGACCATGTGGTCATCAATCCACCCCGAGCCAGGCGTTTGGAGCAGCGGGTGGTTGAGGAAGAAGACAAACCGTCCTCCTGGCGTAAGGACGCGAGCGACTTCGTCGATCGCCGGTTGCAGGTGGTCGATATGTTCGAAGACGAGGCAGGCGACGGCCGCGTCGAAGCTCGCTGCGGCTACGGGGATCGCCGCGGCCTCAGCCAAGACGAACGCAGGTCCCCCACCGCGCTGGGCTGCGCGGGAGATGAGCTCGCTCGTGGGATCGAATCCGATGACCGATCCTGCACCTTCGACGACCCGTCGAGCGACCTGCCCTTCGCCGGTGCCGATATCGAGCACCCGTTGGAAGCCGCTAAGCAGTTGACCGGCAAGCGGAAGAATTTGCTCCTCGTACTCCGGGTCGGCGCCTTGGGTAAAGCCTTCATCCCACCAATCCGCGTGTGACTCCCAGAGTCCCTCGGCATCAACCACCAGGTCAGCCTGCGTCGTCGCCACTCACCGCTGAGGACACGAGAGTCAACGTCTGTTCCCCATCGAGAGTCACGAATACTCCCGCATCACCTTGGTGGAGCGCCGCTGGAGGCCCGGCCAACGTTGTTCGGCTGACGACGGCACTCGTCCGAGTATCAACCTCGACGAGCGACTCGCCAGCTCGCAGTGCGACCCACACCGAGTTTCCAGCGAATGTGGCATCGACGGGGTCGCGTCCGACCGGAACCGTCACCAAGACTTCACCGCTGACCGGGTCGACTCGGCGCAAGGCCCCATCGGCCGCCGACAGCGCCCAGAGCGTGTCAGGACCAGCCGTGACACTCACAATCGCCTCACCGAGACTGATCGCTTGCACCGTGAAATCAGCCGTATTGATTCGATATACGAGCCCATCTTCGCCGAGCGCCCAAACAGCTCCGGCTCCAATCGTCATGTCGACTACGGGGCTCGGCACCGAGACGCTGTTCGTTACTACGCCGTCGGCCTTGTTTATCCGAACGACAAGCTGCAACAACTCGTCATAGGTCCAGTAACCCCGCTCCTCTTCGGCAAGAAAGCGTGCGGGTGCATAGTCGACGAAGGTTGGATCTGCTTCATTTGCGAGCGTGAGCACGCCGACACCCGCCGCTTCGGTGCTGATCCATGCTCGATTGCGCGAGATAAAGAGCGCGGTCGGGGTCGAACCCAGCTCACCTGTCTCCGTGACTTCCCCGTTCGAGCCGTCACCCCAAATGGCGTACCGCCCGGCCGCGTCGACGGCGACCAGTCGCCCGTCTTGTTCGTCTGCGAAGGTGGGGGCAAATGGTGCTTCGATCTCCGACACCCGGCCCGGAGGTAACTCCAGCACGAGTGCGCTCATGTTGGCCAACTGCTGGGCCAACTCGTCATTCTCTGCCTGAAGATCCTGGATCTCTTCCACGAGATCCGCTTCGGAAGTGTTGGCGAAAACGGTGCTGTCGCCGCCACCTTCTCGGATAACGGCGCTCGCATCAACCAGTTCCGACCGAAGCTCACTCGACGCGGATCGTTCCCGCAGCCAGAGCGCTCCGAGCAACCCGCAGAGCACCGCGAGAATTGTCGCGAGGGCAAGGAGAATAGGTCCGGTGCGCCGACGGTACCGATCATCGCTGTATTCGACGTAGGGGACTTCCGCGGATGTCTGCAAGGCGGGAAGCGCCACTCGCCCGGCATCGCTAAACGAGGCTGGGGAAACACGAGGTGCAGGAGGCTTCGCCAGGTCGGGCGCGACACGCTGTCCATCTTGAGCGGCAGCCTCGCCAGGCGTACCGGCGAGGTCAGCATCTGTCGCTTCGGAACTTTCCCTCTCTTCTGGTGCTCGGAGATCAAAGGTGATCGGAGCATTCTCCGCTTTTGGAGCGCTCGTCGAGGTTGTCGACGACGCAGACCGCGCCTTTGTCCTCGCTACGGAATCCCACGCAGTTTGCTGACGAGCGAGCTCGCGTTTGGCGTCAATCTCGTCGCGAAGGTCGATCTTGGGCCAACCATCGGCCACGGCTTCCTCAGGTTCAGAACCCGAGCTCACCGTTTCCTCGGTGGCAGCTTCATCGTCTGGGGCATCGTGGACTTCTGAGACCGCTTCTTCGAAGGCGCCACGTTCGTCGTCATCGACCAATTCGGCAGGGTCGTCATCGGACTGAGCCCCCGTCGGGCGATCACTCTCCCAACGGAGAGGAACGTCGGCATCGTCGCGTTGTTCGATCGGAGGACGCTGTGGCGCCATCTGTCGCTGCAGACCCGAAGTTCCGGGGACACCAGTGCTAGATAGATCGGCCGCACCGTATCGAGACTGTCGCTGCGAATCACGAACCGGTTCCTGTGGCGGATACCACTTCCCATCTCCACCGATCCACCACCCGGGACCACCCCATTGCTCACTCATCGCTCGAATGGCCAAAGCTCGCGCGTGCGCGGCACTAAAAGTCGCAGAATTTTCGATGGCGCCAGCGAGTACATCTCAGGCTAAAGAGTACCTGCTGAGAGGCGATTATTCCTCTTGGAATAGCTCCTGTGGTATCGCTCTTCAGCAACGTTCAGGCGGCCTTCAGCGAAGATGCAGGTGTTCCCACACGTTCTTGGCCACCGCATCGGGGAGCCAACTCAAGGCCAACAGATCCTCGACACTGGCCGCTTTGACAGCGCGGACCCCTCCGAATTCCTTGATCAACCGCGCCTTTCGGGCTGGCCCGAGCCCCGCAATGTCGTCCAGGGCGGACTTCGTCATCCGCTTTCCCCGAAGTTGTCGGTGATAGGTGATGGCGAATCGGTGCGACTCGTCTCGAAGGCGTTGCAAGAGATAGAGCGCTTCGGATTGACGGGGGATTCGGATTGCCTCGCTTCGACCAGGAACGAACACCTCCTCGAATTGCTTGGCTAGTGAAACGATTGGGATCTCCTCCTCAAGGCCCAAACCCTCCAGCACCGCCAAGGACGCCGAAAGTTGCCCCTTTCCACCGTCCACCACGATCAGGTTCGGCGGGTACGCGAACTTTCCTCGCTCCTCGATCGGCTTCTCTCGGTCGAGGAGGTAGCTCCGCAATCGCCGGTCGAGAACCTCTGCCATTGCGGCAAAGTCATTGTTGCCATCCACGGTCTTGATCTTGAAGCGCCGGTAGTCCGACTTCTTCGGCAGGCCATCCTCGACAACCACCATCGAACCCACATAGTCGGTCCCCTGAATATGGCTCATGTCGTAGCACTCGATCCGTAGCGGCGCTTCCTCCAAACCCAGGTGCTCCTGCAGCTCGTTCAGGGCTCGCGAACGGCTGTTGTGGTCCGAGGCGCGCTTGAGTCGATGCCGAGTGAACGACTCCTTCGCGTTGCGAGTCACGGTCTCCAACAGCGCTCGTTTGTCGCCACGCTGTGGTATGCGAATTGACACTTGGGAGCCCCGCAACGCTCCGAGCCAGGCCGCGTACAATTCCGGATCGCTGCTCTCGGTCGGAACGAGGACCGCTTTGGGATAGCCGACGGCGGGTTCTTCGGAATACACGCCTTCGAGAATCCTGTCGATCAATTCGGCCTCGTCGACCTCTTCGACTCGATCGACGATGAAACCGCGCCTGCCGACCACACGCCCGCGCCGCACGAAGAAGACCTGTACCGCAGTCTCCAGTTCGTCGCCGTGAGTACCAATAATGTCGAAATCGTCAGCTCGGTTACCGACCATCTGTTGCTTCTCGATGGCTTTTCGGACCGAACCGAGTTGATCTCGCAGACGTGCGGCGTACTCGAACTCATATGCCTGCGCCGCGCCGGCCATCCGCTGCTCCAGATCGGCGATCACCGACTCGGTATCACCATCAAGAAAGGCGACGAGATCCGAAACGAGCTGGTCGTAGTCCTCGGATGTGATCTCCCCCACACAAGGCCCGGAACACTTCTCAATATGAAACAACAAACACGGCCGACCCAGCTTTGCGTGACGATTCAATTTGTTGTCCGAACATGTTCGAATCGGAAAGGTTCGAAGCAACAGGTCGAGCGTTTCTCGGATTGCGTAGGCGTGCCCGAACGGCCCGAAGTAGCGCACACCCTTGCGCTTCTTGCCGCGCATCACCATGGCCCGAGGCCAATCGTCGGACTCGGTCACGGCGAGAAATGGGTAGCTTTTGTCGTCAACAAGACGAATATTGAAGCGAGGGCGGTGCTGTTTGATCAACGAGTATTCGAGCATCAACGCTTCGAGTTCGTTGTCGACCTGGATCCATTCGACCGACTCCGCAGTTCGGACCATCGTCGCCGTACGCATGGGGAGGTTCTTCTGGAAATAGCTTCCTAGCCGGCTTCGGAGGCTCTTGGCTTTCCCGACATAAATGATGCGCCCGTCGCTGTCCCGGAACTGATAACTACCCGGAGCATCCGGGATCGAACCTGTCGGCGGACGCTCAACCACGTGCATAACCTAACGGCAGTGTCACCACTCTGGCGTCGTACCGGCTAGCGTGTAGACCGGATTGGCCTCGGGCGGCTTGAGGAGGATTTCTGTGAGCATGCTGCTCGTCGTACAAGCTGGCTATGACGGAACCGACCGTCGCGACTCTCACTTGAGGAGGTTCGCGGACGCTAGCGTTCTCGATCACGCCTTGCGTCGACTGTCAACCTTTACGGATGGCCCCCTCATCGTCTCGATTTCCGACCTACCGATGGACGACGAGGTCGAGGCGGTCGCGGTCGCTCACGGTGCCGCTGTGGTTAAGGGACCCTCCGATGACCTCCTCGCACGATTCGTCGAGGTAATCGCCGACTATCCGGCCGAGCATCTGGTTCGAGTACCCGCGGACTCACCCTTCATCGACGGCCATTTGGTCAGCGAGATCGTCCGTCACCATGTGGAGTCCGGCGCGGATTACACGTCGAACACGTTGCTGCGGACATTCCCACGAGGACTGGAGGTCGAGGCAGTCCGATCCGACGCCCTCCTCGACGCTGCCGAACAAGCAAATGCTGAAGAACGAGCCGGCGTAACCACCTTCATTACCCGTCGACCAGCCACCTACGCGCTGAGCGCCGTCCTCGCCGCCGGCGACTACGAAGATCACGACTGGCGTTCTACCGACGCTGCGTCGGTAGGGCGACTAACCGACCTTCTCAACGCAAGTGGCGGCGACGCGACCCGCGCCTGGAGCGACTACCTCCCCTTCGACAAGCCCATCGCTCCCCCGTCGACCATCCGCCTCCGTGTCGCTCGAGAAAACGTCGCAGCAGCCGTCGCGGAGCTACCCGAGCTCGTCGGGCATCCGCCTGAGCCCTTTCCGCTCGGCGATGCGAGCCGCCGCTCCTGGGGTGTTTGGTCAGACGATCAACTCATCGGTGCCGTCACCGTTTCGGTACAGAACGGTTGGGGAACCCTGGCCGGGCACTTTGCTCCTGGGCTTGACCCGACACTCGCCGATGACACTCTTCGCGCTGTAGACCGCCGACTTCTCGATGATCAGCAGGTCTTGGCGCTCACGGTCGACGGCTCTCGAATCCGCCAGTACCGCAACTGACTCAGGCGGGGACGACGTCAGACCAGCAGCTTGGCAAGGAACCGGCCGGTGTGGCTCTCAGGGACCGCTGCCAGCTCTTCTGGGGTGCCATACGCCAGCACCTTGCCACCGCCTGAACCACCCTCAGGGCCCAAATCGATGAGATAGTCAGCCGTCTTGATGACGTCGAGGTTGTGCTCGATCACCAAAACGGAGTTGCCCTGATCGACCAAGCGACTGAGCACCGTGAGGAGACGTCGTATGTCTTCAAAGTGCAAACCGGTCGTTGGCTCATCAAGTATGTACATCGTGTGTCCTGTCGATCGTTTGGCCAACTCTGAAGCCAGCTTGACCCGCTGGGCTTCGCCGCCGGACAACGTCGGCGCGGGCTGACCCAGTCGCACATAGCCCAGACCCACATCGACAAGCGTCTGCAGGTGACGCGCGATCGTGGGCTGGTTCGCGAAGAACTCGAGAGCCTCCTCGATCGGCATGGCGAGCACGTCGGCGATATTTTTGCCCTTGAACAAGATGTCGAGCGTGTCTCGGTTGTAACGCTTGCCTGCACAAAGTTCGCAGGGCACGTACACATCGGGCAGGAAGTGCATCTCGATCTTGATCGTCCCATCGCCCGAGCACGCTTCGCAGCGCCCTCCTTTGACGTTGAACGAGAACCGGCCCGGCAGGTAGCCACGGACTTTGGCTTCGTTGGTCTGCGCGAAGAGTTTGCGGACATGGTCGAACACCCCGGTGTAGGTGGCCGGGTTGGAGCGTGGGGTGCGTCCGATCGGACTTTGGTCGATCGCGATCACCTTGTCGATGTGGTCGGTGCCTTCGACCTTTTTGTGCAATCCCGGAGGCATCTTTGATCCGTAGATCTTCTGCATGAGACTCGGCAGGAGAATCTGGTTAACGAGCGAGGACTTACCCGAGCCCGATACTCCTGTGACGCACACGAAGACCCCGAGCGGAATCTCCACGTCGACGTTTTGCAGGTTGTTCTCCCGAGCGCCGCGGACCCAGATGGATTCGCCCTTCGGTGGTCGACGCATTTCGGGTACGGCGATCGACTTCTTGCCCGAGAGGTACTGGCCGGTCAGCGACTTTTTGTTCTTCAAAAGCTGCTTGTAGGTGCCGGAGTGCACGATCTGTCCACCATGCTCGCCTGCGCCCGGACCGATGTCGACGATGTGATCAGCGATCGCCATCGTTTCCTCGTCGTGTTCGACCACCAAGACCGTGTTCCCGAGCTCGCGCAGCCGGATAAGGGTCTCGATCAGCCGTTTGTTGTCTCGCTGGTGGAGCCCGATCGACGGTTCGTCGAGCACGTAGAGCACGCCCACCAGTCCGCTACCGATCTGGCTGGCGAGACGAATTCGCTGCGCCTCCCCTCCCGCCAACGTGGATGCATTTCTTGACAGCGACAGGTAATCCAGGCCGACGTCGAGGAGGAACCCCATTCGAGCGTTGACCTCTTTCACCACCTGCTCGGCGATGATCATGTCTCGGTCGTTCAGCTCCAGGCCGGACAACGCTTTCGCTGCCTCACCGATGGACATCGAACAGATGTCGTGAATGTTGTAGCCATCAACCGTCACGGCCATGCTCAGGGCATTCAATCGGGCGCCCTCGCAAACCGGACAGTGCACCGTGCGCATGTAGCCCTCGATCTGCTCTCGCTGGCTGTCGCTCTCGGACTCTTGATGACGACGCTGCAGATACGGGACCGCTCCTTCGAACTTCGCCTCGTAGGTTCGCTGACGGCCAAAGCGGTTCTTGTAGCGGACGGTGACACGTTGTTTCATGCCACCGCGAAGCAAAATCTTCTGCTGGGCCTTGGGGAGGTCTTCCCACGGCACGTCCAGGGGGATGTCTTTCTCGGCGCAAACCGCTTCGACCATCCGACTGTAATACCGAGTTCGGCTACTCGAAAAAGGAGCGATGGCCCCTCCACTGATGGTCGCCTCAGGGTCTGGTACGACCAGCCGCTCGTCCACCTCAAAGACGGTTCCGAGTCCATCGCAATGGGCACACGCCCCGTAGGGAGAGTTGAAGGAGAAGTTCCTCGGCGCGATCTCGTCGAAAGACTTTCCATCCGATGGCCGGGATAGGTGCTGGCTAAAGACGATGACCTCAGGCTCGGCGTCGGGAACGTCACGTCCGGGCATCACCTGGATCTCCGCAATGCCGTCGGCCAGTTGCAGCGCTGTCTCCATCGACTCGGTCAGACGACGATCGATACCGTCGCGCAAGACGAGGCGGTCTACAACAACTTGGATCGTGTGGGTTTCGTAGCGCTCTAAGTCGAGTTCGATGTCGTCGAGGTGTTCGAGCTCAATCGGGTCGCCATCGACGATGGCGCGTGCGAATCCTTGGCCGGCAAGATCGGCGAGGAGGGTGTCATAGGTGCCCTTACGGCCTCGCACGACGGGTGCGAGAACTTGAAACCGCGTTCCCTCCTCCATCAACAAGATTCGGTCCACGATCTGTTGGGGGGTTTGGCGCTCCAGGCGTTCGCCCGTTTCAGGGTCATGGGCAACACCGATCCGGGCGAACAGCAAACGCAGATAGTCATAGACTTCGGTGACGGTGCCCACCGTTGAACGAGGATTTCGGGACGCACTCTTCTGGTCGATCGAAATCGCGGGAGACAAGCCTTCGATGAAGTCGACGTCCGGCTTGTCCATCTGCCCAAGGAACTGGCGTGCATACGCGCTGAGCGACTCGACATAGCGGCGTTGCCCTTCAGCGTAGATCGTGTCGAACGCGAGCGAGGATTTGCCGGACCCTGACAATCCGGTAAAGACGATGAGCTTGTCTCTCGGCAGATCGAGGTCGACGTTGCGGAGGTTGTGTTCGCGTGCGCCTTGCACGACCAAACGGTCAGCCATAATCCAGGGGGTTCACTCTCTCTCGGCGCGTCATGTGCCTAGATCATCTCTCGCAATTCTCGCTTGAGGTCTTTGATCTCGTCTCGTAGGCGGGCAGCGTATTCGAACTTCAGCTCGCCTGACGCCTCGAGCATCTCTTCTTCTAACGTGCGAATGAGCTTTTCGAGATCGGCGTGGCCCATGCCGTCTGCATTGATCACTCGTCGGTCCGCGTCGCGGCTGCGTTTGCGCTTGCCGTCCCCCGGCACGGGGGCGGTCTCTGCGGCAGGACGCAGCATCGCCAGGATGTCGGTGACCGCTTTACGGATGGTCTGCGGGTTGATCCCGTGTTCTTCGTTGTACGCGAGTTGCAGTCCTCGACGCCGCATCGTTTCGCTGATCGCTCGCTGCATCGAATCGGTCATCCGATCCGCGTACATCACCACTTGGCCATCGACGTTTCGAGCGGCACGACCGATCATCTGGATCAGCGATGTTTCCGAACGCAAGAAACCCTCTTTGTCGGCATCGAGAATCGCCACGAGTGACACCTCGGGAAGGTCGAGGCCCTCGCGCAGCAGGTTGATTCCGACGAGCACGTCGAACTCCCCCAAGCGAAGATCACGAAGGATTTCGATGCGCTCGAGGGTGTCAACCTCGGAGTGAAGGTAGCGAACTCGCAGGCCAAGTTCGAGCAGATAGTCGGTAAGGTCCTCCGACATCTTCTTGGTGAGCGTCGTCACCAGGACTCGGTGATCCAGTTCGATGCGCTCGTTGATCATCGCCACCAGATCGTCGATCTGACCCTTTGTGGGCTTGACGATGACCTCCGGGTCGACGAGGCCGGTTGGGCGCACGATCTGCTCGACGACCTGATCGGAAACGTCGAGCTCATAGGCGCCGGGCGTTGCCGACAAGAACACGACCTGGTTGGTGGAGGTAAGCCACTCGTCGAAGCGCAGCGGCCGGTTGTCAGCCGCGGAGGGCAACCGGAACCCGTGCTCGATCAACATGTCTTTGCGGCTCCGGTCACCGGCGTGCTGGCCGTGCAGCTGGGGCACTGCAACGTGCGACTCGTCGAGCACCATCAAGAAGTCATCGGGGAAGTAGTCGAGCAGCGTGTAGGGCCGATCGCCATAGCTTCGCCCGTCGAGGTGCATCGAGTAGTTCTCGATGCCGTTGCAATAGCCCACCTCGGCCATCATCTCGAGGTCGTATTGGGTGCGCATGCGAAGACGTTGCGCTTCGAGCAACTTGCCCTCCTCCTCGAAGAGCGCCAAGCGAACTTGTAGCTCCTGTTCGATACCGACGATCGCGGAGCGCAAACGCTCTTCGGAAGCCACGTAATGCGTCGCCGAGAAGATCGACACATCTTCGAGCACAGCCACTCGTTCTCCGGTCAGCGGGTCGATACGGGTGATCTGTTCGATCTCGTCGCCGAACATCTCGATCCGCACGACCGTCTCGTCATAGGCGGGATGCACCTCAATGGTGTCGCCACGCACCCGAAACTTTGCGCGGACCAGATTCATGTCGTTGCGTTCGTATTGCATGTCGACCAACGAACGCAGGATGTCTCGCTGATCGATCTCTTGGCCCGAGCGCAGATGCAACAGCTGCGCCTCGTACTCCTCGGGTGCACCCAGACCGTAGATGCATGACACGGACGCAACCACGATCGTGTCTCGTCGGGTCAACAACGAGCTGGTCGAGGAATGGCGTAGACGATCGATTTCGTCGTTGACCGAGCTGTCCTTCTCGATGTAGGTGTCGCTCGAGGGCATATAGGCCTCGGGCTGGTAGTAGTCGTAGTAGCTGACGAAATACTCGACCCGATTGTTTGGGAAGAACTCCCGCAGCTCATTGGCGAGCTGTGCTGCGAGCGATTTGTTCGGGGCGATGACCAGCGTCGGGCGCTGCACCTTCTCGATCGTCCACGCGATCGTCGCGCTCTTACCCGAACCGGTGATACCGAGCAGCGTTTGAAACTTGTCGCCTCGTTCAACCCCATGTGCGAGCGCCTCGATCGCCTTGGGTTGGTCCCCCGCCGGTTCGAACTCCGTGACCATCTCGAATGGGCGACCTTCTTCAAAGACCACTTCAACGGAACTCATCGGTCAGCCCCCTCCTGATCAATCGAGGCGTTCAATCCACCGGCCTGCATCCATTCCCAACAACGCTGAACCTGAGCGCCTAGTGCATCGAGATCACCGTTGTTGTCGATCACGAAGTCAGCTGCGGCGAGACGTTCTTCCGGGCTGGCTTGCTTCGCCTGACGAGCTCGAACCTCGGACTCATCGGACCCGCGGGACGCCACGACCCGCCTAAGCGCGACATCTGGGGCGGTGTCGACGACCACGATCCCGGACCACGAATCACGGTCTCGACTGGAAATCAGCTCGCCGCCGGGAAGTACGAGCAGCGGAATGTCGTGCACCACGATCGCATCGGTCCCGCGCAGTTCATCGAGGCGACGGTCGGTCTCCTCGGCTACCGCCGGGTGAATAATCGCATTGAGCGCGTCGAGCTCCGCTTGGTCACCGAAGACGATCTCGGCGACCCGGGAACGGTCGAGTTCACCGCTAACGGTCACGATTTCTGCTCCCCATCGTGCCACCATTATATCGAACACACGTTTGCCTGACGCCTGCATCTCACGAACCATCGCGTCCGCGTCGAGAACGACCGCCCCATTTCTGGCCAGCTGGGACGAAACGGTCGACTTTCCAGAACCGATTCCACCGGTGAGCCCAAACTCCAACACCTGTCGAATCGTACTGAGCTAGCCCGCCGTGAACACGGCCGATGCAGAGGTCTTTTCCTCATTGCACCCATCGAACTGCCGATAGGCCAAATGACCCACTTGCAGGAAGGACAGGCCCAAGTCCCAATGGACGAACGTGATTTCACTTCGAAGATGACCCGGCGAGATGCCGAACGGTTGCGAACCGCTGGCTCCAGTCGGCGTCCGACAACACTGAATCGCTTCAGCGTCCGCAGTCCTGCCGAGGAGTCAATTTCCGAAGACACGATTGACGCTCGAGACCAAACGGAACTCTTCCAGCAGATCATCGCCATCATCCGCTGGGGTGTACTGGGGCTGCTGGTACTCCTATCAGCCCCCGAGATCGTCGACCAACAAGACCGGGTGCTCGGCACGCTCCTCTTCGCGTTCACCGCACTTACCCTCGTCCGTCATGTACGCCCAATCCGATTCGATCAACACATCACCTGCGACCTGTCGATCATCGGCGAGATCGCTCTGTCGGTCGCCGCGATTGCACTTACGGACCGCTGGGGCTCACCGCTGGCGGTATCGCTCACGGTCCCGATTATCGTCGCCGGCTTTGCACGCGGTTACCGCTATGCGCTTCGAGTTGCACTCCTTGCCACGATCTTGCCTACCGCGCTCGAGTTTGCATCCCTGGGCTTTGAACTCGACTCCCTACAACGGATCAGCCAATGGGCGATCATCCTCGGTGTCGTTGCACTCATCGCTGGTCAAACCCGTCGGATCACCGGCGAGGCGCGACGCCAGCGAAGCCTGGCCGTCAACCGGATGGAACGCCTATCGGACGCGAATGCTCTGCTCTACTCCCTGCACCGCGTCGCCCAGACCCTTCCGGCCTCACTCGACCTCCACGAAGTCCTCGACACCACGGTCGGCCGCCTTCGCAGCCTGTTCGAATACGACGCGATGGCACTGTTCGTCTTTGATGAGACCGATGCGAGTTGGATGGTCATGCGGTCGGAGGGCACGAACTTGCCATTGCGGCTGGGGCCGACCGAACTCTCAAACCCCCTAAAGACCGCAATCGCTCAGAATCGACTCATCGACCTACCCGACCTCCCCGCTGCCGGAACCAGTGGTCTCAGCGCCATTGGACAATCGGGCCTCTACACCACGCTTACCGCACGAGGCCAGATCATCGGGCTCCTCGCCATCGAGAGTGAGAAACCGAACGGCTACGACGAACGCATGGTCCAGATGTTCAACGGCTTCGTCGACCCCCTCGCCCTCGCAGTGGACAACGCCCGTTGGTTCGGACGACTTCGCACCATGGGCGCAGACGAAGAACGAACCCGAATCGCCCGAGATCTCCACGACCGGATCGGCCAATCGATGGCGTTCCTGGCCTTCGAAGTCGACCGGTTGATCAAGCGCCACGGAGAAGGCAACGATGTCGGGCCCGCATTGGACCAACTACAGCACGACGTACGCAACGTTATTCGAGAGATCCGTGACACGTTGTCTGACATCCGAACCGACGTCAGCGACAGCAAAGGCCTCGAGGACACGATCTCCGACTTCGCCGAGCGCGTGGCCGATCGAAGCGGCCTGCAGATCTCGGTGAACATCGACGCCTCCGACCGGCTCCCCATCATGCAAGAACGAGAGATGTGGCGCATTGCCCAGGAGGCACTAGTCAACGTCGAGCGTCACGCTGACGCGTCCGAAGTTGGCGTTCGTTGGACGTCCAACGGCGAGCAAGGTGTGCTCGAGATAACCGATAACGGCCGAGGCTTCGCAATCGGAGAGGGTGGCCGTGTAGACAGCTACGGCCTCGTGGGAATGCGGGAACGAGCGTCGAGCGTAGGCGCCGCGTTCGAGGTCGAATCGCTTCCGGGTGAGGGCACGACGATTCGCTGCACTCTTGCCGGCCCGAACTCCGGCGAACGGCTCAAAGCCGCCTAACCCAACGAGCTAGTTCGTTTGGGGGTTGTTCTCAACACCTCGGACCAGGTCCGAGTTAATCTCACTGAAGTCCTGCCCCACGGTCGCCCCAAAGCCAGCTATTGCGGCAAAGGCGACGAGAGCGAGAAGGGCTACGAGCAACGAGTACTCAACCAAGGCTGCACCACGTTCGTTGCGAAGACGAGACGAAATATCGTGGATATATCCCGAAAGGGCTATATGTGTTTCCCGCAGTTCGTTCATCATGAGAATCGTGCGCACCTTTCGTGCAAATAGTCCAAATAGTTGAGGCGAAATTGCACCGGGGGTGACAGGCAAACCTGTCACCCCCGGGCTTCCTAGTTCACGCTGACTACTGCCAGCGAAGAATTAGTTAGTTGGCTGTGGTGCATCACCTGCACGTACGAGCTCGGAATCGATGCTTGAGAAGTTGCCAGAAATCTGGCCACCAAGAAGCTGCAGAGCAGCGATAGCGACAATTGCGATGAGTGCGACCAAGAGGGCGTACTCGACCATTGCAGCGCCACGCTCAGACTTGGTGTGAGCCTTGAGCCAGGTGGTGAAGATGTTGTATTGGGTAATCACGTCAGGTTTCTCCTTGTATTCGAACCCTCGATGGGTCCGGTGTGTTGTACATAAGGTTTCGACGGAGAGCTAAACCTTCCTCATAGGCCGCCCGACCCCTTTGACAGCAACGTTTGGCCCTCCTTGGGGGCCACCTGAATCAGGCGGCTCGGGCCTCGTAGCGCCCGTCTTCCCCTGCATCTTCAACAAAATCAATGCCTGGAGCCTCACTAAGAGACCCCTTGCCCCTGGCCGCTTCGAGGGCGACGAGGACCACCAAACCAGCTCCCAAAGGCGCCACAACGGCGTTCAGACCGCTAAAGAGTGTCCCCCACGACGCAACCCACAGCCCGACAGCTAGGCATGGGAGCCACCGTGTCACGAGAAGACCGAGGCGGTGACGTTCGTGCCACAGCACGAAAACACCAAATACGACCAAGGAAGCGTCGTAGAAATAGAGTCGTGGATTCGCCACGACGACGAAAATAGCGAGGCTGCCCAGGGCTCTCGGAATGTTCCCCTCCAGGTGTTTTGGTGACCAGAGCGAGATCGTCGCCACCCCGACGATGAGCGAGGTCACCAACCAAAATCCCACCGTCACTGGCGAGGTAGATTCGAGTCCAAAGGTGGCCTGCAAACCTCCGACGAAGGTCACCATCTTGTCCACGGGTACGAGGCCGTCTTGTTGGACGGCTAGCTGATCCTGCACCGATGCGAAGAACTCGCCCCATCGAGAGAGTCCGAAGGGCAACGAAACCACGAAGCTCATCAGCGCTCCGACAAGAAATCCGACGAGAGCGCGCCACGACCGAGACCACACCAACACCACAGGCACTGCGATCCCGATGTTTGGCTTCATCAACATGATCGCCAAAGCAAGACCAGCCAAACCCGGCCGATCGTTGACCCACAGCCAAAGTACGAGTCCAAAAGCGAGCACGTAGACACCGCTGTATTGGGCTATCAACACCGTGGCCATAAAGGTCCCCGTGCTAACCGCAATCACGAGGCTAGCCACCCGGTCTCTGTCCGGGTTCAGGGCACGTTGCGCCAACCATAAGCCCGCGAGGAAGGTCGACATCGTAAAGGCGGCGGAGATCGCCCACGAGCCAAGGAATCCGAACGCCGCAAGGGGCAGGGTTAATGCCAACGCGAAAGGCGGGTAGAGGTAGGGAAAAGGTTCCTCGTCAATGTCGATGGGCCGGTAGATCTCCTCGCCAGCGATCAACCGATCGGCGGCGTTATCGAAGGCCAGCCAGTCGGTCGCTAGATTTGTGGTCGGATCGCCGAGAACCCAGGCGACAAGCATCACCAGCACGACGCCCGCCAGGACGCCGCATACCGTCGCCGTGATTTTAGAGGTGAACGGCAGCCGTTGACTCAACATGGCCTGACTCCAAACCTGGCGAATGATCAACCGGTCTACGAAGCGCGTTGACCGAGACCACCACAGCAATGACCGCGGCGATCACGCCAAAGAAGGCGTTCAGGGACTCAAATACGTTGCCCCACGACGCGATCCACAGCGGCAACGTCAGCGAGGCCATCCAGCGGGCCGACGATCGATCCCCGGTTCTCTGGGCGTACAACCACAATGCCAAGACGCCGAAGATCGCGACCGCTCCGTCATAGAAGTACACCCGAGTATTCGTCACGACGACGAACACCGCAAGCACGCCGAACGCACGATCGAGGTTCCCCTGCAAACGCGAGGGATGCCACACGATGAGGGTTGCAACTCCGACGATGAACGCAACAACCAAGAACACCGCAATCGAGCTCGCGTCCAAAAGCTGTTTACCGGTCACGGCTTGGAAAGCCCCGAGCACACTGACGAACTTCGATTCGAACAACTGCCCAGTTACCTGACGTTCCCCCATATCGCGAATGTTGTCGTAGGCCTCCGCCCAAATCTGGAGCCCGAACGGAATCGAGGCCACAAACGCCACGACCATGCTGGTCATGAATCCGCGAAGGACCGGCCAAGACCGCGACCACACCAAAACGACGGGGATGGCAATCGCAAAGTTCGGCTTCATCCACAAGATGCCAAGCGCCAGGCCGCTAAGGAACAGACGGTCCTTCTTCCACAGCCAGAGCGCGAGTCCTAGCGACAAGACATAGAACCCGCTGTACTGCCCGAGGGCCGCTGCCCCAAAGAAGGACCCGGTGGTGCCAGCGACGATCACTCCGGTGGTTTGGCGAACCCCCTTGGCTGTAGCGGCCGCGAGAAACCGCACTCCAAACAGCGAGGTAACCGCTGTCATGGTGAACGAAATCGCCCAAGACCCAAAGAAGCCAAAGGGTTGCAATGGCACCGCCAACCACAGTGCGAATGGAGGGTAGAGATACGGCAGAGGCTCAGCCTCGAAATCCCAAGGCTGATAGACGGTTTCACCGGCGAATAGCCTGGTGGCCGCATTATCAAACGCGGTCCAATCCGTCTGTAGTCGCTGACCTGGATCCCCGAGGTAGAAGTTGGTTACCAGGGCAACCAATACTACAAACCCCGCGATCGCAAGCTTGCGAATGCCGCCATCGTGCGACGCTGGCGCTGCGAGTGGCATGTCCAGGTTCAGTCCAGGTGGACGATGCCCATCCGGACCGCAGACAGCACGGCCTGAGTGCGATCTCGGGCGTCAAGCTTCTGGTAGATCGATGCGAGGTGGTTCTTGACCGTCTTCTGGCTGATGAACAGCTTCTCGGCGACCTCTGGGGTCGAGCATCCGTCAGCGATGAGCTGGAGAACTTCTTCTTCACGCTTGGTGACGACACGCTCCTGCTCAGGTACTGGCTGGTCCATGCGTCGAACCTCGTTCAGCATGGTGGCAGCGAGCTGCGGCGAGAGCGCCGTGTCGCCGGCTGCTGCCATGCGCACTGCTGACGCGATCTCGTTCGTCGAGCAATCCTTGACGAGGTAACCCGAGGCTCCTGCACGAATTGCGTTGGCAAGCACATCCTGATCGGCGTGCATGGTCAACATAACAACACGTGCCTCTGGGTATGCATCTCGAATCTGGCGGCACGCTTCAACACCGTCGAGCTCCGGCATGGTCACGTCCATGAGGATGACCTCTGGCTTGACCTGGGTAGCGAGCTGAACTGCCTCGGCACCGTTGCGGGCCTCGGCTACAACATCGAAGCCCTCGTCGCGCATAGAGCGGCTAAGCCCCTCACGGAGCATCCGGTGATCATCTGCGAGCATCAATCGAATAGTCATTGGTCTGGGTTCCTCGTAGGACTGTTAACTCTTGCCAATCGGTTTGTCGGCATGTTTTTTGAGCGTGTTTCGGGTGAAATCGGATGGATTGGGTTACAGCTGGGTGGCGATCTGGATCATTGCGGGGACCAGAATCACAACAAAGAGCGCTGGGAAGATACAGAACACCATGGGGATCAGCATCTTCACCGGGGCCTTTTGGGCGGTCTCTTGTGCGATCTGGCGACGACGGATGCGCATTTCGTCGGCCTGTGCTCGAAGCACACGGCCGATCGACACACCAAACGTGTCGGCCTGCAAGATGGCCAGAACAAAGGAGCGAACCTCGCTGATATCGATGCGGGTGTCCATCGATCGCATTGCGTCGGCGCGGCTTGCACCAGCGCGGGTCTCACCGAGCATGCGTGCAAACTCGGTGGACAGTGGTCCGGGGACCGTCGCAATCGTTCGATCGAGCGCTTGCTCGAAACCGAGACCAGCCTCGACGCTAATCGTGAGCAAATCGAGGATGTCGGGAAGGTCACTCAAGATGGCCTTCTGTCGATCATCGACCGCTCGGGTGAGCTTGGCGTCGGGTCCCATAACCAATGCAGCGATGAGAAGGCCCGCGATAAAGAATCGGGTCATGCCCTCGAAGCCGAGGGGATTCCACAGGAAGAAGAAGGCCAGGATGAACGGAATCGAACAGATCGCGATAACGCGCATGGCAATAAAACGGTCCACTGCAGCTGTCGAGTCTTGTCCGGCCATCACGAACTTCTTGCGGACCTTCTCGGTGTACCCCTGTGGAGTGAACCGGCGTCCGAAATCACCAGCGCCGCTAAAGACCTGTGATCCGAAGCGGTCCATCAAGGAGCCTTGCAGGTCGTCGGCATCGAGGACGCCAGCCCCTGCCGCGGCGGCGACGTCATAGCCGTCTACCTGGCTGAGGGTTTCCCGCTGTTCTCGAGCCTCTTCTCGACCGAGAAGAAAGGTAAAGACCAACATGGCAACGGCGAGAGCGCCGAGACCGATCGCTGCTGTCAGTGGAACACCGGACAACAGGCCCGGGATAGTTTCTGTGAGAATTTCCATAGCCCTTGCCTCCTAGATTTCGATATCGATGATCTTGCGCATCCACAAAGCACCGATGAACATGCTGACCCCGGCGACACCCATGGCAACAAAGCCGAGGGTGTGGGACCACAGCTGCGAGATGTAGTCCGGGTTCAAGAAGAACATGGCGAGGCCAACACCAAACGGCAGGAACAAGAGCACCATTGCCGAGACTCGACCTTCAGCGGTCAGCGCAGCAACCTCACCGCGCAGTCGTGTACGAGCCGTCATCGTGTCCGAAACGGTCGTCAAGAGCTCAGCCAAGTTACCGCCGACCTCTCGTTGAATCTTGATCGCAACGATCGCCCAAAGGAGGTCGATCGAACCGACACGGTCGGAGAGGTCATCGAGTGCGACGTCAAGGTCCTTACCAAGGCGGGCCTCGTTGACGGTCCGGCGGAACTCGCCGGCGAGCGGTTCGTCACCCTCGTTGCCAACAGCATCCATACCCTGGATGAACGAGTAACCGGCCTTGAGCGTCGAAGCAAGAAGATTCAATGTGTCGGGCAACTGCCCTTCCAGCGCCTTTGCGCGCCTTCCGACCTTCAACTTGACGTACATCGTTGGAGCGATGGCTGCGATAACTGCCAGGAGCAGACCAAAGAGGATGTTGCCACCCGAGAGCAGGAATCCGAGCAACAGGGCGACAAGGATCAAGCCGGCTTGGATGGCGAATGCTTCGCCCACTCGCAGCGGAATCTCTGCCTTTTCCAACAGCGATGTGGTCTCGCCAAGGTTGCCTCGAGCAGCGGCCGCTTCCTCCGCGCGTTCGACGACCTGTTCGATGATCTTGTTTCGTTGAGACTGGAACTCCGCATCGGCTGCTACGGCTGTCGAATCCTGCGGACCGTACACCGAAAGCGTGCTGGTCAAGCCATCGTCATCGCCAGCAAAGATGCTGAGCATTGCGTAGCTGAACATCAAGGCAGCGAGGACGGCAAGGCCGATCGCTACGATGACCGAACCGCCACTGGTCAAGATGTCGAATCGAGATGACTCGGCGAGTGGCGGCGGCACAAGGCCACTACCGACAGCGACGCCGCCGTCGACAACACGTACTCGTTCGCTCGAGGACCCATAGGCAAAGGTGATCTGGGTAGCGGTGCTATCCGCAGGCTGTTCGAAGCGGCCCACGAGCGTACTGCGATGGATCTCTCCGACTTGGCCACCAGCAGCGACCATGTCGCTATCGGCGGTTCCACGGATGAAGATGCCACCTCGAAGTTCGTTCGCGACCGACCGGAACTCGGACAGATCCAGGTTCGCGATATTGGGCCCGACAACACTCAAGGATGAGTTGGCGGTGAGCAACGAACCGCGAGCGACTGCAGGTGGGACCGAGGATGCGGAGCCGGTGCTGCCGGCAAAGACGACGACGTTGCGGACGCCCTGGCCCTCGAAGGCCTGGGCTGCGGTGTTGATCGCATTCCAGGTCACTGGGGCCGAGCCGATCGAAGCAGAACTGAGCGCCTCACGAACCGTGCTGTGATTCGCCGTGAACGGAACGAGCGGCCGTACCTCTTGTGACCCTTCACCGGCGAGCACGAGCATGACCTCGGTACCGACAGGAACCGAGTCCAAGTACGCCAGCGCTGCGCCTCGAATCTGCGAGAACCCGGTGACGGTGTCGGCAGTTTCGCTATTGTCGACGATCAGTACCGTGTGCTGGGTGACCGACGAGTTCGAGAGCGACGACGTAGTCGCCTGGAGCTGTTCACCTTGGATGTTCGCGGTGAGACCGGTTTCGGGCTCAACGTTTTGTTGAGGTCGGAAGGTGACCAGACCGGCGCCCCCGGACAGGTCAACATGCAGCACCTCAAAGTCGCTGCCATTCTGCGCCGTCGATTGCGCCGCAAGCGGCGCAGCGAGAAGGCCTAGAAGCAGCGCAGAGATTGCGGCGAGAACCGCAACTAGCTTACTCAATCTCATAGGGCCCTCCGTGCGGGGGTGAATACCTCTGCGCCCAACTTGATGCCATGATCGGCGAGCTTCTCCGCGAACTTCGGACGAACACCCGTGGGTTGCAGCGTGCCTAGGAGCTTTCCGTCCTCGCCTACACCGGCTGCAAAGTCGAACAAGAAGATGTCCTGCAGGATGATCACATCGCCCTCGAGGCCTTGAACCTCGGTGATGTGTGAGATCTTGCGGGAGCCGTCTCGCTGACGACCGATCTGAATGACGAGGTCAACTGCGGAAGCCATCTGTTCACGAATCGCGCGTACTGGCATGTCGTAGCCAGCCATCATCACAAGAGTCTCGATACGAGTCATTGCATCACGGGGCGTGTTTGCGTGAGTGGTTGTAAGCGAGCCATCGTGACCGGTGTTCATCGCCTGCAACATGTCGAGTGCCTCGCCGCCACGGCACTCACCAACAACGATGCGGTCTGGGCGCATACGAAGTGCGTTCTTTACGAGATCTCGAATCGAAACCTCGCCCTTACCCTCAACGTTCGCTGGACGGGACTCCATACAGAGCACGTGGTCCTGACGAAGCTGAAGCTCCTTCGCGTCCTCAATGGTGATGACGCGTTCGCCCTCTGGAATGAACGACGACATCACGTTGAGGGTCGTGGTCTTACCAGAACCGGTACCGCCGGAGATAATGACGTTGAGCTTACCGATGATGCATGCCTGCAAGAAGCGGGCTGCGGCCGGAGTCAACGTACCGAAGCCGATGAGGTCTTCGATGCCGAGCGGGTCCTTGGAGAATTTACGAATGGTGAGAAACGGGCCACCGATTGCGAGTGGTGGAATTACCGCGTTTACACGTGAGCCGTCGGGAAGGCGAGCATCACACAACGGAGACGACTCGTCGATTCGACGACCGACCTGAGCAACGATCTTCTCGATCACCCGGCGGAGGTGGTCCTCGTCGAGGAACTTGACCGGCGCGAGGCCGGCCTTACCGGCGCGCTCGACGTATACCGAGCTTGGTCCATTGACCATGATTTCGGTGACGCTCTCGTCGTTGAGAAGAGGCTCGATTGGGCCATAGCCAAGAACATCGTTGGCGATGGACTCGATCAGGCGTTGCTTATCGGCTGCCGAGAGCGGAACTCGTTCTTCGGCGACCGCTTGCTCAAGCTTGGTATAGACCAGCTTCTTGAGCTCTGGCTCTGGCATGTCGCTGTCATAGAGCATCGAGCCGAGCTCATCGATGAGTCGGCCGTGCACGCGACGACGTAGCTCCTGGATACCGCTAGCTGCGGGCGCGCCCGCAGCGGCAGGGGCCGCAGCTGCCGGATTTGCACCGCCAGCAGGCTCCCCAGAGCCACCACCTTGTACCTCGTTTAGGCGTTCATACAGCGACATGAAAGGTCTCCTCGATTACGTACTTCTGGTAGTTCTTGTGTGCGTTAGCCGCGTCGGCGCCGAACTTCTTGTTCGGTATCGACGATGGTTTCAGCGAGCTGACGGATGGCCTTGGCCACGCCGCTTTTTGGATGGGAGAGCACGAATGGCACACCCTTGTTGACCGATTGCGGAACGATCACGTCGCTCGGCACAAGTGCGTCCGCACTGACCTGAAGCGTTCGTTCGACTCCACCGATATCGAGCTTCACCTTCGAGTTCGCTCGGTTGAGGATCAGACGGAGTTTCTCCATCGGAGTGTTGAGCAAACGAAGAGTCTGGAGCCCGATCTTGACGTTCTTAATGTTCGGAATGTCCATGCCTGCGACGAGCAGTACGTCGTCGGATACTTCGACCAGCCCGAGAACGACATCATTGAAGTAGGCCGGGGTATCGATGACTACGTGAGAGCAGAAGTGCCGGAGAACCTCAATGATCTTCACCATGTCACCGGCACCGATCTGATCAGCGAACGCTGGCTCTAGTGGCGCAGGCAGTACCCGTAGACCACTCGCCTCATGGGTTGCGAGGAGGCTATCGAGGAGCTGTGCGTCAAGACGGTCGATATTCGAAACTGCGTCTACCACCGTGTGGCTAGGTGCGAGCTTCATCATCACTGCGACATCACCAAACTGGAGATCAGCGTCGACAAGACACACCGGACCATCGGACTGCTCTGCGAGAACGACGGCAAGATTCGTTGCCATAACCGACTTGCCCGAACCGCCCTTCGTTGAAAAGACAGTGGTTACTCGGCCCTGCTCACCACTTTCGCCACCAATACCGGCTGGCACCGCGGCACCAGCGTCGGTAGCCGAGGTTGTGGAGAGCGACGAGCCAACTCGCTCGATCGCTTCGACAACCTGGAGTGTGTCCCCTTGGAGGGTCAGCACGTCCTTGACGCCGGATCGGAGCGCTTGTTGCAGTACCGTCGTTGAGAGTTCGTCGGCTACGAGAACGACACCTACATCGGCGCGTCGGCTGAGCGTCCGTTCGACCGTTGCGAGAACCTCGCTGTCGGAACATGACGGGCCGAGCACCACGACGGTGGGACCACCGTTGAGGCGTGGGAGGATCGCTTCCACGGACTCGAATCCGGAGATTCCAGGCCCGAGGCGATCCTCGAGGTCGAGACGGATTCCCGCTACCGGCTCGACTACGGCTACTGCTAAAGCAGCACCGACGCCTGCGGGACTCTCGACGTCGTTGAAATCAAATGCTGCCATCAGGCTTAGCCTTCCTCGTCAGTAAAGCCCGACTCAGCGTCTACATCGATGACGGTGTCATCGGCAGCTGCCGCGTCGTCGGTGAGTACCTCTACAAATCCGAGCGGACCGTATGGGGTCAGCTGGTTTGGATCCTCACCAGGAAGGTCGTCGCCGAACTGGATCAGCTCAGGAATCTGGTTTGGAACAGCGCCGTTGTTGGGATTCGTTGGGTCGAAGTCATCAGGATTCAACGTAAGGATCAGATCGGTTGAAGGAACCGAGAGGATCTTCTGGGCGACGTCAGCTGGGAGCGCAAAGGTGAGTTGGAGTGGGCCACTGTTTGCTTCGCCGCCTGCTACGGCTTCTTCATCCACTGCCTGACCGACGAACTCGTCATTTACGCCGACAACGCGGACGCCGCGGTACAAGAAGCGAACGGGGTTCTGGTACACGGAGTCTTGCGCACTGGTTTGGAAGACATCGAGGCCGGTGTCTTCGAGCACGGGTGCGGTGAAGGTCGTCTGAACGAGGATGTCGACGAAGTCGCCAGCCTCGACACGGCCGCCGACGGCTCGAAGTCGATCGATCGAGATGGTGAAAGCCACCTGATCGTTCTCGATCAGATCGTTGAAGGTCGTTTCGATCGCCTCCGGGTTGGCGAATAGGCCGGTCACCAGGATCTGGTTAGCGGCAAGGTTGTTGACCGCGACCTGACCCTGAATCTGTGTCAGGTCCGTAACCGCATTTGCGGGACGGAACTGCGTCTCGACCTGGCGCAACTCGAGGCCCCCGGTGTTGTTCACATCGGCGGCGGTTGTACCTGCGGCGATATCTTGGGCGACTACCCAAACCTCAACGCGAGCCTGTTCGGCCTGAATGTTGTCTTCTACGCCATTGACATAGTTCAACAGTGCAAAGCCTGCGATTGCCCCGATAAGGATCGAGCCAACCAACATCATGATCTTCCGAGATCCCACGACTACCTCACTTGTGTGGCCACTTTGGCCTTTGTGTTCGTAGTGAAGTTGTCGGCTTTGAAGCTGACATGTTGAGCACAACTTTGATCGCAAGCGCGAAAATGTTGTGGAAAACGGTCACATCCCGCTGAGCTGGTCGCTCAGCGGGATGCCTAATGGTTCGTGTGGCCTACGCGGCCAATGCCGATTGTGTCCGGCTACTCGGTGGCTTCAGGCTCAGCTTCCGCGGCCTCGGGCTCGGGCTCGACGGCCGGGGCTTCCGCGGCCGGGGCTTCTGCGCCACCTTCTCCGTCTTCGCCGGAGGCTGGGACCGGTGCTTCGCCACCGTGTTCAGCAAAGTACTCTTCCCAAGCTTCTTGGCCTTCGGAGTAGTCCGATCCGATGTAGTTGCCCTGATCGTCGTAGGCATGCTCACCGAAGTGCTCTTGGTACTCGGCTGCAACGACGCCACCCTCAGCAGCCTGCTTGATCGACAAGCTGATTCGGCGCCGCTGAAGATCGAGGTCGATGATCTTGACCCACAGTTCCTCACCCGGTGTAACGACTTGCTCGGGAAGGTCGACGTGGTGTGCAGACATCTCCGAGATGTGGACAAGTCCTTCGATACCGTCGCCCACCTGCACGAATGAACCGAATGGCACGAGCTTGGTGACACGGCCGTAGACCAATTCGCCTGGCCGGTGGTCGGATGCAAACTCTTGCCACGGATCTTGCTGGGTGGCCTTCAGCGACAAGCTGATGCGCTCCCGACTGAGATCGACTTCGAGAACCTGAACTTCGATCTCGTCGCCCACCGCAACGACCGACCCTGGGTGGTCGACGTGCTTCCAGCTGAGCTCGGAGACGTGAACGAGTCCGTCCATACCACCAAGATCGACGAATGCGCCGAAGTTGACCACCGAAGACACGGTTCCGGTGCGTACTTCGCCAGGCTTCAAGTTGTCGAGGAATTCGCCGCGCTGCTCGCGCTGGTTCTCTTCGAGCCAACCGCGGCGGGAAAGAACGACGTTGTTACGGTTCTTGTCGAGTTCGATGATCTTGGCTTCGATCTCCTTGCCGACATATGGCTGAAGGTCGCGGACACGGCGCAACTCGACGAGCGAGGCAGGGAGGAACCCACGGAGACCAATGTCGACGATGAGTCCGCCCTTGACGACCTCGATGACATTGCCCTTGACCATGCCGTCGGCTTCTTTGACCTCTTCGATCTTGCCCCACGCACGTTCGTACTGCGCCCGCTTCTTGGAAAGGACCAGGCGGCCCTCCTTGTCTTCCTTCTGAAGGACCAGCGCTTCGACCGATTCTCCCATGGAGACAATCTCAAAGGGATCGGCATCGTTGCGTATGCTGAGCTCTCGGCTCGGGATGACGCCCTCGGCCTTATATCCAATGTCGAGCAGCACCTCGTCTCGGTCGACCTTTACGACCGTTCCCTCCACGAGCTGGCCATCTTCGACGGTGACCATCGATTGTGAATACGCCGCATCGAGTTCGGCGTCGGCGACATCGTTTTCGGTGATGGCGCGCGGGATGTAGTTACCTTCGGCGTCGAAGGTTCCAAATTGTTCGGTAGAGGTGTCTGACACGGGTACTCAAATCGGGGATACAAATAGGCAATAGAAAATGTCCGGAAAACCCGGACCACGTAAGGCTAATCGAAGATTGGCCAAATTGCCCCTCCGCGAAGCGATAGGTACAACTCGATCGCCCGGTCATGCCGACATGTACCCACTTGACTACTCAAAGTGATATCTGAAGTGTTCCTTAACGCTTAGGGAACAACGTTAAGGAATCCTTCACCCGATTATCCGTATTTGGTAACGCTGGGAGTGCATCCGCCACGCGTGGTGGTGAATGCACTTCTGAGGAGGAGCGAATGAGGAGACTTACTATCCGGAGATCATTCTTGATCTTGTTGGGCATTCTTGCCCTGCTAGTGCCCGCAGCGCTAGCAGCAAACTCGGCAGGCGCGGAATCATCCGACGCTGCCACCTATGAAATCCGATTCGTGAATAACACGAGCGGTCAGTGGTTCACCCCACCAAACGTTGCCCTTCACAGCGACAACGTTTCCGTATTCGACTTTCGCGAGGTAGCGAGCCCAGGCGTACAGGCCGTCGCCGAAAACGGCGCAGTACCGGTACTCGCCGAAGAACTCGCCGCAAATATCGACGCAGCCGGCGAGGGCGTTTCGGGCGTGATCGGCGGCGACGCCGGCCCAATCCCACCGGGCGCATCAGCTACGGGAACCTTCAGCTCGAATGAGCGCAGGATCAGCCTCGTGTCGATGATCATCTGCACCAACGACGGGTTCACCGGCTCCCGAGCCAAGAGCCTCCCACGCACAGACGGCGAAACTATCGTCTACGAACTGCGTGGCTACGACGCTGGTACCGAGATCAACACCGAAAACCGCGCCGACCTCGTACCCGCACCATTCTGCGGCGACGACGGACGCGGAACCTTCGACACCAACCCATCGTTGGCAGAGAACGGCGTCATCCGAGTGCACCGCACCCTCCAGGGCAACGGCGACCTCCCACTCGACATCTTCGACTGGGACAACAACGAAAACATCGCCTACATCGAAATCACCCGCCTCCCAGCCGACGCCGGCGACAGCGGTGGCCCAGATGTCGACGCACCAGCACCCGCACCAGCACCAGCACCAGCACCAGCACCCGCACCCGCACCCGCACCCGCACCCGCACCCGCACCAGATGGTGCCCCGACGTATCAAGTCACCTTCGTGAATAACACGAGCGGTCAGTGGTTCACCCCACCAAACGTTGCCCTTCACA
>CAZLWE010000012.1:33640-37678 GCA_964562985.1 uncultured Acidimicrobiales bacterium
CCCTCCAGGGCAACGGCGACCTCCCACTCGACATCTTCGACTGGGACAACAACGAGACCATCACCTACGTCGAAATCACTCGTATCGACTAAGTGATCTCCGATATCTCTTGGTTCGCTGAGAGATACACCCGGCCGGCGTCCCTCGGGGCGCCGGCCGGCTGGCGTTTTCTATGCCTTTGCTTCAGCCCAGCTCGGGCCGAAGGCCAGGTTTACCTCGAGCGGCACACGGAGGTCGAAAGCGTCGGCCATGATGTCGGTGGTCATCGTGGCCATGTGATCTCGTTCGTCAGCGGTAACTTCCAGGATCACTTCATCGTGGACTTGCAGGATGAGCTGCGACTCGTACTGGTCGTCACGTAGGGCCTGGTCGAGGTTCACGAGAGCGACCTTGAAGATGTCGGCGGCGAGTCCTTGGATACCGGCGTTCATCGCCTGACGTTCACCGGCCTGACGAACGCGGAAGTTCGACGATGCGAGCTCGGGGATCTTGCGTCGCCGGCCAAACAGCGTCTCGGTGTACCCGCGTTGGCGAGTCTCTGCGACCGTTCGATCCATATATTCACGCACTGCGGGGAAGGCATCGAAGTAGGCCTTGAGTATCTCGGCCGCCTCATCGACAGGAATGGCCAGGCGTTGGCTTAACCCGTAGGCCTCCATTCCGTAGGCCAGTCCGTAGCTCACCATCTTCGCTTTCGATCGCTGTTCGACGGTGACCGAATCTGCATCCACGTCGAAGACCCGACTGGCGGTTGCATTGTGGATGTCGTCGCCTGCTTCGAACGCGCCGATCAACCCGGGGTCTTCTGCCAAGTGGGCGATGCAACGAAGTTCGATCTGGTTGTAGTCGGCGACGAGCAATTCGTAGCCGTCGGCGGGAACGAACGCCTTGCGGAAGGTCCGGCCCATCTCGGAGCGGACCGGGATGTTGTGCAGGTTCGGTGCATCTGAGGAGAGCCGCCCGGTCCTGGCAACCGTTTGGTTGAAGGTCGCTCGGATGCGGTCGCCCTCCCCTACCTCGTTGAGGAGCCCCACTCCGTAGGTGGAGCGCAGTTTCTCCACCTCTCGGTAATCGAGCAGATGCTCGATTATGGGATGGTCGCCACGAAGCTTCTCCAGCGACGCCGCGTCGGTGCTGTAGCCCGTCTTCGTCTTCTTTTGCGGGGTGAGATCGAGCCGCTCGAAGAGGATCTCGCGCAGCTGCTTGGTCGAGTTGACGTTGAACTCTTCTCCCGCCGCGTCGTGGATCAGTCCACGAAGTCGCTCTACCTCAGAAGTGAGGTGGTCTCGGAGGCGGGTCAGCTCCGCGACATCGACGCCGATGCCAACGGCCTCCATTCGGGCCAACACCTCGATCAATGGGACTTCGATTGTTTCGTTGAGCGTCGTGAGGCCTTGGGCTTCCATGGCCGCCCGGATCGGTTCGATCAATGCGTACACCGCCAAGGCGTTGCGCGCGGCGAGCAAGGACACATCGGTTTGGGGCTCATCGTCTAGGGAACCGAAATCGAGTTGCCCGGCTTCAGCAACCGCCGACTCGGGAACCTCGTAGTCGGTGTAGCGCTCGAGAACATCGCCCAGCACGTAGTCGGAGTCGGCGGGGTCGAGAAGGTACGCGGCGATCGCAGTGTCCAAGGTCAGGTCAGGGATTGCGAGGTGTGCCTCTTGCCAGCTGCGCAAAAACGGCTTGGCATTGTGCAGGGCCACGCCGTGCTCACCGCCCAAGGCATTCACCGCTTCGACTACCGCGCTTGCCGCGAGGAGTTGACCGGGAATCCACAGCACTTCGGCGACTTCGGGGTCGGCGACAACCGCGATTCCGGCGTCGAAGTCTTCACCAAAGCCAATTGCGATGGTGGACTCCCTCAGGGGCGTGAGGGCGCCAACTGCCGCTGCCGCCTCGTCGACCACGTCAACCTCAGCTTCGAGCACTTCGCGCGCCGAGCTGGCGACGCCTCCCTCACCACCGATTACTTCGGCGAGGCGTTCGTGGAGGGTGCGGAATTCAAGGAAGTCGAACAGTCGCTTGATCTCGTCGTGGTCGGGTTCGCCAGGGTGTAGATCGTCGAGTTCGGTGTCGATCGGTGCATCGCGCACCAACAGCATCAGCTCCAAGTTCAGCCGAACCTGTTCCTCGTTCTCGGAGAGGTTCTGCTTGAGCTTCGGGGTCTGGTCTTCAACCGCGTCGTAGATGCCGTCGATTCCGCCGTACTTGTTGATGAGCTTTGCCGCGGTCTTCTCTCCCACCCCGGGAACTCCCGGCAGGTTGTCCGACTTGTCTCCCCGGAGGGCCGCGTACTTCACGTAGTCGGACGGTTTGACCCCCGTGCGTTCCTCAATGCCAGCCTCGTCGTAGAGCGCGTAGTCGGAAACGCCGCGCTTGTTGTAGAGGACCTTGATGTGCGGATCTTCGACCAGTTGGTAGGCGTCTCGGTCGCCGGTCACCACGATGACGTCGCGTCCGGCGTTCTTCCCTCGCTCGGCCAAGGTGGCCAGAATGTCGTCGGCCTCGTAGCCCTCGAGTTCGATCACCGGGAAGTTCAGGGCGTCAACGACTTCACGGACCAAGCCCATTTGCTGTCGGAGAATGTCGGGCGCTGCTTCTCTTCCCGCTTTGTACTCCGGATTGCGCTCGTGGCGAAACGTTGGCTTCGGAAGGTCGAAGGCGATCGCGACTCCATCGGGGTCGTGGTCACGCATCAGGTTGATCAACATCGAGGTGAAGCCGAAGACCGCGTTGGTTACTTGCCCAGAGGCCGTAGCCATGTCTGTCGGCAAGGCAAAGAAGGCTCGGTAGGTGAGCGAGTTTCCATCGATGAGCAGGAGAGGTTTGGCCACGGCCCGACCCTATCGCCGACATCGGACAGCGGCCTAGTGGAACCTAGGGAGCGAGCTCTCCCTCGAGGACCGACTCTGCGACCGAGCGCATCGAGCCGCGCATACTCATCGCCGTCTTCTGTAAGAACCGGAAGGCGTCGTTCTCGCTCATGTCGTGCTCGTCCTGCAACTTGCCCTTGGCGCGATCGACGATCTTGCGCACCTCAAGTTGTTCTTCGAGGCTCAGCTTCTCTTCGGAGAGGCTGAGAAATTCTCGATGACGGGCCAGTGCCATCTCGATAGCGGGAATCAGGTCGGAGCGCTGCCATGGCTTGACCAGGTAGGCCAATGCCCCTGCCGCGGCTGCCCGCTCGACCAATTCTCGCTGCCCGAAGGCGGTCAGTATGAGTACAGCAGCCGATCGTTCGGCAACGATCTCTCGCGCTACCTCGATGCCGTCGAGGCCAGGCATTCGAACGTCGAGGATCGCGAGGTCGGGTTCGAGCTCGCCAACCAAGCGAAGCGCGTCGTCACCGCGGCCAGTTTCGCCCACGACGTCGTATCCGGCTTCGACGAGTGTCTCCACGAGGTCGAGGCGAATAATGGCCTCGTCTTCGGCGACGAGGATCCGGGGCGCGCTCATGAGCCCATCATTTCGTCGAGCAGTTGATCTTGTCTGGTTTCGAGTTGGGTCATGCGTGTTTGCAGTTCGGTGTGGTGACGACGCATAGCGTCGGCGTGTCGAGCAGCTTCGTGCATCTCTTGCTCAGCGATCGGCGTCTCTGACACCATGGCCCGAATCCTCGCCTCTTCCACCTCACCGTCAAGAAATTCGAGCTGTTCGAACGCAATACGAAGCTCTTCGCGCACGCGCTTGAGCTCGTCACCGTTCTCCCGAAGCTTGCGCTCCACCATCGACTTCTTCACAGCGCCGATCATAGGCCCACCAGTCAAATTGGTGCCGTTGCGCCCAACCCGGATACCTCGTCACCTCTCCCAAATTTGCGCGCTCATCGGCACTATTTGCCCATCAGCGCGCAAATTTGTGGGGGCGCATCAATCCGCAGAGCAGCCAGAGGAGCGCAGCGACGAAGCTGCGATTGCGGCGAGAAATTCACTGTGCAGCCCGAAGGGGCAAAATCGCGACGCAGTCGTTGCCCCGAAGGGATCAATCCGCAGAGCAGCCAGAGGAGCGCAGCGACGAAGCTGCGATTGCGGCGAG
>CAZLWE010000012.1:37778-64641 GCA_964562985.1 uncultured Acidimicrobiales bacterium
ACTGTGCAGCCCGAAGGGGCAAAATCGCGACGCAGTCGTTGCCCCGAAGGGATCACAGTGCCCGGAGTGGGACTTGAACCCACACGCCCTTTCGGACAATGGATTTTGAATCCATCGCGTCTGCCAATTCCGCCATCCGGGCTTGGATAGCCCGAGTAATGGTAGCGCCAACTACTTTCAATCGGCCAGCACGGCAAGGCACTCGCTGAAATTTGCGCGCTCAACGGCAAATAGTGCCGCCCAGCGCGCAAATTTGTCGTATCTACACCCAAACGACGTTGTGAGCCCCTGGGCGAGCAACTCGGTTAGACACGAAGCCCGCCAGGGCCGACGAACGGCAGCGATGTTTGTGAGGCGCAGCCGAGCAAACTCGTCGCAACCCGAAGGGTTTCCGGTTACCCGGCGGTAAGTGGTCGATTTTCTCCGCTGCCCCTAGCGTTGCGTCAAACGTCGTTTGCAGCGCGCTGGAACCCGAGGTAACTCAATGATCGTTTTCTTGTACCCAGGTCAAGGCTCTCAAGAGCCTGGCATGGGGTCCCCATGGACGGGTCACCCGTCGTGGGAATTGGTCGCCGAAGCGAGCGAGGTTGCTGGTCGAGATGTTGAGGCCCTCTTGCTTCACGCTGACGCAGACGAGTTACGTCAGACCCGCAACAGTCAGCTGGCCACGTTCGTGTTATCGATGGTGGTCTTCGATGCGGTTACCCGCGTTGGCGCTGAAGCGGCCGCACATGCGGGGCACAGCCTTGGCGAGTACACCGCCCTCACCGCAGCTGGCGTGATCGATTTTGCCGATGCGGTGCAATTGGTCAGTGAGCGGGGCAATGCGATGCAGGCGGCAGCCGATGATTCGCCGGGCACGATGGCTGCGGTGCTTGGCCTTGACGATGATCAGGTCGATATTGCGTGTGCACGTGTGGCTGGCGATGTGTGGGTGGCGAACTACAACGCCCCCGGGCAGGTGGTGATCGCCGGAACCGCTGCGGCTGTCGAGGAAGCCTCCACCGTGGCGAAAGAACTTGGAGCCAAACGAGCGCTCCCACTTCCGGTCGGCGGAGCCTTCCACACCACGATGATGGCTCCTGCTCGTGATCGCCTCTCGAAGGCGATCGACCAGACGGAGTTCCGTGACGCCGACACGAGCGTCGTCGCGAACGTTGACGCAACGATGCATGCAGCGGCCTCGGATTGGTCGGGGCTCCTCAACGCCCAGCTGTGCTCCCCGGTCCGTTGGCGCCAAGCGCTCCACACGCTCAAGGATGCGGGAGCTTCGACCTTTATCGAACTCGGCCCGGGAGCGGTACTGACGGGCATGGTGAAGCGAACCCTCAAAGAGGCGACTCGCATCACGGTGAACTCCCCCACCGATGTCGACCAATTACTCGAATCGCTTAGCGCGTCGTCTCAGATGGCCACGCCGCCGGTGGAGGGTGAACAACTCTTCGCGACCGAACGTCTCGTCGTTTCGCCAGCCGCCGGGGTGTTCGCCCCCAACGAATCGGTGGCGATCGGAGACCGCATCAACCGCGGCGATGCGTTGGGAATGATCGGCGACACCGAGGTCCGTACGGCCTTCTCTGGTGAGGTGCAGGGCTTTCTCGCGCTCGCGGGTGAACGGGTGACCGCTCGTCAACCAATCGCCTGGCTTCGGAAATCATGACCGGAAGCCGCATTGTTGGCTGGGGGGCCAATCTCCCTCCGAAGATTCTGACGAACGATCATCTCGCCGAGATGATGGATACGAGCGATGAATGGATCACCGAGCGCACCGGAATTAAGAAGCGTCACGTTGGTGGCTCGACCGGCGAGATGGCGATTCACGCTGGGCAACAGGCGCTCGATCGCGCCGGGATGACAGGCGACGACATCGACCTCGTCATGGTGGCCACGACAACTCCCGATCAACTGATGCCGGGCACCTCGGCCACCGTTCACGCCGAGCTGGGTATCCGTGGCGGCGCCTGCGACATTCAGGCGGTGTGTTCGGGCTTTACCTACGCGCTAATGGCAGCGAACGGCATGATCGCAAACGGCCTCGAGCGGGTGCTGGTGATCGGGTCCGACACGATGAGCAGCACCGTCGATTGGGAAGACCGAACCACCGCGATTCTTTTCGGTGACGGCGCTGGCGCGGTGGTTCTTGAACGGCACACGAAGCCAACGCTGCTGGGCTTCGATCTCGGTGCCAATGGACAGCTTCGCCATATCGGGTACACCGATCATGACGACAAGATGAAGATGGACGGCAAGGAAGTCTTCCGCACCGCCGTTCGGGCCGTAACTAAGTCGGCGAAGGCCGCCATGGAAAACGCCGGCGTGACCGCCAGCGATATCGATTGGTTCGTGCCCCATCAGGCGAATGTTCGCATCATCGACTCGATCGCTCAGCGACTCGACATTCCCCGGGAGCGAGCGATCGTGACTCTCGATGAAACGGCGAACAACTCTGCCGCAACTATCCCCATGGCGTTGGATACGGCGGTCCGCGATCAGCGGATCAAGCCAGGCGACCTGCTCTTGCTGAGTGGTTTCGGTTTCGGAATGACGTGGGCGTCGGCCATCATGCGATGGGATCCGCCCGCCAGGCACTAGATCGGAAAGTGTGAATGTGAGTGAATCAACAGCTACCGGCCGTGTAGCCCTCGTGACCGGCGCGAATCGGGGCATTGGCCTCGCTACTGCCCGAGCACTGCGCGACGCTGGCTTCACCGTTGCGGCGACCTACCGATCGACGCCGATCGACGAGCCCGGCCTACACGCGGTCCATTGCGACGTGAGCGACGCCGAATCGGTCGATGCGGCCTTCTCGGAGATCGAAGCGGAACTCGGCCCGGTCGCGGTCCTGGTCTCGAACGCCGGAATCACCAACGATGGCCTGATGCTTCGCATGAGCGAGGATGACTTCACATCTGTTATCGACGCCAACCTCACCGGTGGCTTCCGGGTCGCGAAGCGGGCGGTCAAGGCCATGATGAAGCCGCGGTGGGGACGAATCGTCTTCATTTCCTCGATCGTCGGCATCGGCGGCCAGGCCGGTCAGGCCAACTACGCGGCCAGCAAGGCTGGTCTGCACGGCCTCGCCAAGTCGTTGGCCAAAGAGTTCGCGTCTCGGAACGTCACGGTGAACGTCGTTGCACCCGGCCCGATCGAAACCGATATGACGGCGGAACTTACTGACGATCAGCGGGCAGCGCTCACCAGCATCGTGCCCCTCGGCCGGATGGGTGCCCCCGAAGACATCGCTGCGGCGGTCACGTTTTTGGCATCCGAGGCCGCTGGGTATATAACCGGCACGGTACTTCCCGTCGATGGCGGCGCCGCCATGGGTTAGCCCCCGGCTGGCCGTGTTTGACTCAGAATCCAATATGCTCAATCAGTCCGTAATTAGGAGAACTAAATAACCATGAGTGATGACAATTTCGCACGCTTCCAGAAGGTTGCTGTCGACGTACTTTCGGTCGAGGCCGACAAAGTCACGATGGAAGCCTCATTCGCAGACGATCTCGATGCTGACAGCCTCGACCTCGTCGAGCTCGTAATGGGCCTCGAAGAAGAGTTCGACGTAAGCGTTGAAGAAGACGAACTCGAAGGCATCGAAACCGTCAAGGGCGCCTACGAGCTCGTAACGAACAAGCTGTAAGACAATGAAGTTTCGTCGCGTTGCTGTTACCGGCGTCGGAGTGCTTGCGCACTGCGGCATCGGTAAGGAAGCCTTTTGGGCAGGCCTGAACGGTCCGGTCGAAGACATCGAGCGTCGGATTTACGACTTTGATCCGGCGCCGTATTTCGACAACCCCAAGGAAGCCCGCCGAACCGACCGGTTCGGCCAGTTCGCCTTTGCTGCAGCTGAAGAAGCGCTGGCCCAAGCTGGCGAGATCGACGCCGATCCAACGCGACGAGGTGTCTTTATCGGCACCGGCATCGGCGGTCTCACCACCGTTGAAGAACAAATCATCAAACGGCACGAGAAGGGCGACCGTCGTGTGTCACCGTTTCTCGTACCGATGATGATGGCCAATGCCGCCGCTGGCGGCTTGTCGATGCGCTACGGCTGGCAAGGTCCCGCGGAGAACACCGTGACCGCGTGCGCTGCTGGCACACATTCAGTCGGCAACGGCGCCCGATGGATCGCTACCGATCGCTGCGACGCCGTGCTCGCTGGCGGCAGCGAGGCGTCGTTCACGCCAACGGCTCTCGCCGGCTTCCGAAACATGACAGCGCTGTCGAACAACAACCGCTCCATGCCATTCGACGCGAACCGCAACGGGTTCGTGATGGCTGAAGGTTCAGCTGTTCTCGTTCTCGAAGAATGGGAGCGTGCTGAGGCACGAGGTGCCACCATCCTCGCCGAGATCATGGGCGCTGCAAGCACCGCTGACGCTCACCACATCACCGCCCCCTCACCGGGAGGCGTCGGCGCAATCAACTGCATGGAACTGGCCTTGGCCGATGCAGGCCTCAAAGCGTCTGACATCGTCCATATCAATGCCCACGGCACCTCAACCCCGCTGAACGACGCAGCCGAGGCCGAGGCGATCAACAAGGTGTTCGGCGATAACCCCACCGCCCCGATCGTAACCTCGACCAAGGGCGTCACGGGCCATGCGCTCGGCGCTGCCGGCGCTATCGAGGCAGCGGCGGTCGTGTTGGCAATGCAGCACGGCGAAATCCCGCCAACGGTAGGCCACGAAGCTCTCGACCCCGAGATGCCAAAGATCGACGTCGTCTCCGGCGAAGCACGCGAGTGGACGCCAGGGCCGTCGATGTCAAACAGCTTCGGCTTCGGCGGCCACAACGGTTCGCTCATCATCGGCCCAGCCGCCTAGCACCCTCTCAACTTGTCAGATCACAATCCCTGGACGACGCACTCCACAGAGATCGCGTACGAGAATCCATGGATTCGGGTCGAACACTGCGAAGTCACCACGCCGGGCGGCTTACCTGGTGTGTATGGCGTAGTCCGTTTCGAGAACATCGCAGTCGGAGTCATACCGATCGACCACGAGGACTACACCTGGCTCGTCGGCCAGTATCGCTACACGCTCGACGAGTACAGCTGGGAGATGCCCGAGGGTGGCTGCCCAAAGGGCGAATCCCCTGAGGATGCAGCACACCGAGAGCTACTCGAAGAGACCGGGTTGCGCGCCGCCACGATGACCCCCTTGTTCGACGGTGTTCGTCTCAGCAATTCGGTCACCGACGAGACCGCAGTCGCCTTCGTCGCCACCGACCTAACCCAGGGCGAACCCCAGCCCGACGACACCGAGGATCTGCAGATCCAGCGGATTCCCGTCGACGACGCGATCAACATGGTGCTGTCCGGTGAGATCAACGACAGCTTCAGCGTGATGGCGTTCCAACGCCTGGCGTTGATGCGTTCAGGCCGCCGTTAGGGCCGCCCTGCCTTTACGCCTCTGCGGCGGCCTGCAGGACATCGTCGGGCATATCGAAGTTGGCGAAGACGTCTTGGACGTCGTCGTTATCGTCGAGTGCGTCGATCATTCGCAGTACAGACTTTGCGTCGCTCGCGTCGGTAACTTCCACCGTCGAGGTGGGCAGCATGGTGAGATCTGCGCTGCTGAACGCGATCTCGTTGGCTTCCAGCCCGTCTCGCAGGCCGTTGAGGTCGGTGGCTTCACACGTGAGTCGCCAGGTGTCTCCCTCGTCGACGAGGTCTTCGCCACCGTGCTCGAGGGCAATGAGCATCAGCTCGTCCTCGTCAATCTCACGGCTCAAGATGATCACGCCCTTGCGTTCGAACTGCCATGCGACCGCGCCCGGTTCGGCCATCGATCCGCCGTTCTTGGAGAACAACGATCGGAGTTCCGCACCGGACCGGTTCCGGTTGTCGGTCAGCACCTCGACATAGAGCGCTACTCCGGCCGGGGCGTAGCCTTCGTAGGTGATGGCTTCGTAGCTAACTCCCTCGAGCTCTCCGGTGCCTCGCTTGATGGCACGCTCGATGGTGTCCAGGGGTACCGATGCGTCACGGGCCTTGCGGTACATCGTGCGCAAGGTCGGGTTTGAGTCGATGTCACCACCGCCCGTACGAGCTGCGACCTCTACCTGCTTGATGAGCTTCGCGAAGAGTTTGCCGCGCTTCTTATCCGCGGCACCCTTCTTGTGCTTGATTGTTGCCCATTTGGAATGACCCGACATCGTCTATTTCTCCTGCAGATCGTTACTCGATCTTACTACGCGACCGACTCGAGAAAGAGCCGATGAATGCGGTCGTCTTGGGATAGCTCTGGGTGAAAGCTCGCCGCGAGGGCATTGCCGTGCTGTACGAGCACCGCGTCGCCACGAGCGGTTGCGAGCACCTCAACGCTTGGATCCGACTCGACGATCCGTGGAGCCCGTATGAACACTCCGTGAGCAGGTTCGCCCAGCCCGCGAACGGTCAGCTCGGTTTCGAAACTATCGACCTGACGGCCGTATCCGTTTCGCTGGACCGTGATAGGCAACCGGGCGAAGCTCCGCTGGTCGGGGCGACCATCTTGCACGTCGTCCGCGAGCAGAATCATGCCAGCACACGTTCCAAAGACCGCCATGCCTTCGGCCAAGCGCTGCTCGATGACGGGATAGAGCCCCGACGATTCCAGGAGCATCGACATAGTCGTCGACTCTCCGCCCGGCATCACCAACACATCCACAGCGTCCATTTGGGACGGGGTGCGCACCTCTTGGGTTTCAACGCCCAAGCCGAGCAACTTCTCCATGTGGGCCGCGAACGCACCCTGCAGCGCCAGAACGCCGATGTTCACCAGCCGCGGTCTTCGTACTTCACCTCAAGTTCGTCCATGCCGATTCCGGTCATGGGCGCCCCGAGGCCTCGGGAGACCTTTGCCAAGATCGCCGGGTCGTTGAAGTTGGTCGTAGCCTCAACGATCGCACGGGCTCGAGGTGCGGGATCTTCGCTCTTGAAGATGCCCGATCCGACGAATACCGCCTCGGCACCAAGCTGCATTGCCAGCGCTGCGTCGGCCGGTGTTGCAAGGCCTCCTGCGCAGAACATCGGTACGGGAAGCTTGCCGGTCTCCGCGATTTCGCGAACTAATGGCAGCGGTGCCTGCAAGTTCTTCGCCCAGTCGAAAAGCTCAGCCTGGTCGGCCTGGGTGACCTTCTTGATGTCTCCCAGAATGGAGCGGAGGTGACGTACCGCCTGTACGACGTCGCCCGTACCGGCTTCACCCTTGGAGCGGATCATGCAGGCACCCTCGGAGATCCGACGCAGGGCTTCACCCAAGTTGGTGGCACCGCACACGAACGGCGCGGTGAAGGCCCATTTGTCGATGTGATGCGCTTCGTCAGCTGGGGTGAGGACCTCGGACTCATCGACGTAGTCAACCCCAAGAGCTTCCAGGATCTGGGCCTCAACGAAATGACCGATACGAGCCTTTGCCATTACGGGAATCGTGCAAACCGCTTGGATCCCTTCGATCATTTCTGGGTCGCTCATGCGAGCCACACCACCGTCGACTCGAATGTCGGCGGGCACTCGCTCAAGAGCCATTACGGCGACAGCACCCGCGTCTTCGGCGATCTTTGCCTGCTCGGGATTGACGACATCCATGATGACGCCGCCCTTGAGCATTTCTGCCAAACCGCGCTTGACGAGTTGGGTACCGGTTGCGTTCTTGGTTGAATCCTCAGCCATCGTCCCAGCCTACCGACAACCTCTGGTGAAGGGCCATGGCGAACGACACGAAATTCTCACCCTCGCCATGCGAGCGGTATCTCGCTCTAACCGTTGAGCAGTTCGTTCGCTCCGGCTTGGCCAACTTCGTTGCTGGTCCCCGCAGGTGCCAACGACACCCAGGTTTGGCCCGGAGTGAGTCCGATGGTCTGGCCGTCTGGTGTCTCGAACGTGTATCCATCTCGACCAAAGTCGCGGGTCCAGGTGCCTTCGACTCGGAAGCCGTTCGAATAGATCGTCACCGGGTTCGAGCCGACCGTGACCGCATCTACCGACGAGGAATCGATCTGGCTTGGAAGGTAGGTGGTCGTCAGAATTATCACGTTCTGCGACACGATGGGGGCTCCGTTGCGATTCACCATCTGCTGGCCGCCTTCAAATCGTAGGTACCCGCCCGCTTCTGCGGACCATGCGAAGACGGCCTCAGCTCGACCAACAACCCGGGCGCCTGCAGAGGGTACGCCGAGATCGACCACGTTGTCGCTGTAATCAAAAATCGGGGTAGGGGCGTCGCTGTCCGTCGCTTTGTCGAGCAGCGCTGCGGGGTCTACGACGAGGTTGTTGGGAGCGCTGAACTCCGAGATTCGACGGAACTGCGGGTCGGCGAGCTCATTACTGGCTCGAACCAGTAGCCCTTCGTTTTCGGCTTGGCGAACTTGGGCGTTCACGCCATCGTTTGCCCCTGAGAAAGCGAATACCGGCCGGCCCAGGTTCGAGACGATATCGACATCGGATGTACGCGCCGAACGCACTGACCCAACCTCGGTGGGGAGCGACGAATGGAACACCGCGGCAAATCGGGTGGCCTGTTGTTCGATTCGCTCCTCGAAGACCACGTCTGCTTCGTCGAGCCCGAGGAGCGCTGCGCGGGCGGTCGAGTCGTTGTTCGAGATCTTCACGACGACGGCGGGATGATCGCTCGCTGCGCCATCGGTGATGATCTCACCCGAAAGCGGGAACATTGGCCCGCTCGGGGCTTCGGTGGTGGTCGTCGTCGATTCGGTTGTGGTCGTCTCCGGGGCAGCGGTTGACGTGGTAGTCGTCGCTTCGACGACCTCGTCTTCTTCGGGGGCAGCGTCGGTGACTGCGTCGTCACCTCCGCCACACGCCGAGGCGAAAAGGGTGAGCGCGAAAAGGAGCGCCAATGATCGGAATAGTTTCTGCATTACAACTCCCAGAGGACTTCGATGCGATGATCGAGTGGGACGCGTTGTCCCGCGGGTGGCACCAGCCAGGCAGCACCTAGCGCTTCGCCCCCCGCAATATCGGTCGACCGCCCGTCGATTCGCTCCAATGCGGAACGTAGTCCCGGTGGGTACCGGGTAAGCCCGACACCGGTGATGTCATAGGCAAGAACTCCTGCATCGCCTGAACCCCATTGGCGAGCCTTATCGCGCTGCCAGCCGGTAATCATCGGGGCCGACGCTGCGTAGGTTTCGTAGGTAACCGCTCCCGCCGACAGCTTGGTCAGGCCGTGGGCAACCACACCCTCCAATTCCATCACATCGAGACTCTCGAGTAGACCCGAGGTGGCCACGAGAGCGGGGTCCTTCCCGCCGATAGCGGCCAGATTGCATGCCTCGGAATCGATGACAAAGAGGCTGGGATGATCGATACCACTCTGCAAGGTCAGGGATTCGACGGTGTTACGCAATCGCTCCCCCTCACGCTGACCGAGATTGCGAGCGCCCAAACTGCTCAGGACCGACTGATCGGCCCGGTTATAGAGGAACCACATCACCAGGGCTGCAACGGGAATGGCGAACAGAAAGAACGGCCACCAAACCACCGCGCCAAGCACGACGAACAACAGCAAAACAAGCGCGACAGGTACAGCAAAAATGGTGAGAAGGCGAACGAACACGATTTCCTCAAGCGGTTGGCGACTTCATGATAGACCCGCGTCGGCTCACCAACGCTCAATCATCACAAATCCGATCAGGTACCGCGGAGAAGCCGGACGTAGGTCGACGTATACAGGTCGGCAAGACGGGTCATCGAAAACACCGTCACCCGATCGGATCCAACCTCCACGAGCGAATCTCGAAGCTCCTGATCATGGAGAAGTGTTTGTAGTCCTTCTCGAAGCTTCTCCACGGAGCCCGGTTCGACGAGCAGCCCAGCGGCCTTCCCGCTCGGGCACTCGACTACCTTCCGGTAGCCCGAGAGCGCCGAGGCGATCACCGTCGTTTCGGCGGCCATCGCCTCCAAAAGGACGATGCCAAACGATTCGCCGTGCAGGGATGGGGCACAGAAGATGTCTGCGCCACGCATTCGCCGTATCTTTTCTTCGTCGTCGATTTCGCCGAGCCATTGGATTCGATCATCCTCGGCGAACCGCTGGCGCAGCCGAGCGGTCTCCGGTCCAACACCGCCGACCCACAACGAGCAGGCCGCCTTGAGTTGGCCGAAAGCGTTGAGCAACACCTCCAATCCCTTCCGGTCCTCATGACGGGCCAGAAAGAACACCGTTAGAACCTCGCTTTGCGTGCGCGGAATTGCGTGAAAGCGGTCGACTTCGACGCCATTGAAGGCACGTTCATACGTGCCGCCGATTGAGCGAAATGCCAGTGCCTCCGCATCGTCGGAGACCGCAAAGCGAATATCGATCCGGTTCGCTCCTCGGGTCGTCCACGGCTTGAAGATCTCATAGGCCCGACTGCGGCCAGCGGCATGAAACGTGGCGACGATCGGCGTCGACTTGACCAACATGGCGGTCATGGTGGGACCCGGCGCCATGGGTTCATGCAGATGCAACAGGTCGAACTCTTCGTCGCGAAGTGCCCGGATCGTTCGGAGCTGAGCGGCTGGATCTGGGGCTAGCGGCGCCACCGAGCCGTTTGCCCCGGTGGGTACCGAGTTACCGAGTGGGGTGACGAAGGGTTCAGGGGGCGGACCGTCGCACGGACCGAGCACCCGTACCGACACGCCGCGGCGACGGAGCGCTCGACCGAGCGCCAGAATCTGATTCTGCACTCCTCCAGGCACGCTCAGCGAGTACGGGCTGATCATCCCGATACGCATTAGAGCCCCAGGTAGCGTTCGGGCACCGGTCGTCCGAGTGCTTTGAAATCGCTGGGCCAGTTCGGTTGCAATAGATGCCATTGCTCGGGTGCTGCGCGAATGAGCGTTTCTAGGTCGTTAGCCATCAGTTGCGTGACTCGATGCACGTCCGCTCGAAACTTGCCCTCGCGGACCGCTGGCACCGGGGGCATTGCACGCGCGAAGTGTGTCTCGCCTTCGAAGTACACCGCCGTGGGGATGAGCGGAGCGCCCGTTCTCAACGCCAGGGTTGCTGGACCAGCGGGAAGAACGGTCCGTTCGCCGAAGAACTCAACCGGGACCGTAGACACGTCACCGACCGCCCGGTCGGCCATCAGGCACGTGATCCGCTTTTCGTTCAGTGAACGAACGACCTCTGTTCCGGTGCTGCCATCGGCGGGAATCACTCGGTAGCCAATCGATTCCCGGTACTCCTTGAACCAGTCGAAGAGTTCCGGCGGGTCGATGGTCTCGACGACGACTGAAACCGGCAGCTGGTGCTGGGTCGCCAGCCAAAAACCCGCCCATTCCCAGCCGCCGAGATGCGGAAGGATCAGCAACGGCCCGGTGTCTCCTTCGAGCGCGTTGGTGATGTGTTCGAACCCGATATGGCGAAATCCGTCGTCTACCTCCTGCGGCGAGAGGCTTGGAAGCCGGAAGCTATCGACGTAATAGCGGCCGTAGCTGGCGAGCGACCGCCCGATGGCTGCCCGTCGCTGCGCTTCGCCGGCCATCTCCACACCAGTGCGCTCGAGGTTGCGCTCAAGAATCAGCCGGCGATCACCGGCCAAGTTGGCGCCGATCTGCCCACCGAGCGATACCGCAGCGTGAGTGAGTCGCGTCGGCAGTTTCTCAGCCAGAAACGAGGCGGCCTGATATAACTCGAGCGTCGTCGGTCGCAGCGAGCGCACGTTTGCCAATTTCTCCTTGGTTCGCGAACGCTCAGCGGCGGTCGCGAGGACGCCAACGGTTGGCCTGTGGATCCCGAGTGGAGCGTCGTGCCTCACGCGCACGGCGCCGGGCGAAGGTCGACGGTGGTGGGGTCGGACGATCGACGCTGGCTTGCTTCCAGACCTTGAAGAAGCGCTGCAACGCGGTGATTGTCGTCAAGACGAACATGATCCACAACACCACTATGAGGAGATCGTCGTTGAACGCACCGAGGAAGAGGCCGATGCCGAGTGCGATAAACCGCTCCGCACGCTCCATGAGACCACCCTTTGCGTCGAAGCCGAGCGACTCGGCTTTCGCACGTTGGTAGGAGGTCATGATGGCCAAACCCATCACGGCGACCGGGAGCATGTGGATCTGACCGTCGCGGAACACCGAGAGGTACCAGGCGACCCCGCTGAAGATCATGATGTCGCTCAACCGGTCGGACACCGAATCGAAGTATGCGCCTCGGGTGGAGGACGTTCCCGACGCCTTGGCGACAGCGCCGTCTAGCAGGTCAGGAAGACCGGTGGCGATCATGAGCACGAGGCCCCAACCCAGGGATCCCGAGCCAATAACGACGGCTGCAACAGCTGACATGGCGATTCCGAGAAGCGTCATCATGTCGGCGGTGACGCCCATCGTTACCAAGGCTGCACCTATTGGTTGCACCCCACGGTCGACTTGGTCTCGCATGTTGCCATCAAACATCTGCTCGGCCCCTCATGTTCGTTGTAGGTAGAGGCTAGCGGCCAAGCGTCGGTCGCACCCTGTGGGGACACGCGCCCTTTCTAAACACTTCTCGCTAGCATCAGCCCATGGATCGCTACGAACAGCTGCAACCCGCCGCCATCATTGCCTCAATCGCGTCGATGCAACGCCGGTGGAAGGACGCCGTACACGTCCCCGCCGACAAGAATATTGACGACTTCTTCGCCGTCGAGACCGACGATGGGTCGATCGCGGAGCATCTGGGTGCGGCCATCGCGCAACTGCGCATTCTTCGGCCGGCGTTGCGCACGACGGCCTACAACGTGCCCGAAGCACTGGACTCCGAGGTCGCAGCCGCCGCGGCGAACCTCGGCTCCGGACCGTGGCCCACCTCCACGAAGGCTGGCCTCGCCGACCTCTTCGCCGAGCTTGATGAGATAAAGACCGAACTGGAATCGATCAACATTCGCGACTGGGCCAAGCAAGCCCAGGCTGGGTCGACGTCGGTTACCCTGCTACAGCTCGCCCAAGGCACCAGCCGAGTCGCCGCCGACCGGCTGACAAAAGTGGAGCGACTGGTCCGCCACCTGGCTCATTAGCTGGTCTGTTCGGTCTGGGGTTCGAGTGCAGACCAGTCCTCAGGGTTTTCTTCAACCAGCGTATTGATGACTTCGCCATCGATACCGTCGACCATCACGAAGCCTCGACTGACAGGTGGCGATTCGTTCGAGTAGAGCAGGATTCGCCATGTCGGGCGGCTGCGAAGCCCACGCCAGGCCATCTGCGCGGATGCGTGCCCCACTGGAAAGCCGACGGCGCGCGTGGCCTCAACAAGGGCGTCCTGCTCGTCGACGGCGAGGTTCCAGCCGCCTTGCAGGTGATATAGACCGACCAGGGCGAGGCCAATCGCTGCCACGACGAGCCCCCCGTTGAGCAGGGGCGACGGGTCGTCGCCGCGGAGGAACCACGCCACCAGGATCCCGGCGGAGATCAGCAAATAGAGAACACCCGGGATGCGGCGCTTTGAGTTATTGGGAAACAGGTACGGTCCGACGAAATCGACCGCGTTGAGATCTTCAGGTAGCTCATCGACGTAGTCGTCAAATTCTTCTTCGGGCGCATCGACCGTCGGGTTGTCTGAAACCATCTCCGCCAGCCTACGAGGCACCGACCCGAGGTCGGCGCGTTCAATGAACGTTAGGAAAATTGCATTGATGATGCTTGAAGTTCGTTTCACGAACTCTTACGTTGCGCGGGTGCTCTCTCGATCCTTTCTCGTCCGTTGTACCCGAGTACTCCTATTGACGCTGGCCCTCGCCGCCTGCGGTGGCGGAGATGACACCGCCACAGCCGACGAAACGGATGCTGCCGAGGTCGATGACGCTTCTGACGCAGCGGACGACGACTCCGGGGACGACGATTCCGACGAGGATGATTCCGACGCAAGTACCACCACAAGCGAAGCGCCGACGACAACCACAGCCGCCGAAACCACGACTACAACGGCCGCTGCCGAGACCACCACCACGGCGGCACCCGAAACAACAACAACCTCCACTTCAACGACTTCAACGACGACCACCACCAGCACGACCACCACGACGACGGCTGCACCCACAACCACCACCAGCACGACCACCACGACAGCCGCACCCACAACCACCACCAGCACGACCACCACGACAGCCGCACCCACGACCACCGCAGCACCGGCACCCAACGGGGGCGCTCTCTTTGCGTCCAACTGTGCGAGCTGCCACGGAGCCGACGGCGGCGGTGCCTCAAGCATCGGAATCCAAGGGTTCCCCACCGCACGAACAGAATCAGCAACCGTCAACGGGTTAGCGCGCATGCCAGCATTCCCTGACTTGAGTGCTCAAGAGGTTTCGGCGATCGCAAACCACGTGAGCGGGCTCTAGGCCCCAGAGAATCGGAGCGGCCACGTGAGGCTCGCTATGTTTTCCACAGTCATCGTCCTCACCACCCTCACGTTTGCAGCGTGCGGCAGTACGTCGACCGCCGCTGCTCCGGCCAGAACTGAGCCAGCCGAACCGGAGCCTGTAGCGACGACCACCACGACGGATCCCGAGGCCATCCCCGACGGCGCATCACTGTATGAATCGAACTGTTCGCGTTGTCACCGAAGTGACGGATCCGGACGGATTGGTCCCAATCTTCAGGGCGTGACGCTCACCGAATTCGTCGAGCGCGTCGTTCGCACCGGTCCGGGCGAGATGCCCGCGTTTGCGGACTTGACCGATGCCGAGGTCACGGCAATCGCCTCCCACGTGGTCGACAACCTCTGATCTCCCGCTCGTACTTCGCTCTTAGGCCGGACTGAAGGCTTAGCCGCCAGCGACTCTCCGTCGCCTAGGCGGGCCAGGCTTGGGATAGGCGTTTCCAGCTGTCTCTTAGGCTTTCGGGGAGCACTCGTGCTTCGGCGACGCTGGTGAGGAAGTTTGTGTCGCCACTCCATCGAGGCAAGACGTGCACGTGGAGGTGGTTGGGAACCCCTGCTCCTGAGGCACGTCCAAGATTCATGCCAACGTTCACGCCATCGGGGATGTATTCGCGCTTGACCGCCTCAACGCCCATGCGGACCCCCTCCCATAGCTCCGCGAATGAATCGGGCGGCAAATCTTCGAGGTTCTCGGCTGCCACCTTCGGTAACACCATCAGGTGGCCGGAGGTGTACGGATACGCGTTCAACAGCGCAAAGGCATGATCTCCACGCCACAGGATGTACGTGACGTCATCGGGTAAGCCAGATTGTTCAATCCCCTCGAACAGCGTGAGCCCTTCGATAAGCCCTTTCGCACGCTCATCATCATCTGCCCGGATGTAGGGAATCCGCCACCCCGCCCAGAGGCGAGCCATCTGCTCGCGCCCCGAAAGCGTATTGTCGAACGTCACGACTTTGCGTCGATCTCCGCCGCCAGCTGCGCGATAAATGCGGTGGCGTCCACATCGCGGTCGACGTCTTTGACGCCCCGCTTGTTCACACCGACCGTGTCGTTGGCGACGTCATCGTCACCCACGACCAACACGTACGGAAGCTTCTCGACCTTGCCGTTACGGACGCGCTTGCCGAGCGGATCGGTAGCAGGATCGATGTCAGCACGGAAACCCGCGGCTTTCATCTTGGCGACGAGCGCTTCCGCGTACTCCTGATGCGCCTCGGCAACCGGTAACACCCGAACCTGGGTTGGTGCCAGCCACGCTGGGAAGTTTCCGGCATAGTGCTCGATGAGTACGCCGAAGAATCGCTCGACCGAACCCATCAGGGCACGGTGGATCATGACTGGTTGCTTGCGTTCACCGTCGTCGGCGACGTACTCGAGCTCGAAGCGGTCCGGAAGGTTGAAGTCCAACTGGATGGTGGAAAGCTGCCACGAACGTCCGATCGCGTCGGTGATATCGACATCGATCTTCGGGCCGTAGAAGGCACCGCCTCCTTCGTCGACGATGTAGTCGAGGCCATGGGCTTCGAGTGCATTGCGGAGGCCCTCGGTGGCCGAGTCCCAGATCTCATCGTCACCTACCGACTTTTCTTCGGGGCGCGTCGAGAGCTTGGCCTGGAACTCTTCGAAACCGAATGCCCGGAGAACGGACAACACGAAGTCGAGCAACGACTCGAGTTCTTGTTGGATCATTTCCCGAGTGCAGAAGATGTGGCTGTCGTCCTGAGTGAAGCCGCGAGCTCGCAGGAGCCCGTGGACTGCACCGGAAAGCTCGTAGCGATACACGGTTCCGAGCTCGAAAATTCGCATCGGGAGGTCGCGATAGGACCGCTGATCGCTCTTGTAGATCATCACGTGGAAGGGGCAGTTCATCGGCTTCGGGTAGTACGTTGCGCCATCCATTTCCATGGGCGGGTACATGCCGTCGGCGTAAAAGTCGAGGTGGCCGCTGGTCTCCCACAGCACCGACTTCGCAATGTGGGGGCTGTAGGCGAATTCGTAGCCGCCGTGCTCGTGGCGGTCTCGGCTGTAGTCCTCCATGAGCTTGCGGATGATGGCGCCCTTGGGGTGCCACACGACGAGCCCGGGGCCCAACTCTTCGGGCCACGACACGAGGTCGAGCTCTCGTGCGAGCCGTCGATGGTCGCGCTTTTCTGCCTCCTCGAGGCGGTGCAGGTGCGCTTTGAGATCTTTCTTGTTGGCCCACGCCGTCCCGTACACGCGTTGGAGGACCGGGCGGCTTTCATCGCCACGCCAGTACGCGCCGGCGACCTTCTGCAACTTGAAGTGGCCGAGCCTCCCCGTGGACGGAACATGGGGGCCCGTGCACATATCGAGGAAGGTGTCGGAGTTGCGGTAATAGCTGACGACGTCGCCGCTCAACTCGCCAGCGTCGTCGGTGCCAGCCTCTCCGCTGGTCACCTTGTCGATGATCTCGAGTTTGAATGGCTCATCCTTGAAGAGCTCACGCGCTTCGTCTACCGAAATCTCGTGCCGCTCGAATGGTTGGTCGGCCTTCACCAACTCCTTCATCCGATCCTCGATGGCATGCAGGTCCTCATCGGAGAGCGTCTTGCCATCAGGCAATTCGAAGTCGTAGTAAAAGCCGTGCTCGATCGGCGGGCCGATCGCAAACTTCGCACCGGGATAGAGATCGAGGATGGCCTGGGCCATCAGATGAGCCGTGGAGTGGCGCAAGGTCTCCAGACCAAGGGCATCGCGGTCGGTGACCAGCGCTACCTCTGCACCGTCGCTCAGCGGGATGTCAAGGTCGACGTGTTCGCCGTCGACGGTGGCGATCAGCGCAGCTTTGGCCAGACCTGGGCCGATGTCGGAGGCGAGGTCGCCGGCAGTAGCTCCGTCAGCCAACTCGCGCTGCGATCCATCCGGCAGGGTCACGACTAGGTCACTCATAGTCAAGAAACACTATCGTTTAGCCGAGTACTTGAACGCGCATCGCATGTGGTGGTCCATGCGGGATCGTTCAACAAAGTACGATTTACACCCGTCGCGGGCATGAAGGGACCAACAACCATGACTCTTAGGAACCCAAAGCTGGGATCGGCGTTCGTCGCCGTACTCATCGCAGCACTTTTCGCTACTACACCTGCAGGCGCGCAAACGCTCTGCGGAGGCGAAGTTCCAACGATCGAAAGCAACGACGCCACCATCATCGGCACCACCGGAGACGATGTCATCTTGGCTGGCCCTGGAAACAATGCGATCCGCGGCCTGTCCGGTAACGACATCATCTGCGGAGGAGGCGGCGAGGACAACATCGTCGGCGGCCTCGGTGCCGACACCATCTTCGGCGATGACGGCAACGACTTCATCAAAGGCGGCAGCGGTGCCGACACCATCTTCGGCGGCATTGGTGACGACGAACTACGCGGGGCCCTCGGCAACGATGAGATCCATGGTGAGGACGGCAACGACCTGATCAAGGGCGGCGCCCGCCACGACATGATCTTCGGAGGCGACGGCAACGACGAAATCGCTGGTAGCCCAGGCAACGATGTGCTCGACGGCGCTGCGGGTGACGACGTCATCTTCGGCGGCCGAAACGACGACATCATCACCGGTGGTTCCGGCGACGACGTCATCGACGGCGGTAACCACAACGACACCATCTCCGGCAACGGCGGCGACGACGACATCCTCGGCGGTCAAGGAGACGACTTCATCAACGGCGGCGCTGGTGCCGATCACCTTCTCGGCGACGACGGCTCGGCCTTCGACGAACCGATCGGAAGCGGCATTGAGCACCCGGGCGGCAACGACACCATCATCGGGGCAGGCGGCCCGGACTACCTCGGCGGCGAGGGTGGCAACGACAACTTGAGTGGCCGCAACGGACTCGACGTAGTCGATGGCTTCCACGGCAACGACATCATCGCCGGAGATAACGCCAACGACCTGCTGAGCGGCGGCACGGGCAACGACCAACTCGATGGAGGCAGCGGCACCGATCGCTGCTGGCCAGAGCTCGTCGTTCTCAGCGAAGGAACGTTGGCCCCGACGAACGGCGGCGACTCGACGGTCTCCTGTGAGCAGCTCAACCAGGTTCTGAACTAGACCAAATCAACCCCGAGCAGCTTCGCTGCTTCGACCACGTTGACCTCATCGGCCGCAGCTGCGTCGATGCGGGTCAGCGCGCTGGGGACATCAAGGTCGCTGTCGAGGGCGGCGCGAACGGCGCCCATCAGCTCGTTCGGTGAGCCGGTCGCGATGTCTGCGGAGAGCCGCCATTGGCCGAGACGGACTTCGGCTTCGGCCAGAAGTTCGTTCTTCCACTCCCAGTTCTTCGTGCGGTAGTGCTGGGACAACACCGCTAGTCGAATCGCCATCGGCTCATGTACATCGAGCAGATCTCGAACAAAGATGAGGTTCCCGGTGGATTTGCTCATCGGCTCCCCGGCCATGTGCACGCATGACTGATGCATCCAGTGGCCAACCGGAGGCTCGCCCAATGCCTCAAGTTGCGCTGCACAAAACTCATGATGTGGATAGACGAGATCGCAGCCACCGCCATGAATGTCGATCGTCGCGAGTTCTCGCAAAGACAGGGCTGTGCACTCGATGTGCCACCCCGGACGCCCGGCCCCCCACGGGGCTTCCCACGAAGGTTCGCCCTCGAGCGACGCCTGCCAGACCACCGCATCGAGGGGATGTCTCTTGTTGGGGTCATGTGGGTCCTCGCCCCGCCCGGCTCCAATCGCTCGCATATCCACGCGGCTATAGCCGCTCACCGAACCAAACGAGTCGGACGCCTGATGGTCGAAGTAGACCGTTCCTTCGACCGCATACGCGGCCTCTTGCTCAAGGAGCTGAGCGATGAGCCCACGAATCTCCGGAATTGCCGAAGTGGCGCGAGGTTCACTCCATGGATCCTGAACTCCGAGAGCCGCGAGATCGTCGTCGAAGCGTCGCTTCTGTCCGAAAGCCAGATCGAGATAATGGACCTCATCGCGCTTGGCTCGCTCCAGTAGATCGTTGTCGACATCGGTGATGTTGCGCACCATGTGGACCTCGTGGCCGCGATCGACAAGTCGTCGGTGCAAGACGTCGTAGGTCACGTACGTCGCTGCGTGCCCGAGGTGTGTTGCGTCGTAGGGGGTGATACCGCAGATGTAGATCCGCACGACGTCGTCGACCGTGATCGGTGAAATCACGCCCGTCGCCGTATCGAAAATCGCCATATCTGTCATCGGAGCAACGCTAGCAAGCGTCACCTCGAAAGCTTGTGCTGCGAAGCGTGCTCTCCCCACCGAAAGTTGCAACGCATGTTGGACGTTTCCGCCTTGGTGGTCAAGACTGCCGGGATGGGAATCCTCGATGGAAAGAACGTCCTCATTACCGGTGTGCTCACCGACGCCTCGCTCGCCTTTGGTGTCGCTAAGCTCGCGCAGGCCGAAGGCGCCAACCTTATTTTGACCGGAGCAGGTCGCGGCCTGTCGCTCACGAAACGAACCGCCCGCAAGCTCGACGTCGAACCCGAGGTCCTCGAGTTCGACGTCACGAACGCCGACCACGTCGGCGAGGTGCGCGACGCCCTGCAGGAGAAGTGGGGCCGGGTCGACGCTGCCCTCCATGCGATCGGATTCGCTCCCGAGGCCTGCCTCGGCGAGGACTTCATGGGGGCCTCGTGGGACGACGTGAAGGTCGCACTCGAGATCTCTGCGTACAGCTACAAGACCTTGGCCGAGGTCGTGACGCCTCTGATGTCTGAGGGCGGGAGCGTTGTAGGACTGGACTTCGACGCCACCGTCGCCTGGCCGGCGTACAACTGGATGGGCGTCGCGAAAGCGGCTCTGGAGTCGACGAATCGGTACTTGGCACGCGAATACGGCCCAGCGAATATTCGATTCAACCTGGTTGCCGCAGGCCCCATCCGCACGATCGCCGCGAAGTCCATCCCCGCGTTCGCAAAGTTCGAAGAAGTATGGGACGACAAGGCCCCTCTGGGATGGGACGTTCGGGACTCCTCCGCTGTGGCCCGTTCCACAGTTGCCATGTTGAGCGACTGGTTCCCTTCGACAACGGGCTCGATGGTCCACGTCGACGGCGGCTACCACGCCATGGGCACCTAGAGACTGGTGGCACCACGTCCGGAAGGCCACCGCCTGCTCGTCTTCGGCGGTAGCGGCTTCCTCGGGAGAACCATCGTCGCATGGGCCGTCGCCAACGGGATCTCCGTCGACGCCACGTATCTCACCAGCACTCCCCCATCCCGAGGCCCGCTCAGCCAAGAGGGTTGGCATCATTGCGACATCTTGGACCGGGAAGGAGTCCGAGCGCTGGTCGCTGAGGTCGCGCCGACCGCGGTGATTAACGCCGCCTACCGCCAAACCGGTGACCGAGCCGTGGAGATCTGCTCTACGGGCGCCCAGAACGTGGCCACCGGTGCAGCTGGTGCGCGAGCCCGCACGGTGCATGTCTCGACTGACCTGGTCTTCGATGGCGACCTTGGCCGGGCCTATCGCGAGGACGACCCAGTTTCTCCCATCAACGACTACGGCCGAGCAAAAGCTGCCGCCGAGGAACTGGTTGCCGCCGCGAATCCAAATTCGGTGAGCGTCCGAACGTCGCTGATCTACGGCGATCCATCCGCGCCCCAAGAACAGCTCGTGCAACGGGCCGTCGACCAGGACGACCTCTCGTTCTTCACCGATGAGTGGCGAAACCCGATCCACGTACAGCACCTCGCCGCCGCCGTCGGCGCGCTCGCGACCCATGTGCAAGCCACGGGAGTCCTTCACGTCGCTGGCGCAGACCGCGTCAACCGACTGCAGTTCGCCATGACCCTGGCGCAACACTTGGGCCTCGACTCCTCAACCTTGGCAGGAGGTCCTGCGGATCCGTCGCTGGGGCCTCGGTCGAGCGACGTCGCACTCGACACCACACGTGCGCAGAACCTCGGTTTCGCCATCCCTGGGCCAGCCGTTGCACTCGGGATCCAACCATGACCGACGACCGTTGGATGGCCGGTGGAGTGATCTAATCAGCGGCCGCTAGGTAGGGCCGGACGACGGCAAGGACGCCATCGTCCACCGAGACTCGAACCGTCGATTCGACGAACTCGTTGCTGATTCCCAGTGAACTATCCGGTTCCAGAGTCGCGCCGTCGAGCGGCCATCGGACACCACTCACCGACACTCCCCTCGCCGCTCCCGAGCGGGCGATCACCGACACGGTCTCACCTGGCTGTCCCCGCAACTCCAGCTCGTGGCCGCGGTCGGCTCGCAGGATAGTCGCGACCCCGCCTGCGGCATGGACGTCCACCCGAGCCCTCCATGGCCCACAACAAACCGCCCAGTTTCCCAGTTCGTGGTCGAGGCGACCGCCATCAACACCGAACACCACAATGCGCTCAATTCCTTCGGCCTCATCCGCGTAGGCCATCGCCAGCTCCAAGTCGGTGGCATCCTTGTCCGTGGGATGCTCGACGATGTCGGCACCGGCCTCACGTGCCCATTCGAGGTGGTCCGCAGCGCAAGAATCCAAGTCACCCACTACGGCGTGGATTCGCAGGCCATGACGGTAGGCGTGCCGCAGACCACCGTCGGCAGCGACCACGAGCGAACTCTCGAACGCAGGGCCCAGACGCGACGGCTGAGGAGCCTCACCTGCTGCCAACACCACCGCAATACCCATGGAATCAGCGTAGGACCCACGAAGGGCCCTGGTCGCTAGTTGACGGGAAGGTGCTCAATGGGCACCGCGAGGGTGACACCACTGACTGTTTCAGAGCCGACGATGACCGCCACGACCTCGCCGAGAGCATTCACCACGGGCCCGCCGGAGTAGCCGGCATCAACCGAAGCGCTGATTGCATAGACCTCGGGTCGACCAATGCCGTAACTCGCACCATCCGATCGGCCGATGATTTCGCCCGTCAAGATATGAATCCGGCCGTCTTCAGGGATTCCTGCCAACGCGACACCCTGGCCAATAGCAGCAGGTTCCTCGGCCACCGGAAGGCCAGCGGACAATAACGACGCTTCGAGGGTCGCTACATCATGCAGCCGGGTGATCGCGACTTCCGGATTGCGATTTGGTTCCTCGAATTCGACCGCATCATCTAACGTGCCGAATCGAACCGAGCGAGCATCGACCAGTGCGTGAGCGACCGTCGCGATGCGGCCATCATCGAGCTGGAAACCGGTTCCGAACTCAACCCGGTCGTCGTGAAGTGCCGAAATCCGCGCAATGGCGTTCGGATCGATCGAATCAGCACCGGCGGCCACGACAACCGCCGGTGCTAGCTCGACAGAGACCGTCTCATTGGACGGTGTCTGAGCCGACGCATTCGCGTCGACTGAAGTAACGCCGATACCTACTACGAGTAGAAAACCACTTGCCAGTCCCATGAACAAGTGCACTCGCGGGTGTTCTAAAACACTCCGTAGATATCCACGTGCCTCCACATGCTTTATGGATACCACCCCAACTTTGGGGACTTAATAGGTCAAATGACCGTGCTTGCCGAAACGCGCTCATTCAGGCCAGGCCGGCGTACCAGATATAGGCGGGTGAAAGGCCTCCCACAACCTGCGCTATCAGGCGCTCGCGAGCCCCTCAGCCGCAACACATCACGCCCACCGGCCTAGACAAACCAAACGCCGCGGAAAATACCACTACGCGGCGAAGTCGAGATGTAGGTGGTCGTCTTCGCGCAAGGCGAGCGCTGTGCGAAGCGAGTCGCCGCTTACACCACATACCCAGCACGTGTCGTCATCGTTGCTGGTCCAGGCAACCTCGCATGGGAGACAGCGGAAGCGAACCTGTTGTTGCGGGAGCACACGAGTGCCCTCGGTTGCGGTAACGGGAGACATACCTTGTGAATCGGCTGCAGAGACAGCTTTATGAGGGGCCCGACGACCCAACGTGTCCCGACTGGCATAGCTGTGCCCGTGCGCCTACGGAATGGTGTTCGAGCTTCCCGGGATCATCCGTGCCCAGCACAGGTAGAAGTCGCTGTCGGGGTCACGCAACGGAAGTTGGCTGCTCTCTGGGCAGTTGCCTCGATCGGGTCCGACCGACGTGACCTGCCCGTCGGCTTGGCCGGTATCACAGGCAACTTCTCGGGGCTCGTTTCCGACGAGCACGAAGCAGTCCTGAACAGCGAGTTCGTTGTCGATGAGAACGGGGCCGTTCGGGCTGTCGCTATTGAACAAGACTGCGACGATGATCACGCCAACTAGGACCCCAATCAGAATCAGGACCGGGATAGACACCAAGATGTTTCCGATCCCGCCGGGGCCCTGGGAGGACGTCGAGGAACTCGTCGATGACGCCCTGGCTTGCTGCTGATACGCGGCACCCGAGCTCGCTGTACGAGGTTGCGCTGGGCGCTGTTGGGGAGGGCGTTGTTGCGGAGCTCGGGGTGCGACGGGCCTTGAGCCCTTGATGCGCTGGTCGTACTCCGCTTTCTTCTTGGGGTCAGAGAGGACATCCCATGCAGCGTTCACTACCTGCATCGCTTCTTCGGCACGACGCGCGTCGGCTTCGCTTCGATCGAGCTGACGGTCTGGGTGTAGTGCGCGAGCGCGGCGAAGGTATGCCTTTCGAATTTCCTTCGTGCTCGCCGACGGCTTCACACCGAGGGTCTCGTAGTGGGTCCCCATCTTGTCTGCAAAGGGTACTCGCTGGTACCGGGCATGGTTGGGTCGGAGGTCTGCCTTGTGCTGTGTCGGACTTGGTATGTCAACGCTGCGGTGAAGACGAGAACCTCGATGGCACGCGCCGTGGCGAATCAACGCAACGCGTCGGCTAGGGCTTCCAGGCCGGCGGAGCGGGATCCTTTGATGAGTACGGCGCAGGACTGGTCGAGTGCTGCCAGGTGTGCCTGTACTTCGAGTGGGCTTTCGTGGTGGTCTGCGCCGTACAGCGGAGTGCCAATTGCGATCATCTCGATCCCGCGGTCGTGCAGGGCGCTGGCGATAGCTCGATGGTCTTGGGCTTCGCCCGCACCGAGTTCGCCCATGTATCCCACCACCGCGATCTTTCGGAGCGCTCCGAGTCGCGCAAGTGACTCGATCGCCCCCATCATCGACGTAGGGTTCGCGTTGTAGGAGTCGTTGATGACCAGCGCTCCCCCAGCGCTTCGAAAGATCTCCATTCGCCATGGAGAGACCGAGGCACTCGCGATCCCTCTTTCGACGTCCTCAACGGAACTCCCGAGCCATAGTGCAGTGCCGACGGCAGCGGCAACGTTTCCCGCCATGTGGGCGCCGCGCATTTCGGGACGGGCGACGACGCGTCCCCATGCAGTTTCGAGGGTGAAGGTCGCTCGAAGTTCCTCATCGAGTTCGATACCGCTGACCACTACCGATGCCGAGGCGTCGCCCTCACCGTCGACTTCCACGCTGAAGGTCAGGACATTCGCGGCGGTTCGCCCAGCCATCGGCAATACGTAGGGATTGTCCGCGTTGAGGACGGCCAGGCCGCTATCTGGCAACGCCTCGACGAGTTCGCCTTTTGCGATCGCGATGTTGTCGATGGATCCGAATTCTCCAACATGGGCTCCCGCGACGGTCGTGACTATCCCGATGGTCGGCGACGCCACATCGCAGAGCGTCGCAACGTGGCCGATCCCCCGAGCGCCCATCTCCAACACGACGGCTTCGGCATCGTCGGGAGTGTTGAGCAGAGTTAAGGGCACACCGATTTCATTGTTGAACGATTTGGTCGACGCGTGGGTGCGCCGAGACGCGGCCAATGCACCGGCCAGTAGGTCCTTCGCCGATGTCTTGCCGACCGAGCCGGTGATACCGACGACCGGACCCTCGATCTTTGAACGGGCGTAGCGGCCAGCGGCACTCAACGCCTCCATCGTGTCCTCGACGGCGATAGCCACTCCGGGCCCGGGCGGTTGCGAGGTGAGGTACGCCCCTGCACCATCGCGAACGGCTCCGTCGATGAAGTCGTGCCCGTCTCGCTCAGCTATGAGCGGAACAAAAAGCTGCCCAGCCTCAAGAGCACGACTGTCTTGGGTCGCACCCGTTACCTCCCCTGCGGGGCCGCTCGCGGGCGCGCCGTCAACGAAGACCGCCCCGTTAACGTGATCAGCAAGTTCTGTGATGTTGAGCCTCACGGCTAGCAACGCTAACCCCACTCGGAACTACTGTTACTGACCATGACGACCTCTCCCGCCCAGCGACCCCTGTTGGTCCTCTTCGGTGGCCGCTCTGCAGAGCACGACGTCTCGTGCGTTACCGCCAAACACGTTCTCGCTGCAGCCCGCAAGGACCGATACAAGATCACCGCTGTCGGGATCGACCGAGACGGCAATTGGTCTCGGGTCGATATCGACCAGGACGGGGATGCCCTCGACCCGAGCGGCGAATCGGTCGAACCGTTCAAACTTTTGTGCTCGATCGCCCAAGCGGGCGGCGCTGTCCTGCCGTTGTTGCACGGCCCCATGGGCGAAGACGGCACCCTGCAAGGGCTGTGCGAGCTCGCCGACGTGCCCTATGCCGGAGCCGGAGTACTCGCCAGCGCAATGGCCATGGACAAGATCGCCGCAAAGAATGCCTTACTGGCCGCAGGCGTCCCGCAGGCGGCCTTCATTGGGTTCAATGTCGATGAGATAACCCAAGACACGGCAGCGGTACTCCTCGAACGACTCGGCTCGCCAGTATTCGTTAAGCCAGCAAACATGGGGTCGTCGGTCGGAGTCAGCCGGGCCGAAACCGTCGATGAGGTGAAGGATGCCCTACAGGTTGCCGCCAGCTACGACGAGTGGATTGTCGTTGAAGAAGCGATCGTCGGCCGAGAGATCGAGATCGCCGTGCTCGGGAACCGCTCCCCCAAGACCTCACTGCCGGGCGAGATCGTCGCCGGCGCTGACTTCTACACCTACGAGGACAAGTACCACGACGGTGTCGCCAAACTGTTGATTCCTGCACCGCTAGACGACAGCGAGATCGCCGAGATGCAAAGACTCGCCATCGCCGCCTATCGAGCACTTCGCGTCGAGGGACTCTCTCGTGCGGACTTCTTCTACGAACCGGAGGGACGTGGCTGGCTCGTCAACGAGCTGAACACGATGCCGGGGTTCACACCGATCTCGATGTACCCGAAGATGTGGGAAGCCTCCGGCCTCTCGTATGCCGACCTGATCGACGAACTCATCGACCTGGCCTACGAGCGACACAGCCGACAGATCCGCAACACCGGCCACTAGCGCTCAACAACCGCTTAAGCGCCAAAATCAGCGCGGAGCGCTGGCGCCGCTGGTCAAACCAGCGCCCGCCTCCGGCGGTATACAACCTCCGTGGCGAATGAACGGCCCCCGGAGGGGACGAGATGTGATTTGACCGAGACCCTCACCTCGACACCGATGGCGTTTTGCGCCGCGAAGCAAGCAAAAGGCCCGTAGAGAGGAGGCCCCAAAGGGGCCGACGAACGGCTACCAGCCGCCAGAGGCGCCGCCGCCAAATCCTCCTCCGCCGCCACCCCAGCCACCGGAGACTCCGCCGCCAAAGCCGCCACCGAATCCTCCTCCGTCTCCGCCACC
>CAZLWE010000013.1:0-64306 GCA_964562985.1 uncultured Acidimicrobiales bacterium
AGCCGGCGGTTGTGGTGTGCTCGCCCTTGCCGGACTCCCAGGTGTTCTTCCAACCGAGCAGTTGCTGCTCCATTGGCGCCCCCTCGGGCTCGGCTTGGACGGCGTCCTCAGGGCCTGCGCCGTGAAGCTTGCCGAAGGCGTGACCACCGGCCACGAGTGCGACGGTCTCCTCGTCGTTCATGGCCATGCGGCGGAAGGTCTCGCGGATGTCACGACCGGAAGCAACCGGGTCGGGGTTTGCGTTAGGGCCTTCTGGGTTGACGTAGATCAGACCCATCTGCACTGCGCCGAGCGGCTCCATGAGCTCTCGGTCACCGCTGTATCGCTCGTCGTCCAACCAAACCGTTTCCGGTCCCCAGTAGATGTCCTCTTCAGGAGCCCAGACATCCTCGCGGCCACCAGCGAAGCCGAACGTCTTGAAACCCATCGACTCGAGAGCCACGTTGCCCGTCAAGATCATCAGGTCGGCCCAGGAGAGCGCACGACCGTACTTCTTCTTGATGGGTTCGAGGAGCGCTCGCGCCTTGTCGAGGTTGCCGTTGTCAGGCCAGCTGTTGAGGGGAGCGAAGCGCTGCGTTCCGGAGGCTCCGCCACCACGCCCATCGTGGGTGCGGTAGGTACCGGCTGAGTGCCACGCCATGCGGATGAAGAGCGGACCGTAATGACCGAAGTCTGCTGGCCACCAGTCTTTCGAGTCGGTCATCAACGCCGTGAGGTCAGCCTTCACCGCGGTGAGGTCGAGCGTTGCGTGCTCTGCGGCGTAGTCGAAGTCTGGATCCATTGGATTGGATGCAGCCGAGTGCTGATCGAGGATCTTCAGATTGAGCTGGTTGGGCCACCACACAGCATTCGCCGTGTTGCCCACCATGTGTTGGGGCTGATCGTGAAGTACCGGGCACTTCTTTTCGTCGGACATGACACTCCTAGTTGTCTTACATTGAGGGTTATAGCTGGTTGTTCGCCGAAGCGAGGCGGTTACGAAGGCGCTCGAGCAGGGTCTCGCTCGCTGACGCACGCCGCACAATAGCCCCAGTACACGACCTCCGCTTCGTCAATAACGAAACCGTGGTCGTGATCTGCGGTTAGGCACGGTGTGTACCCCACTGCGCAATCGATATCGAACATCAGCGAGCAGCCTCGACAAATCAAATGGTGGTGGTTATCGCCGACTCGGTCTTCGAACCGGGCGGGCGATCCGGCGGGTTGAATTCGCCGAATGATTCGCTTATCGCTCATGACCGATAGGCCGTCGTATACCGCTTGCTTAGAGATCGCGCCGATCTCCGCGCGTACCACTTCCAAAATGTCCTCTGCTGTCGCATGGGGATGGCTCCCGACCGCACGCAAGATCGCCAACCGTTGTGCGGTGACGTGTAGTCCGCTCGATCGAAGCTGCTGCTTGGGATCCATCGGTTCACAGCCAACTACAACTTCTGGACTCGGTCAAGACTTTACAGATGGAAATATCCACAGAGAATTCGAAAAATCCACACCACTGTCCACTTGTGCCACACAACCAACTTCCAACACACTGACAACACGCCTTTGTGGCGGTCATCGACCGCACGACAACAATGACTGCCCGTTTGGAAAGGGACTGATGGCTGACTTCACGATCGAATTGACCAACGACCGAGTTGAGCGCGTAGAACGGGTCGACGCGTACCAACAGGAAGGCCCCCTAACCACCTTCTTCGCCGTTGGCTCCAATCGTTTGGTCATCGACTCGTGGTCGACCCGTGTTGCCTCATTCCGGACAGCGGACATCGTGACGGTTAGGCTTGCCCCATGAACCTCCTCGCCCAAGCCCAAGACGAGGTTGACCTCGAAGGCGCCACCCAGATCACCCAGGTGTTCCTAGTCATTGGCATCGTCGTGATGGCGATCGGATACGGAATTTGGTACCTCCGGAAGAAGAAATCCGAAACCTGAGGCACCCCAAACCCCTCGCCCGATGAGGGTTGATGGCTCCGGTGGGTAAAGACTGGAATCATGTTGACGAGCGGCGCCCTCCTCCTTGCTTCGCCCGGGATGCATGAGACGACGTTCGATCGCACGGTGATCTTCCTGCTCGAACACGACGAGAGTGGCTCGATGGGTCTGGTCCTCAACCGCCCGAGCGACATGCTCGTCAGTGACGCCTTGCCCGACTTTGGCCGCCTCGCGAACCCCGATCGCCTTTACCTCGGCGGACCGGTGGAAGAAGGCACGGCTCTGGTCTTGGCCGAACCGGTGGACCCAGCCGCCCCCGATATGCACTTCATGCACAACGGCATCGGCTTGCTCGACCTCGCTACCGACCGAGACCCTGCATTTCACATCCAACGGGCCCGGGTATTTAGCGGCTACGCGGGTTGGGGCCCCCGACAACTCGAGGGTGAGCTGCGCGGCGGAGCCTGGATTCTCGGCCGCTGCCTAGACGATGATCTGTGGTCGACGGACCATCAACGGTTGTGGGGACAGGTTCTCGCGCGTCAGGGCGACATGAGCGATTTCCTCCAGCACTACCCCGTCCAACCCTGGCTTAACTAGCCTGACCACCGGTTGCCCGTCAGCCGATCAGGTTGATGTCCCAGAGCACCTGCTGCAAGGCGTCATCTGCCGAGACGGTCGCGTACGCCAGCGGGGTCTCGTCGGTGACGCACGTCGAGATCGGCGCGAGCAGGGTCGACGGTCTCGGATGGCAGAACTGGACCACGCTTAGACGTTCGCCAGGCTCCTCCGGGTCGCCGACCACCCGATGTGTCCCAGCCCCGATCACACCGTTCGTCAGTCGCTCGAGCATGAGACCGGTGTTAATGATCATGTGGCCGCTAGGGGGCGCGACATCGACCCACGAGCCATCGACGCGCACCTGCAACCCTTTCGCTGTAGCTCGCGGAAGCGCCGTGATCAGGTTGATGTCGTCGTGAGCCCCTGCCCACACGTATTCCTCACCCGGTGACTGCACCATCGGCGGGTAGCGGATCGCTCGGGTCAAGGTCGGTCCATCGGTGACCATCTCGTCGAAGAAGCTCTCCGCGCAACCAAGGCCCACAGCGATCACACGTAAGAAGCGCTTTTGGATATCGGCGATCTGATGGTGGAAAGCGAGAAGAATCTCGGTGATCCCTGGAACCGCCGCCTCAGGAAGAACGGGGTCTCGATAGCTGTGGGGGTACTTGTTGCGCAGTGGATGAGCAGCCGGTAGCGATGCTCCCCAATTCAGCATTTCCTTCCAATCAGCAACTTCTGCGTCTGCAGCGGTTTCGACCAACAGCCCCGTGTATCCGGTTTGACCGTGCGATCCCTCTGCGACGTACTCGAGCTTCTCTTGCTCGGAACGCGCAAAGAATTCGGCCAGCTTGGCATAGGCCTCATCGAGCATGTCCTCAGACAAATCGTGCGCGGTATAGACAAACCCGTTCGCCAACGACCGTCGGACTCCATCTACAACTGCGCTCCGAGCGGAGGCGTCACCCGTTTCGAACGCGAGTAGGTCGACATCGAGAATGTGACTGCTCATGGACAGAGAGTAGCGGGCCGCCGTGACAGCGAGCCAGGCCGCATAGAATCCGCCATATGGACGAACCTGCGCACCGAGCGTGCGACATCGTCGTTTTCGGAGCGACGAGCTTCGTGGGCTCGATACTGTGCAACTACCTCGACGAGCGGCTGCGCGACTCGCCGGTCAGCTGGTCGATCGCCGGCCGCGATCCCGACAAGTTGAAGGCACTCCAGGCCTCATTGGCCACGCCGGTTCAGATGACGGTTGCTGACGCCGCCAGCGAACAAGACATGGCAGCGCTCGTCGAAAAGGCAACACTCGTCGTTTCTACCGTCGGCCCCTACGCCAAGCTCGGCTCCAACCTCGTACAAGCGGCCGCCGCCGCAGGGACCGACTATTGCGACATCACGGGCGAGCCGCAGTGGATGCAGCGGATGATCGATACGCACGGCGAGACAGCCAACACCAGCGGAGCCCGGATCGTGCACGCGTGCGGTTTTGATTCGATCCCGTCGGACCTTGGTGTGGCCTTCACCCAAGACGCCGCCCACACCCGCTTCGGAAGCTTCTGCTCACAGATCTCGATGCGCGTGAAGGCCGTGAAGGGTGGCGTCAGCGGCGGCACCATCGCTTCCATGCTCAACGTGGTCGACGAGGCGTCCCATGACACGCAGGCCCGCCGCCTGCTTACCAACCCGTACGCGCTCGCCCCGGACGGCATGCGCGAGGGGATCGCTCAGCCCAACGTTCTGGCACCCAAGAGTGATGATGTCTCCGGCGAGTGGATTGCTCCCTTCATGATGGCTGCGGTCAACACCCGAGTCGTGCATCGATCCCACGCTCTTCGAGGCCGCCCGTGGGGTGATGGCTTCCTTTACGACGAAGCCACGATGACCGGTACTGGTGCAGCAGGGCTCGCCAAGGCAACCGCAATCACGGGAGGCCTTGGCGGCATCACCGCGGCCTCGTCGCTCGGCCCGATCCGCCGGACGCTCGAAGAACGAGTACTTCCAAAACCGGGCGAAGGGCCGAGTCCGGAACAGCAAGAGTCCGGGTTCTTCGACATTCGGTTCTTCGGACAGACCGACAACGGAGAAGAGATTCAAACCAAGGTCACCGGCGACCGCGACCCCGGATATGGATCGACAGCGAAGATGCTCGGGGAGGCGGCGATCGCCTTGGCCAAGGCGGACCCGGCCGACCTCCCGGGAGGATTTTGGACACCGGCAACAGCCTTTGGGCCAACGCTAATCCAACGACTCCAGACCTATGCCGGCTTACGATTCTCGATCGTCGGCACCTGACGAGAAAGGCCTGCGGAGGCTCGGGCGTCGCGAACCCGCTTTTGCTCGAGGATCACGTGTACCTCGGCGCCCACAAGTACGGCCAAGGCAAGCAACTGAAGCCACAGGAGCAGGACGACGATCGCCGCAAGCGTGCCGTAGGTTTCGTTGTAGCTGCCGAAGTTGTTAGCGAAGAAGCCAAATCCCCACGACACCACGACCACGAGCACGGTGCCGACCAGGGCGCCCTTGCTGAGCAATGGTCGTTTGCCCCCCGATACCAGTTCGCCGGCTCGTTCGTTGTCCGGTGATGGACCGAAGCGATACAGCACCGTCAACGCGAACACCATGAAGAGTCCGAGGCCAACGAAACGACCGATGTTCACCAGCGCGCTCACCCCTGAGGATTCCACAAATGAATTGATCAACGCGGGGACCACGTTCATCGCGAAGACCATCGCCGCCATCGTGAGGATCGTCCCGAGCAGGAGCAGGAAAGCGGTCCCCCGTTTCACGACAAAGTTTCGAGACTCTCGGCGGTCGTGAACAACGTTGAGCGCCTCCATTAGCTGACCGACAGCGCCCGACGCACTGAACAGCGATAGGGCAATGCCCACGAAGGCCGCTATGCCAGCGCTCGAATTGCCGCCATCGGCGATTGAACGAAGCTGCGCTCCGAGAAAGTCACGGGTCTCTTGCGGAGACGCTTCAAGAGCTGAATCGACCTCTTCGATGAGCACATCGACGTCAGCCACCAACGCGGTGATCGACACCGCGGCGGCCAGCGCAGGGATGAGTGCAATAAATCCGAAGAACGCCACAGCTGCAGCAAAGATCGGGAGGCGATGCTCCTTGATGCGCTCTCGTAGCTCCGTGACCAAACCCGGATCTTCATCTACCGCCTGCGTCGATTTGCGAGCCAAAACATCACCCTTTTGTGTTGCCGACGACTACCGTCTCGTCGATGGAGCCGTTTGTGTTTGGAGTCGACCTCGATGGGGTCTGCGGCGACTACACGTCTGCTTTCAGGACGATAGCGGCTCGCGAGCTAAATGTAGAAGAGGAGACACTGCCTCTTGAGCGTTCGTGGGACTTTCGGGAGTGGGATCTCGATCGTGTTGGCGGCTTCGCTGACCTCCACGCGATGGCGGTTTCCGACGATCGACTATTCGCCACGATGCCACCGATAGAGGGAGCTCGCGACGCGCTATGGCGACTGTCTGACGCTGGCGTCCACATCCGCGTCATCACCCATCGTCTCTACGTGAACTGGGGCCATGCAGGAGCGGTTGCAGACACCGTCGCATGGTTGGACGAGCAACAGATCCCGTACCGAGACATCTGCTTTCTCGGCAATAAGCCCGACGTCGGCGCCGACATCTACGTCGATGACGCTCCGCACAACATCGAAAGCCTGCGCGGCGCGGGTTGCGAAGCCATCATCTTCGACCAGCCCTACAACCAAGACCTCGACGGATTGCGCGCTAAGGACTGGGCGGAGGTCGAAGAGATTGTGATGGATCGAGCGGCTTCACGGCTGGGCGCGATGCAGCCCCAACTGCCCGGAGTCGACGCGGGGGCAGATCGGTTGGAACGCAAGCGCGAAACTGACTCTTAGCGCTTAGCGATCCGCAAGCTTCGCCCGGGCTGGCTCCAGGTCGCCGGGGTTCGTCACGCCGATCCATTCCTCTGAAGACTGCGGCACAACGACGCGCCAGACCCCACGCTCTCGGAGGTCGTCAACCACGTCGGGCAACAAGTACTCGGTCTTGGGCTCATCGCCGTGCTCTGCAAAAAAGGCATCCCAGCCCGCAGCGAGATGTTCGAACAGCGAGTTGGGAAACGCGAACATGTTCATCGACGCCATGGTGTTGTCGCCGTGCTCTCCCGCTGGGTCGAGGGACCGAATCACGCCGTCATCGGCTCGTTCGATTCCGTGGGTCTCATCGATAGAAACCAACGAGCCCTTTTCGACGACGCACAGGCCACGAGAGACTGCGCCGGTACGAGGCAGCGTCTTCGCCAACTCAAAGGCCACGAGACCGGCGGTGCGTTCATCGCCGGACTGCAGGACATCCGCGGCCAGTTGGAAGGAAGACGGTCCGTAATAGTCATCGGCGTTCACCACGATGAACGGTCCGTCGACGGCCCCTCGAGCCGAGAGCACAGCGTGTGCGGTCCCCCACGGCTTATCACGCTTTGGACCGAGATCGTCTTGGCGTACCAACGCAAAACCGTCGAGCGACCCATACTGACGCTCTAGGTGCGCTTTTACATCTGCCTCGATGTCGCTGCGGATGATTAAAACCACATTCGTGCACCCTGCCGCCCGACCATCCATAATCGCAAAGTCGAGGAAAGCTTCACTGTTCGGCCCGACCTCTACGAGCTGTTTCGTCCCGCCGAAACGGCTTCCGAGTCCAGCGGCCATGATCACCAACGAAAGTTCCATGTCCTATTCGTACCTTGCGAGCGCCCGCACTTCGCGGAAATGTTGCGACAATACGCCGATGGCCTACGATCCTTGGACATGTTGATCGATGCGCTCGTGACCGATCTTGACGGCACCTTTTGGGCGACGGACATGACACTGCACGCCGCCTCCACCGCGGCTGTTGCACGTCTAGACGACAGCGGAATTCCTTTTATTGTTGCTACTGGGCGCCGAGCGCAGAGCACTCTTGGAGGCCTGCGGCCAGTTGGACTCGCGGACCGTCCGGCAATCTTGATGAATGGCGCACTCGTACGAGACAGCCTCGATGGGCCGTCCTTCCATCGGAGACCAATGTCGACGGCTGCAGCTCAGCGGGTCCGTTCGATCTTTGTTGCCCATGACCTCGAACCCCTCGCGTACATCGATGATTCGAACGAGGATCTTCTCGCCGGTCCGTCTGCCTCGGCGGGCGAGAGCTTTCTGGGAGCGGCTCCAGGAGTACGTCGCGTCGATGACCTCCGTTCGGCGATCGGGACCTCGACGGTGATCGGTTTTGGGGCCTTCGGCTATCCCCACGATCATCTGACCGAATTACAGGCGGCGATCGAAGCCGAGGGGCTCGCCTCGGTGTTCATCAGCCCATCGCACTATGAGGGCGACTACGGAATCATGGTGCAGGCCAATGACGCGGACAAAGCGACAGGACTCGACGCGCTATGCCCACGCCTTGGCGTTGACCGTGGTCGATTAGCGGTAGTGGGCGATGGCTTCAACGACGTCGGCATGCTGTCGAGCGCGGCGATCGCCGTCGTGCCGAGCAATGCGCCCGAGGAGATTCGAGCATTGGCCGACGTCATCATCGAACCGAACGAGCAGGGTGGCTGGAGCGAGATTCCCGACATCATCGGCGTGTAGGGTCGCCGCATGGCACGAATCGGATTCATTGGACTAGGGGCCATGGGCTATCCCATGGCGGGACATCTCGTTAACGACGGACACGACGTGGTGGTTTTCAATCGCACCACCGAGGTCGCTCAACGCTTTGTCGACGAGCATCCAGCCGCAGCACTTGCTGCTACCCCGGCCCAAGCTGCTGAGGGTGCGGACGCGGCCATCCTGATCGTTGGAAATGACGACAGTGTCCGTGCCGTGGCCTTGGGTGATGACGGGGCGCTCGCCGGCCTCGGCGAAGGGACCATTCTGATCGACCATACGACCGCTTCAGCCACGGTCGCCCACGAACTCGCCAACGCCGCAGCCGCCAACGGCATCGGCGCCTTGGACGCACCGGTGTCGGGCGGCGAAGCCGGAGCCCAAAATGGCGTACTCACGGTGATGTGTGGCGGCACGGCCGATACGTTCGAGCGCTCGGACCAGTTCATGAAAAGCTACGCAAAGACGCGTACCTTGATCGGCGACACCGGCGCTGGCCAAACCACCAAGATGGTCAATCAGATCGCGATCGCTGGAGCGCTTCAGGGCCTCTCTGAGGCGCTCAACCTCGGCATGGCCGCAGGCCTGGATATGGAACGCGTTCTCGCGACCATCACCGACGGCGCAGCAGGATCGTGGCAGATGGCCAATCGCGGAACGACCATGGTGGCCGACCAGTTCGACTTCGGCTTCGCTTCGGAGTGGATGGTGAAGGATCTCGGAATCGCTCTCGCGGAGGCCGAACGACTCGGTGCGCCGACCCCGGTGGCCTCACTGGTGGCCAGCTATTACGACGAGATAGTGGCAAATGGGGAAGCTCGTAGCGACACATCTGTGTTAATCCGTAGGCTACGTTCGTAGCCACCCAACGCTCGCCAACCCAAAACGGTAACGAAAGCCTCAAATGACCCACCATGACCTGCTGATTATCGGGACCGGATCCGGAAACTCGGTCCTTACCGATGCCTACGAAACGGTGTCTGTCGGCATTGTGGAGCGCGGTGCCTTCGGAGGCACCTGTCTCAACGTCGGATGTATCCCATCCAAGATGTTCGTCTTTGCCGCGGACGTCGCACATCTGGCACAAGATGTCGGCCCGGAACTCGGCCTGAACACGCGTTTCGATGGGGCGGATTGGCCAGCGATTCGTGATCGCGTGTTCGGACGAATCGATCCGATCGCAGCGGGTGGCGAGCGCTACCGCTCCGAGGAGCAGGAGCATGTCTCGGTCTACAAGGGATCTGCACGCTTCGTCGCCGACAAGACCGTGGAGGTAGCCCTCAACGACGGCGGGACCGCCACCGTCACTGCCGACCGCATCGTGTTGGCCGCCGGAGCGCGAGCGACCGTGCCCGCGGTAATCGCAGACTCGGGAGTTCCCTTCTATACCTCCGATACCTTGATGCGCGTCGACGAGTTGCCCGAACACCTCATCGTTGTGGGTGGCGGCTATATCGGAGCCGAACTCGGCAACGTCTTCGGGTCGCTGGGTTCGAACGTGACGATTATCAACCGGAGCGATTTGATGGTCCGGGTACAGGACCCCGACATTTCGCGTCGATTCACCGACGCGTACGCAAAGCGTTTCGACGTACGCACAAATATGTCCATCGACTCGGTCGAGGGCGAAGAGGGCAACATCCGTGTCCACGTGACCTCGAACGGGGTCAGCGAAGTGATCGAAGGCGACACGCTATTCGTCGCTACAGGTCGGGTCCCCAACGGCGATGAGCTCGCCGTAACCGAAACCGGTGTCGAGCTCGACGAGCGTGGCTATGTCATTACCGACGCCACCCTGAAGACCTCGCACCCCGATATCTACGCTTTGGGCGATATCACCAACCCTTCGCAGCTCAAGCACACCGCGAACGCCGATGCCCGAGTGGTCTCCCACAACTTGTTGCACCCCGATGACCTAATCGAGATCGATCGCAGCCTGACGCCCTATGCCATCTTCGGATCTCCGCAGGTGGCCGCCGTTGGCCTCACCGAACCGCAAGCCAAGGAAACCGGTCGGCCGTTGTCGATCGTGGTGCAGTCCTATAGTTCCGCCGCATACGGCTGGGCAATGGAGGACACCACGAGCGTGTGCAAGCTGATCGCCGATTCCGAGACTCGTGAACTGCTCGGCGCCCACATCATTGGCCCACAGGCTTCGACGCTCATACAACAGCTCATCCAAGGAATGGCCTTTGGACAGAACGTCGATGAGATGGCACGGGGACAGTTGTATATCCACCCGGCCTTGACCGAAGTGGTTGAACAAGCGCTACTTGAGCTGTAACAACTCTCCCGGATCGAACATCTAGCGATCTGTCGAGGTAGCCGAGCAGGGCCAAAAGGCCTATAGGAACCCCACTCCGCGATCCGAACAACCTAGAGAGCCCAAACTGGGCATGAATTTCTAGGGACTTACGGAAGATTTCGTATGAGTGACACGTCTGAATTGCTCGAGCAGACCGAGGCTGCGGTCGAGGACCAACCTGAGCAAGTAAAGCTTGGTTCGATTCGAAGCAATATCTTTCGCCGCGTCCTACCCGTCGTCCTTCTCCCACTGCTCGGCCTCAGTGCGCTGGCGATTCTTGGTGCGCTCGTCGTTCAGCAACGAACCACCGATGCGGTGGACTCGGCAGAAGAGATCCTCAACGATCAAGTTGTCGCAGCCGGCGCCGAACGCACGGCCGATATCGGTTCACGAGAACTTGCCGAGTTCATCGATTCGATCGTCGCTCGCGTCGACAACGCAGCAGGCGATAGCCAGGTAGCAGAGCCTGCTATCCAGGCAAGCAACGAGTTGGCTGCCGGAAATCTGGCAGAGGCGCAGGAAGACGGTGAGTTTGCGGCGTTTGTGGCACGCAACCGAATCGAACTCGATGTCGACAACGTTCAGGTCACGCTCTTCACCGAAGACGGCGACCTCCTGGGCTCCACTCACGATGCATCCAACTTTGACGCCGAAGCGGTATCTCAGTGGTTAGTCCCGCTCAACCAAGACGGTTTCTCGTTCCGTAGCTTTGTCAACGACGGTGAGCACGTTCCCTCGTTCGAGTTCGCCGTTCCGGTAACCGATTCGCCGATTATTGATGGCGGAGCCATCATGCGCGTCCGCGTGCCGCTGTCGAACACGCACAGCATCGCTGATCAGTTGGCTTCCGAAGCCGAGGTTGACACGGGAATCTTCGACAGTGATGCCGCGGTAATCATTGCCAATACCGCTACGCAGCACGATGAAGCCATCGTGTTCACGACCGAAGGCTTTACCAACCCCGAGAGCGGCCTCAACACCGAGCTGATGTCAGATAACATCGTGGACGACGAAGTCGTGGTCGGCGAGGAACTCGTTACGGCAACCGCTTCGGTTGGTGCAGTTCAAAACAACGAAAGAGGGATCGCATCGACTTGGGTCGTGCAAGCGAATCAGTCCGCCGATGTTGCGGCCGAATCACTCAGTGAGATTCGCCAGGTACAGGCCGACGTCCAGGAACAGCAAGGCATCATCTTCGTTGCCGTAGGTCTACTCTTGCTACTCGCGTTGTTCTTTGCCTTCGTTGCGATTCGTTCGATTGCGGGAAGCATTACCGCTCCGGTAACCAAACTGTCCGAACAGGCTCGTGTTGCCGCTGAAGAAGGCATTCCTGCAGTTGTTGAAGCGGCTCGTACCTCCGAGCGCCTTCCCGAACTTCCTGCCTTCGAGGTAGACAGTAACGACGAACTTTCTCAGCTCGCGAGCTCGCTCAACACGATGCAGGGTGCAGCGGTGGACCTCGCTGCTGGCCAGGCGAAGCTTCGTCGTCAAAACGTCGCCCGTACGTTCGTTAGCCTCGGTCGCCGAAACCAGAACCTACTGAACCGTCAGCTCGAGTTCATCGACGACTTGGAGCGTCAAGAGTCTGACCCCGACACCCTCGAAAACCTCTTCCGCTTGGATCACCTTGCGACCCGTATGCGACGCAACGCAGAGAACCTGTTGGTGCTCGCGGGCGAGCAGACTCCACGTCGCTGGGGTAAGCCGATCGCTGTTCGAGACGTTGTTCGAGCTGCTGCTGCCGAGATCGCTGACTATCGCCGTGTGAAGCTTGGCGATATCGATAGCGCCACCGTCTCAGGCAACATTGCAACCGACCTTGCGCACTTGATTGCTGAGCTTTTGGAGAACGCTGGGTCGTTCTCGCCTCCGAACACCAACGTCGAGGTTCTCGGTCAACTCGGATCTACCCACTATCGCCTCGCCATCGTCGACCAAGGCATTGGTATGGACGAGCGGGCTATGGGCGAGGCAAATGACCGGTTGAAGAACCCCGTCGACTTCGCTGACGCTCCATCTGCGTATCTCGGACTGTTCGTGGTCGGCCGTCTCTCGCAGGACCTTGGCATTACCGTTCGCCTCACCAGCGCCGATCCAACGGGCGAAGGAAAGCGCCGTGGAACGATCGCCTTTGTTGACTTGCCCGTCCGCTTGCTCTCGAGCGAAGAGGCGAATCCAGTCGATGTCAGCTCGCGCGCTACTGAGGCCCCCGTCTCGACCGCAGCGCCTAACGAGGCCGAGGTGTTCGAGGCGCCGACCTTGACCCCGGCTTCCCCGGTAGCGCCCGTAGTCGCTCCTGCAGCCCCAGTGGCCGCTCCGGTAGCACCGGCGGCCGCTCCGGCGGCGCCAGTGGCCGAAGAAGCCGTCGGCACGACCACTGCAGGTTTCCCGCAACGACGATCCCGCAAGGGCCCCAAGGCTGACGCCGCACCAGAGACAACCATCGAACATCCAGGAGCCGCGGCTGGCGCTCCGGCTCCTACCGAAGCGGCTCCAGTCCCCGAGGCTCCATTGACGCCTGTTGCCGAAACACCGGCTGCCGTCCCAACGGCACCAGTCGCCCCTGTCACCTCTGCGGGCTTCCCGAAGCGACGTTCGAAGAGCGCCGAGGAGACCCCTGCCCCCACTCCGGCCGAAACTCCCGACCAGGCCGAAGCTCCTATTCGACGTGATGCCACCGCCGTGAGTGACTCCCTGCGAAGTTTCCGAGCGGCCGTTGCTCGTGGACGACAGGCTGGACAAGGAGACCAAGTATCAGGTGCTTCGGCTTCCCTACCGCCGGTTCCCGCCACCCCGCCCGCAACGACGACCCCAGCGCCGTCGGGCGTGCTCCCTGCACCGGCTGCCACGCCGGCACCGCAGGCACCAGCACCAGCACCAGCACCAGCACCAGCACCAGCACCAGCAACAGCAACAGCAACAGCAACAGCAACAGCACATATTGCTGCTCCAGCACCAACGGCCCCCGCCGCGCCAGTAGTTGCTGCACCTGCCGTTGCTGCCGCCGTCGCTCCAATCGCCGACGCTGTGCCTTCGACTCAAGTTCCGCCCTCCACCGCTCCGATCGCTCAAGTACCATCGGCACAGGACTCAGATGCCGCTCCAAAGATGGCCCCACCGGTCGTCGATTCCGCACCGGCGGCCGCTGCGGCCGCTCCGATCGCTCAAGCAACAACAGAATCTCCAGCTGAAGTATCAGCTGCTGAAACCCCAAATACCACAGGGAGTGAATCATGACCGTTTCGACCGAGGCACAGAACTTTGCGTGGCTCCTGTCCCGATTTGCCCAGGACACCGCAGGTGTTCGCGAGGCCGTTGCGGTTTCGGCCGACGGCCTGCTGCTGGCATCTTCGGCAGGAATCGACACCAGCGGTGTCGACCAATTCGCGGCGATCGCTGCCGGGCTTACCAGCCTGACTAACGGTGCAGCGCACTGCCTTGGTTGTGGAGTTGTCGACCAGGTGGTCGTCGAGATGACACAGGGCAACCTGTTCGTCATGTCGATGGGCCACGGTGCATCGCTTGCGGTGCTCTGCCAGAGCGGCGCCGACATTGCTCAGGTCGCCTACGAAATGACCCTTCTCGCCGAGCGGGCTGGCTCAGCACTGTCACCAGAGCTGATCAGCGAACTGAAGAACGTCCTTACGGTCTAGGCCGTAAGCGTTACCCGGTAGGAACACAGGAGTTTCTAATGACTGAAGAAGACGGCGCTTTTGTCCGCTCGTACCTTCTCACTGGCGGCCGTACCCGCAGCGACGCGGGTGAACTGGCGGTCGAGGCCATGGTCTCGACCAAAGAGGGCTCGAGCCCTCCTGCAGACCGGGACCTCGCTGCGATCTACGCACTTTGTGAGGAACCAAATTCGATCGCCGAGATATCGGCGAAGTGCGCGATGCCTCTAGGCGTCGCCCGTGTACTCGTAGCCGACTTGTGGGGCGAAGGCTCCCTTGAGGTGCTCGAGACCACAAAATCTGACGACATCGCGATTGTGAGGAGATTGCTCGATGGAATCCGCAAGCGCTAACCCAGCCCAACGACCCGTTTCGGCGAAGGTGGTTATTTCCGGTGGCTTCGGCGTCGGAAAGACGACGTTCGTATCCGCAGTATCGGAGATCGCTCCGCTGCGCACAGAAGCGAAGATGACCAGCGCCGCATCCGGCGTTGACGACGCGACCTATGTGCAGCAAAAGACCAGCACGACCGTTGCAATGGACTTCGGCAAGATCACCGTTGACGAAGGCCTCGTGCTGTACGTCTTCGGTACTCCAGGTCAGGATCGTTTCGGTTTCATGTGGGAAGACATCACCGCAGGTGCCCTCGGCGCCCTGATCTTGGTGGACACCCGCCGTCTCGATGAGTGCTTCAACGCCATCGACTTCTTCGAACAGCGAAATGTGCCGTTCATTATCGGACTCAACCAGTTCGACGGGGCACCCCAGCACTCGATCGAAGACATCCGAGAAGCGCTCGACCTCGCACCCAGCAACCCAATCGTCCGCACGGACGCTCGGGATTCCGAAAACGCGATCGACACGCTCGTGCAGCTGCTCACGCACATTCTGCACACCCTGTCGAGCCAAGCGGCACCGGCTACACCGGGTGCACAAGCTCCACACTCTCAACCGGCGACTCCTCGTGAGGCTCCAGTTGTCACCAATGACATGCGCAGCGCTGCTGCGAGTGCATTGGCGAGCGAGCGCTCTAGCTAGCAGGGCCTGGCCTCTCGGCCTGTAGCCTGCCTACCGTGGGAAATTCCTTCGGTCACGACTTTCGGATAACGACCTTTGGCGAGAGCCATGGTGGCGCTGTCGGCGTCATCGTCGACGGCGTACCAGCGCGGCTTCCTATTGACCTAGGAGCGATCCAGCTCGAACTAGACCGCCGACGTCCCGGACAGAGCCGTCTTACAACGCAACGAGATGAGGCCGACCAGGTCGAAATTCTGTCTGGTGTTGCCAACGGATTCGCCACCGGTGCCCCCATCGCGATGATGGTGCGCAACAAGGACGCTCGCTCGGGCGCCTACGACCACTTGCGCGAGGTCTACCGGCCATCTCATGCCGACTTCACCTACGACCAAAAATACGGTCATCGGACCATCGCCGGCGGAGGGCGCTCCAGTGCCCGAGAAACAATCGGTCGCGTCGCTGCTGGCGCGATCGCCAGCTCACTGGTGGCAGCTGTCGCCGCGGCTCATCAGCGCCCGATCCCCGAGATTGTGTCCTGGGTGGATTCCGTGCACGACATCGACGCATCCGTCGATCACCTCGCCGTTACGCGCAGCGAGGTCGAGGCCCATCCGACCCGATGCCCCGATGAGGACGCTGCAGCGGCGATGACCACCGCCATCGAGGGTGCCCGACGCGACGGCGATTCGCTCGGCGGTGTCGTTGCCGCCGTCGTTCGAGGTGTGCCAGCTGGACTTGGCGAACCCGTATTCGATCGTCTGGAGGCTGACCTCGCAAAGGCGATGCTCTCGCTCCCAGCAACCAAGGGATTCGAGATCGGCAGCGGTTTTTCGGGAGCTCGAATGACCGGGCTCACCCACAACGACGCGTTCGTACCTGGCGACGACGGCACGATCAGAACGAGCACAAACTTCTCCGGTGGGGTCCAGGGAGGCATCACAAATGGCCAGCCCCTCACCTTCCGCGTGGCCTTTAAGCCGACGGCGACGATCAGCTCGGAGCAACAAACGGTTACCACCGAGGGAAAGGCCACGAAGCTCGCAGCAAAGGGCCGCCACGATCCGTGCGTGCTGCCACGTGCAGTGCCGATGGTCGATGCGATGACCGCACTCGTGTTAGCCGATCACACCCTTCGCCAGCTCCGACACGGAGTCTTGGCGCCGCTCTAGGTTCCGGAGGCGGAGAAGTGTTGCCAGTCCTTCGAGCTGGTCCAATTACCGCCCCAGCCCCATCCAATGGCGGTGAAGGCTTCGGTCACCGCGTCCCCGATGTAGATCCCGCCCTTCGCTTGCTGGGATCGGTCAAGAAATGCCTCACCGTCTATCGGGAGTACTTCCCCGTTGCGCGACAGGTAGGGGTTTTGGACAGGGTTGATGTCGATCGCGGTCCCGATCGCGTGGTTTGACCACACCCCAGGCCGGTTCAGCACCTCCCGGCAGTTGAACCCACTGGTGTTGTTGGCCGCGATCGACAGAAGGTCATCTCCTTCGTACACATCGATGAGTTCCATACGCTCGATCGGAAAGCCAGCGTCAAAGATCGCCTCGAAGACTCCCACGATCTCCTCAGCCCAGTCCGCGTGTACGACGAGTTCGCCGGTGGCTGGTTGATCGTTGAAGTCCCAATGGCTGAGGGTCAACAGTCGTAACTGGTCGAATCCGACCGGGCATCCCTCACGCCATGAGTGCGGCATTCGGGCTGCGAGCGTTGCATCGATCTGCTGAACTGTGGCGGAGAACTCCGGATCGGGCGGCAGCGTCGTCGTTGTTGTCGTTGTTGTCGTTGTTGTCGTTGTCGTCGTCGTCGTCGTCGTCGAGGATGGAATGGCCGATGAGGTGCTCGCCGGGACGACCGAAGATGTCGACGTCGGACTGGCTACAGGTGCCGTCGTAGTGGTGGTGGTGGTCGCTGGGATTGTCGAGGATGGCGCAGATGTCTGGGCGCCTTGGGACGCGCATCCGGTCGCGAGGAGGGCGAGCAAGCCCACTATCGCCCAACCGCGGCGCCAAAAAGTCACGTGACTATTGTGCAGCAGCCTTGGCGTCGGTGGAGGTCGCCTCAAGCTGTGCTCCGCTCGCTTGCGACGGAAAGAGCTCCACGAGCTTCTCGTCAACCTCATCGACGACTGCGCCGAGAGGCAAGATATTCAGCACGCCTTGGCCATTCTGGAGCAAGTCGATCACTTCTTCACCGCTGCGAACGAGCATTGGCTGGCTCCCGTTAACCACCAAATTGGCTGTGGCGACGTCCTCGCCCAGTTCGTCCTGGAGGTAGTTGAAGATCTCTCGGACCTGCTCAAGGCGGATCCCCGAGTCCAACAAGTTCTTGATGACCTTGAGCTCGACAAGGTCGCGGTAGGAGTACTGACGGCGCGATCCCGAACCGGCTGCGTCGGTAAGTGAGGGCCGGATGAGGTCGGTGCGAGCCCAGTAGTCGAGTTGTCGATAGGTAATACCAACAATCTCCGAAGCGCTCTTCCCGCTGTAGCCGACCTGTGCTTGTTGCTCGTTGTCCATATCGCTGGCCCTCTCGCTAACGACGCACCCGTTGCGCTACGTCGTTGAAATTACGATGTAGTAATCCTAGGAAGCGAAAGGCTCCAGGTCAACGACCGTACGCGGTTGCTTTCGCGCGGGCCGCGCGAGACATTGGACTACGTTGAGCTAGGCGAAGTCTTCCGGACTGACGTTGTCGATGAAGTCCTTGAACTCTTCGACGACCTCAGCATCGCCTTCGGTCGGCTCGGGTTCATTGGTATAACCAACCTCGTCAAGCAGTTCGTCTTCGGCAAAGATTGGCACGCCTAATCGGATTGCCAGAGCAATCGCGTCGGAGGGCCGAGCGGACATGACACGTGCCTCGGTCGATGATCGAAGGTGCAACTCGGCATAGAAGGTGCGCTCACGAAGTTCGGTGATGACGACGCGTTCGGCGTTGACATCCATCGCATCGAGAGTTTCCGCAAAGAGATCGTGCGTCATGGGCCGCGGAGGAGTCACCCCTTCATGGGCAAGCGCGATTGCGGTCGCCTCTGGGCCTCCGATGAAGATCGGCAGCATTCGAGCGTCGCTGTCGTCATCGGAGTCCTGCACTCGAAGTATGACTATCGGCGTGTTACTGGGCAGTTCGATGCGCACTCCCACCAGTTCCATAGGGACCATCGACACTCCTTTCGTTGTACCACCCTAAACGCTCCGAAGGCGGTGGTTTAGTCCCCAGTACCGGTTCCGTGAAAGAAAAGAAGTTTGAAACGGCCGATCTGGAGAACATCGCCGTCGCTCAGCTGTACGCCCTCGTCGACGAGCTCCTTGTTGACGTACGTTCCGTTGAGTGAACCAACGTCGCGAGCGCTGTAGCTTCCGTTGTCTCGGGTGATCTCGACGTGGCGGCGACTGACGGTTACGTCGTCGAGAAAGATGTCGCTCTCGGGATGTCGGCCAGCGGAGATGGTGTCTTGATCCAAGGCATAGCGAGATCCGCTCTTTGGACCTGACTCCACCAACAAGATTCCTTCGGCTTCGCCGAATCCCTCACGTTCGGCGAGGTGCGAGCGCTCGGTGGACTCGATACCAGCGGCGGGCTCTACAACGATGGGGATCGCTGCGGTCGGCTCCTCAGGTCCTCCACCGATGCGCTCACCACACGACGAGCAGAAGTTCGCCGTCGCATCGTTGTGATGGTGACATGCGGGGCAGACGCGGTCGGCGCTCACTGTCCTGTGAGCTCCTCATAGGCAGATGCGTCGAGCAACGCATCCAGTTGGACCGAGTCGGCCACGTCGATCACACACAACCAACCCTCGCCGTATGGGTCTTCGTTGAGTTTGCCCGGCGTTGCATCGAGTGAGTCGTTCACGGCAGCGACCGTGCCAGCGATCGGTGCATAGATGTCGGAGACAGACTTGGTCGACTCGACCTCACCCATCGAGCCACCAAGCTCGACTGCGTCACCGACACTAGGTAGTTCAACGTACACGACATCCCCGAGTGCATCTTGGGCATAGTCGGTGATTCCTACGCGTACTTGGTCGCCTTCCACCCGTACCCACTCGTGGTCGTTGGTGTAGCGAAGATCTTCAGGAATGCTCATGTCCACGATACTAACCCGCGCGGCCCCGTGCATCGGCAAGTCCAGCACGGGCAATCGGCACATAGGCCCACGCGGCATACCAGGAGATGATCAGTCCCGGAATCCCGCACACCCACCCGAGGATGCGCAAAATGTCGGCCCCAGCAACATCACTGGCTCCCCCGAGCAGGAATGGATAGGCGAACAAAAGGAAGAACGTACCGGTCTTCCCCCACCAGGTCACATCAAATCGTTCTACGCCGCGGGCGGCCAACGCCACGGCCACGAGGGTGACCAGGAGTTCCCGGAACAGCGTGAGAAACGCGAACCAGGCTGGCGCCGAGCCGTCGATCCACATCGAGATGACGGCGGTTAAGACGAGGAGGCGGTCGGCGGCCGGGTCGAGGATCTTGCCGAGCTCGGAAACCTGGCTAAATCGCCGGGCGAACCATCCATCCACCCAATCGGTCGAACCCAATACGGCGAGCAAAACAGCCGACCAGACGCGATCGTCTTGCGCGAACAGCAGCCACACGAACACGGGGATGCACGCCAAACGCACGAGCGTGATCAGGTTCGGAACCGTGAACGGGCGCCATTCGGGCTTCGCTGCCGCGTGATTCACTGCTTCCGATCGACCATCATCCATGTCTCCAGAAAGGGTACCGGTGAGGCCAGGTAGGGTGAAATGCATGGCTTCGATCTTCACCATGATCATGAACGGCGACATCCCCGCACGGATGTTGTTCGAGGACGAAACGTGTGTGAGTTTCCTCGACGTGCGACCCTTAGCTCCGGGCCACGCCCTGGTCGTGCCACGCGAAGAGACCGATCAATGGACCGACCTCTCCCCCGCCACCGCAGCGCACCTCATGTCCGTCGCCCATCGCATTGGCCAGGCCCAAAAGACGGTCTTTGCCCCGGCCCGAATCGGCCTGATGATCGCCGGTTTCGAAGTGCCACATGCCCATGTCCATGTCGTACCGATGGATTCGATGGCGCAGCTCGACTTTGTAAACGCAGACGAGTCTCCTGACCAGGATCTACTCGATCAACATCTCGCCGCGTTGCAGGAGGCATTGGCCAGCTAGCCGCCAGCGTCTGCATTCATCCGATAGACCGAGACGCTGCCGGAGCGGCTGACGACCTCGAAGTTGAGCGCGTCGACCACTTGGTCGAAGGTAAAGCGGCCGGTGTCGTTCCATCGTTCATCGGCCTCATCGATGATCAACACATCGGCAGTGAATATCTGGTCGGCTGGACGGTAGATGTCGAGTCCGACGGGAAACCGAAGAAGATCGACTCGTTCGGCGAGCATCGGGAGCGCGTTATCGATGGCCACGACCGAGTCATCTGGCTCCACATCCTCAATAGCCGCGAGCAAGTCGATATCGGCGGTGGAACGCACGCCCCATGTCCATGGCTCGTTGTAGAGCGAACTTCCAGCACTGAACATGAAAAACGCCAAACTGGCGAACAGTACGCCGGTCAGCAGTCGGCCGTTGACGAATACACGCCGGACGGATTTACGCCCGACGGCGCGAAGTGCAAAGGCGGCGGCGATCGGCAAGAAGGCGAGAGCCGCGACGTCTTGTTGCGGGTTTCCGAACTCGCCTGCTGGGATATCGGCAATGAAGCTAAACGCTCCGAAGAGCACCAGAGGCAATTGGAACCGAGGGCGTATGACCGGCAGGAAGAGCCATGGAACGAAGAGCAACACGAGCTTGCGGTAGTTCTCTTCGGCGAAGAAGTCTTTGATCACTTCGACCGGGTTGGTCAGCATGCCCCACAAAATGGAGATCGGTTCGTTGCCGTACTTGGCGAACGCCTCGGTAAAGACGAACTCACCGCCTGCGAGATCGGCATTGAAGACCCATACCGCAAGGATTGCCCATGCGGCGCCCGCAGCGGCCGTAAGCCGTCCCGCCTGGACCCTGCCCTCAATCGCCAGGAGGGCACCAAAGCCGATCAGTACGAGACCGAGGTCCGAACGGGTCGAGAGAGCGAAAATCATGGCAATTGCAAAGGGCACCCAGCGTCGTTCTTGACTGAAGAAATAGGCCCATAGGAACGCTGGCAACGCGAACGACTCTGGGTGGAACTCGGCCAGGTTTAGGTTTTGGAACTGTGGTTGCAGGCTGTACGCCAACCCGAGCACGATGGCGGCTTCTACACCGAGTTCCAGGACGCGACGGGAGATCCGCCAGAGCGGAACGACGCCAACCGCAAGCGCCAACGATTGCAGGGTCAGCAGGAACGGCCCGGTCGGTACGAACTGCGCTACCTGGGCGACCGGCCACATGACGATCGACAGTTGACCTTCGAAGATGTTTCGGTCGGTCAGCGTGACATTGGGATCGAGGCCCTCGTTCAGCAACCAGACGCCTTGCATCCAGGCGGCCAGCTGCTCGCCGAGCTCAAGACTGCGGAACCGTGCGAGCGAAAGCGCTGCCAGTAGGACGAACATGATGAGCGCGAGAATCCAGGGCAGCACGCGATCTGGGCCGTTGCCTTCCAACTTTGCCTGCCAGCGAAGCGCGAGGTGACGGATCGAGCGACGGAGCTCAGAGTCTGCCCACGCCGCGGAGCCAGAATCCGTAACGTTGCGGGCCGAACCTGTTCGAGTTTGGGTTGTCATCGTTGCGCCACCACCAGGTCGGAATGGTTATTGCGCACGTTGTTGACCTCGGTCGACACCGGATATGCCTCAAGGAGTGAGTCCGGGGCGGGAATGAGCAAGTCTTGCAGAGTATCTACGTCGTCGTAGCCAGGGTCGAGCCAACGGTCCCAATCCTTTGGAGCCAGCAGCACCGGCATGCGGTTATGGATCGGCGCCATCATGTCGTTCGCTGACGTAGTGATAATCGTGCAGGAGTGCACTTCGCGCAGGCCCTCTGCGTCGACCCAACGTTCGTACAGTCCGGCGAACGCCAAAGGATCACCATCAGCTCGGTGGATGTACATGGGTTGCTTGGTTTTGTCGTCGAGCCGCTTCCACTCATAGAAGCCATCGGCGGCGATCAGACAGCGACGTTTCTTGAACGCCGAGCGAAACGAATTCTTCGTCGCCACCGTTTCAGCACGCGCGTTGATCATCTTGGACCCGATGCGGAGATCCTTGGCCCAGCGCGGCACGAGTCCCCATCGAAGAAAATCGAGGTGTCGGTCGCCCGATCGAACCCGGATACTCGCCACGTCTCGGGTGGGCGCAACGTTGTAGTCCGGTGTGGGTTCGTCGTCGGGTTCCGCCGGAGCCTCCGCACCGAAGTAGGACGCGAGGGCATCAGGTGGTGATGTCGAAGCGAATCGTCCACACATGGCGCGGAACTCTACAGCAACTGGACAGCCACGTCGGCCCTATCCAGAAGCGCACACGATTCGGACAGTTCACCGATGGCGATCTGCGCCTGGCTCTCGGGAAGGCCAGCGAGCTCGCGAAGGCCCACTTGGAATCGGGTGTTGAGATCGACCGTCGTCCGTAGCGACTCAATGCTGTTGCCCGCCGCGGGCCGCTCTAGACGAATCCGTACTCGCGTTGCATCGGGCTGCTCGCCCACGACCCCAGGGTTTTCGGGCCAGACCTCAAGAAGGACCGCGTTGGCGCTTCGACATGCGAGCCGGTCCCCGGTGGCATCGAATCGGCCGTCACAGTCGCCATCAGCGGCGACATCGACCACGTCGAGGTCTGCACTGAAGAGGCTCACGACAGCACAGATGTCTCCGGCGCCGACACCCGGCCCGATGATCGCGACGTGGGCCCGCTCCCCCCACACCACCGGAGCGGCAACCACTCCGGTTGGCAGCCGGACGTCTTCGGCTGCGGCCGGAGCCGGGTCGGCCCCAACACCTGGGGCGACGAACGTATCGGCCAACGCCCAGCCCGAGGGAACACTCACAGCGGGGTTGCCCACGGCATAGTTTCGCGCTTGGCCAGGAGCGACCAGGAAGGCTTCGTCGCCAAACTCGGCGTTCGCCTCATCTTGGGCCGATCCGGAGAAGCGATCGAAGGCCCAGAACCCCGCGGCCACGAGGCCGACGACGAGCACCAGGGAAAAGATCTGCCCGAAGGACACCCGACGGTCGAGGTTACGCAACCGAGCAGCCCGCTTCTCACCCCGTACTTCCTCATCCTCGGCTGCCGCCGCCAGTACCCCGTCGAGGTGTTCGGAGTCTGTTGATGCCCACGCGGAGGAAAAGCCTTGCGCGCCCGTATCGCCAAAGCCTTCAACGTCGGTTTCGACCGCGCCGAGATCGGCGTCGAAACGCGTTTCGTCGGCCCGACGGGTGAGATCGCGGAAACTCTCAGATTCTTCTGGCTTGTCACCGCCACCAGCCTTGGCACCAAATCGGACCATACGAAAACCGTAGCGCCTGAGAAAATTCCCCCAGCATTGGCGACCCCGCTTTCACCTCCAATCGACCTACACTGCGCCACGTGCGTAGTCATGTCGCGGCCGTTGTTTTTCTCGTAGTTGCGCTGCTCGGCGCTCCCCTGGCGGCCCAGGACCGGACCGACGACCCCGGATTAGCGCCGGCCATCGGGCGCTGGCGAAATGCCACCCGTGGCCTCATCACCGAGATGACGCCCGGGGATGACCAGATCACCGTCGCAGGCATCACCCGAGACCCAGATTCTGCACAACCCGTTTCCTACGAGATCTTGCTGAACGGCGAAGTTGCCGCAAGCGGCCGCACGAACGCGGCGAGCGACTTCGGCGCCAATGTAGGTTTCGAAGAAACCGTTGCGGCCACACCCGGCGTGCACCAAGTGTGTTTGCGAGTAGACGACCCAGTGCTCGGCCGTCGCACGGTGCAGTGCAAGGATGCGATCACGAATCCTCCGGTTCGAGTCGATCCTGACCTCGCCGCGGCAGCCACCGGTGTCGCAATCTCCGAAACCGGCGTCGTACTACCGATCACGGGTGGACAGAGCGGCAACCTGCAGGTGACCACCCCGTGCGGAGCTACGGCACGTATTGATGAGGCGAGCATCGTTGAACGGGCCCGGATCGTGATCGATCCCGGCCACGGCGGATCCGAGTCGGGAGCGGTCGGTGCTGGCCTGCTCGAAAAGAACGTGAACCTCGTGGTCTCCAACGTCGTGGTCGACAAGTTCGCGGACCTCGGGATCCACGTACAACTAACTCGCACGGCTGATTATCGAGTTCCGCTCGGCACCCGAGCTGAAATGGCCAATTCGCTCGCCCCCGACATCTTCCTGTCTCTTCATCACAACGGCGGCGCGGTTCGACGTTCGAGCGATCCGGGCACAGAGATCTTCTACGGGCAGGCACGACCTGAGTCGCAGCGGTTGGCAAGGATCCTCTATGAGGAAATGAACGCGGCCGCCTCACAGTTCGAGGCTGACTGGGTCGACACCGTCAATCAGGGCGCCTCGACGCGTTTGCGTGATGACGGCCAAGATCTTTTCGGCATTCACCGATTCACTCCCGACATTGATTCGGTAATCACCGAGTTCCTGTACCTGTCGAACCCATCGGAAGCTGCGCTCATGCGCAACCCGGTCGTGATCGACGCTCAGGCCCAGTCGATCGTCGACGGCATCTTGCGCTGGTGGTTCGACCAGGCTGACGACCCCGCCACTCCGGGACGACGCTTTACGGATCCATCCAGCTCGGGAACCGGCGGATTCGACAACTGCGTCGACCCCCCACTGAATGGCACCAGCACTTCCCTGCAGGCGACCAGCGCCGATGTCCAAACCGCTGCCGCCTTAGGCATCCCCGACGAGGGACCGGCCATTTCGCTACTACCAGCGCTCATCTTGCGCAACGATCCCTCGATCGAGGGCTAGTCCGACTTCTTCGCCCGACTCGGGGACACCCGTGGAGGCTCGTAGGGCTGTTTGGGATAGACCGGCGGCCACGGCGCATCGCCGATGGTTTCAAGACCGTCGCGGAACTCCTCCACGAGCGCCGTGATGTCTTGGGGCTGGTCGTACATTGTTTCCCAGGCATCGCCGTGCTCGGCCACAAAGGCCGGAACGGTGGAGACCGTGAGGTGATCATTGGTGATATCAGCGAGTTGCTCCCACGAGATCGGTACCGATACTTGGGCGCCCACTCGAGCTCGAACCGACCACGCACCAAAGACCGTCTTGTGGGGGGCGTTCTGGTTGAAGTCGACAAAGACCCGCTTTCCGCGTTCCTCCTTCCACCAGGCGTCGGTCAAGCTGTCAGGAAACTCCCTGGCGAGCGACCGTGCGACCGTCACCGCCGCGCCGCGAACATCGAAGCTTGTCCATTGCGGACCAGTGGAAGACCCATCGAGCGGCACGTATACGTGGAGCCCCTTGCTGCCGCTGGTCTTGACGTAGCTCGTGACCCCCCGTGACTCGAACCAGTCACGAACCACAAGAGCGGCCGAGCGAACGTCGTCGAAGGTGATACCAGGCACCGGATCAAGGTCGATGCGCAATTCGTCGACGTGTTCGCCCGGTACACGGAAGGGCCACAGGTGTAAAACGAACGCACCCTGGTTGACCGCCCACAAGACATGCGCGAGGTCTGCGAGAACCAGCGCCCGAGATGGCGTGCCGTTAACGGTTTGGACCGTGCTGGTCTGCAACCACTCGGGTGCACTGTCAGGGATGCGTTTCTGAAAGAACGACTTGCCCCCAACCCCGTTCGGAAATCGTTGCAGCAATACGGGCCGGTTGCCCGCGCAGCGCAAGAGCGGCGCCGAGACCGCCTCGAAGTAGGCGAGCAGATCGCCCTTGGTCAGCCCAACCTTGGGGAAATATGGCTTGTCGAGACTGGTGAGGGTCAGCTCCCGCCCTGCAAATTCACGCACCTCACTACCTGCCATGACCCCGAGTGTAGGTTGGCGGTGGCAAAGGGTACGAGAGCCACTACGCTCAGGACCCGTACGGGCTGTGGCGCAGCTTGGTTAGCGCGCCGGTCTGGGGGACCGGAGGCCGGGAGTTCAAATCTCCCCAGCCCGACCATTTTGTTACAACAGCCAGGCGACGAAGTCGACGAAGCGCCAGATGAGATAGCCGGCTAGGGCGACTACGACGAGCCAGAAATGCCACGGGGCGCTCTGGCCGACGGTGGCGGCCTCTTCGGGGGTGTTGTGTTCTTCATCGATCGTCATGACTTCACCACACGTGGGGCATTGCCCATCGGCTGCATCGGGCGGGGAGTGAAAAGTCGAGCAGGGGTCGCACCAGGGCATCGAAGGGAACTGCGCCGATTAGCTTCGTCGGACCACGAGGATTGCGACATCGTCGTCGATCATGCCGTTTGCATAGTCGCGGGCTTCTTCGAGGAGCGCTTTGGCGAGCACTTCTGGTGGAGCGCCCGGGTCTCGGCGAATCGCCATCGCGATTCGTTCCTCGCCGAACAGTTCGTCGCCGCTGCGGGCCTCAGCGAGGCCATCGGTGTAGAGCGCCACAAAGTCGTCGGTTTCGAGCGGGATCTCTTTACTGAAGTAGTTCGCGCCAGGGTCGAGCATGAGGAGCGGTCCAGTGGCTCGCAGCGGCGCGACCTCACGGCCATGCCAGAGCCAGCCAGCCGGATGGCCGGCGGATGCGTAACGGATGGTGCCAGCTTCGGTATCGAACACGACGACGATCATCGAGATGAACTCTTCGCCGCGGTCCATCTCGCCCATCTGCTGATTCAGTTCTTCGAGCGCTTGTGCGGGGTCTCGGAACTGACGCAGGAACACTCGTAGCAAGTACTTGGCCTGGAACGCGGTGATCGAAGACTCGATACCGTGCCCGGCCACGTCGCCAATTACCGCGGCGAGACGGTTGTGCCCAACGCGGTAGACGTCGAAGAAGTCTCCAGCCATCAGGCCCGAACCTGCTTCGTAGTATTGGCCAACTTCGAAACCGTTGATCTCGGGCAGCGAGTCGGGAGCGAGGCGAGCGGCCCAGGCCTTCGGGGCGAAGTCGTCTTGTTCGAGGGCCTCTTCAGCCTTCTTCTCAAGGAAGAACCGCTGGCGAGAGATGCGAGCGTCTCGAACTGCGCTGCGGGCCCAGTTGACGGAGATGACAGCGGGAATGATGACCGCGACCGCAAAGGCCACAGGGGCCCGAGGGTCGTTGCTGATGGCATTGAAGAAGGCTGCCGCGGCGAGAGCGGCGAAGAGCGCCGTTGAGTGGACCTCTTTGTTGAACTCCGAGCGGGCCAGACGGAACGCGGAGTCTTCCTCGCCCTCGACGGCCTCCTGCTCGATGTTGTTCAGAAAGCGTCGGCGATAGCGCGCCGAACGGGCCCAGCCGATTGCGGCAACCGTGCAAATAATGCCCAGAGCTATGAGTAGCCACTGCTCCATAGCCAAAAGCGTACTCTACGGTTCGAGCTACCTGCGCCGAACGCGCAATTTCACCGGAGTGTTACCTAATTGGAATGATTCGCGCAGACTGCGTTCGAGGTACCGCAAATAGGTTCTCGGCAGCTCTTTGTTGGTGAAAAGCGTGAAGGTTGGCGGGTCGGTGGCTCCCTGGGTCGCATAGAGCACTCGGCCCCCTTCAGGGGCCGGTTGGGCGATCTGGGCCGCCCGAATGACCTGATTGACCTTGCGTGTCGGGATACGGGTCGCATATGCGGCGAGGGAGGCTTCCAGTGCGGGCCAGAGCTTCTGGACGCTCTTGCCGGTGAGCGCGCTCACGCGCAGCTTTGGTGATTCGCCGAGAAAGTGCAGTTTGCGCTCGACCGAGCGCATCGCGTCTTCGCGGCCTTCGGCGTCGAGGAGATCCCACTTGTTGAGCATCACGACGATCGGGCAACCTGCGGCGTCAACGCGTTCCGCGAGGCGTTGGTCTTGGGCGGTAACGCCAAGGGTGGCGTCGATGACGAGCAGCGCAACGTCGGACTTGTCGACCGCACGCAGAGCACGGACCAGCGAGTAGTACTCGGTCTCTTCGTCGACCTTCGCCTTGCGGCGCATACCTGCCGTGTCGATAAAGCGGAGCGGGCCATTCTCCGTTTCGATGACGGTGTCGATCGCATCGCGAGTAGTGCCAGCCATGTCGTGGACGACAGCGCGGTCTTCACCGATCAGGCGGTTGAACAGGGTCGATTTGCCGACGTTTGGCCGCCCGACGATCGAGATACCGAAGATTCGCTCTTCCTCTTCCTCGTCCTCGTCGACTTCGGGAATGGGCAGGATCGAGACGATTTCATCGAGCAGGTCGCCGGCTCCAACCCCGTGGAGGGCGCTGACAGGCCAGGGGTCTCCTAGTCCGAGGCCCATGAGGTCCCAGATGAGGTGTTCCTGTTTCTCGGAGTCGACCTTGTTCGCGACCAGGTAGGTGGGGCGATCGATGCGGCGCACCATGTCTGCGACCAATTGGTCATCCGCGGTCGTTCCTACGGCAGCGTCGGCCACCATGATGACCACGTCGGCCTCGGCCATGGCCCGTTCGCTTTGTTTGGAGACTTTGGCATCGAGTTCATCACCGTCTTCATCGGCCATCCAGCCACCGGTGTCGATCAGCGTGAATTCAATCCCCTGCCATTCCGCGACGACCTCCTTGCGGTCTCGGGTGACACCTGGGCGTTCCTCCACGATGGCTTCCTGACGTCCAAGAATCCGATTGACGAGCGTGGACTTCCCCACGTTGGGGCGCCCGACAATAGCGACGGTTGGGAGTTCGCTCATGAGCTTGCCCCCGCGGAGGAGGCGGCATCGAGGGCTTGGCGAAGCGCGATGCCGTCGGTTTCGATGATCTCGACGTGCCGAGGAAGATCGTCGGGGGTCAGGCCGTCGAGGAACATGCCTCGATTCAAACAGACATCGGGCAACAGGTAGCGGTGCCCGACCGGTTCGTTGGCCAGAACACGTTGAAGGTCCTCGCCTACCAATAGCCCCGCTACTCCAACCGTGCCACCGAAGAACAGGTTGTCGACGGTGATGATGCGAATGTCGTCACGGGGGTGTTCGGCGATCAACGGGGCCAGAACCTCGGCGCCGAAGCTGCCGGTGAGGATGCCGACGGGCGCCGTCTTGCGTGGACGGAGGAGCACTTGGGTGCCGCCAGCCGGTGACGTGGTGCGGGGCGCCCGGTAGCCCTCGGCTGGTGCGGCGTCGACCCAGGAAAAGAAGCCGGCTTCGGTTCCGATGCCTTCATCAACCTCGCCGCTAAATTCGGCCTCAAAAACCGCGGCCATGCCAATGCCGTCTTCGTACATGGGCGTGTCGCCGTAGCTCTCCCGTGGGGGAAACGGGCGGTCGGCCATGAGGTAATACTCGTCGGCCGCGTGCACCAGCGGACGGCCGAGTAATGCCTGGAACACGTCCTGCCAGCGCTCCACCGTGTCGACCACCGATTGGGCCTCTTGGAGGGTGTGGGCCCGCATCCGGTCTTCGGTCGAGTACTTCGACACCCCGAGGGGTACCACGGCCACCGTTTCGAGCTCCCGATAGCGATCGGCGATGTCGCAAAGGGTTTGATCGAGCACGTCGCCGTCGTTGATTCCGGGGCAGACCACCACTTGACCGTGGACTTCGATGCCCGCCGCGAGGAGTTCCGAGAGCCAACGCAATGACGACGCTCCCCTGCGGTTACGCAGCATCTCCTGACGGATACCGGCGTCGGTTGCGTGAATGCTCACGTTGATTGGCGAAAGCTTTTCGGTGATCACCCGTTCGAGGTCGGCCTCGGTGAAGCGAGTGAGCGTCGTGTAGTTGCCGTACAGAAACGACAGGCGATAGTCGTCGTCTTTGAGGTAGAGGCTCTTTCGCAGGTTCGGCGGCAGCTGGTAAATAAAACAGAACTCGCAGTGGTTATCGCAGGTTTGCACTTCGTCGAATAGGGCCGAGTGCACTTCGATGCCTAGCGGTTCGTCCGGGTTCTTCGCAATATCGATGTCGAGCGCCAGCCCGTTGCGGGTCACGACGAGGTCGATGTCGTTGGCATCAACAAGGGTCCGGTATTCGAGGATGTCGCGTGGTTGGACCCCTTCGATCGTGATGATCTCATCGCCGACCAATAAACCCGCACGCGCGGCAGGAGAGCCGGGTTCAACCGTCACGATTCTTGGGTAGGCGAGCTCCTGCACAGACACCTCGTTAAGGCTAGGCCTGATTGTTCAGCGTCCCTTTGGCTACGCCTCGCCTGTCCCTACAACTGCAATACACTTGCCCCCATGACCGTCGACAAGGTTCTGCTCGCCGCACCCCGAGGGTTCTGTGCCGGTGTGGAGATGGCAATCAAAGCGCTCGCTGCCATGGTGCGAGCGTTCCCACCACCCGTGTACTGCTACCACGAGATCGTGCACAACCGGCTGGTGGTACAGCGCTTCGAAGACATGGGCGTGATCTTCGTCGACGACATCGACGAGGTGCCAGAAGGCAAGCCGATCATGTTGTCCGCCCACGGTTCGGCCCCCGAGGTCGTTCGAGCTGCTACCGACAACGGCGGTTACATCGTCGATGCTGTGTGCCCGCTCGTCACCAAGGTGCACCACGAGGTGAAGGTCCGGGCCGGCAAGGGATACCAGATCGTCTACGTCGGCCACGAGGGCCACGAGGAAGCGGTGGGCACTATGGCGGTTGCCCCCGACGCCATCCATCGGGTTGAGTCGGTCGAAGAGGTCGATGCACTGCCCAACATCGAAGGCCCCACAGCGCTGCTCGCCCAAACCACCTTGAGCCACCGCGACTGGTCGGCTGTACAAGAGGCCGCTAAGGACCGGTGGCCGGACATGTGGACGCCCGGGCGCAGCGATCTGTGCTTCGCTACCACCAACCGTCAGGGTGCGCTCGAGAAAATTGCGCCCAACTGCGATGCGGTTGTGGTGATCGGTTCCGCGAACTCTTCGAACACCATGGCACTTGCACGCCTGGCATCGGAATTTGGCTGCGAGACGGTCTACCGGGTGAACACCGCCGATGAGTTGCCCCACGATCTCTCCGGCGTGGTCGGAGTCACGGCGGGCGCATCGGCAAGCGAGGAGCTCGTCGAGTCGGTAATCAACCGCTTGAACCCATCGAGTGGCGTCTCCGAGGTGAAGATCACCGAGGAGGACGAGTACTTCCCTCCCCCACGCAACCTCCGAGAACTTCTCAGTGCAATCGATGCCGCAGCGGCGGTGAGCCTCGGGGCCCAGCGTTCAGCTGCCCCGCCATCAGAGGACCGCCAGCTGGGCGCTAGTGAAGTGTTGCGCCTGTTGGGTTAGGCGGGGTCGCCGTACTCCTGAGCAGCCGCCGTGCAGAATTCCTGCGGCGTACCGACAGGTCGTCAAGAATGGGAGCCGTTAGACCGAAGAACACTCAGCAAACCTAAGAAAGCGGGACACAATGGCTATTCGATCCAGACTCCTCGGCCAGGTCATGGGCAGGTAGCCAACAACACGGGTTAATCTACGGACATGTTCGCAACGTGGCGAAGTGTGGCGCTCTTGGGGCTACTGGCAACGGGATGCTCAAGCGCACCTTTGGACTTGGCGGAGTTCCCACCAGATGGGGTGCTCGATTGCACCGACGACAGTTCGTGGGTCATCAACGGTTCGCCCGATCCGAATGCGACCGGCTTCGCTACTGACGAGGCAGCGTTCGGCGAGACACTCGCCATGCACCGTGCCGTCAACGACGACCTCCGAGGCCCAGAGATCATTCGACCTGGATTGGCCTCCTTCGTCAACAGCGAGAACCGCGAAGTAGTTGTCGTCATTGCGAGCGAGGTTTCACCGGGCAACTGGTTCACCACAAGCGAAAGCGGGTGCAGCGGTTACGACCGCTTGTGACCCTTCGGCCACTGGAGTTCGTAGTCGCCGTCGATGCGTTGGCGTAGTTGTGGGCCCGTGTTCTTGTGTTTGTTGTCCGGGCCGCAGAGCATGTCGAGGTTGGCCAGGCAGGTTTCACCGTCATCGGCTTTGGGTTGACGGTGATCGGCGTGGAGCCAGGTGTGGTGAGCGTCGCATCCGACGGTTGAACATTTCCCTCGCGCTTCTACGAGTTTGATGTAGCGCATCCAGTCCGGGAAGGCCCTCGTTTCATAAGACGCATCTAACGTCACGTTCTTTGCCCCGAGGACCTGTCTTCGCAGGTTGGCTTGCATCGCCAATACCAACGCATATTTCGGATGAATCGGGGTGCCGTCGATGAGTTCGCAGCGGCCGTCGACACTGTTGGGGTCGAGGACCGACAGGAAATCTCGATCGACAGGGTCTTTGTCGAGTTGCCCGATGGCATGCATCAGAACCTTCAACGACATGACCACATGGATCAACGGTTTGGCGGAGGTTTCGTTGCGGCCCGCGCCTCGCTGTACGAGGTTGGCGAGCGCTTGAGCTCGTCGTTGCGGAACCGTGCGAGGGAAGCCGCATTCGTTGTCTTCGTTAAACAACGCAGACTCTTCGCTCCCCAGGTTCTGTTTCAGGATTTCGCCGGTCACCGGATCGAGGTTGAACGAGCCCGATACCCGGCCATCGGCGTGGGTGCGCAACGACATCGTGTTATCGACATCGTGGTCTTCAGGCTCCGGTCCGTCCTGGTCGTTGACTTGGAGCCATTGGGCAAACAACGTCTTGAACTCGGCCCATTCGAAGTCTCTAGCCCATTCGATAAACAGGTGCTGGTCGCGAATCATGGCGCAATGCACACGAATGTTGTCGCCAGATTGCAGCTTCAACACATGATCACGCGATACACGGCCGTCGAGCACAGCGTTTTCTAGCAGCGGCAGTTCTCGAAGGAACCGACCGATACGCAGATCGGCACGAACCGTTTCTGGTTTGGCCCGTGTATGCGCCCCCATGACTTGGGCCATGGTGCGCTGACGAGAATCGACAGGCACTCCTGCTACGTCGGCCTCAGCAATGGTGACCGCCAGCAACGCGTCGAGGCCTTGCCGGAATGTTTGCAACGTCACCGCTCGATGCCGCAACTCATCGCGACACATCGACGCAACCGGCTCACAGGCCAGGTCTTTCAGAGCGAACCCGAGCAGATCAAGGGGGTGAAGCTCATACTCTGGCGCTTCGCTGACCTCCACCCAATCCATACGACCATTCTATAGAACATATGTTCGTTTTGCAACTCGGCGAGGCACACTTTCAACGTCGTCAACACGCGGAGCAAGCGAGGCCGCGGTACCAGGATTCACAGCCCCTCACGTACAATCTCGACTATGACTCGTAGGCGATGGTTGCTGCTGTTGCTGTGCTAGTGCTTGTCATCGGAGCAGTCTGGTTGGCTCGACTCGGCTGGCGAGGCGGCACCGACGGGCCGGTGATTACCTCTCCTCGAGGATTCTTTAGCGGCGGCGGCCAGGCCGCACTCATCAGCGGTGGAAATTTTCATCGAGGACGGCTGCACATTCCTAACGAGTGACGGTGGGACGTCCCGTACGGCTGTGGTGTTCCCTGCTGGCACTCGCTGGTCCGAAAGCGACCAGACAATCCGAATCGGTGGCGAGTCGGTAGCTGTAGGGGGCACCATCCAAGGTGCTGGCGGATTCAGCGGCGGCGAAGCATTGCGAATCAACGCGGGCGATGCCGCATTCGACGCGGTAAGCCGCTGCCTCGAGCAAGCTGGAGATGCGCCCGACGGTGAGCCGGCCGCGGCAGCCGTGTTCAATCAGGCGATCTTTCCCTTCGGTGGCTCAGAGGTCACGATCACCGAGCCGGGCTGACGGTTAGTTGTCGAGGAGCCTGCTGTGCCGGTCGTTGGTATTCACTCGACGATTTCATTCACCGAGGAGCGACGCCAGACGAACTTAGCGTCGGTCATGAGCAGCGTCTCCGCGGGTTCAGCAGTCGTGAATCCGTTGAGGTAGTCAGATTCCAGCGACGTGAGCTCCACCACGTGTGCCAGTGGGCTCGCTGGGCATAGCTCGGCGTATTCGATAGAGCCAGCTCGGTGACCGGGTGAGATACCAAGTTCAGTTCCGATCACGATTTCGGCCACCTCGGAGGTCGCCACCCGTGCGGTTGCGCGGTCTGCGGTCGCGCTGATGTTGAACCCCTCGCCACCCTGAATCGACCAGGACACGAAGGCTTCGTCGCACACCGCGTCAATCTCCGCCCGGTGGTGGACACCCGGGAGTAGCCGGCCACCGGCCATGACCGGCAGCAAGCCATCGCTATGGCGACTCGGAACATAGACCGCGCGCTCAGCGCAACCATCGCGAGAGACGACCTCCGCCGAGATCCGATGCGCTGCGGCACGCTGTGACAGTCCGACTTTCGAGGGCATTGGCCATGGACGAGCCGAGTTGATCTCCAACAGGCAGCAACCGACCACTACCCCGCCAGTGGAAGACACGTGTGGGCGAAGTCCATCCGGTAGACGAGATGCAGCCTCCGCGGGGTCGACCAGCTGGTTGATGAGCAACCGATGTCGAATCACTCCAATCAGGTCGCCGGGGCCAGCACTTTGTACTTCCATGATTCAATCATAACAATAATTAAGCACTCGCTCAACTTTCCTTCTTGACCGCGCCGACCAGACTGCCCTAGACCAAAAGTGCATGGAAGCCTTTGTCGACATGTTGCGCGGCGATACCAACTCTCTTGGACGCACCGAGGAAGTCACCGCGATCGTCATCGCCAACCCAACACGAGCCGCCGAGGTGTACGACTGCTTCTTTCAAGACGATGAATGGGTCCGCCTTCGTGCAGCGAGCACGTCGAAACGGCTCTGGCGCCACGACATCGACCTCTTTGCGCCATTCATCCAAGGCTGGATCGAGGACGTGTCCGCCATCGATCAGCCGTCAACACAATGGACGTTCGCCCAGATGTGCGAAGAATGCGATCATGCCCTCTCCGATGAGCAACGCAAACGAGCCATCGAAATCATCAGCGACTATCTAGCGGAAAAAGACGACTGGATCGTCCTCAACTCGTCGATGTCGACCCTCGCCTCGTGGGCGAAGACCAGACCTGACCTCGCGGTGGCCATCACACCGCATCTCAAACGCCGACAACACGATGACCGCAAGTCCGTCGCAAAGCGAGCAACCAAGGCCCTCGGGCAACTGGAACCCTCGTCCTAGCCGATGGCGGGAAACGCCGTCGCCGTCGTCACCGCCCTCGCGACCTAGGCGGGCCGTCTCCCCGGAGCTCCTTCGCTTCGTCAAAGAGTTCTTGGAGGCGTTGTCGCAGCAACTCGGTGTGGGCCTTGACCGCACTTCGTGGGACCCGGCCCTTGTCGTTCTGCTCGGGTGGGGCGAGTGGCTCGCCAATGACGAACACCAACTTCACGGGGTAGATGAACTTCTTGCCTTTGGGCATCGCCTCAGCGGTCTCTGCAATGCCCACCGGCACGATCGGAACCTGCGCTCGCCCGGCCACGAAGCTCGGACCCGAATGCATGTTCTCGGCCTGCACGATTGGGCCGGTTCGACGTGTCCCTTCGGGGAACATCACCAGCGTCTCACCACGGGCCAAAATGCCCTCGGCGGCTGCCATCGCCGAACGATCGGCAGTCTCACGCTCAACCGGGAATCCACCCATCATCGTCAGGAACCAGCTGGAGAAGGCGTTTACCTTCCACAGAGACTCCTTGCCCATGAAACGGATCTGCTCCCTACGGATCAAGGTAACCAGCGGGGTGTCGAGGTTCGACCGATGGACCGGGCTCAAGATGAACGCGTGATCTTCAGGCAGGTTCTCCCGACCATGCACCTCGTAGCGGAACCAAAGCTTCGCTGCGCCCGAGAGCGCGGCTTTGCAAACGTCCCACGCCAACCGGTCACGCCGGCGAAGCGTGCCGCCGTATCGATCGATCGTGTACTGGGTCGAGGCGGTCACGGCTGCTCCCACGCCATAGCGATTGCGTCCATCACCTCGTCGGTGGTCATCGATGTGGTGTCGATGACGATCGCTCCATCGGCGACCATGAGCGGGTCGGTCTCGCGCGTCATGTCCAGATGATCGCGCTCGGCGATCCTCGCTTCCATCGCCGCAACGTCGTCGTCGCCGGTTTCGGCGCAACGGCGCCGCGCCCGCTCTTGCACGGTGGCGTCGAGATAGATCTTCACCGTGGCGTCGGGGAACACGGCCGTTCCGATGTCTCGACCCTCTAGAACGGCCGCACCCCGTGCGCCAGCCCACGCTCGCTGCGCTGCCACGAGCACCTTTCGAACGCCTGGGTTCGCGGCGACTACGGAGACATTGGCGGTTACCTCAGGCTCGCGAATCGCAGCGGTCACGTCGACCCCGTCGATCACGACCGATGAACGGCCCATCACAATCGTGGCGGCTTCCGCAGCGGCCGATACGGCTGCATGATCATCGAGATCGACTCCGGCTTCGAGTACCGCGTAGGTGACCGCTCGATACATCGCGCCGGTGTCGAGGTGCGGAAGTCGGAGCCGCCCAGAAACATTCTTCGCCACCGTCGACTTACCACTACCCGCCGGACCGTCGATCGCCAGAACTTGTGGTGTCGTGCTCGCCGACGCCCGCAGATCGTCGACGAAGCCCCAGAATCCCGGGAAGGTCTTCGCCACGCATCCAGGGTCGTTCACGGTGACCTCGTCGTGGGTCAACCCGATCAAGGCCATCGACATCGCCATCCGGTGGTCCTCGTAGGTCTCCACCGCAGCAGGCGTGTGTGGTCCGCCGACGACCGTGAATCCGTCGTCATCGATGCGAGCCTCAATACCGAGCCGATTCAGTTCATCCACCGAAGCCTGCACCCGGTCAGACTCTTTGGTGGTCCGGATGAACCCGATGCCGGTCACGCTGCTCGTGCCGCGGGCCTTGGCCGCCAACGCACCGAACGTGGGCGCGGTGTCGCTCATATCGCCCAGATCGACTGTCAGCGGCTCCAACACGCCACTCCCACGCACTTCGATCGAGTCCTCGTCAACCCACACGGATGCACCCATTGGATCGAGCACCCGTTTCGCAAACTCGACGTCGCCCTGCGTCGAATTCGAACCCAGGCCCAACACCTTCACTCGCCCACCGACAATCGCTGCAGCCGCGAGGGGGTAGGTGGCGGTCGAGGCGTCGGGTTCGATGTGGTACTCGGTAGGGGAATACCCCGAACCCTCGACGGTGATCTTGTTTGGCTGCGCGTTGACCTCGGCGCCGAACGCCTCCATGACCGCCACGGTCATATCGATGTATGGCTGCGACACCGGAGTGCCGACGAGGGTGAGGTCCAACCCGTTAGGGAAAGCCGGTGCCGCCAGCAGCAAGCCCGAAATGAACTGACTCGAGACCTCGGCACCGATCGACACCTCCCGGCCCGTGATCGTGCCCGAGACGGTCATCGGCAGATTGTCGGCCCCCACCGAAGCACCAAGGTCTCGCAATGCTTGCGCCAGCTCACCCATTGGGCGTGCCCGCATCTGTTCGTGCCCGGTCAGGGTTCCTCCACCGGCGATTGCCAGGAGCGGCAACAAGAAACGAGCACTCGTACCTGACTGGTTCGCGTCGAGATCCGCTTGGGGTATGGCGAGATCATTCCCCCGGCCCTGCACCGTCACCGTGGTGGCGTCGATCGAACACACAACGCCCAAGAGTTCGAGAGCGCCGATCATCGCCCGGGTGTCGTCGGACAGGCCGACCCCGGTGAGCGTGGACGTGCCTGCGGCCAACGCCGCAACGATCAACGCCCGGTTGGTGAGACTCTTCGAGCCGGGCAGAACAACATCGAGATCGAGCGCGCCCTCGATCGGTGTGACCGTCTTCTGACCCATCGGGGATTCGGTCATGACAGCGGACGCACCGACGGACGGTAGCCCTGAGCCAACAAGCCGCCCTTGAAGACGTCGGCCACGTCGGTGTCGACCAACAACACGATCACGCCCGTTGGGCCCTCAGCGGAGTGTGCGATCTCCAAGTCGAAGATATTGACGTCGAGCTTGGCGGCCAGCCCAGTGACCGCAGCCAATTCGCCACGCTCGTCCTTGATCCGGACTCGAACCTCCGACAACCCGGGAGGCAGCGGTGTGGATGTGGGCAGGTTGACTCTCGCAGCGCGGGCATCGGTCAGCACATCACGAATAGCCCCAGCGTCCTCCCCCGCAACCGCGTGGCGCATCTCGGTCAAACCAGCAATGACCTCGTCGAGCGCTTCGGTAATCGCGGCTGAGTTCTGTAAACAGATCGGCGGCCAAATCGTCGGCGACCCCGACGCGATCCGAGTCATGTCACGGAAACCGCCCGCAGCCAGACGCAACATGGCCAAGTGCTCGTCACTACGACGGCTCGCCAGGTTCATCAAGGTCGCGGCCGTCAGATGCGGAACATGCGACACGGTGGCGACCATACGGTCATGAGCAGCAGGCTCCAATGTGAGCGGGTCAGCCCCCAGGGCCACCACCAACTCGTGCATCGCAGCGAACGTTTGGTCAGTGGTCTCGATCGTCGGCGTGATCACCCAGGCAGCACCCCGGAAAAGGTCTGGACGGGCCCCGCCTAGACCACTTTGCTCTGAACCTGCCATGGGGTGCGACGGCACAAACCGCTCATGGCTCACGGCTTGGGCGATAACGCCCTTCACGCTGCCCGTGTCGGTGACCCAACCGGTCGTCTCGGCCAACGCCTGCTTCACTCCGTCTGGAACGTGATCGACGGGCGTAGCAACCACCGTCAAGGCTGCATCAGCCGGTAAGCCCTCGCGTTCGATGATTCCATCGGCGACAGCCCGCTCAACGGCGGCTTCATCCTGGTCGATTCCGCCAACCACATAGCCAAGATCGCGCAACGCAAGCGCCACGCTTCCCCCGATCAGCCCCAGGCCAATCACCCCAGCAGTTTTCTGACTCGACACCACATCAGACATAGCCCGAAAGCCTACCGTCTGCTGCGTGAGTGGAGTTAGGCGTCGCCGGCGTTCTCACCGTCAGCAGCAACGCTCGCATCAGCGATCGCCGCCTCGATCTCACGAAGCTCGGCTCCGGTGACATCTCGCCACTCCCCTGGACCCAGCGTCGTGTCGGTGATCGTACCGATGCGGGTTCGCACCAAGCGCGCAACCGGATGGCCGACGGCTTCGCACATGCGCCGGATCTGCCGGTTGCGGCCCTCGTGTATCACGAACCGCAGCAATCCCGGCTGTAGCTCGGACACCTTCGCTGGCGACGTCACGCCATCGTCGAGTTCCACACCCTCGCGCAGCGTCCGTAGCGCACCAGGCTTGGGTGAGCCCTCCACACTGACGAGGTATTCCTTGTCGACGCCGAACGAGGGATGGGTCAGGCGTTGGGTGAGCCCGCCATCATTGGTCAACAGGATCAGCCCCTCACTGTCAGCATCGAGGCGACCCACGGGAAACAGTCGCTCTTCCGCCCCGATCAGATCCACGACGGTCTCGCGATCATGTGTGTCTTCGGCCGTAGAAATCACGCCCACCGGCTTGTTCAGCAGGACCGTCCTTCGGGTGGGATCCACCGAGACCACAACGCCGTCGACTCGCAGCTCGTCGACGAGCGGGTCAACCTTGTCGCCCAAGGTCGCTATCTCGCCATTCACCGTGATGCGTTCTTCCTCGATCATGTCCTCACAGACACGCCTGGAAGCCACACCCGCCGCGGCCAGAACCTTCTGAACCCGTTGTTTAGGGGCGGGTTCGCCTCCGCTCATTCGGCTGAGGAATCTACGATGACCTCGTCGCGCAGATCGATAACCACTTCGTCCGCGCTGACCTCGGCCGGTTGAGCGTCGGAGGTCTCCTCGGCGGCCACCTCAGGAATTTCGGGATCGAAGCGCAAGCCGTTCTCCAACGCCTCCACGATGTCCGGCTCGGGTACGAAGTCGCCCAACTCGGGGAGGTCGACGATCGAGTCGATATTGAGCCGCTCAAGGAAGAGCGCCGTCGTGCCATACATCACCGCTTGTCCTGGACCGGGGTCCCGAGAGACCTCGGCAATGTAGCCACGAGTGTTCAAGGTCCGCATTACGGCATCTACCGACACGCCACGGATCGCGGCAACCTGTGCTCGCGAAATGGGCTGCTTGTAGGCAACGATGGCCAACGTTTCGAGCGCTGCGGCCGACAGACGCGCTACCTGGCCCTCCAAGACGAATCGCTCCACGTACGCGGCCTGCTCGGGATGACTTTGGTATCGGTAACCACCGGCCACCCGTGCGAGCACGAATCCTCGACCCGAGTCTCGGTACTGTTGGTCGAGGGCCGCACATGCGGCCTCGACGTCGTCGATCGTCGTCTCCACAAGCTGAGCCAACAGCCGCGGTTCGATCGGCCGCTCGGCGACCATCAAGACCGCCTCGATCGCGGCCATCAACTCATCGGGCAGGACGGCCGTGTCTTGCGAACCGTTCCTATTCACCGTGTCGGTCATCCGTCGTACCTATCAATTGCCAAAGCTTCGAGGGCACCGGCGGGGTCGCCACCGGTCCACTGCAGTTCAATATCGCCAAACGCCCGCGCTTGGGTGATGTCGATCATGCCCTGCTTAAACAGTTCCAAGATGGCCAAGAATCGCACCACCACTTCGAGCCGATCGACGAGATTCGATGTGAGCGAGCGGAAGGTCACCAACCCGGCGCCAGGCAACTCGTCTACGAACTCGCGAACCGCGTCTTCCACCGACGCCGTAACCGGACTCACATGGTAGAGGTCAAGTACGGGCTCGGGCTTGGGCGTGAGCGCCCGGATACAGGCGGCCCGCAAGTCGTCCACGTCGATTCCCTCGAGCAGATCGGGGGCCACGTGCATAAAACGCTCTTCGATCCCCGCAACGCGGGGATACGTGCGGCGACCCGCGTCGTGCAACTGCCGCAGTATCGATGCCGCGTCCTTGAACGTCTTGCACTCCACAAGGCGCGACAACAAAAGGTCCCGCTCTTCAAAGAGCGCTAGCTCATCGTCCAGGTCGATGTCGTCGTTATCTGGAAGCAGCCGTCGAGCCTTGAGTTCCACCAACGTGGCGGCGATCAACAAGAACTCGGTGGCAACCTCCAGGTCGAGTTGTTCCATCCGCTCGATCTCGACCAGGTACGCGTCGACGATGGTCGCCAATGAGATGTCGTACAGTTCAACTTCTTCGGAAAGGATGAGGTGCAACAACAGGTCGAAGGGACCGTTGAACACCTGGGTTTCGACCTCGTAGGACATCGGAGCCGATCGTATCGTCCGTGGGTCCGTCTCGACATCACGGGCGCCCCTACGATTGCGCCGTGTCACGCGCGCTCGTCTGGTTTCGAAACGACCTCCGCCTCGAAGCGAACCCCGCGTTTGCCAATGCGACCGCCCAACACGACGAGGTCGCGTGCGTGGTGATCCTCGACCGACGCATCCTCGCGAACGTGGGTCCCTTCAGGAGGGCGATGTTTCTCGCGAACGTCGCTGCTCTCCGAGACGACGTCGCCTCCGCCGGAGGAAATCTCCATGTCCTATCCGACAATCCCGTCGACACACTGGTGGCACTCTGCGCCGAGCACCAGGTCGATGCGTTCTACGCGAACCACGCAGCGTCCGGCTTCGCCCAAGCGCGAGATCGCCAGGTTCGAGAACGCATTGGCCCCCCAGTCATCGGGTCGTGGGGAACGCTCATTACCGAACCCGGCACCGTCCTGACACAGAAAGGCACGCTGTCACGGGTTTTCACCCCGTTCTGGAAGAAGTGGGCGCAAGCCTCACTCCCCGACCTCCCCAAACCCGGTTCGGCCAACCTCATTGCGCTCGATGGCCTAGTGGACCTCGACGTGACCTTCGATGATCCACCCCTTCCCGCCGGAAACGACGCCGCCCATGCCCGTCTCGCCACCTGGCTCGACGTCGTCGAGGACTACCCGACGACCCGAGATCTCCCCGCCATTGCCGGCACCTCGGCGCTATCTGCAGACCTGCGATTCGGCACGATCTCCCCTCGTACAGTGCTCGATGTGGTCGGCACCGCAACGTCAGGTCGCGAATCCTTCGTCCGCCAACTCGCCTGGCGCGACTGGTACGCCCACCTGCTCTTCGAGACGCCGTCCATGATCACCAAGGCGGTCCGCCCGCAATATGACAACATCGAATGGGCCCGCGACCCTGACGGCCTCGCCGCTTGGCAGGAGGGTCGAACGGGGTACCCAATCGTCGATGCGGGAATGCGCCAACTCGCAAGCACGGGTTGGATGCACAACCGCGTACGCATGATCGTCGGCTCGTTCCTCGTCAAGGATCTCCTCATCGACTGGCGCGAGGGCGAACGTTGGTTTCGGCGAATGCTCATCGATGGCGAACCATCCCAGAACGCCGGAAACTGGCAATGGGTGGCGGGCACCGGCACCGATGCCGCTCCCTACTTCCGGATTTTCAACCCCATCTCCCAAAGCCGAAAGTTCGATGCCTCAGGCGACTACATCCGTCGATGGGTTCCCGAACTACGCGACCTCGACGCCAAGACCATCCACGCCCCCTGGGTAGCAGGCCCTCTCGACCTGGCTGCGGCCAACGTGATCCTCGGCGACACCTACCCCGCGCCCATCATCGATCACGCCTTCGCCCGAGACCGCACCCTAACCGCTTACAAACGGGCGCTCGGCAAGGACTGAGAAAATTCCGCAGAGCACACCGAGCCGAAGGCGAATGTGCGATTGCGGCGAGAAATTGGGGCGAACGCGTGCCGCCAAAATTGGGGCGCAGTCCTTGGCGGCTAAGCCTTCGCCTTACACCTTTTCTAGGAGTGGCCTTGGGTCTACTCGGGCCTTGAACTTCTGTGCTGAGGAACGGGTCTCGTTGAGTTGTTCATCGAACAGTTGGACTTCGTCCCAGACGGTGTCTGCCGCTGCGGCGCTTGGCTCTCGGTCTGAGTAGATCGTGGTGGTCACATAGGGAGCGAGCGTCGACAATGACGACGACGCGTGCACACCAAGATCGCGACGAGCGGCGTTGACGATTTCCTTCACGGTCATATCCGAAGAGATATCGACACCGGCTTCGAGCAACCGGTCCTTCGATTCCTGCCATCCAGCGAGAACGCGTTCGGTCGGGTCTTCAAGGTTTCGTCGGTAGCGGCGACGAAGCACCTTGTAGATGACCACGACAACGAGCAGCATGATTGGGAACAGCACGAGGACTAGGCCCGACAGCACCAGCACGCGAACACCCGCACTTGTTTCGGTGAGTTCTTGGTCGGGCTCGTCGTTCTCGGTTGGGTCGTCGGCACTTGGGGTCGGCCCTTCACGCGCAGGCTGGCCCTCGGGGATCGGCGTGGCGTCATCGGCGTTCGCTTGCGCCTCGCCACTCGTCGGCGGAATCGGATCGAAAGCGACCCAACCGATGCCTTCGAAGAGCACCTCAGGCCAGGCGTCGTAATTGCTTGACGAAACCGTGTCGAGGAATACCAAGGAGGTGTCCTCTGTCGACTCCTGGGCGATCCGGTAGCCAACCATCACCCGGGTTGGGAAACCTTGTTGTCGGGCGGCGATCGCAAACGCGGAGACGAACTGGTCTCGGTAGCCTTCACCGTCCACCAAGAACTCTTCGACCCGGCCGACCGCTGTTCCTGACCGTTCATCGTTGACGAGGGTCAGCTCGTCGCGTAGCAGGGTTTCCAGGCTCTCGAGTCGCTCGAAGTCACTCGCACCCTCGATGGCTGCACCGAGCTCAACAATCGGTGAATCCGGCCCGATAGTCGGCAGCTCCAGGAAACGAGGGTCGGAGCGGTCGGCAACCGCGACACCACGCTCGTCGTCGTTCGGGGCAGCCACCTCAGACACCACCGCGTACGTCCGCTCGCTCTCGTCGGCTCGATTCAGCAATGACCCCGAGTCTTCGTCGAACCAAACATCGTCTGCTTCGATCCGGGTCACCGGTTGACCAGCCGGTAACCATGGGGAGTCCTCCGCCAAGATGACGATCTCCTGGCGCACAGACAGGGTCTCGACCGTTCGCTCAAAGGGCACCTCGATATCGGCCGATGTTGCGGCGTAGGTCGAGTTCGTCGTCCAGTTCACGCCGTCGTAGGAGTCGAGGGCCACAAGCCCGATCCTGTTAAAGAAGACAGCCGAGGGGGCTGCCGGCAAGTTCAACTCGAATGCGGGTTCATTCGCTTCGCGGAGAGACTTGAGCTGGGCTAGCGGGTTTACTGCCGAGGCGGTGACGACATCTTCGTCTCGTAGTTGTCGGGGGTCGAATGGTTCGTCCCGGCCGGGTAGCACGAACGCAAGGAGCGGAGCCAGCGCTGCGAGGAGAATCAAAGGTCCGATTCCCGCGATGAGACGTTCCGTAAGCATCCGCTCGCCAACGAACTCGGTAACACGCGTCCGCTCATCGCTATCGAGTTGGGAGCGGGGTACTGCCCGAACGAGCGATAGCAGAAGCGCCGCCGCCAACAAGCCGACGATCAACACATAGGCAGATGTACCGCTCGGGGCACCGATTGGCAGCGAGATCGCAACGAAAATGACCGCAGGAATTGCTGCCGACGCGGACTGCTCTGATCGAATAAGCAGGACGCCCGTCACCGAGCCAGTGATCCATGCCATCGTCGCGACGAACCCGATGCCAGCAGGAACGCCCGTGTTGATAGGCAAGGTTTCCGCCAGGGTGTTCCTCCAACCATCGATGGTCATGTCGAACAACAGCGGACCGATATCACCTGCTCCGGTAAAGGAGGAACTCGGCAAGACGACGGCGAGCAGCAGGAAAAGCACGCCACCGATGATCAACGCAGCCGTTCGCAGAAATGGACCCATCGCGGTCCTGCTCAGGGCGACAGCGAGCACGCCCGAGACGAGTACGCCCAGAAGAACCGGTGGGATCCAGCCCGGGCCGGCGAAGACGCGGCTGTAAAAGAGCGCTGACACCGTCAATAGCAGGCCCGCCGCCGAGACCTGACCCAAAAACACCTGCTGATTCATGCTCGCCTCGTTACTTGGTTCCATGCGTTGGCGAAGTCAGCGCTGTCGGCGGCGGTGATGAGCGTTGCGTCGGGCGAACCGCGTTCCCAGTTTTGCGCGCCCGAGGTGAATTGGGCGACGGTGATCACATCGAAGCGATCTCGAAACTGGCGCAACAGTTCAAGCTCGTTGGCCGGGATGACACCCGTCACGACCGTCAGGGAAACACCACCGATATTGGCTTGCACCTCGTCGAGTGTTTTCTCGATCGAGCCGATGAATGACAGTCCTACCTCGGCGAACTTGTCCATTATCTTGGCGGCTGGAACCTGCTGGTTGAGCACGTCGCCGTCGGTGGTCACGAAACGAAAGTCGAAGCCTCGGCTCATCGATGCGGCGATGATCGAGGCGGCGGCTCGGACCGCGTCTTCGAAAGACTCAGCCGAATGCGAGGTGGCTCGGTTGTCGAGCACGACGAGCGACCTCGGCTGGTGGGTGTCGACGTTGTGGCGGACCATCAACTTGCCGCTACGCGCCGAGGAGCGCCAGTGCACCTGACGCAGATCATCGCCGTGGACGTAATCACGCAAGGTATGGAAGGTGACTCCGCCTTCGAGAGCCTTGCCGATCTCTGGACCCTCAAGGTCACGGGCGATGCCGCTAGGGAACGGCTCCAACTGATGGATCTGTGGATGCACGTACAGGTTCGTGATCTCCTCATCGGGATCACCGGAGCGAACTAGCCCAAATGGGTCGGCCCGCGTTACGTCGAGCGGCCCTACTCGAAAGACCCCCCGCTCATCGGTAGGTAGATCGGTCTCGATGATGACCGACTCTCCAGGCTCAAGACTGGGCACCTCGATCGGCAGTTGTGATTCGCCGAATCGCTCAAGGGCGAGACCACCTGATGTGCGGCGTCGTCCGCTGTTGGAGATCGTGAGGTTCGACCGGGCCGCTCTCCCGACGCGAGTTCTCTCGGGCAACACGACACGGCTCGCCTCCACCCGGGGCCTGCGCAGAATCCAGATACGACCGATGATCACGGCTGCGAGGAACGCCAAGCCGAGTGCCAGCAGTGTTACGTATCCACCCGCGATTCCGGCTACGACGGCGATGATACCGACGACCAGAAACGTCTTTCCGGCGTTCGTTAGCACTAACGCTCCAGCCGTTCCTTCGGCGTAGGAATCTCCTGGAGTACGCCGCGTAGCAACTCCGCCTCGTTAATACCTTCGAACTGTGCTTCTGGCTTGAGCAGCATGCGATGAGCCAGCACGGACTCGGTCAGATCCTTCACATCGTCTGCGGTAACGAACGGACGACCGTTAGCCGCAGCGAGGGCACGAGCGGTTCGGCCCAGTGCGATGGAGCCGCGGGGGCTCACACCGATGCGCAACTCGGGAAGCTCGCGGGTAGCTCGAACAATAGAGACGATGTATTGGCGCACGGCAGCAGAGATGTAGACGTTGTCTGCCACTCGAGCCATTTGGCGGACCTCTTCGGTCGACAGAACTGGCTCAACGTCGATCCGGGTTCGCCCCGCGGGCGCCGAATCGATGATGTCGATCTCTGCGACAGCGGAGGGGTAGCCGATGGCGACGCGCATCATGAAGCGGTCGATCTGGGCTTCCGGTAGCGCGTACGTGCCGTCGTGTTCGACCGGGTTCTGTGTCGCGACGACCAAGAATGGGTTCGGCACCGGACGTGGCACACCGTCGACGGTGACTTGGTACTCCTCCATTACTTCGAGAAGCGCAGACTGCGTCTTTGGCGAAGCACGGTTGATCTCGTCAGCCAGGACGATGTTTGCGAACACCGCTCCTGGATGAAACTCGAACTCGTTGTTGGCCTGGTTGAAGATCTGCACGCCAGTGACGTCTGATGGCAACAGGTCTGGCGTGAACTGGATACGGGTCAACGTCCCATCGACAGACTCTGCGAGTGCCCGGGCCAGACTGGTCTTGCCCGTTCCAGGCACATCCTCAATCAGGAGGTGGCCCTGGGCGAGCATGCAAAGGAACGCGATGCGAATCTCACGCGTCTTGCCATGAATAACCCGCTCCACGTTGTTAACCAACTGCTGAAAGCGATCGGCGTACGTCCGGACCTCTAGTTCAAGGTCGTCGGCGGCGTTTGTTGTTGTCACTGCGACATCTCCACGTAGGAACAATCTAAAGTCAAGTGTGGCCTAGGAATCGCGCCACGTCACTTCGCGAGGGTAGATGCCTGGAGCGCAAAAGGGGAAGGTGAGCCATCAGTCGTCGCAGACTTGACGCAGAACTTGTAACACGGGGCCTAGCGCGGTCGCGAGAACACGCTGTGCAGCTAATTCAGCACAAGAAAGTCACAGTGAGTGGTGCGCCGGCCCTAAAGCCGGCCCGCCAGGTCAGCCCTGGTGAGCCCATAATCGTTACGGGGCCAGGCCCGAAATACGTGAGCAGAGCCGGCCTAAAGCTGGAGACAGCTCTCGACCGATTCTCGCTCGATCCAACCGATATGACCTGTCTCGACGCTGGTTCGTCCACTGGAGGTTTTACTGATTGTCTCCTCCAATCAGGGGCAGCGCGCGTCGTCGCGGTAGACGTCGGCACGGGCCAGCTGCATCAGCGGCTTCGCGAAAACCCCCAAGTTGAGGTGCATGAGCAAACCGATATCCGGTCGATCACCTCCAGCTCCTTTGCGCCGGACTCGGTCCCCGAACTCGGATTCGACCTCGTAGTGGCGGACCTTTCCTTCATCTCGACCCGTAGTTTGCTCGGACATCTCGCCTCGTTTGTGGCCGACAGTGGGTGCGCCGTCACGCTCATCAAGCCCCAATTCGAGGCCGGCCGGCGCGACGTCAGCCGAGGTAAAGGCATCATCAACGACCCGGCAATCTGGGTTCGGGTCCTCCATGACTTCATCGAGGAGGCCGCAGCCGTCGGACTCCCGGTGATCGATCTCGCGCTCTCACCGGTGAAGGGCGGAAAGGGCAACGTCGAGTTCCTCGCGCTACATCAGCCTCTAATACCCCGGTCGCGCAGCTTTGAACGACATACTTAGAACTATGACGATCAAAGCTCAACCCTGATGGCACGAATTGGGCTGGTCCTGCACGGCGCTGAACCCGACGCGCTCGTCGAAGCCCAACGAATCTCCGCCGTACTCGGCGAAGGTGGACACGAGGTCGTGTCCATCGTTGAGGAAGCAGCCGAAGACAGCGGAATCACCCTCGTAGAACCCGAGTCGTTCGCCGGCGGCCTCGATCTCGCGATCTCCCTCGGTGGCGACGGGACGATGCTGCGCACTGTCGGCCTGTTGTGCGGGAGCGATGTGCACATCCTGGGAGTCAACTTTGGCGACCTCGGCTACCTGACCGTCATCGAGCCCGGTGAGCTCGACCGAGCCGTCGAACGCACCCTGAAAGGCGACTACACCGTCGAGGAACGAATGCTGGTTAGCGGCACCGTCGCTGGCCAGGAGTTCCACGCCCTCAACGACATCGTGGTTGAGCGCGCGCCTGGCAATACGACGGTTCGGGTAGGCGTAACCATCGATGACAAACCATTTACGGCCTATCCCGCTGACGGCCTCATTCTGGCAACCCCCACGGGTAGCACCGCCTACTCCCTATCGGCCCGCGGGCCGATCGTGTACCCGACGCATACCGCGATGCTGCTCACGCCGGTGTCACCGCACATGTTGTTCGACCGAAGCCTCGTGCTCCGACCAGATTCGGTCGTCGAATTGACCATCGAGGGACACCGAGACGGCGTCGTGTCAGTGGACGGCAATACGATGCACACCATGAGTCCTGGAGACACCATCGTGTGCACGGCATCGCGCCATGTCGCCCGCCTCGTCACCTTCGATCGGCGAGACAACCTCGCCGTCCTGAAATCCAAGCTCGGCATCGCCGACAGATGACCACCCGTAGATAGATCGCACCATGCTCGAAGAACTCCGCATACAACAGCTCGGCGTTATTGAGGACGTTTCCCTCGTCCTGCCGAAAGGTTCGATCGCAATCACGGGCGAAACGGGAGCGGGCAAGACCATGATCGTCGGCGCGGTGCAGTTGCTTATGGGCGGGCGCGCCGAGCCTGACATGGTTCGCGTCGGAGCGACCGAGGCCACGGTCGAAGGTCGATTCATTGACCGTGACGGCACGGAGGTTGTGGCGCGTCGTGTCGTACCCGCGGACGGACGTTCGCGTGCCTACATCGACGGATCGCTCGCGACCGCTACCGCGCTCCAGGAGCGAATCGGGCCACTCATCGACCTACATGGCCAGCACGCACAACAATCACTGTTGCGTCCCGCAACCCAGCGCCACGCCCTCGACACCTACGCGGACATCGACACCGTCACACTGGCCGACGCCCGAAGCGCCCTACGACATATCGACAACCAACTCGACGAGCTGGGCGGTGACGCAACGGAGCGGGCACGGCGGATCGATCTGCTGCGTTATCAGCTCGATGAGCTCGCAACAGCCTCGCTGACCGACCCGAACGAAGACGAACAGCTCGCTTCCCAAGAAACCCGTTTGGCACGCGCCTACGACGATGGCGTGGCCGCAGATCGTTCCGTCGAGCTGCTGGGAGCTGATGGACCTGCTACCGAAGCCCTCGGCCAGGTAGCCAACCTCCTCGAAGGCGGGCCAGAGTTCGAGTCCATCCGGAGCCGGATCGAGGCCGTACTCGCTGAACTCACGGATCTCGCGTCAGAGTTGCGTCAGTTCTCCGAACTCAGCGTCGACGATCCCCAAGCCCGCGAAATCGTACGCGTTCGACGTCAACTGTTGGCAGAGCTTCGGCGCAAATATGGGCCGACCCTGGTCGACGTCATGGACTACGAGCGAGATCTCGCAACCCAGCTCACCGAGCTGGAGTCACATGAACAGCGGGTGGTGGCACTCACCGATGACCGCACAAAGGCCCTCAGCCGCCTCCGGGAGGAATCGGATCGAGTCCTTTCACAACGCCAGCAAGCGGCGCCCAAACTCGCGAAAGCGATCACGACGGAGCTCTCGACGCTGGCCATGCCCGACGCGAGGGTCAGCATCGACGTGGCCGGGGTCGCAGGCGAGGAAGTCGCTATTTTGCTCGCGCCCAATCCTGGACTTCCCGAACTACCGATTGGCAAGGGGGCGTCTGGTGGCGAATTGAGTCGAACCATGCTGGCATTGCGAATCGTGATCTCGGGAGGCCCACCGATCAAGGTCTTCGACGAGGTCGACGCCGGAATCGGTGGCGAAACCGGCAAGGCGATCGGTGATGCCTTGACCTCCTTGGCCGACAGTCAAGTATTTGTTGTGACCCACCTGCCGCAGGTAGCAGCCTGCACCGCACACCACGTGATCATCAATAAGTCGAGCACGAGTAGCCGCACGGTGTCCGACGCCAGAATGCTCACCGAAGATGAGCGGGTGGTGGAAGTCGCACGCATGCTCTCCGGGTCGCCCGACTCCAGTTCGGCGATCGAACACGCCGAGGAGTTGCTCGCCCAACACACGCGCTCGCCGAGCGCAAGATAGGCTGGCGTTCCGTGACCAAGCACATCTTTGTGACAGGCGGAGTAGCGAGTTCTCTGGGCAAGGGACTCACCGCATCATCTCTCGGCCGACTTCTAAAAGCTCGGGGCTTGAACGTCACGATGCAGAAGCTCGACCCGTACCTCAATGTCGACCCAGGAACGATGAACCCGTTCGAACACGGCGAGGTGTTCGTGACCGACGACGGCGGCGAGACCGACCTCGACTTGGGACACTACGAGCGCTTCATCGACGAGAACCTGACCCGACGCTCCAACGCCACCACCGGTTCGATCTATTCATCGGTCATTGCAGCCGAGCGCCGTGGGGACTACCTCGGTCGTACCGTGCAGGTCATCCCGCACATCACCGACGAGATCAAGCATCGCATCCGCCAGCTCACCTCCGATGACACCGACGTTGTCATCACCGAGGTCGGCGGCACAGTCGGCGATATCGAAATTCTTCCGTTCCTCGAGGCAATACGGCAGTTCCGCCTCGACGTAGGCCCACAGAACGTCTTCTACCTACACGTCACTCTTGTGCCCTTCATCGGACCTTCTGGTGAGCAAAAGACAAAGCCGACCCAACACTCGGTTACCGAGTTGCGTAGCCGTGGTATCCAACCTGATGCGATCGTATGTCGAAGCGACGAACCGATCACCGATGAACTGAAGCGCAAGATTTCTCGGTTGTGCGATGTCCCCGTCGCGGGCGTGGTCAACGCGGCAGATGCCGACAGCCTCTACGAGATTCCCCTCGTTCTGTACAACGAGGGTCTCGATACCTTCGTGTGCAATCACCTGCAGGTCGATGCCCCCGATGCTGATCTCACCGAGTGGAAGGCCCTCGTCGACCGGGTCTTCGCTGCCGAGCAAAAGGTTCGTGTCGGTCTCATTGGCAAGTACGTCAGTTTGGTCGACGCCTATCTCTCCGTGGTCGAGGCTCTGAACCACGCAGGAATTCACCATCTCGCCGATGTCGAGATCGATTGGATTCAAGCCGAAGACGTCGAAGGACTCCTCGCAGAGCGGATTCGCTCACTCGATGGCATCGTCATCCCGGGCGGATTCGGCGAGCGAGGCGTAGAAGGCAAGATCGCAGCAGCCGCGATGGCACGCGAGCACAACATTCCCTGTCTCGGGTTGTGCCTCGGACTCCAGGTCATGACCATCGAGTACGCCCGGAACGCCCTCGGGCTCACGGGAGCGAACTCGCTCGAATTCGACCCGCAAACTCCGCACCCGGTTGTGCACCTCATGGAAGACCAGCGAGACGTCTCCGAAAAGGGTGGGACCATGCGCCTCGGCGCCTACGTTGCACAGTTGGAAGCCGATTCGAAAGTCGCTCAGGCATACGGTGAGGAAGTCGTGAGCGAACGCCATCGTCACCGCTACGAGTTCAATTCCAAGTATCTGACTAAGTTCGACGACGGTGACTTCTGGCCATCGGGAATGTCCCCAGACGGCCGACTGGTCGAGTTCATCGAGTTACGGAATCACCCGTTCTGGGTCGCAACCCAAGCACATCCGGAGCTCAAGAGCCGCCCGAACCGGCCCGCTCCCCTGTTCCGGGCATTCATCGCTGCAGTCGTCGATCGGAAGAACGGGCGGAATCCTCAACTCATCGAGGTCGACGCCGCCGCCCAATCCACCTCGTGACCGGCTTCCATCCCGTCTCCGAGAAGACCGTGTATCAGGGATGGATCCTCCGGGTCGCAAAGGGGATCTTTATGGGACCCGACGGCCAGACCTTTGAACGCGACGTCATCCATCACCCCGGCGCAGTGGCGGCAGTTCCCATCGACGGCGACGACATCGTTCTCGTCCGACAGTACCGCCCTGCCCTAGACGCACTGTTGCTCGAGATCCCAGCCGGACTGCGCGATGTCGAAGGCGAACCGACCGAAGCGACGGCCCGCCGAGAACTCATTGAGGAGGTCGGCCTGGCGGCGGAATCGTTAGAGCACCTCACGACCGTCCATAACACCGTGGGATACTGCGACGAGTCGATCGTCATCTACCTGGCAACCGGACTCACGGCGGTTGAACGTGAGATGACAGACAGCCCCGAAGAAGCTGCGATGGAGATCGTCAAGGTGCCTCTCGTGCAGGCTGAGCAGATGATTGCACGCGGCGAGATCACCGACGCCAAGACGATTATCGGCGTGCTGGCGGCCTTGCGGCGCTGATGACACGCCCGAAGGCCTCGGGCGCCAAGGATGCGCTTCCTCTCGACATGGAGGACTTTCTGACCCACTTGCTGATCGAGAAGGGGCGAGCCCCCAACACCCTGGCCGCCTACCGAAGAGACTTGACCAAGTACGCCGGCTATCTGGACGAGAACGGTGTCGCTGCGCGTAACGCGACCACACAGGACATAGAAGGTTTCAACGCGCTCCTTCACAACGCCCAACTCGCCGCGACAACGACGAATCGCACGATGGCGGCGGTCAGAGGGCTCTATCGCTACCTCTTCGCCGAAGGCGTAGTCACCGGCGACCCGACTGCCGATGTCGAGCAAAACAAGCTCCCACGCGGCCTACCCAAAGCGCTCACCGAAGACGAAGTCGCCGCGGTCCTTGAAGCCCCTGCCTCCGACTCACCGGCCGACCTTCGAGACCGAGCGATACTCGAGTTGCTCTACGGAACAGGAATGCGCATCTCCGAATGCGTCGCACTGTCACTCGATGACATCGACCACCCCTCAGCGCTCGTGCGAGTTACGGGCAAGGGTGACAAGCAACGTCTAGTGCCACTCGGTCGATTCGCTGACCGCGCTCTCGAACGGTGGCTTGGCCCGGAGGGGCGAGCGAATCTCGCGCCCGACACGTGGGCCGGTCGCGACCAACAGAATGCGGTGTTTCTCAATCAACGTGGAGGGCGTCTATCCCGCCAAGGAATATGGGGTGTCGTGCGAAAGCACGGTTTAACCGCTGGCGTCGCAGATCGTCTAACCCCTCACGTGCTACGTCACAGCTGTGCGACACACATGCTAGACAATGGTGCCGATATACGTACTGTGCAGGAATTGCTCGGACATAGCTCGATATCAACTACTCAGCTCTACACGAAGGTCTCTACCGACCTACTCGTTCGCAGCTACCGTGCCGCCCACCCCCGGGCCACGTCGAAACCAGGCGGTGCGTCATGAAGGCTCTCCATCTCACGAAACGATTCTTCGGCTCCCTGCTACCCATCGGCCCCTCTCGCGAGGACGATGAGTGGGCCACATCACAGCTTCTCGAAGGCGAGGTCGCGTTGTGGCAACGCATGAGCGCACAAGACCGTCGGCATGCCGCCGGTGTCGCTCGACGAACCGTAGACACCCTCGGTGAACGCGCTGATCGTCCGGTGATCGCGGCTGCGCTACTGCACGATGTTGGAAAGGTAGACAGCCAACTGGGCACCTTTCATCGCGTCGTTGCGACCCTATCGGCAGCCGTCGCGGGACGCGAGACCGCCGAACTATGGGTTCGCGGCAGCGGTATAACCCGTCGTATCGGCCTCTACCTGCGCCACCCCGAGATCGGCGGCGACCTACTGGCGATGGCGGGAAGCGACGTGTTCACCGCCACCTGGGCGCGACAACATCATCTCCCCGAAGAGATGTGTTCGCTAGATACAGAACTTGCTTCGGCGCTACGAGACGCTGACGACGACTAGCTAGCGTTTCTCCAGCGCTCAACGCGGTGGCTACGGGCCAGGCACCGCCGTGGTCGTCGTGGTCGTCGTGGTCGGCGCCACCGTCGTCGTCGTAGTAGTCGTCGTAGTCGTAGTCGTCGTAGTTGTGGTCGTCGTAGTCGTCGTAGTTGTGGTCGTCGTTGTCGGCGCCACCGTCGTCGTCGTCGTTGTCGGCGCCACCGTCGTCGTCGTCGTAGTTGGGGCCGGTGGTGTCATTTCGGCACTCGTCGCCGTGTCAGAACCATTCCCGTTCGAACCGGTGACAGTAATGGTGTAGGAGGTGTTGGCCGAGGGGGCAGTGAATACTGCGTCCGGACCCACCCCATCGACAACAACACCGTTTCCACTGATCGACCACACCCAATTCGTGATGGTCTGATTCGCCGAGGCGGACGCCATAATCGTGTTGCCGGTCAAGCTCGTCACGAGGCTCACGCTCGGTGGAGGAAGCGCTGGCGTAACCTCCGTCGTGAAGGCGGTATCGGAGCCATTCCCGTTCGTACCGGTAACGGTGATGGTGTACGTCGTCGCTGGCGACGGCACGGTGAAGGACGCATCAGGCCCGACACCATCGGTTACGACCCCATCACCATCGATCGACCACGCCCAATTCGTGATGGCCTGATCAGCCGACGCGGTGGCAGATACCGTCGTGCCGACCAACGAGCTGACCACGCTTACCTGAGGAGCCGGAGGCGTAATTGTGACCGGCACGTCTCGCTCGAAGACATCGGTTTGACCATCGGCGGCGGTCACCGTTAGTTCGATCGGGAAGACTCCGGTCGAGGGGAATGCGAACGACACGAAACTTCCGGAAGGCGCTGGATTCGCAGCGTCGGGGGCAGACCAAGCGAACGTCGCTGCGCCCGTCGAACTGGAGGCGTCGCACGAGACGATGTCTGAACCGGCGGTCTGGGAGCACGTGAACGCTGCGGTTGGAGGAGCGTTCACGACGGTAACCATCTGGGTGGTTGTGTCTGAACCAGCACCATTCGTAACCGTTAGTGTCACCTCATAGGTACCAGCTGCGTCATAGAGATGGTTCGGGCTTCGTACAGCCGTGGTGTCCCCGTCGCCGAAGTCCCACAGCACGGTTGAACCCTGGATCGGCAAATCTGTCGAGGTGTTCGTGAACTGCGCCGAGAGTGCACCGGTAGTCACCGAGAATGCTGCGGTTGGAGCGCGGTTTACGGTCAGCGTCTGCTCGAACTCTGTCGAGGAGCCGCCGTCGTTGGTCGCGATCAACGTGACGGTGTAGGTGCCAGGCAACGCATAGGTCTTATTCGGGCTCTGGGCCGTCGACGCGGTTCCGTCGCCGAAGTCCCATTCCCATGCAGTTGGCCCATTGGACGACGTGTCGGTAAAGCTCACGAGGAGCTCATCGATCACCGAACTAAAGGACGCCACGGGCGGATCTACAACGGTGACAATCAAGGAAGTTGAGTCCGAACCGCCGGCGTTGGAGGCCGTCAGCGTCACCGTGTACGTCCCAGGCATATCAAATGGCCGAACCGGGCTCTGGGCGGTCGATCGTGGTCCATTGTCGCCGAAATCCCAACGCCATTCGGTTGGGTCACCGGTTGAGGAATCGGTAAATCGAAGCGGCTGGTTGACCGGGACCACGGCTGTTGGAACGGTGAAGCTTGCGATTGGTGGGTTGGGGGGAAGCGGCAGGACGGTCACCGTCTTTGCGGCACTGTCGCTGCCAGCATCGTTCGATACCGTTTGGGTGACCGTGAACGTTCCCGGTTCAGTCCAGGCTTTGACGACATTCGCGCCTTGATCCGAAGTGTTGTCACCAAACTCCCACGTGATGAGGGTGGGATTGTTCAACGAGAGGTCGTTGAAGCGGATCTCTTCGCCGACCACTACTTCGAGCGTCGACTCACCGAATCGAGCGATAGGTGGCTGTACCGCTGGCTCCACGGTGATATCGCTGAAGGTAGTGTCGGTACCGGCACTGTTGGATACCTGAAGGCGGATCCGATACGTGCCGGGCTCGGTCCACGAGTGGCGGACAACTGTGCCGAGCGAACCCTGGCCGTCGTCGAAGTCCCAGGTGGTGCTCGTCGGCGAATTCGTCGACTCGCTCAACAGCGTGATCGTCTGACCGACTTCGACGATTCCAGGGAAGGCACCAATTACCGCCTCGGGCGGGCTGACCGATTCCACCACGGTGATTATCGCGTTCGCAGTGTCTGCGCCGGCCTCATTGCTCGCCGTGAGCGACACCGTGAATTGTCCCGGGGTGCTAAAGGTATGGGTCGGGGCCGTACCGGTGGCGGTGGATCCCTCGCCAAAGCTCCACAGCAAGACGTCGGGATCTCCGGTGGATTGATCGAAGAACTGCAGCGCTTCACCGACTTCCACGGTGCTTGTCTCGAAGGTGAAGTCGGCGGTAGGAACACGCAACAAGTCGGGAGCGACCACGGTGAAGTCAAATGACTGTTGCGACTCGTCTCCTGCTTCGTTCGCGACGAACAAGGTCACGGTGAAGACACCTTCGGTGTCCCAAGACTTCGTAGCTTGGGGCCCGTTGGCTCCGGTGCCATCGCCGAAGTCCCAGTTCCAGGACGTGGGGTTGCCGGCGGAACTATCGAGCAGTTCAACTACCTCGCCAGCGTTTACGGTGTCGGAGGAGAACGTGAAGTTGGCCTGCAACTCCTCTTCGACGACTGTTTCGTCGAGCACCTGTTGCTCGAGTTCAACAATCAACGGTGCGTTCGACAGTTCACCTTCGAACGGCAAGTCGAGATCGTCCGCGTCGAGCTCATCGCCTTCGCCGTCAGGAACGGCCAACGCATCGCCGCCCTCGCCCACGGAGAGCCCTGCACTACCAAAGCCGAACTCTCCCCGCTGCCCAAATATGATCTCGTCGGTTTCGGACTCGCCTGCCGCGGCATCGATGCCTTCGCCTTCACCCTGCTCGGTTCCACTGACGGTGAGGGTGCTGATCTTCGAGATAACGCTGATTTCCTCGCCTCGCAGTACCGCTGCGAGCGATCCCAACGGTTCGTTCGCCCAGACTGTCCCATCGAATACTTCGAGCTCGAACGGTCGCCCAGCGATACCGAAACGAACATCGTCAACCTCGGACCGTTCGTCAAGGTCGACAACGATGATGCGGCCCTCCTCATAGTTGGGAAGGTATGCGACGTTGTCCACCGCGACCGGGTCACCCCAGTTCTCTGGTGCGCTGCGATTCTCGATTGGGATCTGCAGACAGTCATTCGAGTCAGGCAGCGACACGCTGAGGACGCCTGCGGCCGTGTCGTGCACGAGGACTCGCCGCACTCCCCCAACATCGGTGAGCTCATTGCCACCAATTCGGACACCGCTGAGTGACCCGGATACGCATGTTGTCGGGCCGAGGCTTCCGTTTGCTAGAACCTCATTTACCGAACGTCGGCTCGCGTCTACGACAAACGTGCCAAGTGCCGTACGTGCCAGACCCGGTGCTTCACTGCTGTCATCCAAGGGGCCTGGCAATCCAGCGAGGGAGATGAACTGCCCCACACCATTTGTGACGCCTACCCGGGTTGCATCAGTAGTGACCGCTACCAATTCACCTTGGGCATCAATCACCCGGTCTCCGAGGCCGTCATCGGTACGGATCTCCACGGGTACACCAGCCCCCGGGTCCACGACCAAGATTCGCTCGTCCGAAACGAGGAACCCAGAACGCGACGCATCAAAGTCTGCAAGCAACTCGAAGGTCTCTTCATCGGCAGAGTCGGTCGCGTCGAGCTCTTCCATGCTGTCGATGTTGAGCGACGATGCGCCAATAACTCCCAGCTCGCTGGACGACCCGTTCAAGAAGACCGCGTCTCGTCCGCGAGGAAGGACCTGCAGTTGGTCGCCTGGCTCCCCAACATCCACCGAGGCGGTGACTTCCTCGGTTACACCGTTGATCAACAAAATTCGTCCGCGAGCGCCATCCTCAACCCACACCACGGGATCGCTGAGAGCTACCCCCGCTGACGCTTGGCTACCCAAGCGGAAAACGAGGAAGAATATGAGGATGACCCCTGCCGCGAAGAAGGCCATCCAAGCCCACCTTGGCAGGGAAATACTTCGCACGACTCCAGTCTAGGTACTCCCCAACGTGATGTCAGGCCAGTTTTCAGTTACGCCAAGCGGTTGTAACAAACAGTCCCGAATAAGGCACGAGTTGTAACACTAACCCCCGGGAATTAGTGGACTTCCCAGGTCGGATTTGACGTCAAGAGTGCAGAAAGATCTCCAGGACCCTTCTTTTCTTGGGCAGCAGCGAGTTGTTCCGTTGTCTCTGCGGAGTATTCACCGCGGTCCGCGGCGCGGAACACACCCATAGGGGTGGGCTCGTGTGGGCCGGCGGCGAGACGCGATAGCGCAAAGGCGACACCCGGGCACGGATCGGTCTCGTCGTGGACGTGCAACGCATCCGCGCCAACGTCGTCGACGTTCACGATCGTGGCCACGCCATTGTCGAACACCACGCCCTTCTCTTGTTCAGCACCGAATCGAATCGGCTCACCGTGGATGAGCGAAATGAGGTTCGCGTCGCGGTTTGCCTTCTTCGTAATGGTGTCGAATTGGCCGTCGTTGAAGACGTTGCAGTTCTGGTAGATCTCCACGAGCGATGCGCCATTGTGCGCATGGGCCCGTCGGAAGGTCTCCTGCATGTGCTTGCGATCCAAATCGTGGGTTCTCGCCACGAATGAGGCTTCGGCACCAAGGGCGACACTCACCGCATTGAACGGCTGATCGAGTGAGCCGTACGGCGACGACTTGGTCACCTTGCCCGGCGTGCTCGTTGGCGAGAATTGGCCCTTCGTCAGGCCATAGATCATGTTGTTGAACAACAAGATGTTGACGTTGACGTTGCGGCGGAGAGCGTGGATCAAGTGGTTGCCACCGATGGACAACATGTCGCCATCGCCACCCACAACCCAAACATCAAGCTCAGGGCGAGCCAGCTTCAGTCCGGTCGCGAACGCTGGCGCTCGCCCGTGGATCGAGTGCATCCCGTAGGTGTTCATGTAGTACGGGAATCGAGCAGCACAGCCAATACCGGAGATGAAGACGGTGTCCTCTCGCCGAACGTCGAGTTCGGGCATGAGGAGCTGCAGGGCGGTCAAGATCGAGTAGTCGCCACATCCAGGGCACCATCGAACTTCTTGGTCGGTTGACCAATCCTTCTTGGTTGTTGCAGGTGCGTTCGCCATCTCAGGCCTCCGTTCCGGTCATCATGGAAGTGATGATGTGTTCGAGCTCGCCGGCAGTAAACGGCTGGCCCATGACTTTGTTGATTGGCTTTGCGTCGATCAGGAATTCATAACGCAAGATCTTCACGAGCTGCCCCATGTTCAGTTCGGGTACATAAATGTTGTCGTAGCGGCTCAGTACCTCGCCCAGATCCTTTGGAAGTGGGTTGAGGTGCGTGAGGTGGATGTGCGCGATCGGTGTGCCAGAGTCAGCTAGGCGCCGCGAGGCTCCGCGAATTGCGCCCCAGGTTGAGCCCCAGCCGACGACCGCAGTCTTTGAGTTCGGATCACCGCTTACGTCAGTAAGCGGAATGTCATCGGCGATCAACTCGATGCGCTTTTGGCGGATGTCGGTCATCTTGCCATGATTGGCCGGGTCATAGGAGACGTTTCCGGTTCCGTCCTGTTTCTCCAAACCACCCACACGGTGCATGAGACCATCGGTTCCAGGTACCGCCCACGGCCGAACGAGCTTCTCGTCACGCATGTAGGGCCAGAAGACTCCCTCGCCATCTTCGTTGGTCTGGTTTGGCTCGGTCGCGAACTCGACATCGATTGTCGGAAGCGACGCTACGTCGGGCAACTTCCATGGTTCTGAGCCATTGGCCAAATAGCCGTCGGAGAGCAACATGACCGGGGTCTTGTAGGTGAGAGCGATTCGAGCAGCTTCTATTGCAGCGTCGAAGCAGTTGGACGCGCTGTACGCCGAAACGACAGGCATCGGTGACTCGCCATGGCGGCCGTACATCGCCATCATCAAGTCGGACGCTTCGGTCTTGGTCGGTAGACCCGTCGAAGGGCCACCACGCTGAATATCGACGATGATCAGTGGTAGCTCGAGGATGATCGCCAAACCGATCGCCTCGCCCTTGAGCGCAACGCCCGGACCAGAGGTGGTGGTAACTGCCAAATGGCCGCCGTAGGCGGCGCCGATCGCTGAGGACACTGCGGCAATCTCATCCTCGGCTTGGAAGGTGCGTACGCCGAAGTTCTTGTGCTTCGCGAGTTCGTGCAAGATGTCGGAGGCCGGTGTGATTGGATACGAACCCAAGAACATTGGCAAGTCCGCCTGCTGCGACGCAGCGATGAGACCCCACGAGAGAGCGGTATTTCCGTTGATGTTTGTGTACGTACCCGGCTCAAGGCTTGCAGGTGCGATCGAAACAACATGGCTACCCAACTCGGCGGTTTCGCCGTAGGCGTGCCCGGCATGGAACGCTGCGGTGTTCGCAGCGATAACCGTCTCCTTGCCTTTGAACTTCTGCTTGACCCATTCCAAGGTCGGTTCGGTCGGGCGGGTGTACATCCACGACACGAGTCCCAGCGCGAAGAAGTTCTTGGATCGCTCCGCAGTACGCGGCTTGACGCCTTCGATCTCCGAGCATGCTTCACGAGTGAGCTTCGACATCGGGACCGTGATCACCGTGTAACCGTCCAGCGAATTGTCCTCAAGCGGATTATCGCTGTAGCCAGCCTTCTCCAGGTTGCGATCGTCGAACGCATCCTCATTGATAATGAGCGTGCCACCGCCGGCCAACCGGCCAAGATCGGACTGCAATGCAGCCGGGTTCATGGCGACCAAGACGGTCGGCTCATCGCCTGGGGTCGAGATCTCTTGGCTACTGATTTGGACTTGGAAGGCCGAGACTCCGGCGAGCGTTCCTTGCGGGGCTCGAATCTCGGCGGGGAACTCCGGCAACGTCGCCAAGTCGTTCCCGAAGAGGGCGCTCGCATTGGTGAAACGGTCACCGGTGAGCTGCATGCCATCGCCTGAATCGCCAGCGAAGCGAATAACCACCCGATCGACATCTCGCCCGACCGGAGCTGCTACGTCAGTCATATTTCTCCCTACCCGCTCGTATTTTGGGGCCTGGTAGGTGGCATCGTTGCCACCGACCAAAAGGCTAGCGTTCAAGCCATAGCAAACATGTCATCGGTCACCACAATTTCAGATGTACGTCAGCGTTATTGGGTGTCGCTTCTAGCTGCGGGCACGCTCTCCGGCGTCCAGATACGAGGCGTCCTTCGAAGCAATCCATCCGAAAAGCTTCCGGCTCTTCGGGATCTTCCCGTCTCGTTCCAGGAAATCGGCCAACACGTACGCCCGACGAAGATGATGAACTTCGGGTTGCCGCGGTGGCTTCCAACCCTTCTCCAGCAACCGAATCGCATCTCCATATTGGCCTCGATCTCCGTGGGCGCCGGCCATGACGATCCGCCCCTCGGCCATCAGCTCCGGCGAAGGAGAGTGCTCGCCGAGTTCGGACCACAGCTCATCGACGTCAGCCCAGTTGCCGACGGCGCGGTGACAGTCCATCAGAACCGGATTCTGTTCGGTGGTGCCCGATCGGTCTCGGAAGCCTTCAAGCTCCTCGATCGCTTCGTCCCATCGCCCTAGCCGGTAGAGGCAAAGGCCGAATAGTTCCTGCACTTCAACAATCTCGGCGAAGCGTTTCGCCATAGGCTTGATCGTTCGAAGGCAATCGTCGAAGCGGTCATCTTGATATTCGTTTGCGGCTCGCTTAAAAAGCCTCCAAGAGTCGGCGCCCTTTTGCTTCCCGGCGAGGCGCGTCATTTCCTTGGTGATGTCACGCGGATTGGGTGGTCGTCCTGGCAAGGGACGCCTATCGACTACCGGTTTCTTTCCGGTAGCGTCCCGTTCGTAGGGCTCCATGGCACCCCGATCGATCGCACGCTGGGCTTGGGTCCGCAGGTCATCTTGACGAGCAGCTTTGGCATCACGCTTGGCTTGGCGCTTTTCGAACTTGACCCGTTCTTCGGCGTTGAATCGCTCGTTCTCTGCCGCTTCGATCTCATCATTGCGTTGACCAATCGTCGCGCCGATAGCTCCATGCTTGGCGACGCTCCCCCAGCCGGAGTTCTCCGCGCGTGCCTTGGACTTCTCCGGCTCGCCTCGCCGAGCGCTATGCGCAGCCTTGGTCGAGGTTTGCGGTCGGCCGTCGCGCTGTCCTGACCGCGCTCCTTGACGGCCATCGCGGTCGCCATCTCGGCGTTTGCCTTTGTAGCCGCCGTCGCGTTTGCCTTTGTAGCCTCGGGAGTTCGACCGCGAATCGCTTCGGTTGTCGTCGCGGCTATTGCGCGAACTATCCCGACGCTTCCCGCCCGAACCGTCGCTTCGGCCCTTGTAACCCCCAGAATTCGACCGAGATCGGCCCGACCCCGATGACTTGGGCCCACCCGAGCGCTTCGGGCCGTTCCCGCGTTCATTTCGCTGGCCTCGTGAACCAGACTGTTTGCGGGACGCGCCTTGGCGTCGACCTGAAGAAGACATTGGCTCAGGTTACAGGCGCGCCGCGCGTACGAGCGAGACCACGCAGCGAGGCCTGGACGCTATCGGTAGCCGAATACCTCGAAGTCTGCAGCGAAGAATGAGCGCACACGGTCACGGGCGACCCGTGACAGCGGGGCGGAGGAGTCCCGCTTGGGGCCAGCGTTCAGACGCTCCGTCAGACACCGGTCGACGCCGATCTGACGGGCAACCGCGGCAAAGTCATCGACAAGCTGTTCGAACCGGCCCACGAAGTCCACCATCACGGTGCCATCGGGAGCACACAAGAAATCGACCTGGGGGCGAAAGTGCGCGATCGATTCATATCCCGGCTGGCCGAGGTACTCGAGCACGAACTCCTCCAGGTTCGCAATCTCGTCGAACCGTGGTGCGACCTCGAGGTCGCTCCGATGTTGGCGTCCGCCAGCCTTGAGGTAGGCAAACGCTGAGGCCAATCGATCGAGCGGCTCTCGGACGAATCCAAAGGTAAACATCTGTGCGTAGCGCTCGGCGCCATAAATCAGGCGGTATGTCTGCGCTGGGCGGTGACCGCCAACCGTGCCGGAATCGAATAACGCTTTAGAAATCGACACGCCGCCGGTCTTCGGGATGTGCACAAAGACGGCATCGAGCTCTTCGAAGACGGCCATCTGCGCTCGCGCTGCGGCGTATCGCCGGCCATAGCGAACTCGAGCGAGTGCGGACTTCATAGGTTGTCGATCGGCAGTAGGCCAAAAGAACTAAGTGAGTGGGTCGAAAACTAGGAGGAGCCACCCCGAAGGGTGGCTCTACTCCAATGCGAAACCGGCGGCGACCGCCGTTCGCTCCGCTCACTAACCGAGTTTCTCGGCTGCGCCTCCAAACTCGCACGGTCCAGTGCGGAGCGTGGAGGCACTCTCCCAGGCCCATTCGAACCAAGTACCATCGGCGCAACTGCGATTGATTGTTGTGTTCGGAACGAGTCGCAAAACTAGGAGGAGCCACCCCGAAGGGTGGCTCTACTCCAATGCGAAACCGGCGGCGACCTACTCTCCCAGGCCCATTCGAACCAAGTACCATCGGCGCAACTGGACTTAACTTCTGTGTTCGGAATGGGAACAGGTGTGACCCCAGCGCTATCGCTACCGAGACTGTTACACCGCGTTGGCCGTGTGCGATCTCTATAACTGCTGATTTCTATTCAGTTGTCAAAGCCAGAGGCGTTTCGCAAACCTCTGACAGTCCTCTCCTCGAGGATTCCATAGCGAGCACGAACATCGGGTATTAGTACTTCCCAATCCTTTTTCACACGACAAGTCGAGTGAAATCATGAGATTAACCAAGCCCTCGGCCGATTAGTACCGGTCAGCTGAACACATTGCTGTGCGTACACTTCCGGCCTATCAACGTGGTGGTCTTCCACGGGCCTTACCAGGTTTACCCTGTGGGAAATCTAATCTTGGAACGGGCTTCCCACTTAGATGCTTTCAGCGGTTATCCCTTCCGTAGGTAGCCAACCAGCCATGCCCTTGGCAGGACAACTGGCACACCAGAGCTACGTCCATCCCGGTCCTCTCGTACTAGGGATAGCTTTCCTCAAATTTCCTCCGGCTGCAGAGGATAGGGACCGAACTGTCTCACGACGTTCTAAACCCAGCTCGCGTACCGC